>JBJEBQ010000055.1:0-100057 GCA_051870215.1 Candidatus Cryptobacteroides sp. | reverse complement strand
ACAGGCAGATAAGTTCGTTGATTGTGGCATAGTCGCGTATGTTCCCTTTGAGGTCAAGATTGGCTTCGCGCCATTGCTTTGCCGTTACACCGAACATCGCCACATTCAGCACATCGCCTTCATTGGCGTAGATGATACCCGCCTGTGCCGGAGTAACCTCTACAGGAATAAGATTCTGCTTTATGGCATCTGTGTGTATGCGGTAATTGATTTTCGACAATTCTCGCTTCGCCGACCAACCCAATAACCGCTGTTCATCCGCCTTTAACCGCTGAAACTCCTTGACAATATAAAGTTCAAACTCAACAGATATCCAACTTGCAAACTTCAACGCAATATCTTTATGCGCGTACGTTCCGCCATAACGTCCTGATTTAGCGATTATACCGATAGCATTTGTCGTTTCCGTCCATTTCTTTGACGAAAGCGTAAATGCATTCAGCCCTGCCTGTCGTCTAAACCCCTCGAATTCGGTGGGTTTAAAATTCGGATTGTAAAGCAGTTCCCAAATGCCTAAATACTCTATTGTATTACGGCTGCGCAACCAATTTGCAATCACGGCGTTAGGCTCATCGCTTTTATGTCGTGCCAAATCCGTCAACGAAATATAATCTTCGCCGTTGACGGAGATAATTGTTATATCAGTATTTTGAACTATAATTTTTGCCATTGATTTATCTCAGTTTAATGTCTTATCCATCCAATTGCACAATTGGCTTTGAACTAATGCAATACTTTTCTTGTCGTTTATATAGTTACTCTATATATTCATTTTTAGAATGAGTCCAGAGTGAAAATGCACAAGACCGTCGCGGCGTTGCGCATTCTTTTAATGAAGAAGAAATCGTTTTTACACACGAATATCATTATCCAAAACCTAATATTCTTCCACTCTGAATGTCAAATCCACCTCACCGAAATGCCCTAAGACTTCACTGTGTGCCGCCAACCATTTGTTGCTCAGCTGACCGCGCCACACAATGTCATCACGGGAATTCAACGGAATAGATATATCAAAACCATAACTCTTTGAAGCTATTTTCACTATTGCCGAACAGTCCCAGGATTTTTGCGTTCCTCCATCGTCTTCCACAATCATAAAGGCACAGCTTTCCATCTGAGTCGTCCAATCCGAAATCAACATGGCACTGCAGTCAATTTCCTTATTCAACTCGCCACGCTTCACAACCACCAGGAAATCTGTAATTGCAGGATTGTACAGTCTCATTTCTGCTTCAGTCGTCGCAGTGAAATCCTCGACATAACCCGTCTTGACATAAAATTCCGACGCCCCTGCAAACCAGCTTTCAAAATGGGACTTTGCCTTGAACTTCTCCAAAATAAGGCATTTCGATTTCTCAGCCTCTGGAGCTTTTGTCCTGAACCTTAAAGAAGCAGGTCTCACGACAATAGTACCGCCACTGCCCCAATCGGGATCCTCACGTCTGAGCATTTCGAGCGTCTTGGCCCCAGCATCGGAATTTCTGTTGATTACCCAGACAGGAGTGTCTTTTGCGAGAGCCTCATCCACAATCACTTCCTCAACGCCGCGATGTCCGTCAGCATCCACCGTTAATTTATAGCCCACATTCTTTTCAGCCTTGCTCTCAGGGTCGAAAGTAACGACGGGAAAATCCTCACCGTTCCAACTGCCGGAATATGGCCAATAGATCTGCATATCCGAGTCACTTAGGACACGCATAAAACCGTCCACACCCAAATCACGCAACACGGCCAAATAGCAGCTTTCGCATCCTGAATTAGCCGCCTTTGTTTCCACCAAGCCTTTCAAATGCTCCTCAATCATCGATTTGAGCGGAGTCCCATAACGTCCGGCGGCTTTAGTGGTCTGCCCGTCACCCACACCGCTACCCGGGTTTTCAAACAGACGCGTCAAAGTGTACTCCTCATCATAGCCATTGGCACTCGAAGCATTCACGGCATCATACACTTCCTTCAACTGCTCCTTTTCCAGAGGCAGAGCCGCCATCAGCTGCGCCACATCGCTCAAGTCTACATAATCATTCGGAAAATTCTTTTTCTCGATGTCCACAAATTCGCACGAAATACAGACCATTGCCGCAATAGACAATGCAGTTGCAGCCGTCATAAAATACTTTCTTTTCATAATACCCATAGTTTAATTATTACATTTACATCACATTTAAGTATTGCCAATACATTATTACCACTCTCTGAAAGCCTCATAGAAGTCCCTCATAATGAGTGGAAAAACAAGGAATTTTCAGCGATGTAAAGGTAAAAAGAACTATCCGCGTAAAAAAAAAGTAATCACTTAAGTTTCAAAATCGCGCTCCCACAAATGTAGAAGCGCGATTCAAACAAATAGTTTGCTGTAAAAAAGTCGGTTTTCTCAAAAATCACATATAGTTAGACTAACCAAAATGATTGAAGTTCATACCAATTTAGTTTTAGTCAAATTACCTTCGGTTTGAAATTGACACTGACATTGCCCTTTTATTTCTCACGACTTTTCGATAAAATAATGGGTTTGTCCACGAAGCGGTACAGTGGCAGGCAGAAAGGCTGAGTTTCTAACGGGAAACAAGGACAAAGCGGGGTTTGGATGAGAGGTCATGGAGGATTTCGACGTGGGTGAAGCCGGCAGAGCGGAAGCATTCAGCGGTGTCCGGGCCGAGGGCTTCGTTGATTTCTACAAGGCAGAAGCCGGCCGGGGCAAGGTGTGAGGCGGCGAAAGCGGCGATGGCACGATAGAAGCGGAGGGCATCGGAGTCGGGGACGAAAAGAGCCATGTGTGGCTCATGGTCGAGGACATTGCTGCGCATAAGGGCTTTCTCACTTTCGCGTACATAAGGAGGGTTGCTGAGGATGACATCGAACTGCTCCGTTGCAGGAATTATGTCGGAAAGGCTGCAGGATTGCTCTTCCGGGCAATCGCCGGGACGGATGCCGGAAGCCGCTCCGAGGACGTCTGCGCGAAGAAAGTGCGGAGCCGGACAGTCTCCGATGTTTTGTGCCGAGGCAATGTCGAGGGCGTCCTGCGAGAGGTCAAGCGCGGTGATGTCGGCGACGATTCCGCGCCTGTGGAGTTCCGCGGCCATGGTCCATGCAATGCATCCGGAGCCGGTGCAGAGGTCCGCTATGCGCATTGGTTTCACTGCAGGATGGCGTTCGGAAATCCGGTCAAGTGCGGTTTTGCAGAGGAGTTCGGTCTCGGGACGCGGAATAAGTACACCGGGAGCGACGTGGAAGCTGCGGCCGTAGAACTCCGCCGTGCCGAGGATGTACTGCAGGGGTTCGCCGGCAGCAAGTCTGTCAAGCAGCCGCAATGCCTCAGCGGCTTTGTCTGAAGTGATTTCGCAGGCAGGTTCGATGATGTGTGTGTAGCGTTGTGTGCCGAGAATCTTGGCGAAAAGGGTATAGACCGTCTCCCGGGCCTCTTGTCCGGGATATTGCTCCGCGAGCATTGCAGAGCCCTTTTCGATTAATTCTTTCAGTAACATAATCAAAATTTTAAAAACTTGTCCTTAAAACACCCCGTTTTTGAGGAAGGCAAAGCGTTTTTCGCACATTCATCCCCAAAACACAGCCAACTTCTGGATAAAGCTAATGATGCCACTCTACCAACAATTGCCTGGTGTGTACAAGATCTCTCCACTCGCTACGCTCGGTCGAGATGACAGAATAGCGCTCGGTCGAGATGACAGAATACAGAAGTCATTTTGAAGCCACGTAGCAGCAATCGTCGGTAGGGTGGGTTTGGAGAGGCCAGCCACCCTCGGCTATTCTATTATACCATGCGTGGCTTGGAGCCACGGAGTGGCGATTGCGGCATCAGCCGCAGCGGCTTAGGCGGGTATTTTGTTCCAAAATACGGAAAGCCGGCAAAGCCGCCTATTCCCCTTAGGGGATGCAAGGGGATTGATATGACGGGAGGGATGAAGGCGGAACAAAGTTCCGCCGGAACCTCTCCAAACCCACCCTACCAACAATTGCCTGATGTGCACAGGAGTTACCGGCTTTCGATTATTCCAGTCAGGAAGTCGGTCATATCGAGGCCGGCGGTACGGACCATTTTAGGGACGAGGGAAGCAGCGGTCATGCCCGGGATGGTATTCGGTTCGAGGCAGTAAAGACCGTCCTCAGCAAGGATGTAGTCGAAACGGACCACTCCGTCGCATCCCATGTGGGAGTAGAGCTTGCGGGTAACTTCCTGAACATTGGCATAAACTGAAGCGTCCAACTGCGCCGGACAGATTTCCTCGCTCTCGCCATTGTACTTGGCGTCATAGTCGAAATAATCGTGGTCAGTCACAATCTCCACAACAGGCAGAGCCTTGACACCCTCAGCTGACTTATACGCAGCACAAGTGATTTCGCGGCCTGCAATGCCTTTCTCCACAAGCACGGTCGTACCATCCTCTGCAAAAGCATATTCCACAGCCTTTTCAAACTCTTCGGCACTGTGAACCTTGGTCACGCCGAAACTGCTGCCTCCGTCAGTCGGCTTCACGAACATAGGCAGACCCAATTTTGCCACGGCCCTCTCCGCCATACCCGTCAGGTCATCGCCCTTGCGGATGAAAATATCCTCAGCCACCTTGACATAATCCAAATCACGCATATAGGCCTTGCTTGAATATTTGTCGAAAGTAATGGCAGACACAAAGGCGCTGCATGAACTGAAAGGAATGCCGAGCATTTCGAGATACCCCTGCAGAAGACCGTTCTCACCCGGACGTCCGTGCTGCATAATGTAGGCGTAATCAAATTTGACCTTAACACCGTCAAGTTCGACCGAAAAGTCATTTTTATTTATTTCCAGCCCCTCTTCCAACTTCACTCTGACGGCATTTCTCTTTCTATATGCCACAAGAGTCCATTTGCCGAAACGGGCAAAAATCTCATACACGTCATATTTGCTGCCGTCAATACGTGAAGCGGTAAATTCCCCGCTGCGCTGCGAAATCTCCCATTCAGAGGAGTCGCTGCCGTAAATCACTGCTATTTTTTTCATTTGTTATTGTTTTTATATTTTTACTTTCATTTTTTACATATTCGTAAAATGACCAAGATCTCTCCACTCGCTACGCTCGGTCGAGATGACAGAATAGTGCTCGATCGAGATGACAGAAAGGAACTCGGTCGGAATGCCATGAAGGAGGATTCAATCGGGATGACAACGGGGCGAGTAGCAAGTCGTCGGAAGGATGGGTTTGGAGAGGCCAGCCACCCTCGGCTCGTTAGAGGGAGGGGCCCGCGCCTACGGCGTGGGAGGGATGAAGGCGGAACATAGTTCCGCCGAAACCTCTCCAAACCCATCCTGCCAACGACTGTCATAACATTCATATACTGCACTAAGGATGATAGGAAGGGACTAATTGAAATAATCCGATTCGTCAGATGAATTGGCAAACGCATCGGCGTCGGAGCCGTCACAGTCGAGATTGAGCTTGATGCCCGGCGAAGCGAGGAAGCGGTCAGACTCATAAATGCCCGTCGTGCCATCCGCAAGCACCTTCTTCATGAATATACCCCAAATCGGAAGCGCCATATTGGAACCGCCGCCGAGAGCAAGAGACTCGAAGTGAATCTGTCTGTCCTCACCGCCGACCCAGATACCTGCAGTCAGCGACGGAGTATAACCGATGAACCAACCATCCGAGTTGTCATTCGTAGTACCTGTCTTGCCGGCAATCTCACCGCGCAGACCGTATTTCGAACGAAGACGCGCACCGGTACCGTTGTTCACGACACCCTGCATAAGGTTCGCCATAAGGTATGCCGTATACTCGCTGATTGCCTCCTTCTTGCGGTTGGTGAACTCTCCGAGCACATTGCCCAGATTGTCCTCGATACGTGTAACGAAAATCGGATTCACATACACTCCGCGTGAAGGGAAAGTATTATAGGCCGCAACCATCTCATACACAGACAAATCCGCGGCGCCAACACAGAGCGAAGGCACAGGGTCGAGATGGCTGCCTATACCCATTTTCTTCATCATTTCCACCATAGCCTCAGGACCGTACTGCTTCATCAGATAGGCTGAAATATTATTGGAACTCTTCGCAAGCCCCCATTTAAGCGTCACGATCTGACCTATCCACTCATCCTTATCGGTGCTTCGCGGTGTCCAGGTCGTATCATTGCCATAGAAAGTCTGAGGCACATTCGCAACCCTGTCACAAGGCGACATACCCTCCTGCATCGCAAGAGTGTAAAGGAAAGGCTTGATTGTAGAACCCACCTGGCGTTTGCCCTGACGCACATTGTCATATTTGAAATAGCGGTAATTCGGACCTCCCACGTATGCCTTGACATGACCGGTAGACGGTTCCATGGCCATAAACGCCGCACGCAGATGCGATTTGTAATACAGGATACTGTCATTCGGAGTCATCAGCGTGTCGATGTAACCCGGTGATTTCCAAGAGAAAATACGCATTTCCGTCTTCTCATTGAAACTTTTCCTGATTTCTGATTCCGACTTGCCCGCCTTCTTCATCATACGGTAGCGGTCACTCCAGCGGCGGGCCTGCTCCATCAACCTGTCGCGGGTCTGCCTGTCCACATTATTTGAATAAGGCTTGTTGGCCTTATATCTCAAATCCCGCCAGAACGCCTTCTGCAAATCCTTGCCAAGATGCTCTGCCACAGCCTCTTCTGCATATTTCTGCATCTTGTAGTTGATGGTCGTATAGATACGCAGACCGTCCTTGTCAAGATTGTATGACGACCCGTCAGCCTTCTTGTTTTTGTTGAGCCAGCCGTAGAAAGCGTCATCCGCCCACTGCAGCGAATCCACAACATAATCCTCATACTGATAATAAGACGAGCGCTTTGGCTCCTTAGCATTCATCGTGCGACGCAGCATATCCCTGAAATAAGGGGCAAAACCCGCATTGTGGTCCTGAATCTGATAGTCAAGCACGATAGGCTGAGCCTGAATGCTGTCGCAGGCACTCTTGCTAAGATACCCGGCCTTCTGCATCTGCGAAATCACGAAATTGCGGCGCACAAGCGACTTGTCCGGATTGATAGCCGGATTGTAGCGCGTCGGTTTGTTGACCATACCGACCAAAGTCGCCGCCTCCTCAACGGTCAGATCAGCAGGATTCTTCGCGAAAAACGTCTGGGATGCCGCCTTGATACCGTAGGCATTGCTGCCGAAGAACACCGCATTCATATACATATCCATAATCTCGTCCTTGGTGTAGTTGCGCTCCAGCTTCACGGCGGTAATCCACTCTTTCAGCTTGATCCACACCATTTTGACCTTCGACCAGCCGGGCACATTGCTCGACACGTCCGCACGCGGATAAAGCGTCTTCGCCAGCTGCTGGGTAATCGTACTTCCACCTCCCTGCGACGAATCGCTCAGAAGCAGGGTCTTCACCAGCACACGTCCGAGCGAAGGGAAATCAATGCCCGAATGCTGGTAGAAACGCACATCCTCGGTAGCCACAGCGGCCTGCACGAGATAGGGCGACAGCTCCTCGTACGAGACGAAAGACCTGTTTTCTATATGGAAAGTGGTCAGGATTTCCCCGTCCTCGGCAATCACCTGGGTAGCCAATTTGCTGTCCGGATTTTCAAGCTCCTCGAAAGAAGGAATGTCCGCAAAAAGCCACACAGCCAAAATCATACACAAAAATGCACAAACCGGCACAAGGAAAATTATCCAGAACCATTTGATAATTCTTTTTTTCGTCTTATCTGTCATACTGTCCAATTTTTTTCATTCCACCTGCCATTTTCATCAAAAAAGGCGGAATTTTCTCATTTTTCACCTATAAAAACGCAAATTTAGCGATTAAATTTGGAAAATTGCCCGATTTGTGCCTTACTTTGCATTTCAAAATCAGAAAACGAGGAAAAAATGAGCGAAGGAAAAAACCTAATCATCGTCGAGTCGCCGAAAAAAGCGTCAACATTTCAGAAAGTTTTGGGTAACGACTACATCGTCAAATCAAGTTTCGGACACATCCGTGACCTGGACGACAAAGGTCTCAGCATTGACATTGAACACGGCTTCAAACCGCTGTATGTCATACCTGCGGACAAGAAGAAAGTGGTCAGCGAACTGAAGCAGCTTTCAAAAAAAGCAGAGACAGTGTGGCTCGCATCCGATGAAGACCGCGAGGGAGAGGCTATTTCATGGCATCTTTTCGATGTCCTTGGACTGAAGAAAGAAAACACCAAACGTATTGTATTCCACGAAATTACCAACACAGCCATCGTGAACGCCCTTAAAAATCCGAGGGAAATCGACATGAACCTTGTGGATGCCCAGCAGGCACGCCGCGTGCTCGACCGCCTTGTGGGTTACGAACTTTCGCCGGTGCTTTGGAAAAGAGTGCAGCCGAAACTCTCTGCAGGCCGCGTACAATCAGTAGCATTGAGGCTCATCGTTGACAGGGAAAGGGAAATCCTCGCTTTCAATCATGAAGCATATTACAAAGTGGATGCGGTCTTCCATCCGGCAGGTTCTCCGGCCAAGACCCTCCTCAAGGCCACCCTCGAAACCAGATTCAAAAGCATTGACGAAGCACGTCACTTCCTCGAAAAATGCATAGGAGCAGCTTTCAGCGTCAAATCCGTAGACAAAAAGGAAGCTGTCAAAAAGCCTGTGGCACCGTTCACGACCTCAACCCTCCAGCAGGAAGCCGGACACAAACTCCGCATGAGCGTGAGCCAGACCATGAGCACGGCCCAGAAGCTCTACGAGAGCGGCTACATCACCTATATGCGTACCGACTCCACCAACCTCTCATCCCTCGCCATCAACACCGCCAAAGAATTCATCTGCGAAAATTTCGGCGAAGAATATTCACGGGTACGCCAGTTCAAGACCACTGCAAAGGGAGCGCAGGAAGCCCACGAGGCAATACGTCCGACCTTCATCAAGAATACTTCCATCGAGGGCACCCCTCAGGAAAAACGTCTTTACGAACTCATCTGGAAACGCACTGTCGCATCACAGATGGCAGACGCTAAAGTCCTCAACACCAATATCAAGATAGCTTCGGACAAGAGCAGCGAACTCTTTGTGGCCCAGGCAAGTGAAGTGCTTTTCGACGGCTTCCTCAAACTCTATATGGAGAGTTCGGACGACGCACAACAGGAAGACGGCAGCGTAATCCTGCCTAAGGTCAATCCGGGAGACATCATGGAAGAGAAAGGCATAACGGCCGAGTGCAAATTCACCTCTGCGCCGTCACGCTACTCCGAACCGACACTCGTGAAAGAACTCGAAAAATTGGGCATCGGACGTCCTTCAACCTACGCATCCATCATCACAACTCTCACGAAGGCAAGAGGTTACGTAGTCAAAGGCAGCAAGGAAGGAGTGAAGCATGAGGTTACAAATCTGAGCTTGAAGAATGGAGTCATCTCATCAGCGGTCAAGACAGAAAATGTGGGCGCCGAGAGGGACAGACTGCTGCCTCAGGAAATCGGTATCATTGTTTCCGACTATTTAGTGAAGAATTTCGGAGAAATAATGGATTACAACTTCACGGCGAATGTGGAGAAGGATTTCGACCAGATCGGAGACGGTGAAAAGAAATGGACGGAAGTCATCGAAAGTTTCTACAATCCTTTCCATCACAGAATCGACGACGTGCTCGCAGTGAAGGAATACAGTCATGTGAGCAGGGAATTGGGCGTTGACCCGGTAAGTGGAGCCGCTGTGACCGCAAAATTCGGAGCCTACGGCCCCTATATCCAGATCGGCGAAGGAGAAAACAGAAAATTCGCAAGTCTCGGTTCGGGACAACTGATTGAAAGCATCACTCTCGAAGATGCCCTCAAACTTTTCGAATTGCCACGCACGGTTGGAAATTATAAGGGAATAGACATCATCTGCACAAAAGGACGCTTCGGACCGTATATCAAATACGGAGACAGGAACGTTTCTCTACCGAGAGGTACGGACCCGATGACTATCAATTTCGAAGCATGCTGCAGACTGATTGACGAAAGTGCGGACAAAGCAGCCAATGCAGTGCTCGCAGAATTTGAGGCAAGCGACATCAAAGTTATAAATGGAAACTACGGTCCATACATCAAACACGCCGGAAACAACTACAAAATTCCAAAAGGCACAGATGTAAAAAACCTCACTGAAGAGGCCTGCAAGGCAATAATTGAGCAAAATCCTCCGACAAACAGAAAAAGAGGCAAAAAATAATTTGGCAATTTTGATGAAATTTCCTACTTTTGCATCCGGTTCAGGTTAAAAATTGTAAGTTATGTCATCATCAAAGTATCAGATTGACCCCTTTGACCAGAAAATTCTGTCTTTCCTTGTAAAGAATGCAAGGATGCCGTTTTTGGAAATAGCGAGAGAATGCGGAGTGTCAGGAGCAGCAATCCACCAGCGAGTCAAGAGACTGGAAACGAACGGAGTCATTACAGGTTCACGCATATTGGTAAAGCCTCAGGCATTGGGGCTCAGCGTCTGCGCTTTCGTCAGCGTCTCGCTTTCAGAATCCAACAAGTATCCTGAGGTAATCGAATGTTTCAAAAAAATACCTGAGATTGTAGAGTGTCATTTCGTAACCGGAAAGCATGCGCTTTTAGTCAAGCTCTACTGCTTCGACCACGACCACCTGATGGAGATTCTGCTGAATACCATACAGAAGATTCCGTATATCCAGTCCACGGAGACACAGATTTCCCTCGACCAGGCCATCGAGCGCCAGGTTTGGGTAAAGGAATACAACAGCACAAGTTTCTCGGACAGTGTCGGCAGACTTAAGAAAGAATAGCGTTCAGGACTTTGGCCATAACCAGGTCGTCAGGCGTAGTGATTTTGATATTGAACCTCTCCCCAAGTACGTAGGAGAGGTTCTTTCCGTATTTGGCCACCACTGAAGCATCATCGGTGAAACCTAAGTCGTAGGCCTGGGAATAGGCCGCCTTAAGCATTTCGGAATGAAAAAGCTGGGGAGTCTGGGCGGCGTAAATTCTGCTTCTGTCGACGGACTCCCCTTCGGCGGTCTCCAAAGCGGCGAGTCCGTCCGGCAAGTCGGAATCTGTAAGTTTGTCCAGGACCTTCAATGTGTCCACGCTCGGCAACACCGGTATGAGAGCGGGACAATTCTCAGCCAAATCGAACATTTTTTGTATCAAGTCCACGCTCACAAAAGGACGCACACCGTCATGAATTGCCACCACAGCCCCGTCAGGCACCATTTTCAGTGCATTTTTCACCGAATGGAAACGGGTTAGCCCACCTTTCGCAAAGCTCTGGCGGCAGATGAAATTGTTTTTCAGGCAGTATGATTTCCAATATCCGATGTAATCTTCAGGCAGGACCACCACAATCCGCACATCTTCACAAGCTTTAAGAAACAATTCGATGGTGTGACGCAATATAGGTTTTCCGTCATATTCAAGAAATTGTTTGGGTCTGTCCGCACCCATTCTCGACCCGCTGCCGGCCGCCATTATCACCGCATATTTTTCCCGTTTCATAATTCAGTCCTTTTGCTCATGCAAAATTAAGCATTTAATTATTTTTTCGCATATTCTGTTTATTTTTTTAATTCGCCACCCAATATATTCCGAGAAAATTCGTAAATTTGTAACTTAATATGTCTTTCGGGGCTTTTAATAAACTTTTTAACATTTTCTACGACAAATGGGATTTGGTTTTTTTACACAAGAATTTGCAATTGACTTAGGAACGGCTAATACCATCATCTTCCAGAACGATCAGATTGTCCTGGATGAGCCGAGCATTGTGGCGGTAGACACCGGAACAGGGAAGCTGATTGCATTGGGACAGAAAGCGAAACTGATGCAGGAAAAGGAAAATCCGGGCATCAAAACGATACGACCTTTAAAAGACGGAGTCATTGCGGACTTCAACGCTGCCGAGATGATGATCAGAGGCTTCATCAAACAGGTAAACAGCAAAAAGCGTTTTCTCTTTACTCCTAACCTCAAAATAGTTGTAGGCATTCCTTCGGGAAGTACGGAGGTCGAAATCCGTGCCGTGCGCGACTCCACAGAGCATGCCGGAGGCCGCGAGGTCTATCTGATTCATGAGCCTATGGCTTCCGCTCTCGGTATCGGACTTGACGTACAGGCCGCGAAAGGAAATATGGTCGTCGACATAGGAGGCGGTACAACCGAGATTGCGGTGATTTCACTCGGCGGTATCGTATGTCAGGACTCCATCAAGGTGGCAGGAGACGTGTTCACCAATGATATCCAGCAGTATCTCCGCCAGCAGCACAACCTGAGAGTGGGTCTCGTGTCTGCGGAAAAGATCAAAATAGCCATCGGTTCTGTGCTCCCTGAGTTGGACGAAGAGCTTGAGCCATACCAGATTACAGGTCCGAACCTTATGACGGCTCATCCGGTTCACGCAACCATCACCTATCAGGAAATCGCACATTGTCTCGACAAATCAGTGTCAAGAATCGAGGAGGCCATCATCAAAGTGCTGGAGAGGACACCGCCTGAACTGTATGCCGACATCGTGAACGACGGAATTTTCCTTGCGGGAGGCGGATCGCTGCTCAAAGGTATAGCGAAACGTTTCTCTGACAGGATGAATATTCCTTTCCACGTTGCAGAAGACCCTCTGAGAGCTGTTGCACGAGGTACTTGTCTTGCCATCAAGAATACTGACAATTACTCGTTCCTGATGAGATAGTGCGCGACAACAAAATCATAACATACATAGTTAATGCAGCCGTCTTCATTCTTTTGGAAGTGGCTGCATTGATGATGTTACGATACAACAGCGACCTGCAGAACACCTGGGTGGCACGCGGAATCAACGACATCTGCGGGACTGTCGCCAACTGGACGGGCGGCATGAAGAATTATTTTTCTTTGGCCAAGACCAATGGCGCCTTGGCGGAAGAGAATTTCGCCCTGAGGATGCAACTCGGTGAAACCCAGACACTCGAGAACATCCGTTCCCAGCAGCAGTACGTCATAGGCAATTTCAGATACACTTTCGCCGACATCGCCAAAATCAGCAATAACACCCAGCATAACTATCTGATTATCAACAAAGGTTCCGAGGATGACGTGAAGGTCGGCAACGGAGTGATGACCTCGGACGGAGTCGTCGGCATTATCGATGCAGTGACCAGACATTTCAGCTATGCACGTTCCTTCAAGAACACCGAAATGAAGGTCAGCACGAGGATAGGCCATGACGGCCAGATAGGTCCTATGGTCTGGGACGGATTCAGCAGCAACAAAGCCATACTGAAAGAAATCCCGAGCCATATCGTTTTCGAGAAAGGCGACACGGTCTATACCAGCGGCTTTTCCTCACTCTTCCCTTCAGACATTCCGCTCGGCACGATCCAGGGCAGCCGCATAGTCAATGGGGCAACCTTTGATATTGACATTCAACTGTTTACAGATTACGGCAGTCTGAAATATGTGATGGTAGTTGAAAACATCAATATGGACGAAATCAAAGAATTGGAGGACAAGCTATGAAACGACCATATTTTGCCATATTATATCTGCTCCTGCTGATCTGCCAGATGGTGATTTACAGCTATTTCCAGTTCACTCCGCTTGTTACGGTGTCCATTTTAGCAGGCATGGTACTATGCATTCCGCTCAGCGTCGGCACTCCCCTCTGCATGTTCATAGCCCTGTTGTCAGGACTTGCCGTGGATTTTTTCTCCGAAGGCATTATCGGCCTGAACGCCGCTTCATTGGTGCCCGTGGCATTGGCAAGAACGGGAATTTTACGAATATACATGGATAAGGACCTGATAATCAGGAAAGATATATTTACCTACAAAAAAGAGGGCTTCGGCAAAATCTTTACCGCCGTTCTCACTTCGCAGGCTCTTTTCCTCCTGTTTTATCTCACACTCGACGGTGCCGCTTCACGCAGTTTCGGTCTGAACTGCATTCATTATTTCAGTTCACTGCTGCTCAACACCCTGCTGTCACTTCTCGTCGTTAACATTCTAAATGGCAGCGACCGATGAAACTGAACAAACAGAACAAACTCCTCATCGGCCTGGTCATTGCCGCACTGATACTTGTTGGAAGACTTTTCTACATCCAGATTTTAGATGACAAATATAAGACGGACGCTTCCAACAACTCAATGGTGTACAAGACCATATACCCTACGCGAGGCATTATCTACGACCGCAACGGCAAGATCCTGGTCGGAAACAAGGTGGCTTACGACCTGCTATGCACCCCCCGCGACGTGGAGCCTTTCGACACGCTGATGATGAGTGAAATCCTGAATGTACCTGTCGAGACTATACGCGAAAAAATGGCCGAATACCGCCGTTTCCGCAAGCGCATCGGCTACCAGACCATGGTGATGTTCAAGCAGTTGCCTGCCGAGACATACATCAAATTCTCGGAGGTGGAATACAAGTTCCCTGGCTTCAGCGGACAGGCCCGAAGTATACGCGAATATCCCTACAATGCGGGTGGAAATCTGCTCGGCTATGTGTCAGAGGTGGACGCTGATTTCCTGAAGAGGCACCCGGACGAGTACCGCTCGGGCGACTATGCAGGAAAGACCGGCATCGAAGCGGCACGTGAGCAGGAACTGAAGGGCGAGAAGGGATATAATATCTATCTGCGGAATTCAAGGAATAAAATAGAATCGCGTTACAGGGACGGAGAAATGGACAAGGAAGCCGTGCCGGGCAAGAATATCGTGACCACCATTGACGCGGAACTGCAGCACTACGGACAGATGCTGATGGAGAACAAGGTGGGCTCGTTAGTGGCAATCGAGCCGTCAACGGGAGAAATTCTCACCATGGTGTCGTCACCGGGTATCGATGTGGATATGCTTGCGGACATAGGACAGCACTACAATGAGATTGTCTCGAACCCGTACAAACCGATGTTCAACAGGGCCGTACAGGCTTCTTATCCTCCGGGCTCGGTGTTCAAATTAGTCAACGGGCTTATCGGCCTTGAGGAAGGTGTCATCACACCCAATTCGAGCTTCCCGTGCAGCAGGGGTTATCATTTCGGCAAGCACAAATTAGGCTGTCACCCACATAAGTCTCCGCTGGACTTGGAGGAGTCGATTATGATGTCCTGCAATGCTTACTACTGTTATGTGCTGCGTGCTCTGCTTGAAAGCAAGAAATACGACAGCATAGACGAGGCTATGGACGCCTGGAATGCAGCCGTGCAGAGCTTCGGTTTCGGACACAAGCTCGGAAGCGATTTCCCTTCGGAGTTGGGCGGAAACATTCCTTCATCGAAATATTACAACCGTGTATACCACAAGGGCGGATGGAAGGCAACGACGGTGATTTCGCTTTCCATCGGTCAGGGAGAAATCGGCTGTACGCCGCTTCATATCGCAAATCTCTGCGCGACAATTGCCAACCGCGGCTATTATATCACCCCGCATATCATCAAGGATTCGGAGAACGTGAAAATCGACGACAAATACAGGACGCGCAACTACACTGCGGTGGACACAGTGCATTTTCCTAAGGTAATCAACGGAATGTACAGGGCCGTGAACAGCGGTTTCGGTTCGGGAGGTACGGCAAGCATCGCAGCTGTGCCGGGGCTGGAAATCTGCGGCAAGACCGGCACTGCACAGAACCCTCACGGTGCCGACCACAGCGTATTCATGTGTTTCGCGCCGAAGGATGACCCGAAGATTGCGGTGATGGCATACGTGGAGAACGGAGGTTTCGGAGCGACCTGGGCGGCGCCTATCGCTTCGCTGCTTGTGGAAAAATATCTGTCGGGTGAGATTTCCGACTCGCGCAAGCCTTTGGAGGACAGGGTTTTGAACGGCAATCTGATGGATAGGGTTAAAGTCAGGAAAAAATGATACGACCAGGTAAATACAGCAAGAGAAGTTGGTTCAACACTATCGACTGGAAGATAGTGCTGATTTACTTTATCTTGGTCATTATCGGCTGGATCAATATCTATGCTTCAGTGCACTCGTCTGAGCCTGCATCGATTTTTGACTGGAGCTGCCGCAGCGGAAAACAGTTTGTCTGGATACTCAGTTCGCTGGTAATCATTGCGATAATTTTGTTCTGGATAAATCCCCGGGCCTATGAGGTGCTGTCGCTGTATATCTACATTGCGGTGCTGCTGATGTTGGTGGCGGTGATATTTTTGGGCGTGGAGGCGAAAGGCTCGCATTCGTGGTTTGAGTTCGGGCCGATCAGGTTCCAGCCTGCGGAAATATCGAAAATCGCCACGTCACTGATGTTGGCTGCGTATATGAGCCGGCAGGGCTACAAGATTTCGCGGGCAAGGGATTTTATCATCACAATGGCGGTTTTGGCCGTGCCGATGCTGATTATCCTGCTGCAGAATGAGACAGGTTCGGTCCTGGTGTATGTAGGCTTCATTTTCATGCTGTACAGGGAGGGTCTGTCGGGCTGGTGGATTTTCATGCTCGGAATGGCGATTCTGCTGTTCATTCTGACGCTTGTGGCTTCACCTTTCGTGGCTATATTGGTGCTTGTCGCAGTTGTGTCTTTTGTGATCTGCCTTTATTCGGGAAATATAAAATGGTGGTGTTTCATCGAAATTCCGCTGATTGCACTGTTAGGCTGCCTGCCGATGTTTTATTCTATGCTTACCGAAGGTGCCGCAGAGGGTTCATGGAAGTTTCAGATCAAACCGCTATACATTATTTTGGGACTTTCGGCCTTGGCCATTCCGGTGGTGCTGTATTTCAGTTTCCGCCACAGGAGCGGTTTCTCGGCGCTTTCCGTGGGAGCATTTGTATTGGGGGTTGCACTGGTGTTTTCTTCGGATTTTCTTTTCAATGATGTGCTGCAGGACCACCAGCGCAAACGTATCGAGGTGCTTCTCGGCATGAAAGAGGATCCGGCCGGAGTGGGCTACAATGTGAACCAGTCGATGATTGCGATTGGCTCGGGCGGCGTGACGGGCAAAGGATTTCTGAACGGGACACAGACGACCTACGGCTTTGTGCCCGAGCAGAGTACGGATTTCATTTTCTGTACCGTAGGTGAGGAATGGGGCTTTGTGGGCACTTTGGGAGTGATTATATTGTATGTGCTGCTGATATGGTTCATCATCCGTGACGCGGAGCAGAGCAGGGAGGCGTTTACGAGGATTTATGGCTATTGCGTGGCCTGCTGTATTTTTATGCACCTGTTCATCAATATCGGAATGACGATCGGACTTATGCCTGTAATCGGTATTCCGCTGCCGCTTGTGAGCTATGGCGGTTCGTCACTTTGGGCATTTACGGCGCTGATTTTCATTTTCGTCGCCCTCGATGCCAACGAGAAGAAATATTTTTAAATAATATACAACAATGAAACTATTGGAAGGAAAAGTGGCTCTGATCACCGGAGCATCAAGAGGAATAGGTCGTGCAATTGCACTGAAATTCGCTTCTGAAGGCGCAGCTGTCGTCTTCACATATCACTCCAACGCTGCGGCAGCCGAGGAGACTTTGACTGAAATCAAGGCTTTCGGCGTGGAGGCCGAGGCCATTGCCTGCGATGCGGCGGACTATGCCAAAGCTCAGGAACTTGCAGCCGGGGTCAAGGAGAAATACGGCAAAATCGACATTTTGGTAAACAATGCGGGCATTACCCGTGACGGCCTGATTATGCGTATGGATGAGGCACAGTGGGACGCAGTGATTGCCGGCAACCTCAAATCGGCATTCAACTACACCCATGCCGTGGCACCGATCATGGCACGTCAGCGCAGCGGAAGCATCATTTCGCTTTCGTCAGTGGTCGGAGAGGCGGGAAATGCAGGCCAGTGCAATTATGCGGCATCAAAGGCAGGTATCATCGGCATGGCCAAATCCATCGCCAAAGAACTCGGAGCACGCGGAGTCCGTTCCAACTGTATAGCACCGGGGTTCATATCCACTGACATGACAGCCGCCGTCCCTGAAGCCATGCGCGAGGAATGGAGCAAAAATATCCCGCTCCGCCGTCCTGGTACTCCGGAGGACGTTGCCGGCGTGGCACTCTTCCTCGCCAGCGAACTCTCGGCCTACGTCACCGGTCAGGTCATCAACTGCTGCGGCGGCATGAACTGCTAAGAAATTTGAAATATGAAACATATAGGAATCATTCTTTTGTCGTCAGTCTTGGCACTGTCGGCATGTACACGGGAAAATGTAGTTTCCAAGTCGGCCGATATTCCGGCTCCGCAATATGCGGTATTCAGCGAAGGCCTTATTGCCGACATCACCCCAAAAGCCTGGCTGGAAGAGACTCTGCGCAGGCAGAAGGAAGGTCTGACCGGCCATCCCGAGGCAATGGATTACCCTTACAACAGCCCGCTTTGGGCCGGAGAGTTGAAAAGGGACTCGGACAGCAGAGGTGCCGACTGGTGGCGTTTTGAACAGACGGCCTATTATCTTGACGGTCTCACACGTCTCGGATATCTTACTGACGATGAGGAGCTGTTGAATGTCTGGAACGACAATCTGGAGTATGTCCTTTCGCACCCGCTGCCTTTTAAGAAGGGAGAGACATTCACCGAGAAGGAAATAGCCGAAATGAATGATTTCGTTGCCCAGATTACGGCAGACCCTAAGGTGGATGACTACAAAAAATACAGGGCTCTCCGTAACAGGCAGATGATGGAAATCCGCGCTGAAGACCGTCCTGAAGGCCGTCTCGGTTCTGAGACTGAATCCATGGCATGGCCTTTTGCGGTATTCTTCAGAGCGATGAAAGCCTGCTATGAGGCCACCGGAGACCCTCGCATTCCGGCAGCATTGGAGAAGAATTACCTCTCATATTCGGTGAAGGAATTGTGCCTGTCACGTTTTATAGTGAACATTGAAGGTATGCTTTGGACCTGGGCAATCACTGGAAATGATGAGCTTCTGCGCCGCGCGGAATATATCTGGCAGAATGCATCCGCTGAATTGAATCCGGCCAACTGCATGGATGACAAGCCGTTCAATATGCATGGAGTCACGATGAACGAAATGCTGAAGCTCCCTATGATTCTCTATGCGTATACCGGCAAAGAAGAATATCTGCAGCAGGCTCTGAATGCCGACCGCAAGATGGAGGAGGCGAATATGCTCGTGGACGGCGTCAATTCAAGCACGGAAGGACTCGCAGGAAACGGATTTCTTGCAAGCCATGAGACCTGCGATATTACAGATTACACATGGACTATGGGATATTTTCTTTCCACTACAGGAGATGTCCAGTGGGCGGACAGGATAGAGCGCTGTATGTTCAATGCCGCTTTCGGCTGTATCACAAAGGATTTCAAGGCAATGCAATATTTCTCCTGTCCGAACCAGTTCATTTCAACGGGCACCTCTGACCACAATGCCTTCAAATACGGAAAGACCTGGATGCAGTACAGACCGATTCACGAGACGGAATGCTGCATAGGCAACCTGCACAGGTATTTCCCGAATTATGTGTCCCGTATGTGGATGAAGGACCGCAAAGGCCATCCTGTCGCCACTCTTTACGGTCCGTCTGAGGTAGTCTACGATCTCGGAAACGGTCTGACTGTCAAAATCGAAGAAATCACCGGCTATCCTTTCGACGAAAGAATAAAATTCAACTTCACTTTCTACCGCAACGGCAGAATTTCACACAGAAAACATCAGATGGATTTCACTTACCGCATTCCTAAATGGTGTACTTTGCACAAGCCTGGTTTTCGCACGGAAAGCAGGGAATGGAAGAGCGGAGACGTTTTCACTGTTGTGCTGACAACGGACGCTGTGATGAAGAAAGGACCGAGCGGAGGCTACAGTTTAAACTGGGGACCGCTGTTATTTGCCTTAAATATTCCGGCAGAAGCTGTAGAAGACACTGCCGTGTACGATAATCTGGCAGGGAAAAAGTCCGCAAATCCTGATTTCAAGAGCTGGAGTCTGACACCTGCCGGAAAATGGAATTACGTACTCGTCTCCCATGATATTAAAGTGATAAAAACCAATGTTGGCGGTTATCCTTTTGATCCGGAGTCTGTTCCTGTCAAGCTGCGAGTCAAAGTCTGCGAAATTGAAGACTGGACTTTGAAAGAAGATCGCTTCACATCTGAGATTCCTTCCGATGTCGACATTGTGCCAGGAAGCCTGACGACCATAGATCTTGTCCCTTACGGCTCGACCCTGCTACGGCTCAGCAGCTTCCCGGCAAGATTCAATCCGGCCTGGGAAAGACACAGGGACCGTCGTCCACGATAAACAAAAGCCGGATGTAATCCACAATATATGCTCCTGCACTCAGTAGTCAGGAAAAAGAGTAGGCAGCCAAGCGAAGAAAGCGGGCTGCCTACAACGCATTTGTCAAGTCTGACAATCTCGGGCAAATACATCAATAAATAAGCAGAAAGAATCCGGCAGCAATGGATGCTCCGATGAACGGGCCGATGACAGGTACCCAGCTGTAGCTCCAGCCGCTGTCCCTCTTGCCTTTGATCGGAAGCAGGAAATGGGCAAAGCGGGGACCGAGGTCTCTGGCGGGATTCATTGCATAGCCTGTCGTGCCGCCGAGAGACATACCGAGAGCCATAATCAGGCCTGTCACAGGGAAGGCTCCCAAACTGCCGGTGGAGACTGTAATGCCGGAACAATTGGCGGAATTGCATTTGGTTCCGAGTGCGAGTATCACGAATACAAGCACGCAGGTAGCCACAATTTCGCTGAGCAGATTCACACTTTTGTGCTCGATGGCAGGCATGGTGCAGAAAGTGCCGAGAATGCCGTCAGGATTGCCTGCAGATGCCTTGTAATGATCAATGTAGAACAGATAGACGAGCAATGCACCGCAGAAGCCGCCGAGCATCTGGGCGGCAGCGTAAGGCAATACATTCTCCCACGGGAAACCTCCGCCGATTGCCAGGCCGAGCGTCACTGCAGGATTGAGGTGCGCTCCGGAATATGGTCCCGCGATGAACACGCCGCACATCACGGCGAAGCCCCAAGCCATAGTGATGACAATCCATCCGGCGCCTTTAGCCTTTGATTTTTCCAGAGTGCAGGCAGCGCAGACGCCGTCACCCAAAAGTATCATTACCATCGTGCCCACGAATTCGAACACGCACTTGTCAAATAATGAAATATCCATAATCTGTTTTTTTTAACGTCACTGAAGCTGTTTTGGAATATTATTTCAAAAAAAATTATTTTTCAGACAAAGTCCTCCTGACGGCATCTTTCCAGCCTGCCTTCTCGCGGAGAATGTCCTCCTCTGCGGCCTCAGGTCCGAAAATGGTCTCCGCCTCCCACTGATTCTTGATTTCATCAAGGTTTTCCCAATAACCTGTGGCAAGTCCCGCAAGATAGCAGGCCCCCATTGCCGTGGTCTCTGTCACCTTAGGCCGAATGACTTCCGCGCCAAGGATGTCTGCCTGGAACTGCATCATCAGATTGTTGCGTGAAGCTCCGCCGTCCACTTTCAGTTCCGCGAGTCTGACTCCGGCGTCCTTCTCCATAGCGTTCACGATGTCCATGGTCTGGAAAGCGATGCCTTCGAGAGCCGCACGGGCTATATGCGCCGCAGTCGTTCCACGTGTGATGCCGTAGACGCAGCCTTTCGCGTACTGGTCCCAATACGGAGCGCCGAGTCCCGTCAGCGCAGGTACGAAATATACTCCGCCATTGTCCGGTACAGTCTCCGCAAGGGCCTCGATTTCAGACGATGATTTGATGATGCCCAGTCCGTCACGCAGCCACTGCACCACTGAGCCGGCCACGAAAATACTGCCCTCAAGTGCGTAATTTACCGTTTCACCGATTTTCCAGGCCACCGTGGTCAAGAGATTGTTTTTCGATATAATGGGCTTTTCACCAGTATTCATCAGCAGAAAGCAGCCGGTGCCGTAGGTGTTTTTGACCGAACCGGGTGTTGTGCACATCTGTCCGAAAAGCGCAGCCTGCTGGTCGCCGGCGATGCCTGCAATCGGAACTTCATGTGCGAAAATAGTTGTCTTGGTGTAGCCGTAGACTTCGCTCGAAGAATGCACTTCAGGCATCATCGATGCAGGTATGCCGAAAAGTTCCAACAGTTCTTCATCCCACTTCAAGGTATTGATATTGAAGAGCATAGTTCTCGACGCATTGCTGACGTCCGTCACGTGTTTTTCGCCGCGGGTCAGATTCCATATCAGCCAGCTGTCCACAGTACCGAAACGCAACTTGCCGGCTTCGGCCCTTTCGCGAGCCCCTTTGACATTCTCCAATATCCATCTCACTTTCGTCGCGCTGAAATATGCATCGATTATCAGTCCCGTCTTTTCGCGTATGTAATCCGTCAGATTCTGCGCTTTGAGACTGTCGCAATAGGCCGACGTGCGCCTGTCCTGCCAGACAATGGCGTTGTACACAGGCTCTCCCGTCTCAGCATCCCACACTATCGTGGTCTCCCTTTGGTTGGTGATGCCTATTCCGGCGATGTTCAAACCATTGATGCCCATAGCTGTAATGGCCTCTGCCACCACCGACGCTTCCGACGACCAGATGTCCTTCGGGTCATGCTCCACCCATCCCGGCTGAGGAAAATGCTGTGGAAATTCTTTCTGTGCTGACGCCATAATCCTGCCTTCGTGATTGAAGACAATTGCTCTCGAAGAGCTCGTTCCCTGATCCAGGGCCAAAATGTACTTTTCCATATCAGTTGTTAATCATGTGGTTTCCGGCCGCCGCCTTTCCCGTGGCATACTCCGTGTCCGGCGTTTAGCCTTCCCCAAAGTTAGGAAATCCTGCGGATATCTAAGCATAAAATTCGGAAACCTGATGTTACAGCAGGCTGAACGAATGATTGAATTCGAAAACCGGGCCTAAAACAATATACCAATACCAGTATGCAAAAGATTGAAGCAAACCGATAGTAGTATTTCCTTCAGGACCTTGTATACTGAGGCCTACCCCCTGTGAAACCACGACGTAGGAATCCGTAAATTTCCCGAAATAGTCTCCCAAAGGGTTCCCGTTTTTGAATGTGGGATCTGCAGGAACCCAACCATAGGCAGGAACATAAAATTCGGCCCTGACGTGATACTCCTTATGCCAAGGGTCAATCATCACCAAGTGCCGCGCAGGAATTCCCTTGGCCCTGAGCAGGGAAATGAATACGGATGCAAAATTCCCGCAATCCCCGACTTTGGTATTCATCAGTTCCGTGATGGGATGCAGACCGGTGTTCATATTCCCGTAAGTCATGTTTGATGCTGTCCATTCATAGCATTTGCGGGAGTAATCTATAATATTCCCGTTTGTTTCATCCCATAATGTATTCGCAACATTTTTCACTTCCGGATTTTTGGGGTCAACAAGGTCATCAGGCTCTCTTTTCGTGTATGTGGAATATAGACTTGATGTCTTGTCATACGGGGCAATGTCCGTTATTTTATCAAAATCAACGCTGACATTATATGATTTGACTTCAAATTCTTCTTCTATTACAGGCTGTCCTGATTGCGGAAACGAACTCACAATGTCCTTGTAGATATATGCATTGATTTTGTCGCGGCATGTAATTCTGGATGCCCCGAATATATTTACGGCCGAAATATCCTGATATGCGTTGGATTGAGGTAACGGCAGGATAGTATAGATTCT
This sequence comes from Candidatus Cryptobacteroides sp., assembly GCA_051870215.1. Classification (GTDB taxonomy): domain Bacteria; phylum Bacteroidota; class Bacteroidia; order Bacteroidales; family UBA932; genus Cryptobacteroides. Next base: position 76,518 of record JBJEBQ010000055.1, on the reverse strand, counting down.
GGCCAGCTTTGTTCCTTCAGAATACGTAAGGAGCACTTTGTTGGAGATTTTACCTGTGCGATAAAGGCTTTTTGTGTAGGGATCCGCCCTTTGCATAATCTCCAATTCGGCAGTCTTGTCGCCGCACCGTGCACATAATTTTGCCGTCCGGCTTGCTCCTGTGCTGTTTTCCTTTGTGCTGACGCTTATGCTTACATTCCCTTTTTCACCGCTTGATGGGGTAATTGTCAGCCAATCGGCATTTCCGTCGCAAGATATGGTCCAGGTGTCGGAGGACTTGAGCGTTATTGTCCCGCTCGACGCCGTGGCCTTGAACAAGTCAGAATCAGAGGAAAGCGCACCGAAAGATATTTCGGTCGCTTCTTCAGGTAAGCCGGGTTCATGTTCATCTGCTCTTCCGGAATCCGGTTTGTCACAGGAAACTGCAAAGGCAAGTGCTGTGCAAAGCGTTATCCATAAAAAATGTTTTTCCATATTTATTCTGGTTTTTTACAAAGATAGTTAAAATATCTAATTATCAAAAACTTATAAAATTTGTCAGCAAAATGACTTTGTGAAAATAAATTTAGAGTACATCTTATTGCTTTATTTTGCGAAATAATGAAATTTTTGTACCTCTACGCAAAATAAACATACAAAATATGTGCGAAATTATAGGCAGGAGGCGTTTTATGGTGTTGCGGTTGGGGATTTTTGGGGAGGGGGATAATGACAGCTTCGGTAGTTCTGAACGGCTGGATGGAACTCTGGGGCACTTACTTGTAGAGTTGTATGCGAACAATGGTAAGAAATATGCAATGAGTCTATTTTGCAAACAAAAGTTGACAAATTAAAATAATTTATCTATTTTTGTAAACCAAATATAAAAAATTATGGCATTATGAATAGTCTTAACGAAATATTTAGCGATAGGTTGAAGAGGGCCAGAATCATGCGCAATCTTTCAATGGATGCCCTTTGCGAAAAAATAGGGAATGCGGTTTCTAAACAGGCGATATCAAAATATGAAAAAGGAGAAAGTCTTCCAGGTTCACATATACTGATTCTATTGTCGCAAGCTTTAGGTGTCAAGCCAGACTATTTTTTCAGGGAGTCGCAGTTTGCAATCAACAACATTGAGTTCCGCAAAAAGGCAAAAATGGGAACAAAGGAGGTTGAGGCTATAAAAGAGGAAATCCGCGACATAATTGAAAGGTACTTGGAAATTGAAGAGGTGTGGGATTATGTCCCTTCTTTCTCCAACCCTGTAAAGGACATGCCTGTAACTTCATATAAAGATGTCTATGAAGTTGTCAAAGAATTAAAGAATGCATGGAATATCGGTGAGGATGGTATCCTTAGTGTAACAGACCTTCTTGAGTCAAAGAACATCAAGGTTATAGAAATTATCGCAGATGCTTCATTTGATGGGCTGAGCGGATATGCAAACAACGATGAAAACATACCATTCCTTGTTGTCAATAAGTCTTTTGATGTTGAGAGGCTTCGTTTTACTGCTCTGCACGAACTTGGTCATCTTGTAATGAGCCTGCCGGAAGAAATGGAGCAGAAAGAAAAGGAAAGATTATGTCACCTGTTTGCCAGCGAAATGTTGATATCGCGTGACACTTTTATTGAAGTTCTTGGCGAAAGGCGCAACGACATTTCATTACGTGAACTGAAGGGGCTTCAGTCTGTTTACGGGATATCCGTTGATGCGCTGATGTTCAAGGCGAAGACTTTAGGAGTAATCAGTGAATCCAAACACACCTCTTTTTGCATAAGGAAAAACAAAAGCCTTGCATTCAAAAGAGCAGTGGAAGGGACTTCCTATAATGGGACTGAAGAATCAAGCCGTTTCGACCGCCTCGTTTACAGAGCTTTGGCCAGCGATATGATTTCTATCTCTAAGGCAGCAGCTCTGCTGAACGAACCTATGGAAGATGTGAAGAATAAACTGGAACTGGTATAATGGAGATAATAGTAAATGACACAAATATTTTCATAGACCTGCATTCCTGTGGTCTTCTGGATAGTTTCTTCAAGCTTCCATACAAGGTCCATACTACAAACTTTGTTCTAAGCGAGCTGACGGATGGGGAGCAGCACGAAACTGTCATGAAGTATTGCGCCCAGAAGCAGTTGACTGTCAAATCCTTTACTTCAAAAGAACTAACTGCAATCTGGGAGTATTACAATACAGCCAGTAAAGTTTGCAACGTCTCAATCGAGGACTGCTCTGTTCTGATATATACGAAAACAATGACAAATGCCAGACTGCTGACCGGAGACAAGACATTAAGGACAAGGGCCGAAAGAGAAGGAATCCTGGTATCTGGAGTTCTGTTTATTTTCGACGAACTTGTGGAACACGGCATCATAACTCAGAAAGAAGCCTCATCCCACCTAAGCAAATTGGTTGAAAAGAACGTCAGACTGCCAAATGAAGAAATAGATAAGAGGATAGCAAAATGGAAGTTATAATGTATATGAACTTTGTATTAATGACGAAAATAAACAATAATTAACAGGAGGGTTTCAATGAGGTAAAATTGGGAGCGGACTATAACAAAATTGGAGAGTAACTGGCCGGTAAACTCTCCAATCAAACATTATCATCGGGTTGAGTGATAATTCACATAGGTTTAGTCCAACCTATGCTGTCCAAATTTTGCGCAAAAGTACGGGTTTTCTGCCTCTTCTCAAAGAAAAATCTTGATTTTCGCAAGACATCAACCCTCGGCAACTCCGAATAGCACTTATTATTAATTTTAAAATATATGACCTAACATGGCAAGTATTTTAAAAAAGGCTAGCCGTCACTTTCAAAACGATGGCACAACACAGTCTATGGCATCTCTCAGAACTGCCATAGAAACCCTGTCGAGGGACAATAATTTTATTGAGGAAGTTCTTGATAGCTTCTCTATTGATAAAGAACACAATAGTGTTATTCAAGTCGGCAATGTCAAGACGCTGCTAAAGGACATTGAAGAACTTGATAGTATGGCAACGAAGATAGATGTCCGTATCAAGAAAAAAGACATTTATTTGGAGCATATGCTTGAAGACGAAAAAGCAGTCTTCATGCTATATGGAATCAGTGACCTATCTTTACTAAAAGAGTTGGGACGCGACAATTTACTAGTCGAGACAAGATATTCCGCAAAATCAGATGTGCTTGAAATCAATCATCTTAGCAAGTTTGCAAATCGATGTCGTGATGAGCATTGGGATGACCTTCTTGAATACATACAGGATTACATTGCCCGAAATACTTCTAATGAAGAATACTGTTCAGCAAGATTGATAAGACTCAAAGATGAAGAGCAGTATTTGCTTCGTGCTGTCACTTCTGACGCCGCATATAAGAATTACGGAATAAACTTCTCGATATTAGTTGCACTGCTGTCTGTAAATCAGTATATTACTGAGACGAAAGACAACGTATATATAGACGAATACCATATAGATGATTCTACAGTATACTTGTCATTTCAATTAGGAAATCCTCGAAAGGTTAGCGATAATCTGGAGCTGTCCTTTAATCTTATTCTTGAAAATGACGAGATTAAAGATTCCGCTGTGCGATTTAATGGAGTCTTCAAGTTGACTTACAAGGCAGGTGACAAGAGCAGCTATCTTCTACTCCGACCTAAATCTTTTAAAGATTCTGACACGCTTTCATATCGATCTGACATGCTCACTTATACTCATGCAATGAACGTGGGCACTGTTTATGAAAAAATGAAGAAGCTTCCATTTTATATCTCACAGTATGTGGCACAAACCATTGAAAATGCAAATGCGATAATTGATATCAAGAACCCAAGAGAAGTAAAAGATTTTATAACAGAAAAAGTTCGCAGAGCAAGAGACGAGCATTTCACGAAGTACAAAGGGGAGGTACTGGCTAGACTCACTGCCCTTCAGGTCAATTCAATTTTTGACTTGTTTGAGGCTCTTGGGAATATTGAAGAATTATTCGGTGACGATATCATGTCAAAGGACTATTGGAGATTCAAGCTATATGAACTGCTCCTTTACAGAGGAAAAGATAGTAGTAGGAAATAGTCCGGGAAAGAATCTTTATGATGTCGTATTTCATAGTTGCAATGGGCATAGTAGCGTTCCACGTTATATGTCCATTTTAATCTAAGATTCTTTAGACATTGCAAATATATCAATTTTGTATGGAAGGAAAGTAGCCACAGCTGCTTTCTTTCCACCGTTTTCGCCAGTCAAGGAACGGGGGCTTGTTGAGATTCACTCTCAGCACCTGCCTCAGGTCTGAATTCTTGTCCATTGTTCTCTTACCCATGAGCGGCAGTACGGACTCCTCGTTTGGCATCGTATAATTGGAAAGGACAAATACAGCGAAATCGGCAAGAAGAGATACTGGAAGAATGGCAATAACGATGCAGTAAAATCGGCAACAACAGTACAGTGTTATTGCTCATATTCGTCAAGAATCCGTCCATAGCAAAACAACGCCAGGACATCATTATTTGATGGCATCAAATACCTTATAAATCATAGAATACGACTGACCTTCATTCCCGAACTGTTCGGCTCTGGAGCACGCCACATCCTGCTTTCCTTCACCTGACATTTCTGCAACCCATCTTCTGTTGCTCAGGAAGCCATCAGTTTTATCGTAATCCGGCATATATTTCCTCAAAGCCTGCATAGCTGCCTTTGAAGTACCTAAAAATCTGTTTGTATTTTCATAGTGAAGGAGAAACCAGTATTCTATGGCAGGCAAGGAATCACAAAGGATGACATTTTTGTTTTTCGCATATTTTATCCTGAGTCTATCCAGCTTTTTCTTTTCCTCCTCATTCCATGTTGATACATCGGCATCAAATACACAGATAGCCGTACCTCCATCATTCAACACTTCCGCAATCTTCTTGGCCATTCCATCTGCCGTCTCATTCCCGAAAAATCGAGGACGCACCTTTATCTGGTAATCATACAAGAATTTCAAATGTGTGAAATACCACTGCTCAGTAATTCCGGCACCGATTATGGTCGGCATAGGCTTATGCTTCGCTCTGACCTCTATCTTTCTTCCCATAGTTCCTTACCCTTTAATGTTTGGAAGCGCACCGAACACGCCGTTCCTATAAGCTTTCTGGAATGAGGATATACGATTAAGCCCCTTATACTCAACAAGAGAATATAAGTCCGTACTGCCGCTTTCCATTTTATCCGTAAACCAGACGGAGTCTTTGCGGATAAGGTCGTCACCTACTGAATTGAGAAGCATATCATAGTGAGTCGTGACGAGCAACTGTGCCCTGCTCTTCTTTGAAAGGAATTTCTGAAGAATGAACTCCACAAGCTCCGGATGAAGAGAAGCCTCTATTTCATCAACGAATAGGAAAGACTCGGTTTTCATTGCCTCATAGATAGCCGCCTCCAATCCGAATGTCCTTCTCGTACCCTCCGACTGGCTTTCTGTATTCATCAAATAAGCCTCAACGCCGCGCTCGTTTCGCACTGTATGCTCGAACATAGTCTGTACCGTAGTAAAAGACTGTTCTGACTTCAGTTTCTCTTTTACTTCATCCGAAGTATTGTCATCGGCCAACAACATCTTCACAATACTCTGAGGTACAACTTCCGACACCTTGTCAGACCTCACGTCGGAAATGTTGAAGTCAGCCAGGTGAACAAAATCAAGCAGATACGCTTTCAACGCTGAGTCGCTATACATCTTATTGCTTGCATAGTCAAACATCAATGTTGTCGGACGAATCATCGGCATAAGATTCTTCCTCAACCATTCCTTTGCGACATCTATCTTCTCGATGGCAAGATTCACCTGATTTTTCGCTGCAAAGAAAGACATATTCGACAGACACCTCAATGATAATTCCTCTTTGGCCGCAGCACTAATCTTTACCGTGGCCGGATTGAATACGATAACCGATTGCCCATTTTCAAGTGTCCTGTCAAAAAACTTCTTCGGTTGGTGAGACTCATAAAAGTAAAGCTTTTCAGACAAGACCTGTGCAGAAGTCAACTTGAGCTCATACCAGTATTTTGTTTCCCCCACATAAAATTTCAAGCTGAACTCTGACGGCTCATTAGGCGTAACAGCATCCAATTTGAATGGTATCGCCCCAGTCGGCTCCGATATATCGCCAGGTTTGGCAAAAAAGAAATTCCTAAGAAAATCAATGGCATCCAGAAGATTCGATTTTCCCGAGGCATTTGCACCATAAACCATAGCAAAACGAAGGAGACGCACCCCTGGCACCACCTCAACCACCTGATAATCCTCAAATGTAGTATCCTTGGTTGCCTCAAAGCTAAGGCACACCTCATCCTTGAATGACTTGAAGTTTTTGAATTTGAGTTCCTGTATCATGGTTCAATCAATTTACATTATCCTTTTCGAGACGCAAAATTACAAAATAATATTGAATTTTCGGAATAGTTTACTTATATATTTTCATTATATTTCGTACACTGACATAAAATATGCAAATTTTTAAAATAAAATGACATTTTGTCAGTAATTTTCCTCCGGCGCAACAGTTGACAATGCAGTTCGTCGTATGACAATGGTGTCATGCATTATCAAACCGGACTAAGGACCCGGAATACAAAAATTAATTTTATGGACTATTTGAAAAGTTTACAAAACATGTCCGGGAGATATAATCCTGACAAGTCCCCAGTTCTTGAGCAAAGAATGTTTAGCGGAGAATTATCGTATGATAAAGACGTCGCCAAATATGTCAAACGCGCAATGTGTGCCGTTGGGGAAGACTATACAAAAAGAACAATGGAGGCAGGAGAAGCAGCAAAACAACATCTTAGAGATAGCATTCCCAATATCTCTTTCGAGTATCAAGGATCTGTTATGACAAACACGCATATCAGAGGCGCAAGCGACATTGACCTTCTTGTAATGTGCGAGAAATTCTATGGAACCGATATATACAAAGTGAGAGAGGAAATCAATAAAAGCTACTCACACTCTCTGAATGAGATGGCTCGGTTACAAAACTACAATCGCAATTTCTCTCCTTATCAAGGAAATTCTAACGAAGATTTGCATCAACTCAGAATGTCAATAGAGAGAGTAATGAGAGAAAACTATCTCCTTTGTGACACATCAAAAGCAAAGTCAGTTAAAATTACCAACCAACATTTGCATCGTGATGTGGATGTTGTAACATCTTCATGGTTTCAATCTTATGATTATGTGCTTTCTGGAATGCCATCCGAGAAACGTGGAATCAAAATATATAACAAAGAAACAGGAGAAGCCGAAGGCCCGGATTATCCATTCCTGAGCATATCACGAATCAACAATAGAAGCGCAGAAACCAATGGCCGCCTAAAAAAGATGATACGTTTCTTGAAAAATGTCAGGACTGATGTTGGTTTAGAGCAAACGCTCAGCAGTTTCGATATTAATGCAATATGCTATTCAATTCCTGTTTCAAGTTATGAGGATTCTGATTACAAAGAATTGGTCACAATTCTTTGGTGGTATATGCATGACTTGTGGTATTATAACAAGCTAAACAATCTGAAATCAGTGGTCGGGGATGAATATGTTTTTCTTAATAAACAGGATAAAATTACAGCCTTCATAAGTTTAACAAATGAAGTATTCAAGATTAAACAAGATTTAGATAATGTATAGTATTATGAAACCAAGAATTTTTATAGGTTCTTCAAAAGAGAGCTTAGGCGTAGCTGAAAGAGTCAAGACATTTTTTTCCGATGATTATGATTGCCATCTTTGGTCTGATGACATTTTTAAGAGCAACGAGTCATTTATCGAAACACTTATGAAATCAGCCAGCCTATTTGACTTTGGCATTATGATATTTGCCAAAGATGACATAACTACAGTGCGAGGTGAAGTATTCGAGACTCCAAGAGACAACGTATTATTTGAGTACGGGTTATTCCTCGGGCGTGTAGGCTCTGACAAGGCATTTATTGTTGCAGAAGAGGGCATAAAATTGCCAAGTGACTTACTCGGAGTTACTCATGTATTTTACAATACAGAGCACAATCCAAAGGGAGAACTTGTAGCGACATCAAATTTAGAAGTTAGTTTGAAAAAAATCAAAAGTCAAATGCTGGATAGTCTCAATACCGGTCACTTAGGCCTGTTGTCATCAACCGTAATAGCAATATCATACTTTGACAATTTTGTAAAACCTACAGCCGACTGGATTTTCGAAAAAATGCCGTCAATAGAAATAGACAACAAAATCTATACAACTGCCCGCCTAAACATCAAACTGCCTGATTCGTTAGACCCGGACTTAAAAGACAGTGCAGCTGTATTTTACAAGACAAAAGGATTGAATTCCAGCAATATTGAAGTTAAACACCGCAAGTATCCTATATATTTTGAGTCAAAAGGAGAAGGTGAATCTTTAAACATATACGATATGCCAACAATTCTCCATGGCCTCAACAAGGCGATAGACCTTTATTTCGGAAAAAGACATGTCGGTAAAAAGGCTGAGCAACAACTTGCTGAAGATAATGAGATGGGAAATTTCAGAAGGGTTCTTCAACTTATGATAAGCCAAGATTCAATATGTAAGAGATTGGTGACAATATTGGATTAGTCGGATAATAATCAAGTCAACGACACAGAAATCTCATTTCAAGATTTCCGCCGGCCAAGCCGTCAGAAGACTTACCCCTATGGGCAGAGCGGTACCGGAAGATTGTCATTTCACCTCCGCAAACTCCAGCGGAACACCAAACATCCGGCCTATCCCTGCTCGCTCCGCCTACAATATAGATTATGTTAACCAGCGCCTTCAGAGCAAATTTGAAGTGTCCTCACCTCTGCCCGCGGAGTTGAGGCGACCGGCGACAATGGGCAGGCTTCAGGGACTAACGGTCTCCAAGTCCGTCAGCCTGCCCAAGACTTTTGGCGAGCAATGAGAAAGTCCGGAGAGTCGCCAAGCGAAGCTGCGGACCTTCGCCAGACTTCCACAACTTCCTATCTTCTCGATGTAACAACCGTCAGAAACCAGATCGGCCAATGTCCGTTCGATTGTCGTAAGGCTGATATAGTGTTTTTCTGCATCAAACATAAGAAAACGATGTAGAAAACAATCCAAATGAGGCATGTTACTTGAAGTAGTCGGATTTGTCGGTGAATTTCTCAACGACCTTGAGAATCCCGGCCTTGATGTACTTCTTCAGCATCGCCGGGGAAGTGTGTAGAAAAGCTTTTTTCGTTGCTGGCATCATTGTGTTTGAAACATTTGGAGTTCACTGATTATTTGTCTATTTTTGGTCATGGCTAAAGTGCGCTATATGTACTTTTGCAAATACAATAGTGATATATTATTTACTTACGAGACTTAAAAAGATGTATTATCCGGGGAAAGAATTATTTGTAGGGAATATTGCCCTTTCTATATATGTTGAAACATTAAGTCCTGCAATTGAACAGGAAGGGCTTTTTTTACGGGAAAGCGACGCGGAGTACATAAGCTCACACCTATTCAATCTTTCACAGGCGGAGAGCATTGTCGATATACTGAATGATTACCTTGAGAATCCTGTGACAGCTATATCTCTGTTAAAGTTCCTGAATGACGAAGCTGACTGCTTTGAATCCATGAAACTGGAGGCCAAAGAGAAGAAGCAGCGTTATGTTATAATAATAGTCAATGCTTTAGCCTCAACTCTATGGGCTCATAAAGAACTGCAGGAACGTTTTATAGAAAACTGCCGCATAAGGATAAGAATAGACAAGGCCACATGGGATTCGCAGACAAGCCGGATCCGCAATGCATCCGCAGGCGGCAGAATTGTCAGCCAAAAGGCTTTGCAGCTCAGAGATGAGTTATATGAACTACTTGGCATACCTTCCGAGTTCAGGCTTTGAGACAAATTGCCAACAATGCTTCTTCAGTTATTGATATTGGTTCGCAAATCTTTGATTTTCAAAGAAATAATTTTATTCAAATTCCCTTCACATTGCCAATAATTTGTCGGAACTTTGCAATAAATTTGAAAAAATCATGAAGACAATTGTTATCCAATTATTGAAGACTATGGTTCTTTCTGAAAATGACTACCGTAAAATATGGTTTTTCGGCCATACTATGATGGATTACGCTCCTTATGGAGTTTATAATTATTACAAAGTTGGAAAACATGATATTGTGGCAATGCTTAATGCCGACCTGTTAACGAGTGATTTAATACCGATGCTTAAGGAATTCTATTCGGAATACGGGGACAAGAAGTATTCTCAGAAGTATGATGCTGTTTTACAGGAACTTAACAAACTTGATGAGCTTTCGTTTGAAATATGTGAAGAGTTAGGCTATAAAAATTGTAAAGCATTCTATCCGGTTTTTACAAACGATGCAAATCCGAGACCCTTCCTGATGTATGAAGATGGTGTAAAAGCCGATTGTACTGGAATTATTCTTTGCGCTATCCCTCCCGAAAAAGCTACCTTTTCCATGTTGTACACCTTGGAACAGGAAATACAAAACAAACTTAGCACTCACGACCTGGCTAAAGCGTTGAAAGTTTGTATAATGTAACATTAAGATATATTTCACAATCGGCCTTCATTTCGGCAATACAAACAATAGATCTCAAATAGAAACCACGCCCGAAATCTATATTTGGGCGTGATTTACCGATTTCAATGGTTCTCTAAATATCAGTATCCAAAATCCACAACTACCCTAAAACCACTCAGCGTGTCCCGCTGGACATCTCTAAAAACCACTTTTGTCAATTATACCAAATCGGCTACAATGACATATAGAAAACAAAAAAAAGCCGGTGTCGCCACCAACTTTTTTTGTGCTCCGGACGGGAATTGAACCCGTACGGGCATTGCTGCCCACAGGATTTTCTCACTACTCCTGCTTTTACACAAGCCGGCTTCATCCTGTCTGTTAAGCCGTTGTAGTCCGGACTATTTCTTGACCATGCACTTTCGCGTTTAGGCCCTCCCTGTATAGTCTCTGCGCCATTTATCAGAAAAATCTGAATTTAGTAAGTCATCGCCAAAGCATATATTTCTATACGCGAGGTTTCTGTTTTTTAGGGGAGTTCTACTCACAAAGTTTCCTTTGTGGCACTCTTGTTGTTTCTGTTTCCACGTTTTGCACTATAGAAACATAGTTCAAAGTCCTGCGTGTCTACCTATTCCACCACCAGAGCAAGCAATGGAGCTACAAAGATAAGGTATTTTTCTTATATTTGTACAAATTTATTTCAATTATGAGTGAAGCACTAAAAAACAATCCTTATTATCAGGAAGCATTGGAGTACATTAAGACCACAGATCTTACCACTCTCGAAAATGGGAAACATATCCTCAACGGAGACAATCTTTACGTGAATATCGTGGATTCACAGATGAAAACCCCTCAGCAGGCACGTCTTGAAGTGCATGACGAGTATATCGACATCCAGGTTCCGCTTTCTAAGGCCGAGACTTTCGGCGTGACTCCGCGCAGCGAATGCAAAGAGCCAGACGGAGAATACAATCCGGTGAAGGACATTCTTTTCTACAAAGACCCTGTCACAAACACAATCAGTGCAGAAATCGGCGAGGCAGTGACTTTCGAACCTGATACCGCACATGCACCGCTTATCGGCGAGGGCACTATCCACAAGGCGATTTTCAAAGTCAAAGTGGTCAGATAGATGCTCCGCTTTTATACTGACGGAAACGGGAAAAATGTTGTATTCGTGGACTCCTTGAGCTTTTTGGCGGACAGGAGTCTGCGGATTTCGTGGTGTCAGCGGCACAAGCTCAACCGCAGCTGCAAAAAGGCGTGCAGACAGGCGGACATCATCCACGTGCCGGATGCCAGTGTGGCTTTCGATGTGGAAAGGTATTATTTCATTCCGCGCTCGAAGATTTTCATCACCCACCCTGACGGCACTCTAACTCCGTTTCTATAGTGTTTCAAAACAACTGCATTGTCATATCAGCTAATGATAGCACGTGGAACAATCTTATGTACAAGATCCCTCGGCTGCGGGATGACAATGTACCATACTCTGGGTGACATTATTTCCTGCGGTCGCTCAGAATGACAAGGCTGCGTCTCACTCCAGGTGACAATATGCCGCGCTCCAGATAACATTACTCCCTTCGGCCGCACGGGATGACAGAAAAGAGAGTCAATCGGAATAACAGAAAATAGATTCTCTCAGGGTGCAAGGCTACGCTCTCTGCCCAGAATAACAATGTGCTGTGGTCGGAATGACTGAAAAGCAGGTCGCCCGTTATGAGGGCAAATTGGACCGTGGAAAGAAAGATCGGACAATCATACGAAGGCGAGGGTAGCGACGGAAATCTTCGCTTCCGGGAAAGCGTGGCGCAGGGGGCGGTAGCATTCGCAGAGGGTGGAGCCGGTGGTGAATACGTCGTCGACTATGAGTATATGCCGCAGTGCGGGCATTTTGGTTCGCGGATTGACTGAAAAGGCGCCGTACACATTCGCGGCTTTCTGCGCAACAGTGAGCTTCGTCTGGGTTTTCGTGCGGCGGTTTCTGAGCAGAATATCCGTCCTGAGAGGTACCTGCAAGCGCCGGGCAATGACGGAGCCGATAACTTCCGACTGATTGTAGCCGCGCTTCCACCGCCTGAGCCAATGCAACGGCACGGGAATGACCGCGTCAATGTCCTGCAACCAAGCGCAGTCTGCAATCTTCTCTGCCAGCATTCCCGCAAAATGTTTCCCCTCAGGGATATTCCCCTTATATTTCAGCTCATACGGAATATGTCTGTAGCCGTTGTCGTGCTGAAAATGGAAGAGCGCAAGAGCCGGAGCATAGTCTATATTTCCGAATTCATCAATATGCTCCTGAATTTTAGCATTGAAGCGGTCGGCCATAGGGTTGTGCCGTATCTGCCAGAAATGTGTCAGAGGAAGGTCCGCGCTGCAATAAATGCACATAAATCTCTCATCCACAAGCAGTTTTCGTCCACACACTATGCAGATACGGGGCAACAGTATATCCGCCGCAGCTTTGACTGCCCGTCCGATATTTATTTTCTGTTCAACATTCATTTTTCACTTACATAAAATGTACAAGATCCTTCGACTGCGGACTATGCGCCAGGAGGTCAAAAGTCCACCGGACTGTTTGCCTTGATATCTCGGCTATGCCCAGGATGACATTACTCCTTTCGCTCGCTCAGGGAGACAAGGCTGCGCTGCGGTCGGAATGACAGAAGAGAGCGTCGCTCAGGATGACGGAAAAGTCGTTTCGTTCGGGAACAAAAAGACCCCGTTTCATGCCCGAACGTACCCCAATGACCATCTCGGGAATAAAAACGCCCTTTTTTGTGCCAGAGATTTATTCTGCCAATGCGGACGGGAAGGAGCCATCCAGAGGACAAAGTTGGGAAAAATAAAATGGCTAAAAGAATATTAAACGTTTAATTTTCATAAAATTTCGCTTAGTAATATGAACAAAATAAAGTGTCTCAAAATGAATAAGATTTTTAAGTATGGATTTCTTTTGGAAGAAAGAGTTTGCCGGTGACAAATGACTGATGAGAAAAAGATAGTATCCAATGGGCGTTTTATTTCAAAAAATATATATCTTTGTATGATTGTAAAATTTTAACTTTAAAGACTATGGCACTTATCAAATGCAAAGAATGTGGAAATGACATTTCCGACAAGGCTGCCTTATGCCCTCATTGCGGAGCACCTGTAGAAAAAGAAATATATTGTTCAAACTGCGGAGAAAAGGTCCCGGCTACAGAACAGTACTGCCCTAAATGCGGCACAAAACTCAACGTACCAGGCACTTGCAGCAGCCCCATTGAAAACGACAAAATCGTCACCGCCCTGCTTGCAATCATACTTGGCGGCTTGGGCATACATTATTTCTATCTCGGCAAGACCAAGGCCGGAATAATTACCATCATCCTCTCGCTGGTCACCTGCGGCATCTGGGCATTTATCATGTTTATCCAGGGTGTGCTTATGCTCGTCATGCCGGACGACAGATTCCGCGACAAATACATCAACACGACAAGTGATTTCCCTATTTTCTAAAATCAGCAACGCCTATGTATTGTAAAAATTGCGGTGCCAAAATCCAGGACGGTTCCCGTTTCTGCCCCAAATGCGGCACCAACGTCCCCGTCGAAGAGAAAGTAGTAACGCCGGACATCATCACTGACGCAACGGGAACAAACTGTACGCCCCCACAGCCGAAGTTTGCGCCATCATCCCGCCCGGACAATTATCTGCTTTGGGCCATTCTCGTGACCATTTTCTGCTGTATACCTTTCGGTATAGTGGCGATTGTCTACTCTCTGAAAGTGGACTCGGCATGGGACGCCGGACTTTATGACACGGCGAAAGAATATTCACGCAAAGCCCGGTCTTGGACCATCTGGGGTGCGATAATCAACGTAATCTTATGGATTGTCTATTTCGTCGTCATCGTCGGAATCTTAGGATTGGGATTTGCAATGACAGACCTTGTCTCAATCTAAAATTTTGAAATATTCAAAGAAAATACTCATAGCAATAGTGGTGCTGCTGTCAGTCTCGGCAGCACTCTTTGTCTATACCCGTCTGGACCCCGCCGAGTACAAATGGTTCCCCAAATGTCTGTTCTATAGTCTGACAGGTCTGCAGTGTCCGGGCTGCGGGTCGCAAAGAGCCATTCACGCCCTGCTCAACGGCGATTTTTCCGCAGCCGTCCGCTACAACGTCCTCACAGTCGCAGCCATCCCCTACCTCGGCTTAGGCCTGATACTCTTCAGCCTGCCGCGTCTCAGCCCATTCTGGGCCAAAGTCAAAGACAAGCTCTACCACGGCAACGCAGTCTGTGTCATCCTCGCCATAATCCTTGTTTTCTGGCTGGTCCGCAATCTGATCTGAACACATTTGTAATAATTCCCACTCAGGCAGTAATCAACAACTTAAAACAGCTGTAATCTCAGCCAAAATGCAATATTTTACATACTTTTGGCTGGGATTATTTTAAAATATATTTATAATCAATACTTTATACTCCTTTATTCGCATTTGAAAATCTCAGCCAAAATGCAATATTTTATACACTTTTGGCTGAGATTATTTTGAAATATTAGAATATTTACTTATTTTTGCCTGCAAACATCGGGATATGAACAGAGAAAACATTATCGGCAGAAAGCGCGAACTCGAGATTCTGGAACAGCTATACGGCTCCGACAAGTCTGAATTTTTGGCAATATATGGGCGTCGACGTGTCGGAAAATCCTATCTGATTGATGAATGTTTCAGAAAAGAGATGGCCTTTTCGGTAGTAGGAACGTTCAAAAAATGTGAGGATGGGAAAGATGCCCAATATAAACATTTGCAGCTCAAACATTTTTATCTCAGTCTTCTTGATTACGGGCTGGATTCTTCTTTTCGTGAACCGCACGACTGGATAGATGCATTTGATTTGCTTAAGAAGCTGCTCGTTGAAAAAGGTGAAGGCAGAAAGGTGGTTTTCTTTGATGAGCTCCCGTGGCTTGCAGGTCCTAAATCATCAGAACTTATAGAGGAACTCGGATATTTCTGGAACAGTTGGGCTGCAAAGCAGAGGAATATATTTCTCATTATTTGCGGCTCGGCCACAAGCTGGATGTTAGATAATGTCATAAGGGACTATGGTGGCCTACATGGGCGTCTTACGGAAAAATTTTATCTCGCGCCTTTCGACCTTGGGGAAACCAGGCAGTATTACTCTGCACGGGGCTTCAAGATGTCGGACTATGAAGTTGCAATGAGCTATATGGCCATAGGAGGCATACCTTACTATTTGGACCGCTTCCGTCCTGACCGTACTTTAAGTCAGAATATCAATGAATTCTATTTTCGAAACAGTACGATTGATCAGGAGTTTCAGGATGTATATACGGGGCTGTTCCAGTCCGCTGACAGATATATCGACATTGTGCGTTCTCTTGGATCGAGATTTTATGGAATGACCCGCAATGAACTGATTGATGACACCGGTCTTAAGGGTGGAGGTACCTTTACCAGGATGCTTGACAATCTGCAGGAGTGCGGAATTGTCCGTTCGTTTTCGAGATACGGAGAAAAGAGGAAAGAGACGGTATATCAGTTGTGTGACTTTTTCACGTTGTTCTACCTGAATTTTGTAGGAGGAAAAGAACAAAGGAAGGATTGGATTTATTTTCAGAGAAGTCACAAATATGAAGATTGGAGCGGGAGAACTTTTGAACTTCTATGCTCACACCATTTGGCTCAAATAAAGTATGCTCTGAGAATCAAATCCTTATCACAGGATTATTCATGGAGAGGAGAATCTCCGGGAGGAAAAAAGGTTCAGGTGGATATGATTATTCCTTCACCCGAGGAACGGACTGATTATGTTTGTGAAATCAAATTTTCCGAAAACAGATATTCAATTTCAGCAGATTATGAACAGGACCTTCTGACCAAGGTGGATGCGTTCCGTATTTCGAAGAACCACAAACCTTCTCATTCACTGCTGCTTGTGATGATCACCACAATGGGGCTCAGTTCTTCCGAGCACAACCGTGCCGTTAATGTCGAGCTTGTTTTAGAGGATTTATTCCGTTGATCGGAAACCCTTTTTCTTTGTCATCCAAAGCGCTCCCTTGATTGTCATTCCAAGCACTGCCCGGGTGTCACCCCCGACTGTCATTCCGACCGGGCGCAGCGAGCGGAGGAATCTTGTTCATACAGATGAATATTTATAACGAAAAGATTACTATCTTTGCAGGATAATAACAAGAAACTGTAATTTTTTCATCATGAGCAATTGCAAAACTCGCACAGAAAGCGACTTGATAGGAGCAATTGAAGTTCCCGAAAGCGCACTTTATGGTGTCCAGACACTTAGAGGTATTCAGAATTTCCAGATAAGCGGACAGAAACTCAGTGACTATCCGTTGTTTGTCAAAGGCCTCGCATATACCAAAATGGCGGCTGCCAAAGCCAATCACGGCTTGGGGCTTATGAGCGATGAACAGCACGCGGCCATCAAACAGGCCTGCGAAGAGATTTTGGCAGGACAGCATTTGGAGCACTTCCCTCTTGACATGATTCAGGGAGGCGCCGGTACTTCCACCAATATGAACGGCAATGAAGTAATCGCCAACAGGGCTTTGGAAATCATGGGCCACGCCCGCGGAGACTACAAATACTGCTATCCGAATGACATTGTGAACGGTTCACAGTCTACGAACGACGCCTACCCTACCGCCATCCATGTCGGAATGTTTTTCACCAACAAACGTGTAAAAGAGGAATTGGGTCAGTTGATTGCGGCGCTGCGAGTGAAAGCCGGAGAGTTCGCATCCATCCTGAAAATGGGGCGCACGCAGCTACAGGACGCTGTCCCTATGACCTTGGGCCAGACATTCAACGGTTTTGCAGCTATTCTTGAGGATGAAATCAAACATCTGGACGAGGCTGCGGCTGACTTCCTGACCGTAAATATGGGCGCTACTGCCATCGGTACGGGCATCTGCTCCGAGCCGGGCTATGCTGACGCCTGCGTTGCCGCACTTGCCGAGTACACCGGCGAGGCATTCGTACTCGCAGGCGACCTCGTCGGAGCGACTTCCGACACATCCTGTATGGTGGGCTATTCTTCTGCCTTGAAGCGTTTGGCAGTGAAACTCAGCAAAATCAGCAATGACCTCCGTCTCCTGTCTTCAGGTCCGCGTTGCGGTCTGGGCGAAATCAATCTGCCTGCACGCCAGCCAGGTTCGTCAATCATGCCGGGCAAGGTGAATCCTGTAATTCCTGAGGTCATGAGTCAGGTATGCTTCAAGGTGATGGGCAACGACTATTGCGTAACTATTGCCGGAGAGGCTTCCCAAATGGAGCTGAACGCTATGGAACCTGTGATGGCACAATGCTCGTTTGAATCATCAGAGCTTCTGATCAACGGTATGCGCACTCTCCGCACTCTCTGCGTGGAAGGCATCACCGCAAATCCTGAGAAGTGCCGGGAATATGTGCACAACAGCATCGGCGTGGTGACTGCCCTTAACCCTGTTATCGGCTACAAGAATTCCACAAAGATTGCCAAAGAGGCCCTCGAAACCGGACGCAGCGTCTACGACTTGGTGCTTGAGCACGGCATCCTCACCAAAGAGGACCTCGACACTATTCTCAACCCTGAGAACATGACCCATCCTGTCAAGCTCGGCATCAAACCGCTGAAGGTCTTGTAGGACAGCCTTATATAAAAATCAGCCCCGCTACGAGAGACGTAGCCGGGCTGATTTTTATATATTTGTCTACACGCTCCAGAGAAATAACCTCCTGACTTAAAATTCCAGAAAAAGAAATATTTTTGATTAAAATGTTCCAAAAAATCAGAAAATTTTGATTATTTGGAACATTTTAATGCGACAGTCGGATTTACAGAAGACGGCGGACGGCGGAGTCGAGGCGGGCGGAGAGGTCTTCATGGAGAGGCTCCTGAAGGCCGGCAATGACGGGGCTGACAAAGGAAATCATCTGCAGGGCGCGGGCTTCTTCGAGGGTGATGCCGCGGGAGCGCATATAGAACTGCTCTTCTTCGTTAAGCCTGCCGACTGTAGCTCCGTGCGAGCATTTGACGTCGTCGGCGTATATTTCAAGCTGTGGCCTGGCGTTAACTTTAGCGTCATCACTGAGCAGCAGGTTGTGGTTCTCCTGATAGGCCTCGGTCTTCTGTGCATCGGGAGCTACGATGACCTTGCCGTAGAAATCAGCCTTGGCGCTGCCGCCGACCAGACCTTTGAAAAGCTGGCGCGAATAGCACGACGGCACTTCATGGAAGACGTCTATCGCAAGACGCACTTTTTCGTCCGAGCCAAGGATATATGCCCCGGAAAGGTTCAACGTGGCATTTCTGCCGCAGAGGACAATCTCGAGAGCCACATCGGCCGTCACTCCCGGAAAGGCGAAAATATGGATATCAGCAGTTGCATTTTCCTCAATGAAGACAGCTGAAGGCAGCCTGTCCTGTCCGAGCATATAGACGCGGCTGAAATGTCCGCCGGCCGCCACTATGACCGCGTCCCCAGCCTCACGCGAAGCTTTGTACTTCGTGATATTGGCAAACGGCTTTATGTTGATATTCTCCATTATGGCAATCACTTGATGTTATCGTAACCTTCCTCCTCAATCTGTGCGACAAGTTCACGTCCCGCAGTTTTGACTATGCGCCCGTCCTTGAGCACATGCACGACATCCGGAACAATGTAGTCGAGCAGCCTCTGATAGTGGGTGATGACTATGGCGGCCTTTTCTGGAGTATGCAGCGCATTCACTCCCGTAGCCACAATACGCAGTGCATCGACATCAAGTCCGCTGTCAGTCTCGTCCAAAATCGAAAGCACCGGATCAAGCATGGCCATCTGGAAAATCTCATTGCGTTTCTTCTCGCCGCCGGAAAACCCGACATTGACTTCTCGCTTTGCAAACTCCGGCTTCATCTGGACGAAAGCCATTTTCTCTTTCATAAGCTTCAGAAACTCAGCAGCTTTGAGCGGCTCCAACCCCTGGCCGGCACGTCGCGAATTAATGGCTGTCTTCATGAAATTGGTAATGGAAACGCCCGGAATTTCAACAGGATACTGGAATGAAAGGAAAATTCCCGCCCAGGAACGCTGCTCCGGAGTCATTGCCAACAGGTCCTGTCCCATAAATTCCACACTGCCTGCGGTCACCTCAAACTGCGGCTTGCCGGCCAGCACAGCGGAAAGCGTACTCTTTCCGGCTCCGTTAGGACCCATCACGGCGTGGATTTCACCTTTACGGATGGTCAGGTCTATGCCTTTGAGGATTTCCTTTTCCTCAACACGGGCGTACAGGCCCTCTATTTTCAGCAATATATCGTTATTTGCCATAGCAATAAATTTAAACAAAATCTTGTATATTCAGTCATGGTCGTCAGGACGCATTCTATAAAATGTTTTGCCCCGGCGTTTATTCTTTGTTTTGATATCCTTTATACCAGCCTACGAGCGAAACCACTCCGTTGATGAGGTAGAGTCCGCAGACTATAGGCATAAATATGTGCCCCACACTGATGTGCAGGATGAGCTGGGTGATGTTGACCAAAAGCCAGGCCAGCCAGCAGTCCCATTTCTTCAGCGCCGAAAGGAACTGTGCGACAAGTATCAGCACGGTCACACAGGCATCGAGGTAAGGCACCGGGTCGATGTGAAGCTGAGGGAACCAGCGTCCACCTATCTGCGCAATCAGCCAGCCCCAGACTCCGGCCAGAACGAAGACGGAAGCCACCGCTATAATGCGCTGCCGCCAGGTAAGCATGGTCACTTTCAGGGCATGGGCGTCGGTGGAACTCTGTTCCTGCACTCTCGGATGGGTCCAGCGGTAATGGCCCAAAATATTGATGCCCAAGCTTATAGGCTGCAGCATCAGGCTTGCATAGAGGTGCTTGTTCCAGAACATCAGGAAAAGCAGCATGGTGTACAGGTAGCCGACCCAGAAATTGTATTTGCTCCTGCGTCCCGCTAAGAACACGCAGGCAAGTCCCGCGAGTGAAGTCAGCAGGTCTATCAGAAGCACCGGGATGTCTCCGCCGAATGAAAACAGCCGGGTGTTCATCAGTTCCATCAATGAGTCGTATGCGTTCAGTATATTATACATTTATTCTGATTATATTTTTTAAAAAGTTTCTTAATATGACCAAGATTTCTCCACGCGCTTCGCTTGGTCGAAATGACAACGAGCCGAGAGCAGAGTCAAGTTTACTTGAACTATGCCGAGGCGAGGAAGTCATTGTAAAACCGCAGGTTTTAAAATGAAAGCCGAGCGTAAAGTCGAGCTTGCTCGAACTTTGCCGAGAGATAATTATCCCACAGAGCCTTCGAGGGAAACCTGGAGGAGTTTCTGTGCCTCAACGGCAAATTCCATCGGAAGCTTTGACAGCACCTCGCGTGCATATCCGTTCACAATCAATCCCACAGCCTCTTCAGGGCCTATACCTCTCTGATTGCAGTAGAAGAGCTGGTCTTCGCTGATTTTCGAAGTCGTAGCCTCATGCTCCACAACGGCAGTCCTGTTTGCATTTTCTATATTCGGGAAAGTATGCGCACCGCATTTGTCGCCTATGAGCAGACTGTCGCACTGTGAATAATTTCTCGCATTGTCGGCTCCCGGCAGCATCTTCACAAGGCCACGGTAGCTGTTCTGGCTATGACCGGCTGAAATGCCCTTGCTTATAATCCTGCTTCGTGTATTCTTTCCTATATGAATCATCTTGGTACCGGTGTCCGCCTGCTGGTAATTGTTCGTCACGGCGACGGAATAGAACTCCGATGACGAATTGTCGCCTTTCAGTATGGTTGAAGGATACTTCCATGTGATTGCCGAACCTGTCTCGACCTGTGTCCATGACAGATGGCTGCCCTCTCCTTTGCATATTCCCCTCTTGGTCACAAAATTGAATATACCTCCACGGCCTTCGGCATCTCCAGGGTACCAGTTCTGCACAGTCGAATATTTCACCTCGGCATCCTTCTCGACGATGATTTCCACCACAGCCGCGTGAAGCTGGTTCTCGTCACGCATAGGTGCGGTGCAGCCCTCCATATAGCTCACATACGAGCCCTCGTCCGCCACAATCAGCGTACGCTCGAACTGCCCTGTTCCCTTAGCGTTTATTCGGAAATACGAAGACAGTTCCATAGGACAGCGCACGCCCTTAGGAATGTAGCAGAAAGAACCGTCGCTGAATACGGCGCTGTTGAGGGCAGAATAGAAATTGTCGCCGACAGGCACCACTGTAGCCAGATACTTGCGCACCAGTTCAGGATATTCCTGCACAGCCTCAGAAAAAGAGCAGAATATAATGCCTTTATCAGACAAGGCCTTGCGGAAAGTCGTTTTCACAGACACGGAATCGAATACAGCATCTACAGCCACTCCGGCCAGAACCTCGCGCTCATGCAGGGGAATACCCAATTTGTCGAAAGTCTTCTCTAACTCAGGATCAATTGATTTCGGTCTGTCCTCATCACGTTTCGGAGCCGCATAATAGATAATGTCCTGGAAATCAATCTCAGGAATGTCCAGATGAGCCCACTTCGGAAGCGCCATCTTCTGCCATCTGCGGAAAGCGTCCAGACGGAAATCCAACAGCCACTGAGGTTCATTCTTCTTGGCAGAAATAAGGCGTATAATGTCCTCATTCAGACCCTTAGGAATGAACTCCTGCTCGACGTCCGTCACAAAGCCGTGCTCGTATTCCTGCTCAGTGATTTCCTCCAATATTTTTTTCTCGTCACTCATTTGTTTCAATAGCAATTGATGCTGCAAAGTTACTAAAAAATATTGGACACTTACATAATATAAGATCTCTCCACGCGCTTTGCTTGGTCGGGCTGACAGATAATTGCGTGGAGAGGTCAAAAAATGGCTGGGTTGAGAGACAGAGAGGGGCTTGGTTATTTCCCTGTTACCGTGCGGATTACCGGACGTATTATCCCTTCCATCACTGTGTAGCCGTCCTTGTTCGGGTGAATCCTGTCATCGGAATATGCATCTAAAATGCCACCGTCAGCCTCATTTACCATAGAAGAGAAATAATCCACATATGTCCAGTCATTTGCATTGCACAAAGCCTGAATTTTCCTGTTCATATCGGCAATTCTCGAAACTATTTCCCCGGGAGTGATTTTATCTGTCCACCAATAATGGTTTGTAGGCAGAATCGAACAGAGAATCACCTTGATTTTTGCAGCTTCCGCCATTTCTCCCATTTTGCCCAGATTCTCCAAAATATAATCATTGGTCACAACGCCTCCATTGCCGGCAATGTCATTTGTTCCGCCCAAAATCACCACACAACGAGGTTTGTTCGCAATAACCTGACTTTCAAAACGCGCAAGCATCTGGGTCGTTGTCTGTCCGCTGATACCGAATGGAAGGTAATTGTTCGAAGTGAAGAACTCCGGATGTCCTGTGGAAGTTTTGTTCCAGTTTTCGGTAATCGAGTCACCCATAAAAGCAGCAGGAGGTCCGGGAGGAGCGATGTCAATATAATGGATGTAGCGGGCCTGCCCTGCAGAAAGCTGAAGTGTAATCGTGGTGGTTCCCTCATCGTATGCGATAAAACGGAATGCTGCCGCCGTTTCAGAATTCATGCCGGCCAAATCTCCAGCCCCCAAAGAACGTACAAACTGATATGCGGATTTGTACGATTCCGGATCGGCAGTATTGACATCCTTCGTTGAACCAAGGCACGCAAGAGCCGACTCATCATCCGAATCCACCTCGAACCTGTAATATTTCACTTCATCCTTTTTTGCGTCCAAAGACAAATCAGCAAACTCCCAGCGGCCGAGCCCCTTGTAATTGCCTTCGACCTGCTGCTTTTCTCCGTAAAATGAACGGAATGCGATTGAATTGATTTTCACTTTGGTCCATGTCGCGGTTTTGGCATCGACTCTCACTCTGTAAATGCCTTCTTCCCCGAAACGGCTTGCGCCCGCATCCTTGACAAGTTTGCCGTCAGAGGACAAAGTCCAGTTTGTACCTTTTTCGTCAACCAGAGAAAAATCCCCTGCTGAAAATTTGAGATATACTTCAAACGCTCCGGTCTCAAGAATGTTTTTTGCGTTATATACCTTGCTGAAACTGTGTTTTTTAGCCTGTGTCAGTCCCTCAGCAGCATCTCCGTAGACATAGAGATTTGTAAAATTTGCAGTCGTACCGTCATTTACGCTTTCTTTGCTGCAAGAGAAGAAGAGCAAAAGCACCGCAAAGGCGCAGAATAATCTTTTGAACATTTTATTTGCCATTTGATTTAGTGTCAAAATCGGTTATCGGATTTCTACAAAGATAGCCACTCCACTGCAAATCATATTGGCAAACACATCCAATAATGGTTTCATTTTGTACACCTGATGAAAATTTCCCAAAATCCGTCAGTTTCAGTAAAGAAAATCCTCCCGACCAGACGCATTTCTGTCATTTCGGTCAAGCACTTTTTCTGTCAGGGAGCGGAGGGCAAAGCCCGCAGTCGAGGGATCTTGTACATATTACGAATATGCATTATATTCAAACACTTACCTAAATGTACAAGATCCCTCCGCGCGCTTCGCTTGGTCAGGATGACAGAGAGGGCGCTCAAATGACAGGGGCGGGGACAGGTGCTCGGGATGAAAGGATGGGCACCCGGGAGGGCGGGAGGACAGGGAATTATAGAATAGCCGAAGTGTCAAGGAAACAGAAATGCCAAAGGCGTGAAGAGAGGCTAAGCAAAGCGCTTAGTGTAGCGAAGCGGAACGCCCTCTCTGATGCCTTTGGCATTTCTGTATGTAAAATTACAATGACGGCCTCGGTTCGGCAGAGTTCAAGCAAACTCGACTTGTTATTAGTTCTGCCGGGCACCGGCAATCGGTTGATTTTTCATTTACCGCCGTTCAAACGTTTATTTAATGAATTTTACTCTGAGGTTTCTGATATCCATGATATAATTATTAACCACTATATTTTGAACATATACATAATCTCCTACAGTTTCATCCATCTCAGCCACATAGAATTTTTCATTTCCACAGCCAGCCTCAACCTCATTCCACTCATTCAAGTAAAGAGGGACATACGTTCTCAGGTCATTTTCACCGGTATACGTACCATTTGAACGTCTAATCTGATAAGCCTTTTTATTTGCAACTATACCTGAAAAACCAAATGTTTTTGACTGATAATCATTACCATTAGAATACGTTTTCGTTAATGTTCCTTCTTTTATTACCTCAACTTCACTTAGTTCAGCACAAACCTTAAAATTAAATTCTTGTAACATATTGTCACTTACCGTTTTTATTATCAAGATTTGTGGGTCTGCTTCTGATAAAGTTAAAGGTTGCTCCTTTCCTTTCCATTTCCAATCACCTTGTGCCCAATAAATGTAGATTTTATCAGTTATAGTCCTTCTTAAAACGCCTAATGCTTCTGTATTGCCAAGTGCAAATTCGACAGTATACGGCTGCAGATCATTGGCGGCATCGTAGAGGTCGATGGTGGAAGTCTCTTTGTTGACGACGGTGCGGACTGCGGAGAAAGGAACGGTGAGGATGACAGTCTCGTTGTTGTCGGTCAGGTCGCCTTTGAGAGCGGTGTTTTTCGCAAACACATTCGCATCATAGTCGGAAACCAACGAGGTAGAAGCCACGTTGAAAGAAGTTGCAGCGGACATGGCGCTGAGAGTGCCGACAGATACGGTGCGGACCTTGCTGCGCGCAGGCAGAGCGCCGGCTTTGTGAAGATTGTAGGTATAGGTCTTGTCTCCAATGGTATAGGCAATGGAAATACCTTTTTCGCAGGCACTTGAATAAACGGCTGCATAGTAGGTTTTGCCGGACTCGAATGTGCCGCTCACTGTCACGGTTTTGGCTGTAGCATCAGTGGCTGTGACCTCCGGAGTACCGTCTTCCGCAAAAGCCACCTCGGCCGCTCCTGCAAGAGGTTCGTCGCCCAAAGAAGAAATCTTTACGGAAGTGACACCTTCCTCTGCAATATTGAATGCAAGCAGGCCGCAGACATTTTTGAATGAGAAATTACCGGCTTCGGACCTGGCCACTGCAAGGGCGGCATTCTTATCGAAAGAACCTGCAACGGCAGTCTGTTCAGCAGGCAATTCAAGCTTCAATATGCCTTCCGTACAGCCATCTGCTGCAATTGCAGGATACACTGCATAATAAACATCAGTCTCCGGGAGAACGGCCGTGAAACTTGCACTATACTCATTATCAGTTATTACTGCATCAGCAACGGCATTCTGAGTTCCTCCGTAAATCTTCACTGCATCTCCGGATGACCATTTGACATTTCTTGACTCATCGAGAGCCGTTTTGGTCTCGGCACTGAAATCTGCGGTAAATACTTTTTCGGTCAATTCCCCTTCAATAGTTTCATTCTGCCCGGGAGCAGGCATTTCTTCCGTCTGACAAGCGACGGCAAAGGCCATAATCAATGGCAATAAATACAATTTTTTCATACTCTTCAAAATTTTAATTACTCCCAAGGATCTTCGTCATATCCTTCATTACCGCTGCCGAAATCAACCGGCACACTGGAGCACAGAACGCCCTCAGTCCTCAAATTAATAATCCGGAGTTCGGGACTCGCATAAAGCCCTGCCCCCCCCTGAATTGTTTTTTGTTTCATATTGTTTTAATTTAATAATGTTTGTTCATAATCATTTCAAACCATGCAATTACCCGGACAAAGTCCATACTCTCCGGAACTTATGGTCTATATTCAAATTCGGTTTTCAGACATTCTGCGGAAGACGTGCCCACAAACAGATGGAACCTTCCCTTTTCCGCGCCCCACGTCCTGTCGCCGCGATAGAATTCCAGCATATCAGGAGTAACGTCAAACTCCACCCTGACACTTTCTCCAGGCTTGAGGCCCACGCGACGGAAAGCCTTCAACTGCTTCACAGGACGCGTCACGCTGCCCACCAAGTCGCGCAGGTAGAGCTGAACAGTCTCTGTACCCTCATATTTTCCGACATTGGAAACGGTAACGGAAGCCTTTATTGTCCCTCCGCCACGAAGTACATCGCTGTCAAGCCGCAAATCCGAATACTCAAATTCAGTATAGCTCAGTCCGTAGCCGAAAGGATAAAGCGGAGTATTCTCCACATCAATATATTTCGACTCATATTTGCTCTTTCCACGCATAGGACGTCCGGTATTTTTCTCATAGTAAAAAATCGGAACCTGCCCCACGCTGCGCGGAAAAGTCATAGTCAGTTTGCCGGACGGATTGTACCCGTTATAGAGCACATCTGCAACGGCAGGGCCTCCCATTGAGCCGGGAAACCACGCTTCGAGCATTGCGGACGCCATCCTGCTTTCGCGCGACAGATCCAAAGGACGTCCGTTCAAAAGAACAACGACCACCGGTTTGCCGGTTGCGACAAGCATTTCAAGCAATTCCGTCTGCACTCCAGGAATGCGGATATCACTTCTTGCCGCAGCCTCTCCGCTCATCTCGCGGTGCTCCGACATCACGAACACCACCTTGTCGCACTCCATGGCGGCAGCTACGGCAGCTTCAAAACCGCTCCTGTCACTGCCCGTCCAATTTGCGCCCTGGGCATACATGACATTTTCCTTACCGGCCCTTTCCCTGACGGCATCCAGAATCGAAGTTCCGCCGAGGCCGTAACCCTGGCCGCACCAGCAGCCTACATAGTCGTTCACAGCCACGGCAGCCCTGCCTATCACAGCTATCTTTTCATCTTCATTCAACGGAAGGGCACCGTCATTTTTCAGCAGAACCATACTTTCACAGGCCATCCGGCGGGCAAGCCTGAGATTTTCCTCCGTCCTCATCGAATGCTTCTCATTCTCAAGGCTGCAATAGCGGTACGGATCATCAAAAAGTCCGAGCGACTGCTTTGCTTCAAGCACGCGCCTTACCGCTGCGTCAAGCACATCCTCCGAAACCTTTCCCTCGTTCACCAGTCCGGCGAGGGAAGTATAATAGGCATTTCCCATCATATCCATGTCCGTTCCGGCAGAAAGCGACTGGCAGGCAGCGTCTTTCAAATCCTCGGAATAGCCGTGCGCAATCATCTCGGACATAGACGAGAAGTCCGTCACGACGAAGCCTTTGAAGCCGAGTTCCTTGCGCAGTACCTCATCCAAAAGATATTTGTTGGCAGTGGCGGGCACTCCGTCAAATTCATTGAAAGAAGTCATCACACTTGCAACTCCGGCAGCCACCGCCGCGGCGTATGGAGGAAGATAATTCTCCCTGAAATTACGGTCTGACATATCCACTGTGTTGTACTCCCTGCCGGCAAGCGGAGCACCGTATGCGGCATAATGCTTGACACAGGCGAGTACCGTTGACGAATCCGCAAGACTTTCTCCCTGAATGCCCCTGACACGGGCGGCAGCGATGAGAGAGCCTAAAAACGGATCTTCTCCCGCCCCTTCGGCAACCCTGCCCCAGCGCGGGTCCACGGAAATGTCCACCATAGGGGCATACACCCAATTAAGTCCGGTAGAAGCAGCTTCCGCAGCACCGGTACGGGCGGTCCGCTCAATCAGTTCAAGATTCCATGAACAGCTTTCTGCCAGCGGAATAGGGAAAATCGTCTTGTAGCCGTGCACCTCGTCATAGCCGAACAGCAGCGGAATGCCCAGACGGGACTCCCTGACGGCGACCTGCTGCACTTTGCGTATGTTTTCCACGCCGAGTACATTGAACACATTTCCGCATTTGCCGCTCCGGATATCATCCAGACACGCCTTGCCTTCGGTCGGTCCCGTCAAATCCCATCTTCCTGACGACAGGACCAGCTGCCCGACCTTTTCTTCCAAGGTCATAACCCTCAGCAGACTGTCGATTTTCGTTTCCGGCTGCATACGCACACGTTTCCTGCCGTCCGCACACAGACATGACAGCAGCAGGACAAAGACAAGCGCGTATTTCAAATCCTTTTTCATCTATATATTAAATCACTACTAACTAAAACGATGTAACTGAATAAGGATTTGCCACGGCATTGTGGGCAGCCTCGCGGGCAATCGCAGCCTTGGTCGCATCCACTGTCGAAGGCGCGTATGGATTGTCCATGACATTCTTGCCTGAAATGGCTTCATACCAGGTACAGGCTGCGGTATAACGTCCGTAAGTGGTTTCAAGATGATAGCCGTCACGGTTGAAACTGTCCCCGAGCGACGATGTCCTGCCGTTCTGTATCGCAGTACCGGAAGGAATCAACAGGTCGAAAGCGTAAGTCTTGTCAGCCATTACGGTCTTGCCCACTTCGGTGATGGCGTTGAACATAGTCATCTGGTCACTGTTGTATTTCGGGAAGTCCGCATGATTGGACGTAGCTGCGTATGCCCAGGTCGAGTGCCACAGAATCTTCACTTTGGAAGCCGAATGGGAACGCACATAATTCAGCACCTGAGGCAGATAAGGAGTGACGGTCTCGATTTTACCGGACAGTCCGCTCACCTGCTGGATGCTGATATAGTCCCAATCCTCCTCGGCAAGTACTGAAGATATCTTCACGCTCTTCGTATTGGTCTTGACACCGTCCACCACTTTGCGGTATTCGTAGGCTGCCGCATCATTGTTGATGTTGTTGTAATGCTTTTCAAGGCTGCAGCCCCCGATATAGAGGTTGCCGATTATCGTCTTCTGTCCGCCGGCTTCGAAAAGTTCGTAAAGATACTGCTCGACAGCGTCCTGTGAAAAGCTGTTGCCTATCGCAAGTATGCGCAGAATGCCGTCTCCTGCCTTTTCAATCTCCACGACAGCGCGTGCGTTCACGGCTTCACTTTCAGCAAGATATACAAGCACGGTCGCACGTCCTCCCTGCAAAGCCTTGATGGTGGCCTTGTCGCCGTCCAGAGTGACTGAAAGGACTGAAGGATTGAGCGACATCCATTTGTAGGTGGCAGTCACGGAAGAGGAAAGGGAAGCGGAAACCTCCGCAGTCTCCCCTATCTGCATTTGTTCAGGCACGCCTGTAAGTGTCAGGGACACGCCCGAATACGGGTTTTCCTCAGTACATGAAACAAGCGCGAAAAGCATCAGTGTAAAAAACACCAATGCTTTCGCAAAAAAAGGATATTTGAATTTCATTACCACTAAATTACTAATTAGCAGAAGTAAAAATCTTCATATTGCGTAGGTCGAGGATAAAGAATTTAGGCTTTTGAAGGTTAAAGTAATTGCCACGTTCTTTTATAACACCACCTATAATCGGCATCCATGTGTCCAAAGGCAAAACAACATCCTGCTGAGAGCCATCATCTTTAAATTCACAAGTAAACACATATGAATTATTGATAGTGTATGTTTTACCATCAATTTCACCACCTTTATAAATGGCAAACGAAGTCCTACCACCCCAAGTCCATTCACTTCTGCATACAAGTATTTGAGGATCAGCCAGAGACGGTGCAAATCCTATATCTTTTCCCGAATTGCTCCATCCGGCAGGTTCTCCACGAAGAAATACTTTTTCCACCACTGTTTCCTGTTCAGAAACACTCTCGTCCCCATTAGGGCGCCATTTTATAACAACCGGCTGAAGGTCATTAGCCTCGTCATAGATTGTAATCACACCGTCCTTGCGGTTGAGCACGATACGGTATTTGCCGTCGGCAGGAATGGTCCATGCGCCCTTGCCTACGAAATTCTGCTCAAAAGCGGCAGCCTCGGCAAAAACAAGCTCTTCTTTTGCAGGGATAATGGCTCCGAGAGAAGCATCCTCCCCGAGCATTTCAATATACATCTCACCCGCTTTAAGCTCATTATAGAAAGCGAAAACATCCTCGTTTTCCAAAGTCTGCGTCATGGCAGCCGGAGTCCCGATTGCAGAACCTGCAACATTGAAGCCGGCAACAATCGACAAATCGACTTTCACAAACACCTCCTCGCCTTCGCCTGCCTGCACAATAGCGACAGTCTGAGCCTCGCCTATAGAAGGTACGAGAGTAATCTTGGCAGTACGGCGTGCGCCCTCGTTGGCGTCAACTGCGAGAGTGACAACACTTTCAGTAACAGCCTTGGTTGCAGGAACAAGATGAATCCAAGAGGCCTCTGCCGGGATATTCACCGTATATTCAAGATTTGACTTGACAGTGATTTTAACTTCACCGGCAGTCTTTGGAAGAATCTCGGTATCAAGCACATAAGAAAGTACGCCCTGCTCGAATGAAAGATAGAGCGCCTTCATTGAAGAATCGGAATTCCTGATGGCCTTGATGATGACATAACCGTCCTCCGGAAGATCAGCAGGAGCCGTTACCGCAATGGCAGACTCTTTAAGCACGGCTGTATAGCCCTGAGCCTCCACGAAAACGCGTGTAGACTCGTCTTTGCCTTTGATCTCGAACGGAATCTCTACGGTGGCACCCGGAACCACAGCCACACAGTCAGCAGCGACTTCAATGCGGAAATCAGCCTCGATAGGAAGCCTGTATGTCTTCTCAGGGTCTGAATTGAGGACAATCACAAGGTAGCCGTCCTCAACTGCAACGCTCTTGAAGACAGAATCACCTTCAGGAGAGCCCTGTGCATATACAGGGTCGCCGTTCACATCGGTAATCCTCTTGGCTTCTTCTGCCTCGTCATATTTCACTGTCCAGTAGCCGTCTTCGTCAACACCGAAAATAGGAGTCTTGCCAGGCTCGCCTGCAGCACCGTCTTCACCAGGCTTGCCCACTGCAGACACAGGTTTTCCATCATAAAGTATCTGCTTGCCGTCCACAGTCCAGTAGCCGTCCTTGTCGATGGATACGTTCAACTTGTTTTCAACGGTGATTTTGTATTCCTCGTTGTTGCCAAGGGTGATGGTATAGACATTTCCGTTGCTTGTAATGCTTTTCACGGTCTGTCCGGACTCGGCAAATGCCTGAAGTGCCTTGACATTGTCATTAAGCGCATTTACGGAAAGAACCATGGCTGCAACCCTCTCCTCAAGAGACTCGAGTCTGTCCTCGATTCCGGTCAAATCCTGCGTACAAGCAGTATTCATCAGAACTGCTGCCGCAACGGAAGCTAAAATTATAAAGAACTTTTTCATGTTGTTGTGTATTTAATTATTAGTTTATCATATTATTTTGCATTCACGGTCACGGAGCCGGCACGTACCCAGCCTGTTTCGGTGAGATGTTTTGCAGCGGCCGCCGCATGAATGCCTATGTTATTGTCGTCAGTGGTGTCCACAATACCGACAGCCCAGGTGTAGGCTCCCACAGCCACACCTTTGATTTCCACATCAAGAGAGTATGAACTGATTTTTCCGTTGAGCCACTGCGAAATGTCGGCATCTTCATCCACGAAGATTTTGACAGGCCTGCCCTCGCTGTCGAGCAGTGCGACTGCAGCTTTGTACTTGTAGTTCCACTGTCTGAGATTGACCGGACAATAGCCCCAGCCGAGATTGGCCCAGCTGTAATCGACTTTCACGTGGTCTCCGAATCTGACGGTTTTAGGAGCGGTAATGCTTGTAGGGTACAGACGATAACCGCCCTCGGAATTGAAACGCTGCACAAGAGGGAAGGCATCTTCGAACCAGGATTTGGTCTCATTGCCGTAACGGAAGTCCATCATATTCACACAAGCTTCCTTGGAATCAAGGAATTCGCCTTCACGCACCTCAGCAGGTGAATTGTAGCCGTCTCCTTTCATTCCTGACTGATGACCCGGACTGTCTACAATGTATCCGCCCTCCATGATGACAGGAAGCTTGAAATTCCATTTCTTCACATAGCTGCGTTCCCAGTTGTTGTAGCCCCAGTCCTGATTCTTCATGCCGAAAGAATCCGCACGCAGGCAGTAGCCGTTGTCGATGGCAATCTGAAGCAGCTTCTCGCTGTCAGGCTGAGGGTTCTTGCCCTCACTGAGAGGATGGCCTATCTGACGATGGTAATTGATGACAAGCGGTACTTTCGTGAAGTTCTCAGAATAGAGTTTGGTAATCCAACGCATGGTATCTTCCTTGTACTCAGTGGTCTTGTCACTGATGACATTGCCCTGCTCGTAGCAGACGTTGTGACCCTCACCCCATTTGCCGAGACCGTAGGCATCGATGAATGCCGTCTTTTTCGGGTCGTTGAACCTTGCGGCAAAAGCCTTTACGAACTCCTCGTAATAGCTTCTCCAGATAGGGTCGATGGCAAGCGGAGTCTTTCTGTCCGGATAGTTGGCATCCGACAACCAGTATTTTGCCCCTGCATCGAACACGAACTGAGGGGTGTTCTCCCTCTGGTCCCTGCCGTCAACGACCACGCGGAAAGCTATAGGCAATCCAAGTTCCTCCGCACGCTCTATCAATTTGTAGATTTTGCTTGTCGGATCGTCCCACGCATATTTTCCCTTGGCGGGATTGAGACTCTTCCAGCCGGTGCGGATGTAGCAGGCCGAAGCGTAATCACGGATATACACTTCCTTGCCGAGGTCCACCACCTTTATCTTGGTGTCGAAATATGACGGGTCGGCCGAACCGGAAAGGTACATCACCCAACCGTTGAGCGGATTGTGCAGCACAGTGGTCCTGTCAGGAGAAATCTTTACAGTCTCATTGCCCTGTGCGGTGCCGTTGCCGCCTCCGGTAGTTCCGGTCGTGTCTTTGGCGCAGCCGCAGGCAGTCAGGAGCACTGCGGCTATCGCTAAAATCGAATTTTTTACAGTATAATGCATCTTTGAAAAATCTTAGTAATTTAAAGATTGCTTAGTCAAAACGGACAAGGTTATTTCTTGCATCAATGGTAATCTTGCTGATTTTCGTCGCGCTTGCAGGTTTCCATTTTCTGTTGCTTACCACGGCAGCTGCAGGCAGCCATTCTCCGACTTTGAGCTCAAGGTCGGCAGAAGAAGCGGTACCAGGTTCAGTTCCAGGAACAAAAGCAAGGCATTTTGAAACGAAGGTCATATTTCCGTCAGGATTAGCGTTAGGATCCTGCCCGCCATCACCAGGCCCATGTTCGATTTTATCTATTTCCTTAGGTCCCTGAGCAATCTTGATACAGAATGCATCGCTGACAGTGAAAGCCGAACCCTGCCATATAATCAGCTGCGGGTCTGTTCTCGAAACGAAGAAATTAAAGCCTTTTCCTTTCCAGCTGTCCCAGCCAGTCATAGAGTTCAGATAATACATACCGTCACGAAGAGTCTTTGTCAGCATCCATGTCGTACCGCCTTCGTAGCCGAACGTAACGGTCAGAGGCTCGAGCCTGTTCTTAGGAGAGAAGAATTTGACTGTCTTCTTCTCGATGTCGACAATCACCCTCCAATAGCCCTCTGTCGGGATATTCCATGCAGGATTTGACTCGCCCTCTTTAGGGACATCCTTGACGCAGGCAGTGTAGGTCGTACCTACAGGTTTCTGATCGGCCGCTTCCTCGTCAGGTATAGTGACGTCACCCTCCTCAGGGCAGATATACGAAGTCATGCCCTCGAATTCGATAGGGATAGTCAGCGCACCCGCCTTGAGATAGACCTCCTCCGCATAGATAAATTCATTTTCAGGAGTCTTTGACATCACCTTCTTGCTCGTGCCGGTCACAGCCTCGCCTGAAAGCGAAATCCTGTCGGCATCGAAAGTCAGAGGACGGTAAGGACGCACTGTCGCCACTGTCGTTCTCTTCTCCGGCATGACGTATTTCGTGCCTCCGTCCCATTTTGCGATGACCTTGAACTCCAGGTTTACCGAACGCGAGTAGTTCTTGCCCCATTTCTCTACGAGATAGGTCTGAAGCTGCTCGGTAGTATATTCTTTGGTGAACACGCCATCTTCCTCGACCTCACGTACCGGATTGCTGAAATCATTGCCCTCGATATCAAGGTAGGTCACGTACGTGACGATATAGTCATCTGACATTTCCCTTGCAGGAGTCCAGGTGAAAGAAAGCACAACCTCATCCGGTTTCTCACCGTTCAGTTCAATGACGCCGTCTGCAGAAGATTCCAGTGTCATAGTCTCCACGACATCATACATACTTCTGTCCGGTCCGGGAAAACCTCCCTTGTCACAGCCTGCGAGAAGCATTGCCCCCGCTGCTGCCAAACCCATTATATATCTGTGTTTCATATATATACAATTTTATCTGTTAATTCCAACCAGGAAGCTGACGCAAATTGGTATTCTTGTCAATGTCGTCCTGAGGCACCGGCCACCAGTAACTTCTGAAGACCCTGGTCTGGTATCTTGTGCGTTTGTAATAGTCG
Source organism: Candidatus Cryptobacteroides sp. (assembly GCA_051870215.1). Classification (GTDB taxonomy): domain Bacteria; phylum Bacteroidota; class Bacteroidia; order Bacteroidales; family UBA932; genus Cryptobacteroides. The sequence goes on along the minus strand of JBJEBQ010000055.1, from coordinate 41,815 downwards.
TCCCTGTTGTTTTTGTTTTTCAGGGCGTCCATGCCGTAGAACGGACCGTTCAGAACGTCTTCCGCCTCTTTCCAGCGTCTGAGGTCATCGAAACGGTTGCCTGCCTCGCAGTTGAGTTCCACGCGTCTTTCCCTGTGGATGAGGTCGCGGAGCTTTTCTCCCGTAGCCGGAACTGCAATCATAGGATTGCCGTCGCCGTCAACGCCTGTACCATACTGAGGGATGCCTGCACGCTCTCTGATTTTGTTGACATAAGAAAGAATTTCATCTTTGTTCACATCGTATGTGCCTTTTGAAATACTGTACTCGTTGAGACATTCTGCGTATGAAAGATAAGCCTCTGCAAGACGGTAGACAGCTCCGTGGCGGTTTTTGTAGGTACCAGAACCGTCGCTCGGAATAGCTGAAGGGTCAACCATCTTCCTGCACAGATAACCTGCTGTAGGAGAGTCGTGGTTAGGACCGCCGTCCTGTCCGCCTGCGAAGAAGTCGGTGAACTTGTTTGAAGATTTGTGTTTGTCCTTGCCCCAGTGATACTGCTCGTTGTAAAGCACAGAAATATAGAAACGTGGCTCACGGTTGCAATACATATTGTATGTTCCCTTGGTAGTGATGACATGATTGGTTTTCGCACCTTCCACAGCACCCTGCTCAAGATAGAAATACTTGGTGTCGTCCTTGTAGTCCTCGGTAGAATAGCCTGTCTCGGTGTAGCCTGATTCAGGATTGATTTCAGGCACTCCGCCCGCCTTGTAGCCTGTAATAGGGACAAGACCGTTGTTCATGAAGAAAGCGTCCACAAGATTCTGAGTCACGCCGATGGCACCTGCGCCACCCATACTGCGCGGATTGCACTGTCTGTCAAAATATGCTCCGCTGTCGTAGGTCTTAGGGAAGAGCACTTCGTGGTTGCCCTGGTCCCAACGCATAAGCACAGCTTTCATATATGACATATAAGGGTCCACGGAACCGTCTGCAAGTCTTTCTACATAGAGGTCGTAACCGTTTTCCTTCGCAGCTTCGATGACGTCGAAATTGGCGTCCGCTGCTGTCCTCCATCTCTCCGGGTCATACTTGCTGCTGAAGATTTCCTTTCCGTCGCAGTTGGTATAGCCTGCAAAATCAGGATTTCCGTTCACAAGCGGACTCGCAGCGAAAGTGAGGAGGCGTGCACGTACCGCGAGACACATAAGGGAAGTAGCCCTTCCGTATTTGTTCGCCTCTTCGTATGAAGCCGGAAGAATTTCTGAAGTCTCCAGCAACTCCTGTGCAACCCAGTCCACAACATCATAGAAAGGAGCCTGCTTGAGAAGCATATTGTTGGCGTCAGTGCCCTCTGCTTTCCCGGTAATCATAGGGATAGAGCCGTAGGTCATCACCATCATTGCATGGTAGTAGGCAATGAAGAAACGGCATTCAGCCTTCATCCATTCGATTTCCTTTGCAGACACGTCGAACAACGGATGCGCATTCTCGATGAAGATATATGCCTGACGTATCCTTTTCGTGAATTCCTGCCAGTAGCTGATGATACCTCCCTGTGCCGGAGTGAAGTTGCCGTTCTGGTAAAGAATGGCTTTGAAGCCCTGTGACTCCCATGCTGCAGGAGGTGTCAGGTCATCCGCAATCGCGATGGCTCCGTCGTAGTGGTAGAAAGTCGGCATTCCGGCATAGATGTATGCAAGCCAGCGTTCAAGGTTGTTTCTGTTCTCGAAAGCCGCAGGAATGTCAAGCTGGTCATCCGGCTGCTTGTCAAGATAATTGCAGGACGCCGCCGAAAACATGACAAGGACAGCTGCAATCAAATATGTCAATTTCATTTTTTTCATACTATGAAACATTGTTTAGAATTTGAATTCAAGACCTGCAGAAATTGATTTCATCACAGGATATGCAGCACCTGTATTCGAAGCCAATTCAGGATCCCAAAGTTTGAATTTCGAGAAAGTGAGAAGGTTGGTTCCGCGGAGGAATACCCTTGCACTTGAAATGAATGACCTGTCAGCCCATTTTCTCGGAAGAGAGTAACCGATTTCGATGTTTTTCAATCTGAGGAAACTCATGTCCTTGAGCCACCATGTTGAAGCCTGGCTGTTGTTGGCGTTGACTCCGTAGTCGAGACGGGGATAGAACACATCCTGGCTTGGATTTTCAACTGTCCAGCGGTCATTGTAGTTGGTGAAGATATTGTAGGTCGTACCCTTGTTGGAAGCAGGAAGGATATTGCCTGAAAGAATATTCCAAGTCTTGCCGACTCCCTGGAAAAGGGCTGAAATGTCCAAATCCTTCCAAATGAAGGTAAAGCCGAAACCGTAGACGAGCTCAGGGTTTTTGGTACCTCCGATAGGAGACTTGTCATATACGTCGATTTTACCGTCTTTGTTGACATCCTTGTATTTGATATCACCCGGACGCACCTTGGACACGAGAGTCACCTGTGCAAGATCAGGTCTGAGTATTCCGTTCTCGACATCCACGAAATCGTCGTATGTGTACAGACCCTGGTCAATATAACCGAAGAGCTGTCCTACAGGATGGCCTGTCTGCGCACGGTTGGTTCCGATGACGCCTTTCGGTTCATCCATTTCGACGATGGTGTTGTGGGCGTAGGTCAAAGTACCCATCAGACTGAAGAAGAAGTCCTTGCCGAACTGTTTCTTTACATTGAGAGTAAGGTCAAAACCCTGGTTCTTCACCTTTCCGAAGTTCTCCCACGGTGCCTTGATGAAACCTGCGGTAAGCGGAATCGAAGTTCTCTCCATGAAGATATTGTTACGTCTTTCATCGAAGAAATCCACCTGCAGGTCAACTGCGCCTTCAAACAATCCGAGTTCAAATCCGATATCGGCTTTGTTCACTTTCTCCCAGGTCAGGTTAGGAACGGCGAAGTCACCCTCGGCCATACCGTTTTTGTTGTAATTGGACTCATATCCCCATCTGTACTCTTTGAGGGTATTCCAGTCGTCTGTAATGGTAGAAAGATAAGCGAAACGGCGTCCGTCGAGTGAAGCGTTACCTGTCTGTCCGTATGATGCACGGAGTTTGAGTTTTGATATCACCTTCTTGGCAGGCTCCATAAACGGTTCTTCCGAGATAATCCATCCCAAAGCACCTGAAGGGAAGAAACCGAAACGTTTGCCCGGAGCGAAGTTCTCTGAGCCGTTGTAACCGAAGTTGAACTCAGCCACATACCTGTTGGCAAAAGTATAGGCTGCCCTACCGGCGAGACCTTCATTTCTGTAAGGAAGCTTTCCTCCGTCATCGTAGTTTCTCATATTGAATAGAAGGAGGGCGGAAACGGCGTGTTTCTTGGCAAAAGTCCTGTCGTATGTGGCAGCAGCCTCGAAATATGTACTCTTGTTTCCGAATGTTCCCGAAGAAGAGTGACCGAGAGTGTTGCTTCCGTTGCTCTTCACTGTCAGGATAAGCGAACCGTCTTCGTTACGTCCCGAAGCAGGGTTGTAGATGGTCGGGTTGGTCGAGCGGCTCACGGTACCGGTTGAATAGCGGTCAAATGAGAACGAAGCCCTGACTTTCAAGCCCTCGGTGAGGAATTTCAAATCCTGTTCGAGAGTCACGAGCGTCTCGATTTTACTTGCGGTGGTCCTGTTGAAACCCCTCTGGGTTGCCATCGCCCACACATTTGACTCCTCAGTTCCCGGAATCTCGCCTGTAGAATACTGTACAGGGAACTGGAAAGGCACTGCCCTGAACGCCCTGTTGAAGATTTCACTCACGCTCTCCGGAGTCGAGTTGCGTTCCTGGAGATAACCTCCGATATTGATACGGAGTTTGGTGGTGTTTGTAATTTTTATATCCACATTGGACCTCACATTGTATCGCTGCAATTTGATTGAAGGGTCCCACTCCTTGTTCCTGTCCCTGGTAAGGATACCGCGCTCGTTGTAGAACGCAGCGACCATCGAATAGACAACCCTTTCGTTACCGCCGCTGATTTCGGCAGTCACACGCTGGTTGTTTGCCCAGTCCTTTGAAATTGCGTCAATCCAGTTTACGTCGGGATAAATGTCAGGGTCATAGCCTGCGCGGGTCTTTGCGATTCGGTCAGTGTACATAGGAAGCGAGCCGGTGTCCACAAGCACATCGTCAAGAAGCTGCATATAATCAGCCGCACCGATGTACTTAGGAAGCTTTACAGGCTGGGTGCCCGCAAATTCGGCTTTGATAGTCACCTTAGGCTTGCCTGCCTCACCGCGTTTGGTATTGATGAGGATCACGCCGTTTGCACCCCTCACACCGTAGACGGCACTTGCGGCAGCGTCTTTCAACACTGAGAATGAAGCGATTTCCTCGGCATCAATGGTATCAAGACTTCTTTCGATACCGTCGACAAGTACAAGAGGGTCGCCGCCGACTCCCTGGAAAGTCGATATACCGCGGATCCAGAATGTCGAGTTGTCGTAGCCAGGTTCACCTGAACGCTGGATTGCAAGCACACCGGCGACATTACCGGCAAGGTTGTTGGTAAGTGAACGGCTTGTCGACACTTTCAGGGCACCAGGCTCGACAGTGGTGATTGAAGCCACGACGGACTCTCTTTTCTGAGTACCGTAAGCGACAACCACAGCGTCATCGAGCTGTCCGATATCCTCGACAAGTTCGACATTGATGACCTTTCTGTCTCCGACTGTTTCTTCTTTTGTCACGAAACCGACGAAATCATAGAGAAGCACCGTCCATTTGTCCTTGACAGTGATAGTATAATTTCCGTCAAGATCCGTAATGGCATTGACGGACTGGTCATTTTTGGCATACACTGTGGCACCTACGAGAGGCTCACCCTTTGTATCAGTGACGTTTCCGATAATTCTCAGAGCGCCGTCCTGATTCTGGGCGTATGCCGACCACATGCCGCCGGACAGTAAAACCACCGGCAAAAGGCATAGCCTTAAAAGACTGAAAATTTTATTTTTGAACATAAGGGTTAAAAATTGAAAACAGGTTTATTTAGTCTATTAATCTTCAACTGTTACATTTCCGAGCTTCACCCAGCCGTCAGGGGTCACATTCCTTTTCGTGGCGATGAATATGCCCGGCTTGTTTTCCTTCCATGTGTCTGAAATTCCGACCGCCCACACATATTCTCCGGCAGGGACATTTTCGAACTTGGTATTGAATACATAATTTGTAGGGCTTCCCTTCAGCCAGTCGCAAGGACGCGCCTTCTCGTCGAACTGTATTGCTACCGGCTGCAAAGTCTCCTTGTCAAGCAGCGCGAAAGCCGTCTTGTATTTGCCTTCCCACTGTCTGATGTTGGTCGGACAATATGACCATCCGAGATTTATCCATCTGTGTTTGATTGTGACCGTTTCGCCGGCTTTGAAACTTTTAGGCAGACTCAGCCTGTCGGGATAAAGTCTGTAGCAGCCCTCCTCGATGAATTTCAGCACATAGTCATACGCCTCGTTGAACCATGACCATGCCTCGCTCACCTCAAGCGTCTGGTTGTAACGCAAATCCATGACATTCACGCAGGAGCCCTGTGCATCAAGAAACTCGCCTTTGCGCACATCCGCCCAATCGCTGTATCCGTCCCCTTTATAGCTGTCCCCGTGGGATGCCTTCACCCAGCCGCCCTCCGAAGCGATAGGCACATTGTACCTGTTCTTCAGCAGCATGGCTTTCTCCCATGTGGAGAAATAGGTCTTCATGCCGAAAGCCGCGCTCTGCAGGGAAAAGCCTTTGGCGACAGCACTCTGTACAAGCCTCTCGGACTCGGGGTCGAACTTGCCGCCGCTCCAGTCCTCCTTGCAGGTACCTATCCACCTGTGCGCGTTGATTGTGATAGGGATTTTCTTGAATTCCTTTACGAAAGTGTCAACTAAGAAATTGAACACCTGTTCCCTCGGAGTCTCGTCTCCGGTGGAATAGATGCAGTTGTGGTACTCGCCCCATTTGCCGACTCCGAAGCCTCCAGCAAAAGCGGTGATGTCAGGGTCGTCGAATTCCTGCGCAAAGTCATGAATCAGCTGTGCATAGCATTCCTGGAAAACAGGATCGTCAGGATAAGGAGTCCAGACAGTAACAGAGCCGGTCTGCGTCTCAAAATACTTGCATCCCTTTGTGCGGAGATACTCGGGACAGATATTATAATGTTTGTCCTGGCTGTTCGCGCAGAAATTGAAGGCAAGCCGCATATTGCGTTTCTTCGCCCCGGCAACGAGTTCCTTGAAACGCTTTGCGGCCTCCGTGTTGCAGCTCTCCTGCCAGAGATACACGCCTTCTTCAGGATTTATCTCAGACCAGATCACCCTCATGAGAAGTATAGGAGCATAGTCTTTGGGAACATTCACCATACCCGCGGACGAAGGGAAATTGTCATATCTCTTCCAGAAGTTCTCAACGCTCGAATCCGAGCCAAGACCGTAGTAAATCATCCATCCGGAGAAAGGATTACGATAGAGGCCGGTCCTGTCAGGAGAGACTTTCACCTCCATGACATTGTCATCAGTCTGTGTATTGCCGCCCTGCTCTATCTTATCAGAACAGGACATGAAAGCAACAGCTGCAGCGAACCCAAGCAAGCAGATTTTAATGATTCCGATGTGATTTTGTGTTGACATTATCAATTCGTGGTTGTTTACGTCCACAAAATTCGGAAACACTGATGAGAAATATAGGGGATGATTATACGGAAATGGTTTCATTTTGTACACGAGTCATTTTTTGCACAAAATGAAACCATTTTTATTCGGTTTTGTTTTTCCTGAATTCGCTCGGAGGAACCCCGAAACGCCGTCGGAAACAGATACTGAAATACTTAGGATTCACGAAACCTGTTATAGCGGAAATCTCGGATATGGTATATTCGGACTCCTTGAGGTACTGCACCGCACGCTTCAGTCTCACGTCCATAATGAATTCCTTGATGGACATACCGGTGATATTGTTGATTTTCCTGTACAGAATCGTCCTGCCGACAGCCATGTCCGACACGAAAGTCTCCACGTCATAGTCACAGTTGTCCATATTCCGCTCGATGTTGTCCATCGCCTTTTTGAGCAGCTGTTCGTCCAAAGAGGAAATAGTGACTTTCGCCGGCTCCACGGAGTATTTTTTACTGTACATTTCTTTAAGCTTGTCCACCGAAGAGACCAGATTGTCCGCCTGCTTCAGGAGGAAATCTATGTCAACAGGCTTGTCCATAAACACGCTGGCACCCGCTTCCATAGCCTTCAGCCTGTTGTCGTCCTTGTTGCCGACCCCGGAAAGCACGATGATAGGGATATGGCTCGTCCTCAAATCCGTACGCAAAGTCCGGCAGACGCTGAAACCGTCCGCTTCCGGCATCATCAGATCCGTGATGACAAGCTGGGGATTGACCTTGACCACCTTGGCTATACCGTCACTGCCGTTGTCGGCCATATACACATTGTATTTGTTCGAAAGCCTCATTTCAAGATAGTGCCGCAAATCCACATCATCATCGATTACCACGACAGAATAGGTCTTCCTCACGCCCTTGGCTTCGGATTCGCGGTTGGACGTCTCGATGAGGTTATCCACCTCGGCTGCAGTATATTCGTATGAAGTCCCGTTGTCATCCACCGCCTTGGTCTCAAGCGCAAACGGCAGCCTGACATCAAAAGTCACGGTCGAATTTTCGGAAGACAGGATAATGCGTCCGTTCAGGTTGTTCACCAGTTCCTTCACAATGGCAAGCCCCAGTCCCGTGCTGCTCTCCATCATCTTCTCCGTATGCGGTATACGCGAGAATGCATCGAAAATCATCTCCTTCTTGTCCGCCGGTATGGTCGAACCGGTATTCATGACCGAAATTGATATCCATTGTTTCTTTCCATCCTCCGAGAGCTCCCGTTTCGAAATGGTCACACCCACGAAATTGCCTTGCGGTGTATATTTGAAGGCATTGGAAATCAGATTGGTGACAATTTTCTCCATGACATCGTAGTCGAAAACCGTGTAGAAACTCTCCATCTCACTCCTGAACTCCGTCTCAATGTCCTTGCCGGCGGCTATGCCCTCAAAAAGCGAAAAGACATTGCCTGTAAAACGCACCAAATCACCCGGTCTGTAGTCAAAGGACAATTTCTGGCTTTCAATTTCCCTGAACTGGAGCAGCTGGACAATCATTCGCTGGATTCTGACCACATTCCTCTCGATGATGCTGACATATTTGAGCGCAGGAGATGTCTCGTTCAAATGCTCCTTCAATTGTTTCAGCGGATCTACAATCAGGGTCAGAGGCGTCTTCAGGTCATGGGAAATGCTTGTGAAGAAATTGATGCGCGCCTGGGTCAGCTGCCTGAGATTCTCCTCTTTGATGTGCTCCATCTCCAGTTTCTGTTCGAGGATTTTCTTGTTGGTGAAAAAACGCCAGCAGGCAAGCACCGCAGCTATACATACAATGAAATAGAACATTACCGCCCATCCTGACAAAAACGGGGAAGGGCTCACCTCTATATGCAGGGATGAAATTCTGTCTCCCCAAAGACCGTCGTTGTTGGCCGCTTTAGCCTCAAAAGTATATTTTCCAGGTCTCATATTATAGAAAGAGACGGTTTTCTGGCCCTCAGGCAACAGCTGCCACTCGTCGGAAAGTCCTTTCATCCTATATGAATATCTGTTCTTCGAGGCATTCAGATAACTGTCCGAAGACAGCTGCACGGCAAAATTCGCCTGTTTGTGATTCAATCTGACGCTTTCATTCCGCCCGTCGACGTTGTACACCGAAATTGATTTCTTCAAAGGAGAATTTTTGTCTCCCGGCTTTACCAGCGCGTTGTTTATGAAAAATCCGGTAAAGAAAACCGAAGGCTTCTGCCTGTTGAAAGTGATTTTCGACGGATTGAACATCAGAAAACCGGAAGTGCCGCCGAAGAGGATTTCCCCGTCGGAAGTTTTTGAAAACGCCCTTATATAATATGAGCCTATATTTTCATTCGAATCAATAGTCGATTTGGAGAAAAGCCCGGTCTTACGGGACCAGACATACAGGCCGCCGTCCGTACTCAGCCACACATCTCCCGATTCGTCATCCTGCACGATTCCGAACACAGTCCTGCCGGGCAGGGAATTGCCCGCCGCATCGCTGAAATGTTCATATCTCCCATCGTGATACAGTATGTTCACACCCGCCCCGCCGGTACCTATCCACACGTCGCCCGATCCGGTCCTGCAGAAAGAAATCAGATTGTTCACCGAGAACAGATTGCCGCTTTCGCCCAAATGCCAGCGCCTGACTATCTGACGGGTATCCGTATCGACAAGCACAAGTCCGGAGCGTGAAAGCAGATACAGACCGGCGTCATCCATAAACATCATTTCCGCAGAAGTATAGGCGGCATTCCCTTTTTCATCGCGGAACTGTACATTTTCCACAGTATTGCCGCCTTTCCCTATGTACTTGAGATTTTCATCCGGACTTGAAAGCCAAATACCTCCGTTCCTGTCCTTGCAGACATCATAGACGCTCAACGGACCCGAAGTATTCGACCTTGCGAAGGTATGGAAACGCCTTGTGTTTTCATTAAATGACTGTACTCCTCCATTGAAAGAGCTCACCCATATCCTGCCGTCTTCGCCTTTCCATATTTTCTTTATGAAATCAGAAGCCAGACCACTCCCGTCACCGTGATTGAAATAGCTGAAACTCCCTGTCGTGCGGTTATAGACGGAAATGCCTCCACCCTCCGTACCGACCCACAGATTATGATGTCCGTCCTCGGCAAAACAGCTGACAATCGGATGTGAAAGTCCTCCGGGAGCCGCTTTGTAGACCATCACATCATCCGAAGACTTGGTGCCATACGCCAATTTTCCTCCGTATGTGCCAATCCATACGCCGCCGTCCCTGTCAGGATAGATTGACCACACGGAATTGTTCGGCAGAGACCACGGACGGTCAAGCTCCATACGCAGCAGTTCGGTCTCCCCGGATTCCATGTCGATAAAAAGCAATCCGGCCTGACTCGCAACCCAGATTATACCCGAGTCATCCGCATACATCATTTTTGTTCCCGAAGTGCTGTCGGAAATCATCCTGCTGGCGGCAAGCCTCTGTACTGCACCGTCAGGGCCGCATTTATAAAGTCCGTCCATAAGAGTGAGGACATACACATCGTCCCCGCAACTCAGGACATCCTTGATTTCAGTATTGTCTCCCCCTATCGAAATAAAGGTGCGGAATTCATTGCTTTCCCTGCAGTATTCCAGCAGGCTGTTCCTGATTGCAATATAAATCCTGCCCCCCCCTGTGCAGAAAACCGAAGACACGCGCACATCATCAGAAAAGCCTTCAATTGCCGCAGGAGACTTAATCCCGGCGGAAATGTCATCGGCATTGAAACATTCCACACTGCCGTTCCTTATCATCCACACCTCACCGTCGTCACTGACATCAAAAGGGCCGATATTCCCGGGAAAAACACAGTTGAAGCCTATTCTGTCATAATCAAAAAGAATCAGGCCGTTATTGCTGCCGATAAAAAGACTTTCATTTTCGCCGGCAAGTTTCACCTCACCGAAATTCCATGAATTTGCCGCCGAAGCCCCTATAATCATATCCTCCATACGCACAAAGACATTGCCGTCGTACATACAGACCACCTCATGGCCGCTGAACCAGATCCTGCCGACCTTGTCCTTGGCAATACTGTGAATACCACCGTAATAGGTCGTATTCTCCAGCGTATGGAAGTTATATTTCGGAATTTCCCCTGCACCGGCATTGCTGCAAAGGCACAGCACCGATACAAGGGAAACAGACAATAATTTTCCGAGCTTCATAAGCGCGCTTTAGAGTTTGCGGGCACCGTCGCTGATGACAACCTCGATGACCTTAGGCTCGTGACCGTATTTTGCAGTAAATTCAGCCTTTGCAGTCTCGATGAACTTGTCGTACAATTCCGCCTTCACCAGGTTGATAGTACAGCCGCCAAAGCCGCCACCCATAATACGCGAGCCTGTCACGCCGCACTTCTGCGCGATTTCAGCCAGGAGATCGAGTTCCTCGCAAGACACCTCATAATCCTTCGACATTCCCCAGTGGGTCTCATACATACGTGCCCCGACTGTCTCATAATCACCTTTCTGCAGAGCGTCGCACACATCAAGCACACGTTTCTCCTCGCCAATCACGTAACGTGCACGCTTGTAATCCTCATCGGAAATCTGATCCTTGACGGCATCAAGCTGCTCCATAGTGGCTCCCCGGAGGAATTCCTGGCCGAGCACCTTGGCAACCCTCTCGCAAGACTCGCGGCGTTTGTTGTACGGCGAGCCCACAAGCTCGTGTTTCACGCATGAATTCAAAAGCACCAGTCTGTAGCCGTGCTGCTCAGGATCGAACGGGAAATACTCGAATTCCATAGAACGGCAGTCAAGACGCATCAGATTGCCTTTCTTTCCGAATACCGAAGCGAACTGGTCCATGATTCCGCAATTGACTCCGCAGTAGTTATGCTCGGTAGACTGGCCGATACGTGCAAGTTCGAATTTATCTGTACCATTGTCCATCAAATAGTTGATGGCAAATGCAAAAGTGCTTTCCAAAGCCGCTGACGAAGACATTCCGGCTCCGAGAGGCACATCTCCGGCAAACACGGTGTCAAAACCCGCAACTTTCCCGCCTCTCTTGGCTGTCTCGCGGACAACTCCGAAAATGTAACGTGCCCAGCTCTTCTCTGGAGCATCCTCCTCTTTGAGCCCGAACTCGCAATAGTCATCCAGATCAAGCGCAAATGCACGCACCTTGTCAGTTCCGTTCAAACGGATTTCGGCAATCATTCCCTTGTCGATTGCACCGGGAAAAACAAAGCCCCCGTTATAGTCAGTATGTTCGCCGATAAGATTGATTCGTCCCGCCGAAGCAAAAAAGTCCCCTTCGCCACCGAAGAGTTCCGTAAATTTTTTAGAAATTTTCGATTTCATCTTTTAGTGTTTTTAATTTCCAACAAAGTTATTCAATTCTTGTCATTATCACAAAAAAAATAAGCTTTTGTGCATTTTTTCGCTTCTTGCAAGCCAGATTTGAAAATCATTGGTGTTTTTATTAAAATAATGATTATATTTGCTGAAAATTGTGCCGTCATGAAAAAGAAGGCGCAAATGTTTGAGGATATAAACCATTAAATATTAAAAACAATGAAAAAAAGTTTAAAAATTTTGTCTGCTGCCGCTCTTTGCGTAGCTACAGTCGCTTGTAGCTCTCCAAAGAAAATGGCTGAAATGGCTGAAAACGTCATTGTGACTTGCGAGCCAGCTGTTCTCGAAATCGTTGCAGGTGAAATCAACGCTGATGTTACAGTTACTTACCCTGCAGATTATTTTCATCCGAAGGCAGTGCTTGAAGTAACTCCTGTCCTCGTTTACGAAGGCGGTGAAAAGAAAATGGCCCCTTACTACTTCCAGGGTTCAAAAGTCAAAGACAACTATGAGGTAGTTCCTGAGGAAGGCTCGACAGTTACAAAACCTGTTCACTTCGAATACCAGAAAGGTATGGAGAAATGCTACCTCGAGCTTCGCGGCGTAGTTTCCTACAAAGGCGACAATGTTGACCTCCCTGTAAAGAAAGCCGCTGACGGTGCAGTCGCAACTTACCTCCTCGTCGAGCAGAAAGGCAAGCTTGACCTCAAAGCTGACGGATACCAGGAAATCATCAAGAGCACCGCTGAAGGCCAGATCCTCTATCAGATCAACAACTCGACTGTTCGCAGCAACCAGCTCAAATCACAGTCTATCAAGGATTTCCAGGCTGCTGTTGATGCCATCAAGGCTAACGAGCGCAAGGCTATCACAAGCACAGACATCGTTGCTTACGCTTCACCGGACGGTGCCGTTGACCTCAACGAGAAACTTTCAGACAACCGTTCAAAATCTGCCGAGAAGGCATTCTCAAAGATTTCCAAAGGTCACGAAATCGACGCTCCTGTCAACGTAGAGAGCATCGGTGAGGACTGGGAAGGCTTCCAGGAGCTCGTTGCAGCTTCAGACATCGAGGACAAAGACCTCATCATCCGCGTTCTTTCCATGTACAGCGACCCTACAGTCCGTGAGAAAGAAATCAAGAACATGTCAGCAGTCTACAAGACTCTTGCAAAAGAGGTTCTTCCTGAGCTTCGCCGCGCAAGATTCATCGCTAACGTAGAGTACACCAACTACACTTCAGAGGAGCTCCTCAAACTCATTGACGAGAACATCGACGTTCTTGACGAGACCGCTCTTCTCCGTGCAGCTACCCTCGTTAAAGAGAACAAAGACAAAATCGCAGTTTACAAGAAAGCAATCGACAAATACAACAGCGCTGCTGCAAAATACAACACTGCAGTCATTTATCTTGACATGGACAACATCAAAGAAGCAAAAGCCGCTCTTGCAAAATGCGAGAAAGACGCTGATGTCGAGAACGCTTTAGGCGTTATCGAGCTCCGCGGCCAGAGTTTCTCTGCTGCAGCAAAACACTTCAAGGCTTCCGGCAATGAGACAGCAAAGGAGAACAGCGCAGTCGTTGACATCCTTCTTGGCAAATACAAAGACGCCGCTGCAAAACTCGCAGGCAAGACTACTTTCAACGCTAACCTTGCACAGTATCTCGTAGGCAACTACGCCGCTGTCAACAAAGCTGACGAGAGTGACCTCCGCAACGCTTATTTGAAAGCTACTGTCGCTGCAAAACAGGGCAAGGCAAATGACGTTAAGAAGTATCTCAAGCTCGCAGGTGAGGACAAAGACCTCGCAGAGCGCGCTGCAAAAGACATCGAGTTCGCACAGTATCGTTAATCCTTACTTTGCAATACGACAAATAAAAAGGTCAGACCCTCACCGGTCTGACTTTTTTATTTATCCAAAAAGATAAAAATTTTATTGTTTTTCATAAAATAATATTTATCTTTGCTAAAAATAACAATCAAAAACTTATTTTACTATGACTGAATGGTGGACATCCTTAGATTTGTTTATGAAGATAGTCTGGTGCATAGCGCTCGGCTCTTCCCTGGTTTTCATCGTCCAAAGCATCATGAGTTTTGCAGGCGCTGACCATGACATTGATGCGGATATAGACACGGATTTCGACGCGTCGACAGATGTAGACGTCTCGATGAACCTCTACACCTTCCGTAATCTCATCGTTTTCCTGCTCGGACTCAGCTGGACGATTGTCCTGCTCCGTCCCGTCATCAGCTCGACCCTCATCATCCTGCTCATCGCAGTAATTGTAGGCGCGGCCATGGTGACAGGCGTAATGTTCCTCTTCAAATGGCTCAGCTCAATGCAGCAGAGCGGTAACATCAACGTGTACAACAGTGCTGTGGGCTGCTTCGGCAAAGTCTATCTTCCAATCCCCGCACACCGCGCCGGAACCGGCAAGATACAGATCACCATCAACAACGCCGTACGCGAATACGAAGCCATCACCGACGGAGAGGCACTTTCCACAGGTACAAGCATCACTGTCGTCGAAGTCATCGACGCCTCAACCATGCTGGTGGAGCCTGCAGAGACACTCATCGTATAACTTCCCATTATTTTCAGAACAACACATTAAACTTATATTATCATGCAGTTCATTATCATCATCGTAATTGCAGTCGTAGTCTTCATCGTCACGCTTTCTGCAATTCTCAGACGCTACAAACGCTGTCCTTCCGACAAGATTCTCGTAATCTACGGTAAGACACGCTCTGCATCCACCCGCGGTGCATCCTCTTCCAAATGTATCCACGGCGGCGCTGCCTTCATCTGGCCTGTGTTCCAGAGCTACGAATTCCTCGATTTGACACCTATCTCAATCGAATGCAACCTCACCAACGCCCTCAGCAAGCAGAACATCCGCGTTGACGTCCCTTGCCGCTTCACCGTCGGTATTTCTACAGAACCGGAGAACATGACCAATGCCGCCGAGCGTCTTCTCGGACTCAACATCGAGCAGATCCAGAGCATTGCAACTGATATTCTTTTCGGCCAGCTCCGTCTCGTCATCGCCACCATGGACATCGAGGAAATCAACTCCGACCGTGACAAATTCCTCGCGAATGTCAGCACCAATGTCGAAGCCGAGTTGAAGAAAATCGGTCTGAAGCTCATCAACGTGAACGTAACGGATATCCGCGATGAGTCGGGCTATATCGAGGCTCTCGGTAAAGAGGCGGCAGCAAAGGCCATCAACGACGCGAAGAAGAGCGTTGCCGAGCAGAACCGTTTCGGTGAGATCGGTAAGGCCGAGGCCGACAGGGACAAGGACATCCGTATCGCCGAGACAGTCAGGGACACACGTATCCGTACTGCAGAGGCCAATGCAAAGGCAGTCGAGGGAGAGAACAATTCGAAGATTGTCATCGCAAATTCAGACGCCGCAAGACGCGAAAAAGAGGCCGAGGCTTCACGCATCGCAATAGCTGCTGAGAAGGTTCAGGCTGCGAAAGCCCTCGAAGAGGCATACAAATCCGAGAAGGAAGCCGAAATAGCCCGTGCAGACCGCGAGAAAGCCACCCAGCAGGCCAACATCGTGGTTCCTGCCCAGATTGAAAAGGAGAAGATGATTATCGAAGCAGAGGCCGAGGCCGAGAAAGCACGCCGCCTTGCAAAAGGTGAAGCTGATGCCATCTACGCCAAAATGGACGCCCAGGCACGCGGTATCTACGAAGTCCTCTCAAAGCAGGCCGAAGGTTTCAACCAGCTGGTCGGTGCAGCCGGAGGAGACGCACGCCAGGCCATCACCATGCTTATTGCCGACAAGCTTCCTGAACTCGTCAAGACTCAGGTCGAGGCTGTCAAAGGCATCAAGATTGACAAAGTCACTGTCTGGGACGGAGCCAACGGTGCTGCAGACGGCAAGACCGCCACTTCGAATTTCATTTCAGGTATGATGAAATCAGTACCTCCGCTTGAGGATCTGTTCAATATGGCAGGCATGCAGCTGCCCGGTTACCTCAAAGGCAAAGAACTTGACGAAACTCCTGAAGAAGCTACGGTAAGCGAATAATCAATTAAAAGGATAAAGCGATGCCAATTATTGTAAATATTGACGTCATGCTTGCCCGCAGGAAGATGTCATCCGGGGATTTAGCGGAAAAAGTCGGTATTTCAGCGACAAATCTGTCGATACTGAAGACCGGGAAGGCGCGTGCAGTGAGGTTTTCCACTTTGGAAGCCCTCTGCAACGCCCTTGACTGCCAGCCGGGGGATATTTTAGAATATAAACCGGAGTAAGGTCGGCTTTTTATAATGACCAATCTGCTGCGTTATTTCGACCTCGGTCTAAGTCACTTACGACAGTAAGCTCCTGTCGCCCTCGGCCTTCAAAGCCTTGCAGCTTAGTCATTCTAAAAAGCCTTACAAAAAAATAGGATGTATCACCCGGTACATCCTATTTTTTGTCATCCCAACCACGCCCCCCTCTGTCATCCCGAACAAGCTACCATTTGTCATCCCGAGCAAGCGAAGCGACGTCGAGGGATCCTGTACACATTATTTCATCCCATACTTCCGCAGAATTTTCACAACAGGCTTTTCAATGGACTCAGCCCAAAGGGTGTAACCGTAATCTCCGGGATGTGTTCCGTCCACTGAAGTCTCATGATCAGGATCCGTAGCATTGGTCCTGACAAAATAGACATCCTTGTAGCGCCTCATCGCCTCCTTCATAACCTCCTCTGCCGCAGCCTGTTTCGCACTTTCCGCCTTATCATTTCTCTCGCTGAAATTACGTGATTCCCTGTAGATGGTCTGCTGGAAAATCAGCGGAATGTCAGGATGCGCCTCCCTGATACGGTCCACAAACGGGAAAAACCTCTCCCTGATCATCTTGGCGTCAGGATTTGAAAAACAGTCGAAAACAATCGCATCAACGTCTGCAGCGCAAAGCACATCGGCGAAATAAGGCTGCAATTTGCAGTTGCCGCTGCAGCCGAGACTCAGAATCTGAATGCCGGTATGCCTCATAAACTGCATAGGATAGGACATTCCCGCACGCGAAGTGCTTATGCCCTGGGTATAGCTCGAACCGAAAATCGCAACCCTGTGTCTGAACGGAGACTCCAATGGCTCGATTTCCGCACCCGCATCAACTCCTATTTTTACAGAGCGGAGTTCCGTGTAAATCGGCAGATACAGCATACATTCCTTCATCTCGTCATTCATGTTCTTGCAGACCGTGACCATTTCCGTCTTTCCGTGCTTCGGTGCAGCAGAACCTGCCCAGAGCCATTTCCCATTCTTTTTTATATAAAGGTCATAGCCACGATAAGACATCGGCATGGTATTCATAGCCTTGTACTCCCAGCCGAATTCACTGTCGACAACAATCGCCTTAGAATTTGTCCTGAACAGCACAGCCAGACCTGCAGGACATCTCACCTGGCAATTTTCTCCAGGAGTGAATCCCTTGAATCTGACAGTATCCACCCTATGATAGGGATTAGGCGTGTCAGGGAAAAGCTTTCCGATCAGATTGAGCTCGGAAGCCTCAGTAAATCTGTACTCCACTTTCCCGGGAGTCTGGGCGAAGGAAAGTACGCAAATCAGCGATACCACCAGCAAAACGCTTGTTTTTTTCATTTCATTGTATTTTAATTCATGCCAAAAGCCTGCAAGTTTCCAAATGTCCATTACAAATATAGCGAGATTTTTGACGTCATGCGTATCAGAATCGCCCAAAGCGGAAATATTTTTCATTTTGGTGCAAGATTTGCAAAAAGCCGGATTTAGTAAATTGAAGGATGACGGATGTCCTTCAGTAAAAACTAAATGAATATGATTATGAAAAATTTTAACAGACTTTTTATTGCAGCAGCACTTGCACTGCCTTTTTTCGCTGCCTGCAGCAACGAAACACCGGATTACAGTTCAACTTATCCAAATGTGCTGGTAACGGTAAAGCCTGTCGCCGAAGGGATTGAAATCCCTGGACAGAGCGACAAGGCGGCTTTCTATCTCCAGCTGGACGATGAAAATGCATTGCTTCCGACAAATGTGAGCAAATCTCCTTCAAAGCTCGAAGCAAGGGCTTTGGGAAACATCAAAATGAGCGACAAACTGCCTGAGGGTGTGGACAAGGAGAAATTCCAGGGTACGGCGGAAATCGTATGGATTGATACGATTCTTACCAAAAAACCTGTACAGTTTGTCGAAGGCGTGAATCTGGATGAAAAATACGGTGAAGATCCGGTTGAAATCATGGACAACTGGAGAACCGTGGTGGAAGACGGCTACATCACTTTTGAATTTATGACCTACTGGGGTTATACAGGCAAAAAGCACGAGGTGAATATGATACTCGGCACAAATCCTGAAAATCCATACGAAATCGTGTTCCGTCACGACGCCCACGGCGACACGGGCGGCAGTCAGGGCACAGGCATCGTGGCATTCAGCCTCAAGGATCTGCCTGACACCAAGGGTGAAGAAGTGGATTTGACTCTCAAATGGCAGTCATTCTCAGGTGACAAATCAACAAAATTCAAATACCGCACACGTCCTGACTGGAGCGCCTCAGAAGAAGAATAATAATGGAAATCAAGTCGGAGCAGCGCCTGACAGAGCGTCTGAAGGCACAGGACCCCAAAGCAATGAGGGTCCTGTTTGACCGTTATGCAGGCTATCTGACGGCTGTCTGCTCCCGCTATATTTCCAATCGTGAAGATGTCAAAGACATACTCCAGGAAACATTCATCAGGATATTTTCTTCCATTGATTCGTTTGAATACCGCGGCGAAGGCTCGCTCAAGGCCTGGATGCAGAGGATTACAGTCAATCTTGCATTGAAATTTCTCCGGGACAGCAAAGAGTTTGTCAGCTACGAGGAAGATTTGGGGAAATTCGATATCATGGACGATGAAGACCTGGACGTTGAGGACCTTCCTCCGGGAGTGATTCAGGAGATGATACGGGCACTTCCGGTCGGCTACAGGACGGTTTTCAACCTCTATGTGTTTGAGGAAAAGTCCCATAAGGAAATCGCCGGAATGCTCGGCATCAAGGAAAATTCCTCAGCCTCCCAGTTTCACAGGGCAAAGGCCATTTTGGCGCAACAAATCAGAGAATACAGACAAAAGACCACAGTATGAATTGGAAATCAGAGATAAAAAACAAGATGGAGAGCTATTCCGAGCCTGCTCCGGAAGGACTGTGGTCTGACATTGACGCAGCCTTGGACAGTCAGCGAAAGAAACGTACTCCAATTATCATTCTCGGCAGTGCCGGAGCGCTTCTCGCAGCGGCGGCAGTGGTTGCAGCGGTGTTTTTTGCGGGACTCCGCAAGCCTTCGGACGCCGGACAGACGGATATTTTTGCAGACAACGGGCCAGGCATTTCAACGATTGACAGCAGCATGGTCGTTCTTCCTGCCAACCAGGCCACAGCTTCCGGCACAGACAGCAACGCAACAGTCCCTCCGATGACCGAAGTTGAAGACTTTCCTGTAGACATTGTACCGAATGCTTCCGGCAGCAGACTGTTAGCGGAGACTCTCAGGCCAGGCCATTCAGAAGAGACTCTTGTCGTTTCCCCAGAGGGCTCCGCTTCCGGGAAGACCGGTGACTCGGACTCAAACGTCAGCACACAAAATATTACTGCCGGGCAGGAATTTCCCCGAGACATTCTTACAGAAATTCCACCTGCCAGCACCCGTCGAGAGCCAAAAGCCAAACGTTTCAACATAGCACTTGAATCCAACGGAGGACTTCCGTCCGGCTCCAGCGCAAACGGTTACTCAAAGAGCTTTACATCACCATCTGCAACAGGAGGACCCAATCCGTTGCGCGGAATCATGATGATGAACTGGGCGCGGGACATCTCTACAGACTACGACTACCATTTCCCTGTCAGCGTAGGCATCAATCTCGGCTACGACATCACACGCAGCTGGAGCATCGAGACCGGAATCAAATGGACCATGCTCACTACCGCAATCCGCAGCGGCAGCGAAGACAATTACAGCCGCGAAAACGACCGGCTGCATTACATCGGTGTTCCTCTCACAGTCAAGGCCAATATCTGGCAGAACCGCTATCTTGCCGTCTACGCCGGAGCCGGAGGCATGCTGCAGAAAATGGTATCGGGCAAAAAACAGGCAAGGTATTATTTCGGCGGAGTCGAAACATCCGTTGAGACCAGCCGTCTCAAAGAAAAACAGCTTCAATGGTCTGTCAATGCCACGGCAGGCCTGCAACTGCGCTGCACCGATTATTTCGGCATTTATATCGAACCCGGAATTATCTACTACTTCGACAACGGCAGTTCCATCCGCAACATCTACAAAGCCAGACCTTTCAACTTCAACCTCTCGCTCGGCCTGAGGTTCAGTCTGTAAAGAACATATAAATATTTTAATATCAAACCATTATGAAAAAGATTATTGCAATTTTGGCTGCAGTGTGCCTTATGGGCGGTATTGCAGCAAATGCCCAGGTCAAAGGCGAAAAGTATTGGGACATTTCCGGAGCTGGAGTTCTCGCTTACTACGCTTTCGGTGGCGGTATATCCACCGGTTTCGGATTTTTCGTCGCAGACAAATGGGAGCTTGGCTTCGATGTCAATTATTATGGAATCGGCACGGTTGCCGAACCTGTCGGCGGCCACATGATAGGACTGACCCCGAACTTTCACTACTACCACAAACTCGCAGACAGGTTCTATTACACTCCGGGCATGGATTTGAATGCCTACTATATATTCAACAGCGGCAACACAATGCTTGCAGGATTCAATTTTCATGTCGCCTCTTTCGAATTCAGGCCTACCGAGCATTTTGCAATGAGCGTCGCACTGGCAAATTTGGGAGTGAATTTTGCAATCGAGCCGCATACATACATCGACTCCGAATCAGGACAGACCATCAACGACGCTACAACCAGTTATATTTTTGTCTATCCTATCGGCCTGACCACAGTCTCTTTCAAATATTACTTCTAAAATATGAAATAGCGGTCTGACCCTGAAGAGCCGGACCGCTATCATTTGATTTGCCCCAAGTTTTCGGCAGTTTCAAGATTACTCCTCCGACATAAACATCGGATCCCAGGCAGGCAGCTTTATTGGCTTGTCTTCCAATATCTTAAGCACGTCAGCTGGTACATATTTCCTTTCAGCCACGAGACGGAACATATATTCGTCAAACCACTCGTCAGTCATTATCAGGCAGCCCTTGTAGCCGGCAGACGGTCCCCAACTGTTCTCAACCATCCATTTGGCCGGCTTGCCGCTTTCCTTGTCAATATCCACAGCGATAAGAGTCATGGCATGGGACGAACCGCTGGCGTGAGTCATCACCCTTTCCTTTTTGTCCATTCCGAAAGTCACACCCATAAGTGACTCATAATCAAAGTTTGCAAGGTCAAGCGTACCTTTGCTGCGGCTGAAGAATTTGCCTACGTCGCAGGAGAAATACATTGCAGCATTGTCCTTGATGGAAGCGATGGCGATTTCTTTGATGCGCTCAACAGGCAAATTTACGTACAGCCAGTTGTGTCCGTCGTAGACATGCCTGTCGTAGTCAATTTCATAGACCTTTCCGTATTCCCTGCAAGGGTCGTTCATTATCATTACATAATTTTCCTCAAGATTACGGCCTATATATTTGTCATAGAAGCTCTTAGGTGTATATTTCTCTATAGAGACGATTTTGCCGTCCCTGTCACACCTCGTCCACTCGAACTCTGTCGGCGGCTCACCGAGGCAGAGGGCAAGCATTCTGTAGATCTCTGAAAGCATACCGACTTTCATTTTCTGCAATTCCTTGGAAGCGGCTGCCATGGCTGACTCCTTCTTTTTGCCGCCGAGCTTTGCCGGAACAGCGTCCCCGTATGCCTTGCGAAGTCTCAGACCGTCTTCCCTCAGCTTAAGCTTCAGCAACATGGCCATCTGCGAAGTGTTGTTGCTGCTGAATGTCTCAGGCATGGCTTCTGACGGCACCAGTCCGTATTTCATCACCAAGTTTGACACTCCCGTGAACTGTCCGCCATCGCTTATCGGATTGGAAAACAGCCAGTCCACTTTTCTGTCATCTGCCGGCAGCTCCTTCGTATCGATTATACCCTGAAGGAAGAGATTGGCCTTCTCTAACTGGTCATAGAAGAACAGATAATTTTGGGAAAATTCCAGCCCCGGAAGCCCGTATTCATCTATCATCTTGGCACGCAGAACATTAAGTCCGGTGAAAAGCCAGCACCTTCCGGAAGACTTCTGGTCAGTGATTCCCTTGGTTTTGACCCTGTCGGAGAAATGAGTGTCAATCATCGCTGCATTTTCCGCATTCACGGCAAGCGTGGCAATCGAAGTCCCGGCCAAAGCATTCCTTATCGCCTTGTCCGAAGCATCTCCCATATACCCCTTGCTGATTTCAGCCAGCATTTCCTGCGAGATTCCTCCCTGAGCCTCTCCAGCTTTCTCCTGAGCCGACAGGCCGAAGCACGGCAGCACCACTGCCGCCAACATTACAATTCTTCTGAGTTTCATTCTATTATACTTTTTGATTAATTCTAATTTTTATCTTCAAAAAACAACTGGAATCCTGTCCTTTCCCGGACATTGTGCAAATTTAATAAAATTATCCGGACAAAATCATAACGCATTTTGCGTGATAGCGGATTTGTCTGCTGCGTACAGATTCTGCCGTTGGGCCTGACTTGGATGCTGTTTATTTTTCAAATTACTAAGCTGATAATTGCAGGATAATCAAATTATTTGTTATATTTGCGGATTGAACGGGGTATTAGCTCAGTTGGTAGAGCGTTTGAATGGCATTCAAAAGGTCAGGAGTTCGATTCTCCTATGCTCCACAAGATAGAAAAACGGTATGTCTTATTTGAGGCGTACCGTTTTATAATATATTGGGATTCAAGGTTTTATAAAACCATCTTGCATTGGGTATATTCAGCAAGGCCAACAATAGTGAAAATTGATATCAAGAATGCAGAACAGACTTCGGGGGATTTGCGCAGTCGCTTATGGACTGGAGGGATTTAGTCGGGCTGCGCCCTCCTACATCCCCTGCCGCTGCCGCGGGGGCCCTTGCAAAGAAATTTTATTGAAGCACCGCTTCCGCGGTGCTTCAATAAAATTTCTTTGCGGTGAGAGGGGGATTCGAACCCCCGGTACGGTAACCCGTACGGCAGTTTAGCAAACTGCTGGTTTCAGCCACTCACCCATCTCACCAGTCGTGCGGTTCTGCGGCCTGAACCGGTCATTCCGCGTGGCTTGCAGGAAAGACTTTGTCCCAAGAAGGACTGGTTTTCGGTCAAACAGGATTGCAAAGATACGAATAATTTATTGTTTTGCAATCAGAACGGACTTAAATTTTGCAAAAAGTGCTATTTCTTCGTTTCCAATGCCCTTGCACGGGCCACTTTTACAGGCTTGCCGTCCTGAAAAGCAGTAATGAAGGCATTGCGGAAACCGGCGCGCTTCACAGCATTCAGATTGGACAGGACATCATTATATGTACTGAATACGCCGACGCTGTAGATATATTTTCCGGTAGGAGTCTTGGTCTCAAACACCGGACTCAGTCCCTTCAAGTCCTTCTCCTCTTTCTGTACAGTCACGCAGCAGAGCTGAATCTGATACACAATACCCTCAGGCAGAGTGTTGTCCAAAGCAAACTGCCCCACAGGCAGAATCCTGAACGAATAATCAAACTCATCCGCAGGCTGTTCCAGCACAATGGCAAGACTGTCTCCCATTGAATGTTTTTCGAACACAAAGACAGAAGATGCATCAACAGAAGCAGAGTCATCGGCTTTGTCCGCCATCAACTGCTCCGGATCAATGATTACGCCTGACATCAGGAATTCCATTTCTATCTTCTGCAGAGCCGCAGTCGCACGTTCCAGAGAATCCTGATAAAACTTCAGCTGACGCTCCCCTTCCTCAATTCCGGCACCAAGCGCAGCCCTCGACAGGGAATCTTCAGCAGAAGCCAACTCAATACGCCGGGTATCAATCCTCAGCACGCACGAGGCGAGAGAATCACGCACAGTCTCAGCCTCCCTGATTTTCCGCATATACCGACGGGTATCGGCATTCTCCGGAGCCGCCCCGGCATCTTTCTGCACATCAGCAGCACCCTCAGACACCTCCGGCTCCAGCCGCGCCAACTCAGACAACTCCGCCGGCGAAGTCATAGCTGAACGGACCGGCATAGTGTCATATTCAAGCACATACACGCACACGCTGTCCGCCGCGCATTCCCTGTTCGAAGCAAACACAGTATAACGCCCGTTCGCAGTGTTCACAAGCAGAAAATCATCCGCAGGTGAAGAATACGGAAAGCCCATATTGACAGGAATATCCCAGTCACGCGTACGCTCGTTCCAATTCGAAACATACAGGTCATATCCTCCGACCCCGTACAGACCCGACGAGGCGAAATACAGCGACTTCCCGTCAGGCGACAGCATAGGGAAAATCTCATCCCCGTCCGAAGTCATCGCCTCATTCACCAATACCGGCAGCGACCAGATAGTGTCCCTGTTTTCAGTCAGATAAATATTTCTTATCCCTTCCTTATCCACTGCAGACCAATAAATTGCATCCTGTACATCCGGATTTTCCACATACACCGAAGCCGACAGCCTGTCCTGAACCAGACTGTCAATATGCACAGGAGACGGATGCCAGCTTTTGTCAGGCAGCGGATAATACAGGAAAAAATCCTCAACGGAAAAACGTTTTTTCGCCACTACAGACGGAGAATACACATATTCCGCCATATTCTTTCCGTTTTCAGACAGCAGACGCCTGTCCAGAATCGCCGCGTGCTTCAAACTGTCCGGTTCGGCTTCAATGGCCTGATTGTACAACCCGATGGATTGTTCAAAAAAATAAGCTACTCTCAGAGAATCCGCCATCCTCATCAGACTGTCAACTTTATCAGCCTGTGCAAATGCGGTCCCACTAAGAGAAACTATGCAAAAAAATATGGATAAAACGAGCTTTTTTGCTGTACCAATCATTTTTATCAATGATTTTGAGGATACAAAAATAATAAATTCTTCGTTTATAAGAAAAAAATCGTAAATTTGTGCCCTATTTGCGGTATCAGAATACAATTTGAAGACCAATACGGAATAGAAAGAAATATAAAATCATTAAAAATTTATAAATTATGCAAAGTAAAGGCGCAATCAGATTCGTGGCTATCTGCCTTGCTCTGGCTTGTCTCTGGCAGCTTTCGTTCACTCTCGTGACAAAAGTCCAGGAAAACAAAGCGGAGAAATATGCAGAAGCGGCGGTCAATGCCGCTGAGCAGTCAACTGCTTTCAGCAAAGTGTCGGATATGGACAAGGCGTTCTATCTTGATTCTGTAAGAAATGAGCAGAACAGACACTACATCGATTCAATTTCATCAGAGAAAGTTTATTTCGGCTACACCTACAAGGATGTCAAGGCTAAGGAGATCAACCTCGGTCTTGACTTGAAAGGCGGTATGAACGTGATGCTTCAGGTCCAGCTCGAAGACCTCGTAAAGGCTCTTGCCGGCAACAATCCTGCTCCGGAATTCCAGCAGGCACTCGCATTGGCAAAAAGCCGCAGCGTGAACTCAA
Source organism: Candidatus Cryptobacteroides sp. (assembly GCA_051870215.1). Taxonomy (GTDB): domain Bacteria; phylum Bacteroidota; class Bacteroidia; order Bacteroidales; family UBA932; genus Cryptobacteroides. The sequence continues at coordinate 16,292 of JBJEBQ010000055.1, read as the reverse complement.
GGGACGATTTCATCACACTTTTCGCAGCCGCATGGAAAGAAACAGGCAACGGCACACCTCTTTCCCAGATTTTCGGTACCTATGAGATGAGGGATAAAATCAAACCGGAATCTACTGATGCAGAGGTAATTGACATTATCCGCAAAGAGGCTGACAGTGCAATTTCCAACTCATTCAACGTACTCCGTAACCGTATCGACCGTTTCGGCGTCACCCAGCCTAACATCCAGAAACTCGGCAACTCAGGACGTATCCTCGTCGAGCTCCCTGGTGTGAAAGAGCCTGAGCGTGTGAGAAAACTCCTTCAGGGTACCGCATCCCTCGAATTCTGGACGACCTACGATGCTTCAGAGCTCGAAAGCTACCTCGCAGAGGCCAACAGCACACTCGCTGAAATCCTTCCTAAAGAAATCGAAGAGGCTCCTGCAGCTGAAGGCACCGATTCACTTCTCGCAGCAAGTATCGCACAGAGCAAACAGCTCGCTGAATACAAGGCTGCAAATCCTTTGTACTCAATCCTCCAGCCTACAGGCTACAGAGGCAACGCCTGCATCGGTTTCGCAAACTATGCAGATACAGCCAAGATCAACAAATACCTCGAAATGCCTCAGATCAAGGGTATCTTCCCTCCTGAGTTCAAGGCAATGTGGTCAGTCAAGCCTTCCGAGTATGTTCAGGGAGAAAACATCTTCGAACTAATCGCCATCAAAGCGGCTTCACGCGATGGCAAGGCACCTCTCGACGGTGGTGCAGTGACCGACGCACGTGTTCAGTACGGCAACTCAGGCGCTCCTGAAGTGTCAATGTCAATGAACGCAGAAGGTGCACAGGCCTGGGCACGCATTACCAAAGACAACATCGGCCGTCAGGTGGCTATCGTACTCGACGGTATGGTATATTCTTACCCTACAGTCCAGAGCGAAATCTCAGGCGGCAGCTCACAGATTACAGGTCACTTCACTCTCGAAGAGGCTGAAGACCTTGCAAACGTATTGAAATCAGGTAAACTCCCTGCACCGGCAACCATCATCCAGGAGCAGGTCGTAGGACCTTCACTCGGTGCCGAGTCAATCCGCGCAGGTCTGATTTCATTCGTCATCGCATTCGTACTCGTACTTGTCTACATGGTACTCTTCTATCAGGGCGCCGGTCTGGTCGCTGACCTTGCACTTCTCTGCAACGTTCTCCTCCTCTTCGGTACTTTGGTTTCATTCGGAGCAGTTCTTACCCTGCCTGGTATCGCCGGCCTGGTATTGACTCTCGGTATGGCGGTGGATGCCAACGTGATCATCTACGAGCGTATCAAGGAGGAACTCCGTGCAGGCAAAGGCCTCAGCAAAGCAATCGCTGACGGCTACTCAAATGCATACTCTGCCATCATCGACGGTCAGATCACTACCCTCCTTACCGGTATCGTACTCTTCGCATTCGGTTCAGGTCCTGTACAGGGCTTCGCTACCACTTTGATCATCGGTATCATCACTTCAGTCGTAACTTCAATCTTCATCACCCGTATCATCTTTGATGACAGAGTGTCAAAGGGAAAATCAATTTCTTTCGACAACAAGCTCACAAGAAACTTCCTCCAGAACACCCACGTGGATTTCATCGGAAAGAAGAAGATAGGCTACATCATTTCAGGCTGCCTTATCATCGCTTCAATCCTCTCTATCAGTCTCAAGGGCTTCACATACGGTGTTGACTTCACAGGAGGCCGTACATACGTTGTGAGATTCGACACCAACGTGACTGCCGAGGAGGTTCGTAACGCCGCTGATGCTGCATTTGCCGGCGCAGTGGAGGTCAAGCAGTTCGGCGGTGACAGCCAGATGAAAATCACCACTTCATACAAAGTTGAAGACGAGTCTACTGATGTCGACAAGGAAATCGAAGAAATGTTGTACAATGCAATGAAAGGCTTCTACTCAGAGGATCTTTCACTCAGCGATTTCACTTCTACCATCGACAACCCTAACGGTATCATCAGTTCAGACAAAGTGGGTCCTACCATCGCTAACGACATGGTACGCGACGCAATCATCGCAGTGCTCATCTCATTGCTCGTAATCTTCGGTTACATTGCATTCCGCTTCAAAGGCTGGACTTGGGGTCTCGGCGGTGTGACATCACTTGCCCACACAGCACTCATCGTGATCGGATTCTTCTCACTCTTCTCAGGAATACTTCCGTTCACCCTCGATGTTGACTCAACCTTTATCGCTGCCATTCTGACAATCATCGGTTATGCTATCAACGATAACGTGGTTATCTTCGACCGTATCCGTGAGAACAGGCTCCTCCACCCTAAACAGGAGTTCAAACTCACTGTCAACGAGTCACTCAACGCCACATTGTCCCGTACAATGAATACCTCACTCACTACTCTCGTGACCATGCTTGCAATCGCAATCTTCGGTGGAGAGACCATCAGAGGTCTTGCAGTTGCCCTCATCCTCGGTATCATCATCGGTACCTACGCTTCAATCTTCATCGGTACACCTATCATGTACGATGTGACTATGGCACGTGAGCGCAAAGCTGCAAAGAAAGCTGCCGAGGCCAAGAAATAGTCTTTACGACAAATAAATTTGAAAAAGACGGAGTCGCACACAACGGCTTCGTCTTTTTGTCATTTATATTAAGTAATTCTCCAAACTGATGCCGGTTGTTTTTTCAAATTACTGATTATTTCCCCTATCCAAAAAATAAAATATTCAAAATGATTTTTCTCTTGTATGATACGATTGTTTTATCTACTTTTGTTTTCCCTAAAATAAACGATCATGTCATTTGTCCACCTTCACGTACATACCCAGTTTTCCATCCTTGACGGACTGTCTTCTGTAGACGATCTTTTCGCCCGTGCCAATGAGCTCGGGATGCCTGCCGTCGCCATCACTGACCACGGCAATATGTTCGGTATCAAAGACTTCCTCAAAGCGGGAAAGAAATATCCGCACATCAAACCGATTATCGGCTGCGAAGTCTACGTGTCGAAATGGGAGGACCTGTCGCTCAAAGATGCAGCCCACAAAGGCTATTACCATCTCATTCTTTTGGCAAAGAACTACAACGGCTACAAGAATCTGATGAAAATAGTCTCGACGGGACATATCGACGGCATGTACTACAAACCGAGGGTGTCACATACCATCATCGAGAAGTATTCCAAGGACCTGATATGCTGCTCTGCCTGTATCGCAGGAGAAGTGCCGAGAAAGATTATCGCAGGCAATATGGAGGAGGCGGAAAAGGCAGTTGAATGGCACAAAAAGGTATTCGGCGATGATTATTATCTGGAGGTGCAGCTGCACAGGACAGAGGTTCCAGGGCAGTCTTTGGAGGTGTACGAGAACCAGAAAATAGCCAATAAAGCCATCTTCGGCTTGGCCGAAAAAATGGGTGTGAAAGTGATTGCGACCAATGACGTGCATTTCGTGCGTAAAGAGGACTCGGAGGCTCACGACAGGCTTATCTGCCTGACGACCAACGCCTACATCGACGACCCGGAACGTATGCGCTACACCCAGCAGGAGTATATGAAGAGCGAAGAGGAGATGCGAGAACTCTTCCCGGACAATCCTGAAGTGATAGACAACACTTTGGAGGTGGCCGAAAAGGTGCTGGCGTACAAAATCGACCGCGACCCTATCCTGCCTAAATTTGATTTGCCGGCGGAATTCTTGGCTGATATCGACAGCTATCTGGAGAAATACAAGGATATAATTGACAAGGGACGCTGCAACAAGGACGGTTCGCCGCGAGGGGACGAATTCTGCAAGAGTGTGGCCTATCTCTGCGAGCTGACCTACAAGGGAGCGCATTGGAGATACGGAGAGACGCTGAATGACGAGCAGGCCGAGCGCATCAAATTCGAGCTCGAAACTATCTGTTCCATGGGTTTCCCGGACTACTTCCTCATCGTGCAGGACTTCATCGCGGCAGCGCGTTCTGTGGGCACTTCCGTCGGACCCGGACGTGGTTCAGCAGCGGGTTCCGTCGTAGCCTACTGCTTGAAAATCACCAATCTGGACCCGCTCAAATACCAGCTTCTGTTCGAGCGTTTCCTCAATCCGGACCGTATCAACATGCCGGATATCGACATCGACTTCGATGATGACGGGCGCTACGGAGCTTTCCAGTATATTGCAGACAAATACGGTGCTGACCATATTTCCCACGTGATTACCTTCGGAACTATGGCTGCCAAATCGGCCATCAAGGATGTGGCGCGTATCAGCCATCTTTCCATCGACGAATCCAACCGCCTGACCAAGATGGTGCCGGACAAGCCTTTCTCAATTCCGGAGGACAAGGAGGACCCTTACGAGGAAGGAATGATGATGCCGGAGGGCGGGAAAATCATCGAGAAAGAGGTGGAAATTGACGACCCGGACAATGCAGGACAGAAAATCAAGGTAAAGAAGCCTTTTGTAAAATATAAAATCACAAAGGATTACAAACCGAATCTGAAAAACTGCTTCAAATACTCTCCTGAGCTGAAAAACGAGCTGGAAAACGGCTCAGAACTGGTCAAGGAGGTCCTCAGCTATGCACTGAAACTGGAGGGCAGCATACGTCAGACCGGTGTGCATGCCTGTGCGATGATTATCGGACGAGGCGACCTTACCGACTATATTCCAATCAGCATGGCTCCGGACAAGATGACCGGAGAAAATGTCTGGGTGTCGCAATATGACGGCCACTACATCGAAGAGGTCGGAATGCTGAAGATGGATTTCCTTGGTCTGCGTACGCTTTCCATTATCAAGGAATGTCAGGAAAATATACGCAAACGTAGCGGAGAAGTGTTTGATATAGAGCAGATTCCGATTGATGACCCTAAGGCTTTCGAACTTTACAGCCGCGGAGACACCACCTCCGTGTTCCAGTTCGAGTCGCCTGGAATGAAAGAATGGCTCATCAAGCTGCAGCCGACCAAATTCGAGGATCTGATTGCGATGAACGCACTCTACCGCCCGGGCCCTATGGACTATATTCCTTCATTTGTTGCCCGAAAACAGGGTCAGGAAGCGATTGAATATGACCTTCCCGAAATGGAGGAAATACTTAAGGACACCTACGGAGTCACGGTCTATCAGGAACAGGTGATGCTTCTGTCACGAAAACTGGCGAATTTCACCCGCGGTGAGGCGGATACTCTCCGTAAGGCTATGGGTAAGAAGAAACTCGACCTGCTGCAGTCGCTCTACACCAAATTCATCGACGGAGGTCAGGCCAACGGACATCCTAAGGAAGTTCTTGAAAAAATCTGGAAGGACTGGATCAAATTCGCACAATACGCCTTCAACAAGTCGCACGCAACCTGCTATGCCTGGGTAAGTTACCAGACGGGCTGGCTCAAGGCGCACTACCCTGCCGAGTTCCAGGCGGCCAACCTGAGCAAGAATCTCAACAATATGGATGAGATCAAGAAAATCATGGATGACTGCAAGCGCTCGGGTATCAGGATCCTCAGCCCGGATATCAACGAGTCCGAGTCACATTTCTCCGTCAACAAGAAGGGTGACATACGTTTCGGCCTCGGCGGCATCAAGGGTTTCGGAGACAACATCGTGAAGGCAATACTTGACGAGCGCACGGAAAACGGACTGTTTGCCGACATCTACGACTTCGTGGAGCGTATGTCAGGCATTGTGAACAAGAAGAATTTCGAGACCCTGCTCAAAGCGGGAGCCTTCGACAGCTTCGGCATCAACAGAAAGCAGTTCTACCTGCCTTGTCCGAACGGGGACTTGTTCGTGGATTCTCTGCTGCGCTACGGCGAGCTGCTCAGAAAGGATTCCATGGACAGCTCAATGTCGCTTTTCGGGGATGTGGAGGAGATGAAGCCGGGACGCCCGGAAATGCCGGCAATGCAGGGAGAAGAGGAGGATATGATGGAGAAGCTGCAGCAGGAGAAGGAGCTGGTGGGTATGTATCTTTCGGCCCATCCTTTGGATATATACAAATTCGAACTTGACAATTTCGTCTCATGCCAACTCTCTGACCTGCAGGACCGTATCACGCAGTGTCACGACAAGAAGCTCTCTGAAAAGGCCACGATTGCGGGCATTGTGACCAACTGCATCGTAAAGACCTCCAAGACAGGTTCGCCATATTCTACAACGACAATCGAGGACTACAGCGGAAGCTATGACCTTACACTTTTCGGCAAGGACCACGAGACGTTCATGCAGTTCATGACACTGCACAACGCCCTGTATATCGAAGGGAACATTGACCGGAAATGGAGACCGAAGAATGAGCCTGGACAGCCTGAGCAGGATGTGCCTTACGCTTTCAAAATCAAGAATATGATGCATTTAGGCAATGTGAATGAAACTTTTGTACAGAGCATTACGCTCAAAATGGCGAGCCCTCAGCTCACCGAGGAATTCCGCAAAAGGCTCAATCATACGCTGAAAGAATACAAGGGCAGAATACCTGTCTACATCACGCTCTACGACCCTGAGACAAAGTGGACTCTGAATTTCCAGTCCAAAAACACCAATGTAGCAGTTTCCCAGGATTTCATTGACGAACTCACCCGCCTCGGCCTCCGCTACACCATCGGCAGGAAATAGTCCCTTTTTGTCATCCTGAGCGCAGCATCGCCTGCAATGCGCAGTCGAAGGATCCCAATCATGCTAAAGAATGATACTATTTTGAAAGGATGGCTGCAGCTGTCCTTTCATTGTTTATATTTGTTCCCGAAAATTATTTTATCACACAATATGATCAGGAAAATTTCATGCATAATGCTGACTGCCGCGCTGGCTGCCATATCATGCAACAGCGGAGATTCAATCAGACTGACCGTGACCGGACAGGTCATAAATGAAGACATTGTCGGCAACGGTGTCGAATGGGACCCATACGACGAGGCCCTATGCTGGGGAGCACAGGTCAGCGACGATGATTGGCAGAAACTTTTTGACAGACTGGATTTCATGCGTCCCCAATATGTAAGGTGTATGATAAACAGCCCGTTCACCTATTATGACGCCAATACAGGGAAATATGACAGGGAGCGGAATTCGGAAAACATCATAAAACTGCTGGGCTACTGCCAGAGGAACGGTATCATGGTGATATTCGGCGAATACAATCCTCCTGCATGGACGATGAAGTCAGATCCGGAATGGGTGGAGATGTCAATGGATTATCTGAACTGGCTTGTCACAGGGCAGGGATTCGACTGCATAAAGCACTTTGTGACATTCAACGAGCCTGACGGCAGCTGGGCATCTACTGACGGGGATTATGAGCTGTGGAAATCGATGACGCTACGTTTTGCGGATGAAATGAAGAAGTATCCCGAACTGGCTTCAAAGGTGACGGTTGCAGGTCCTGACGCCGTGCTGAACTATCACAACGGAGCCTCGCAATACGATACCGAAGGATGGGTGGCACAGACAGCAGCGGAATTGGATGAAGTGACCGGCTTATACGACATACATGCCTACCCTGGCCAGGATTACGTAAGAAGCGGCCGGTTTGCCGAAGACATTGCGGAAATAAGAAGCCTTGTACCGCAAGGCAAAAAGATTGTGTTCGGTGAAGCCGGGTACAAATACAATGACCCTGAGGACGCCGCATTGAAAGCGGAATACGACAAAAGGGTGGAAGGACATCCGTATACGAAGGGTTCGGATTGCAATATGCTTGTCTACGACAGGTTTTATGCTCTTGATATGCCCCTTTTCCTCATAGATATAATGAACGGAGGTTTCTCCGGAGCGGCTGCGTGGATGCTTGACGACGCAATGCATTCCAACGGAGACTCAGGCAAGACGGAGGATGTGAAAATATGGGGTATGTGGAATATTCTCGGTGAAGAAGTCTTCGGTGATGCGTTGCAGGAAGAAGTCCGGCCGTGGTACTGGACATGGTCAATGATGTGCAGAAGCTTTCCTGCCGGCTCAGACATTGTCAGGATTGAGGGAAGTTTTCCTGCCGGGATACGCGCAGCCGCGGCTGTCACTGAAGACGGCAGGCAGTCCGTGGCGTTTGTCAATTTCTCCGATAAGACACGTACGATAGCGCTTGACTTGGAGAAAGAACTTGTCAACGCGTCCTATATTGTTTACCGCGAGAATCCGGAAAATGAAGATAACGCCCTGGAGACTGTACATGACAATATAAACGGCAGACAGGTTTCTGTGACCCTGCCTGCCGGATCATTCGGAATACTTACTGAAGTTATGTAAATGCGCTGCCGGAAATTTTATTTTACAGTGACTCCTGCCGCCATCTTATACATATCCGGAAGGTCTTTGCAGAAAAACGTGTCCGGACGTTTGTACAAAGAAATGAAATCTTTTTCGGAAGGATGACCGGGATATACCGAAAAGAAATGCCTGTCACTTTCATTTCCACCGACAAATTTGTTACGCCACATCACTACAAACGCCACATTCTGTCCGGTCATGGGAGCGACAATATTAGTTGACCAGTATCTGTCCGAGCTGAAGCCCTCCACTCCGGTTTCAGTCACCCCGCAAGGCTTTTTCTTCTTACGCGAGATATTGCCTATTGTCCTGAGGTTGTTCACAAAACTGTTTACCGCATAAAGCCCGTGATAGCAGTCCATTCCAATAAAGTCCACGTAATCGTCCCCCGGCCATCTGAAATAGAAATCCTCTTCCTGCCTGGTCCCGTCCATCTGCGGGGATATGGCGTAGATAAAATTATGCACTCCTTTTATGTCCCTGAGATACTCCACCGTATACTTCCAAAGACCGGCAAACTCATCCCGCGTGGTACATTTGGCTCCCCACCATGACCACTCCTGCGTATGTTCGTGGAACGGCCTGAAGATGACAGGAATCTGCTTTCCGTCGCTGCCCTTAAGATTTTTTGCAAAATCGGCAAGCCTGTCCAGCCACAGGTTGAATTTCTGCCGGGTCTCACTCCCGTCCGTGAGGATTTCCTTCACCACCTGATCGCTGCTGTTGTCCCAGGCATCACCCCCGGTGAGAGGATTGTCAATATGGATGCACGCCATGACGACCATGCCCATGTCATACGCCATTCTAATACATTTTTCTCTGAGCCTGTTGCGCTCCACAGCAGCGGCATCCGTGCACCTGTCATCCATGATTTCCGCAAAATCAAGGGAATAAACTCCCGGATAGTCCCCGCAGACCTCCTTTGTATCAGATCTTCCGGTTTCGCCCGTCCAGTATCTTCCGTACATAAGGTCGTCATGATGGCCGAACATATATCCCCTTTTCTGAATTGCCCACAGATTGGAGTACAAAGCCTTTGTTTCAGCCGTTGCATCCGTGTCCGACAAAGTCAGCTCCACCTGTTCCGTATCGACGGGCTCTCCGGACGGATTTCCTCCTTCCACCTTGTTGCATGAAACGAAAAGCGAAAGGAGGACCGCAGCCGGAAATATCAAACTACCGTATTTCATTATTCCTGTTGTTTTTTGAAAACCATTATATACTCCTGAGGACACAGTACAAATCTGCCGTAATCATCATACATTCCGACTTCCGAACCTGTATTTACAGTCTTGTATGAAAGGCCTATGCCGTCTTCCGGAATTGTCACTGTCTTGGTCTTATATGTGTATGTGTTTCCGGCAGGCATTACCGTCGCCGTGGCCGTCTTGTCTCCTGAGGTCACGCTTACCGTAATTACGCCGTCAGTCTCGCTCAGGCTGAATGCAGACTCTCCGTGAGGAAGCCATCCGTAATTCCCGGAACAATCCACATCCTCTTCTGTCGCAACAGGCTTGACAAATTTTCCTTTGAAGAAGTAGTCCCAATACTTTCCATCAGCACCTGCGCCATAATTCAGCGTCCCGCCCGCAGCACTTGTGCACTTGATTTCAAGGGTATTGTCTGACTCGTCCTTGACATTGTTGAACACCCATTCCTTGTCGACCGGCTTGATAAGCGCCGGATCCTTGCCGCCATATACATACAGACTCTGTACAATGTAGCTTCCTGAAATCTTGTCGTCAGGTTCAGGCTCAGGGTCCGGTTCAGGTTCGGGTTCAGGTTCTTCGGTTACAGAACTGCCTTCCGTTCCTTCGGTCTTTGACGCTTCAGGAATATCATTAACCCTCTCCACAAGGACATAGAAAGACCTCGCCTTGCGGGCAAACTTGTCGTAGTCCTTGTAAATATTGTCCCAGTCATCAGGACCGTTGATATCGAATCTGAAGGCCTGGTCAGGTACTGACACTATGTAGGTTTTTGTGTTATAGACACCCACCTGATACTCTCCTTTGCCTATAAATGCGCCTGAGGTCTTTTTCCCGTCCTTGTCGATGAAAGAAACTGTATTCTCGCTGTAATTTCTGATCCATGTACTTTCCCCAACAGGAATTTTCCTGTAATAGTCGTGCAAATCAGCCTCTGCCGGACTCCCGGTATACATACAGTTCCAATGCTTTGCATCCTCGCCGCCATAGTGTATGCATTTTCCGGTGGTGCTTCCGTCATCCATCACCCCGGTAAATGTAAATTCAAGGTAATCATCGTATTCGGCTGTAGGACCATAGCCTTTGTCATTCCAGCACCAGCTTTTGGCCGACGGCTCGATTACAGCGGCTCCGCCATATTCCACACCGGTTCCGCCCCATACGTATGAGGTACTTATCCTGTATGAACCGAGCAGATCTTCACTGAACTCCGTCATCATGACAGTGTACTTTCTTGTCTCACCGCTTGGGGCTGTCACCGTTATCACAGGTGCTTCCGCAGCAGTGAAATCAAGAATATCACCTTTACCGACAGAAGCTTCCGCCTTATACGAAGTCACTATCGTTTCAACCGCGACATTCGACATGTCTGCGACAAGAAAAGTCGCGAGCTTGAGTTCTACAATTCCTGTCTCCGTGTCTGTATTCTCTATTGCCGACTTGCCTATCTGCCCTGCAAGCTTGAAGTCGAGAAGCATTCTGTCACGGAATTTCGTTTCTTCTATGTCGTTCCAAGGATCTTTCCGGCATCCCGCAATGGCAAGAATGCCTAAAAGGAACATTAAAATATACTGTTTCATACTATTCTTCTTTATCTGTGGTCTTGTCTGTATTGATATTCGGATTCAGGTCCGTCTCAATTGACGGAAGCGGGTAGAATACCATTTCCTCCGCTGTAAGTCCCTGTTCTGCAGCATAACTGACATCCGTATGCAAACGGTTTGTGCGACGCAGGTCGTAGCAGAGATTTCCCTCGAATGCAAGTTCAAACTGTCTTTCCCTGATTACCGCCTCGCGGAACTCCTCAACGGACATTCCTGCAGGAAGTGCTCCAAGTCCCGCCCTTTCACGTATACGGTTCACAAGTTCATACGCCTTGTCCGTAGGGCCTGCAGCCTCGGCATATACAAGTGCTATGTCGGAAAATCGCAGCAGATAAGGCTTTGTGGAAGTCTTGTCACCGATAAACTCAGGGTCGATATATTTCCGGCAGAACGGATACGAAAGTTTCTTTCCGGAAGTCCCGTTCACATCGGCAAGTACACTTCCGTCCGCATTGTACACCTTGTCGACTATCAGCCAGTCATGCCTGCGGTCTCCCGCTTCGTATGAATTGTAGAACGGCAGGTTTGTCTGATATTCACCCCAGCCGTCGTGGGTATGCAGCAAAGTGGCTCCGTCATCTTCGTTTCTTATATAGAAATTACCTCCCAAATAAGGAATATACATCTTTGAAATCTTGGAATACTGGCCTTCAGACTTTCCGCTCCTGTCCATCGACATGATAAAAATGTGCTCCGGACCTGCAGGCTTGTCCACATCATAGATGTCAAGAAGGTTCTCTTCAAAGCCATAAGTGGCCTGCAGTGCATTGTCCACCACATATCCGGCGTATTCCTTGGCATATCCGTAATATTCGTCCACATCGAATTTCATGTCGGTATATTGCGGTACACCGTAGTGCTTCGCAGAAGCTATATAAAGATACACTTTCGCGAGAAGTCCCTGGGCCGCCGCCAGATCTGCACGTCCCGTTTCAGGCACAGCGTAATAGTCAAGCAGTCCGCAGGCTGTCCTCAGGTCACTGATGATGAATTCCCAAAGTTCGTCAAGATTCGCAGGAAGAGCAGTGTATGTGTCCGCCAAGGTCTCTACAGGAATCTTGTGAATCGGGACAAGTCCGAAATTTTTTGCAAGGTTGAAATAGGAGTATGCCCTCATGAAATACGCTTCTCCGACATACCTGTCCTTGAATTCCTGCTTTATATTCATTTCAGGGACTTGTCTGATGACGGCATTCGCCCTGTTGACCGTGATATATGAATACTTGAAGAAATTGCCCAAAGCAGTGTTGCTTCTGAAATTCGACATTCTCCATTTGTCTATGTCGTGTGTCGACTGGGCTGCGTCATTCTTGGGATTCAGTTCATCGGTGTTCATGTCACCGAGAAAAACTATCGTACGTGAATATTCGATATAGTTGATGGCATCGTAGATGTACAGCACCGACGACTCGGCATCGCCCTCCGTGCTCGGAAAATTGGAGCCGGAATAGAAACCGTAAGGATATTCCTCAAGGCTGCAGCCCGCAAGTGTAAAGGCGCATATAAGCGCAGGTATTATATTTCTTGTTTTCATTGTCTTGGGATTTAGAATGTTATGTCTACACCGAAGGTCCACTTTCTGAGTCTCGGATAGCCTCCGCTGTACACGCCCTGCATATTCACTTCAGGATCATATCCGCTGAACTTGGTAAATGTGTAGAGGTTGCTTGCGTTGACATATACTCTGATACTGTCGAGAACCTTCGTCTTTCTGAACGGAATGGTATAGCCGAGTGAAATGTTCTGGATTCTGACAAAAGAGCCGTCCTCAATCCACCAGTCCGAAAATTTGGTCTGTCTGCTGGAGTTGAGTCTCGGGTATCTGTCCGTAGGATTGTCTGCCGTCCACCTCAAAGGCATATTGTTCGGCTGGTCGAATCTCTTGGTATTGACCACGTCATTTCCGAACACTCCGTTGAAGAAAATACTGAAATCAAGGTTTCTCCATGACACGTCGAAGGTAAACGAACCTGTCCAGTCCGGGTTTGGATCTCCGATTATGCAGCGGTCATTTTCATTAATTACCGACAACCCGTCCTCATTATAGATATCCTTGTATTTGAACTCACCGGGTTCGGCCTCAGCTCCCGACAGTCCTGACTGCACACCTTCCGCAAGCGTCTGAATTATACCGTCAGACTTATATCCATAGAACACATACATAGGCTGTCCCACAGCAAGAATGTTGGTATATGCCCTGAACTGCTCGCTCTGATTGCCGTAATTCTCATATTTCATACCTGTGCGGGTATCAGTCATAAGACCCGACTCCACAACATTTCCAAGACTTATGACTTTGTTTTTGTTCTTCGAAAATACAAGGGTTCCCCCTATTTTCCAGTCCTTGTCGGCATAGATTGTTCCGTCAATTGTGAGTTCCACTCCCCTGTTACGGATTGTCCCGTCATTGACCCACATTTTGTCGTATCCTGACGAAGGTGCTATATTCCTTTCCCGGAGAAGGTCCGATGTCACCTTATTGTACCAGTCGAACGTGATGTTCAGCCTGTTCTTGAAGAATGATATGTCAAATCCTACATCAAACTGGCTTGTAGTCTCCCAGCGCAGGTTCTTGTTGGCGATACCGCTCCACACTGCATAGATACCGTTCTGTCCGGTAGTTCCTGACTGATATCCCGGCCCTATTGCCGTCATCCAGGAACCGTCGTAATAGTATTTGTGCTGGCCATAACGGCTGAGAGTCTGGTATGCCGAAATGCCCTGGTTTCCTGAAATGCCGTACGACGCCCTGATTTTGAGGTTGTTTATCACATTCTGGGATTTCATGAACTCCTCATTGTGCATATTCCAGCTCACTGCTCCCGACGGAAAAGCCGCCCATTTGTTGCCGGAGCCGAATTTTGACGAACCGTCCACACGGGCTGTCACCGTAAAGAGGTATCTGTTGTCGTATACATAATTGACACGCGCCAGTGCCGAAACAAGTTCGCTCGCAAGCATGCCGTTTCCTATCTGGTATTTCTCGGAATTTCCTGCTGCAAGGTTCTCATTGCCCAAAGCCTCGTTGACGAAGTCAGTCCCCGCAAGGTAAGACGACCTTGACTGGTATTTTTCATAAGAATAACCCGCCATTGCAGTAAAATGGTGCTTGCCGGCGAAGTTCTTGTCGTATGTGGCGTATGCATCCACTACAATATTGTCATCTTTCCAATTGCTGATTTGACCGAAGCCATTATTGAGATAGCCCTTTTCAGTATATTTTTTGGGATAGAATTCATCCTTTACAGTCTCGCCGTGCTTGTAGTTGAACTGCGCAGTAAGGGTCAGTTCCGGTATGATGTTCCAATCCAAGGCGGCGTACGCTATCACGTCCGTCCCGTTTGTCTTGTTTTTTCTGAATTCCGTAAGTGCAAGAGGATGAGAATAGTCTTTCGGACCATATAGCCAGTAATCACCGTTTTCGTCATATACCGGGAAAATCGGATTTCTGTAATAGGAAAGCCCGCCGTTGCTGTTTCTCCTGTTATGGGTTATGTTCGCGCTTGCCTTTACTATGAAATTGTCATAGATTTTGTGTTCTACCGAGAAATTGCCTCCGAATTTGTCAAAGCTGTCCTTGATATAGATACCGTTGTCCCTGTAGTAATTCGCGTTGATCTGAAAGTTGGTCCTGTCTGTGGAACTCTTGACCTGCACCGTGGTGTTGTTCGACACCGGGACATCCCTGAGCACTATGTCGTCCCATCTCGTGTTTGTAGTCCATGTGGTCATGAGTTCTTCAACGGAAGGATAATATACTCCGTTTGCATTTGTCGCACCGATATACTGGGGATTCTGCCCGCCGTTGACCATGGATTCGTTCGTTACAATCGCCATCAGGACAGGGTCCCTCCATAGATTGAGTTCCGATGTAAATTCGGAAATGGTGGTCTGCTGCCTGATTGTGATTGATGTATGCCCCTTTTTACCTCCCTTGTTGGTTGTAATCAGGATTACTCCGTTCGCGCCGCGTGAACCGTAGATGGCTGATGCGGATGCATCTTTCAGAACTTCCATGGACACTATGTCCTGGGGGTTTATCTGTTTGAGATCTCCTGCATCACCATAGGGAAAACCATCCACTACAATAAGCGGGGCATTCGAACCGTTGATGGAAGAATTTCCGCGGATACGTACCGTAGAACTTGCTCCAGGGTCCTGTGAAGAACTGATTACAGACACTCCGGCTACCCTTCCCTGCATCAGTCCCTCTATAGAGTTCGAAGGAATAGTGTTGAAGTCTTCCGTCTTGACTGATGCCACAGAACCCGTAAGGTCGCTTTTCTTCATACGGCCGTAACCGATAGCCACCGCTTCTTCAAGAAAAACGGCCGATTCATTTATTGTAATATCAAGAACTGACTTTCCATTCACTTTGACAGTCGTTTCTTCATACCCGAGGCAGCTTACCTTTATCGTGGCGTCCGTTGCGACACCATAAATGGAAAAGCGTCCCTCTTCATCCGTAATGGCATAGCTGTCTGAACTGACAACTACTACGGAAGCACCTATGACAGGCGCGCCGCTATGGTCCGAAACAAGACCGCTGACGGTGATGCCTTTGGCATTCTGTGCTTCTGCAACTCCGGTCCATGAGCATAACGCTGTCAGAACCAGAAAGAAAGAGAAGATTTTTGTTCTCATGTGGTTATTGTTTAAATTGTGTATAATTGGCAGTTTTCGAGAAGGTGGTCAAGCAGGTCGTCAAGCCTGCACGTCGCCACACCTATGTTTTTGTCCGCGCACCCGTAATAGACATACAGAGTGCCGTCCACCACCGCATTTCCCGTAGGAAATACGCAGCCTGTATAGAAGCCCTCGTTCTCGTATGGCATATCGGGCTCCAAAATAGGTTCCGGAGTTCTTGCTATGACTTTAAGCGGATTGTCCCTGTCCAAAAGCAAAGCTCCCGCACAGTACCTTGAGAGTCCGCCGTCACTCACCCCGTGGTAAATCATCAGCCAGCCTCTGTCCGTAAGAAGCGGAGGCGTACTTCCTCCGATTTTCTCCTCCCATGTGCCTTTGCGGCCGGTAACCAACAGGTGGCTCGGCTTGTTTTCCCACTCCAACAGGTCATCAGAAAATTTCATCCAGATGGACGGAAATTCCACTCCGCAGTATTCCGCGCCTATATACTCCTTGGGACGGTGCAGCAGTACGAATTTGCCTCCGACCTTTTCAGGGAAAAGTATCACATCCCTGTCATCCAAAACCGGCGATGTCAGCCTTCCCAAACGGCGGTATGT
>JBJEBQ010000054.1:0-7729 GCA_051870215.1 Candidatus Cryptobacteroides sp. | reverse complement strand
TCAGCACCATGCAGATGGTCAGCATCACGCTGAGTATTTTCTTTCTCATCTATCTTCCCTCCTTTCCTCGTGCTTTCGGGCTATACTTTACAACTTGCACCCTGAGCCTATTTCTCAAGGCCTGTTTTCTTTAGTTTAGCATGACATGTTGCGTCTCTATTCCTATCGTTCGTATTGAACAAAGTATGCCACTTTCCGTCAAAAATTTCAATAAGCCTTGCCATTGTGATAGATTCACTATCGTCTCGCAGATGTAGAGTGCAAGCAATTTATGCATTTCGGAGAAAGACACAACACATACTCATTCATCCCATATACTCATCTGTCTTGGTGCTGCATTCGCATGCGGCAGTTCAAGAGACACCGTCTCGGGTATCTCCCCCGGCCCGATGCGGTAATTGATTCCGGCCTTTCTAGCCTGAGACCGCTGAAGCCTTCTCGGTATTCTGTACCGCTTTCCATCCTTCACGAAATTCGCTCCCGTCTGATGGAAAAGAAACGGCACATCCTTATCCATGCACTCGCGCCTCACATCCAGCACCCAGTCCCATTCGAGCACTCTGGCCTCCTGCCCCGACTCACCGCTGACCGCGACCTCGTCTATGCTTGCGTCAAGGTACTCTACAAGCCGTACAGGGCCGATCATCGGCGCAACGATAATTGACCTGTGCCTTACAGGCAGGCTCTTAAACACCGGAAGACGCCGCTCCGCCATTTCCTGATTCTCGACGGTGCATCCGATTATGACGTTCTCGTAGCCATCTCCCCAGTCCGCAGGGAGGCATTCTGCAAGCCTCTCGATTCTTTTGGTAAAGAAATAGAACCAGCAGTCGCTCCTCTCCCGAATCATCCGCCAGCACTCATCTCTCCACTCATCCGCGTCCTCGAGCAAAAAATCCGACGTAAAGCAGGTCATCACCATCGACCCGGGAGCCACCTTGTAGTCGCCATCCCGCCGCCTCCGTGTCGGAAGGCTGAAGTTCGCGGTTTTGCGGCACTCCCTTGCACGCTCACCGTCGCCGTAGCGCTCATCCTGGCGGTAGACATAGCAATACATGCACCCCGGACTCACCTTGGTGCATCCATGCCACGGATTCCAGCTGGCATACTCAATCCTGCTCATCAAACGCCTCCATAAACAGCCCGTTGCTTCTCACCATCGAAAACCACACCTTCATCGCCCATCTCATCTTTTTGCCGAATTGCATGTCAACTTGTTTGTACAATTAGTGCAAACTACTTTAATACTCACCCCGAGCATATATCACTGCCTTCAATCTCAAATTGTTATCAAAGACATCTTCACTTTGATCATTCATTTCCAATAAACTATGCACACACCATTCAGGATCCTGGGTATGAAATGAGTAATAGACATCATTTAACTGTCTATAAGGAAAAAGCCTCATAACAAACTTCGTTGAAACGCCCCTTGTATATGAAAGATATCTATACATATAGCCAATCCAAAACATTGCGCTTTTTGAGTATTTTACTTTACCATAATCAGATTCCCCAAATTGGTTGTTAATACTATCTATTCCTTCATTTACATCCAAGGTCAGAAACGCTACATCATTCGTATCTAACTTTTTAGCATGATCCGAATGCAAAAATCTTCTTAGAAAAACTGCGGTAGAACAACTTAATTCCGTTGATCTTTCAAACAATTTTCCCTGATATTCCGCCAGTATTAGGCCATCATGATCAAACTTTTTCATTTTAATAACTCCTCAATATACAATCCCTCTTTAAATTCCCTTTTAGCAAGTTTAAGCTTTGTGTCTATCATATAGCCTCTCTCTATCAATGATTTTCTGCAATCCTCCCGTTCCGGTACAGACAGATAGTATCTTTCTATCGGGATACATTTCTTTAACGCTCTCTCCGTTTTTATAATATATTGAAGTCCTAACCCGGATGCAGATAACGAATGAAGAGCTACATCCGCATTGATCTCTCCCTCAGCAAATTGCGACATCACATAAAACATCTTATTGTCCGCTATTGGTGCAACCACAATATCTGCATTTTCTATTTTCTTAACGATTCCTTGAACTATGTTGCTATCTGCGTATTCATTAATCGTGCCCCTGAAATAACAAATTGCAAGCATCCAGTCCAACGAACAGTCGAATTCAATCTTTTTTAATCCATCAAAAGAACATCTGAATGAATACACCGAAGCATTTTCATATTCACATACAAACGATAATGCCTGGCGGTAAGTCTGACCTAAGTAAAAACCGTTTCCAAAATCGCAATTATTTCTGGATCCTAAAACTGTCACTTCCGACAGACCATATTTTGAACCATGAAACAACACGTTTCCATACCTTTCTTTTATAAGTTCTTCCTTAACTGAATTCAATCGGTAATTCCGCTCGTATATATATGAATATAGTTTTTCACAGACTCCATCAGAGGCAACTCCCTTCCTATCTATTGAATCAAACGTTGTTCTCGAGATATCGGTTGCCTCTGACAATTCAAACTTATTTATTCCATCTGCTTCGAGAAAAAATCCTATATCTTCTCTGATTTTGTATTCAGAAGTTACTTTCATCTTCATAATCTCCTTTAACCGGATTATATATCAAAAGAACTTGTTTGTACAGTCTGTACAAACAAGTTCTTCAGCATTATTTCTATACGTTACTAAGCTCAAAGTACTGCTGCTTCTCATTACATGTCCCTGCGGCGTCTTCTGTACACGATGAAGATAATCAGGGCTGCAAGCAGGATGAAGAGCGCGCCGGCGTAAAGTGCAAAATGACTCTCCTCCGAATCGGACTTCTGCGTGATGTCCGAAGCATCTGCTCCTTCGTTCCTGTCGGTGTCCTGCGGAACTAAATCATCACCGTCTGCGTCAGCACTGCCGCTGTCGACATAATCGCTGTCCGCGCCGGAATAGTATCCGGTGCTTCCGCCGGTGCCGCCATTATTGCTTCCGCTTCCACCGCCGCTGTGTCCGCCGCTTCCGCCATTGTCTTTGCCGCCGCCGTTATCCTTGTCACCGCCGCTGCTGTCATCTCCGCTGTCTCCGTCATCACCATTGTCGCTGTCATCGTTATCTCCGTCATCTGAAGCTTTGACAATGGTATACTCCATGCTCAGCATCCGCTCATCCTCAGGCAGGCGGTAATTGTCGTTCGTAAGCGATACCACCTGAGCGACGTAAGTGCCCGGCTTTGTGTTGCAGCCGTTAATCACTTTTACGCGGCACTTGTCTCCGTAGAGAAGGCCCACGGCTCTTACGGTGATATTTACAGGCTTTCCGGTATATTTGTACTCGGTCTTCTCCGGCCACACGAGACTGACAGTCTTGGATTTTACTATGACTTTCAGCTCCTTGTAGGCAGGCTTTACTCCGGGGTCGGACGGAATGTACTTGAGCAGGTACTCATAGGTGCCCGCCGCCTCGGGAACTGTGTCGCCGATGTTTTTGCCGGACAGCCTGTCCTTCACGAAGACGAATTTGCCGTCTCCCGATGCAAGCTCAAGCTCAGCGTCCGACAGCATCTCGCCGTACGTCATGACCGCTCCGACCGGGAAGCTGAAATCGCCCGGGTCGTCACGCCTGATGTAGTATTTTTTGCTCGTCTGATACTCCTTGTCGTCATCGTCCTCGGGCAAAATATAATTCAGACGGTCCTCACCCGTCACGTGTGCCGTTGCGATGTAGATCTCAGGAGCAGTATTCTTGTCTCCGTTCCAGCTTGGGCCGATCTCTCTGCCGCCTGTAACATATACGCTGCAGTCATCACCCTCAAGCACGCCTTTAATCTCAGCAGTAACGTTTACATGACTGCCAGTGTATACAAGGTTGGAAGTATCGCTCCACTTTACCTCAAGAGGACTGCGATATACGATAAGACTTCCGTCATATTTTGCCGTTGATGTAAAGGTTACATCATAAAGCTCGGAGTTCGAGGTTCCTTTAATCTTGTACTGGCCGGCTCTCAGTCTTCCCGTTGTAGAGTAGTACTTGTCGATGTCAAGGGACACCTTAAGATCGCTTACGCTGTCCCCGGTGACAAGCTGAGAAGTGTCGGCCCTGAATGTCAGCTCCGGAACCTCCTCGCCGTAGGTCATATACCTGTCGGATATATCTACTGAAATCGGCCTTCTGACAAGATCCGTTATCTTCACTTCTGCTGAGACAGTGCGGTAAGTCTTGGTGTCATCAGGGGTGAAGATCATTTTGAATTTTTTGCCCGACTTGTAGTCCTCGTAGGTAGGGACATACTCCGGATTGTCGAAAGTCCATGTTCCTTTGCCCGTCTGGCCGCTTATCCTGGAATCTCCGATAGGCTCGCCGTAAGGCCATTCGACCTTAGTCGGAGCAGATGACTTCAGTTCAAAGAAGCTGCCCTTGTTGAAGTTGGTCTCGTAGACCAGTCTGGACATCTGACAGTCTATGAAATTCAGCATGACCATTCCGACGCGCCTGTTGTCGAAATAGCTGCTTCCGTCACCGCTGTAGAGCCATGGGTTGATATCGCGTGTCAGACCCAGCGGAAAACCGCCTGCGCAGCTTGTGTAATTGTATATCCATGCATTGCCCGGAATCTCGTGAGACTTGTCCGCACCGGTAGTCTGCCTGAGCGTTCCCTTGATAAAGTCGAGCTTGCTGCTCGAACCCTCGTTGAACGCGTCCTGAACATAGACGGACCTCCTGCCGTCATTGTAGATAGGTATTGCGTACTTGTAATCGCTGTATGAATGATCATCCCAGCTTGTCAAATCCGGACCGAACCACTGCAGTTCAACGCCGTCTCCCTTGTAATTGTAATCGACACTGTATCTTCTGAAGAGAATTATTTTGCCTCGAGCCTCACCCATGGTTGGGATGGTGTCCTCGAGCCAGAAATACTTCTTGTTCTTCTCGATGAATTTGCCAAGGGCTTTAGCCAGACCGATTTCACTTCCCGCATCACGCTTAACTGTAAGAATAATTGTCTCGCTGGAATGATTCTGAAGGAATCTTATGCTGTCATCAAGCAGAGACTTAAGCGTCAGCGAAGTGAAGTTCGTTCCGCGCTCGTGGCACACAACAAGAGAGCTTCCGTGTACAATCTTTATTTCGTCAAGCGAAGGGTCGTCGCTTCCGGCATCGCAGCGAACGTCAAAGCTTCGGGCACCGACGTTGAGCTGCTCTCCGTAGTAATACTTCTGACACGAAGAAAGCGACGCCTGTCCGGATGCGTCAAAATTAACCGATGCCGTTCCGGTGTCGTGTGTTCCCGGAATGTTAATGGATGAGACCAGAGCATCATCAGGGATGCCTGCCATCCAGTCTTCAGAGTAATTGAAGTTGACCGGATTATCCTCGCCGGCAAATCTGTCTATCGTAAAATATGCAAGCTTCCTTACATCATCTCCGAAGGTTCCCTCTCCTCTGTCGAGCTGCTTCAGGGTTCCTGAGCTTACAAGATCCTTTCCTTCATCGTCCTTGTCATACTGATAAGCGATGTACTTGCCGGTTCGGGCATTCTGTATCAGGTAGCTTCCGTCCTCCTGCCTGTAGAATCTCCATAGCTGGCTGGTGTTTTTGTTCGCTGTTTTGGACTCCCGGTCCCAGAGATGAACGTCCGCATTCTGCTGAGCACCCTCGTTTTCAAGATCCCACACGGCATCGCGGTAGTTCTCACCGTCGGTATAATAAAGAATCTCGTAGGCAGAATGCTGGTTGTCCCATTTCAGGAGCATTTTGCTGTTGGTTCCCATTCTGTAGAAATGCAGGTTGGTGCCTTTGACCGCCATATCTCCATTGCTGGTAACGCTTTCAATGGTATCTTTCTTAAACAGGGAGACGAATACTCCTCCCTCTTTATCGGTCGTGCTTCCTTCCTTGAACTCAACAAGATCCTCTGCCTCACCGCCCTGCTTCGGAACAACGCCGTTGGTAATGATCCACAGCTTACGCTTATCTGCGGTGGTCTGGCATATCTTCTCCTCCGGATCAGCTCCGCCGCTCTTGTTCTTGTCCTCATAGCCCATCCACAGGCCGCTTTTTCTGTTCTTTATGTAAAAATAATTGTTGCCATAGTCGTCAGTTTTCACGAGGTAGAAAGCGAACTGTCTGTGAGGGTTGTCCGCCAGCTCCGACTCAAGCGGCGTATACAGATGCAGAAAAGCTCCATCTTTCGTGCTCTTGCCGTCAATATCGGCAAAAAGCTTCGTGCCCTCATATCTTATTCCATAGTAATCGGTATAGTGACCGTTCTCCTTGACACGACAAAGACTGAAGCTGCAGTTGCTTCCTTCATACGTATCAAGATGAATTACATTGTTGGTCAGTCCCGCACCGTTGGCATTCCATCTGAGGTTTCGGTCGTCCGCGAGCGTGATAAGAATATCCTTATCCACCGGCAGATCCGTAACTAATGTGCCGTCGCTTCCGGATGCAGCAGTCCCCTCGACACTCTGCACTGTCGCTTCCCCGCTCCGCGATTCACCCGCACCGGCACTTCCGTCATCGGCCATCACCGAAGCAGCACTTCCAAGACACATGCTGCACGCAAGAAACACCGTCAGCAGTTTCTTTATTACTTTCATTTCTTATATCCCCCTGTACGTTACCCAGGTTCTGCATACCAAAAATTTGCAGTAATTATATCAGCCACCCGCCATGGCAAACAAGCATTATTTCACCTCATAATACGTAGTGCCGCCCAGAAGAGTCGGTTCGCTCTCTCCTGCCAGCCTGCCTTGGTTGTCGTAGTACTGCACCGTGCCCATCAGCCCGATGGCGCTTCTACCAATCTTCTGCCCGCGGCTGTCGTAATAAATCCTCTGGCCAAGAACGTCCACCTCGCTGTGACCCTTCCTGCTGCCGTGCACATCGTAGTAGTCGATCCTCTCAAGCAGACCGCCCGGCCTCCCCTCACCGACCTTGCTGCCATGCACATCGAAATACAAAGTCACACCAAGCAGCCCAGGCTGAGATGTGTATTTCTTTACCCTCATACCTAACGCTCCTCAAACTCGTCCGCGCTCCTGACCACCTCGAACCGGTATTCCTGCGCAGCATCCGGATACTTCTCACGATCCACCCTGCTCATGAACATCTCATACGGCCGCGCGCACGTTTTAAACGGCGGATACATCGCCTGATAGATGACCAGCGCCTCATCAGTCTCCGTATGCCGTGCAAAAGCAATCACACGGTACAGATACTCCGAAGACTCCGGCGAGACATATTCACGCTTGAAATGCCGGACGATGTCGCCGACATGGATTTTCTTCTCACTTATATCATTATCC
This sequence comes from Candidatus Cryptobacteroides sp., assembly GCA_051870215.1. Lineage (GTDB taxonomy): Bacteria > Bacteroidota > Bacteroidia > Bacteroidales > UBA932 > Cryptobacteroides. The sequence goes on along the minus strand of JBJEBQ010000054.1, from coordinate 460 downwards.
ATTAGGAAAGCTACAGGACTTCTTCTAAAGCATTGTGATTAATCTAACACCAAATCAACTCGATAAGTCCTATAACCGCTAAATGTTTTTATTTTTCCCATAAAATATTAATCCTTTCAGGAGGGAATCCACTATATGCTCTGTCAGTATCAATTTCAACCAGTTTTTCATTTTTGCCTGTTCCAACTTTTACATTCATTATCATATTCCATCTCAACCCCTTCAAACACCATTCATCATACCGTGAATATTCCTGTGCGGTGAAACCGCCATTCCAGAACGCCGGGTACCGGCGTTCCAGAGATGGGGTACCGCAATAATAACATAGATTTTATTCGCTATCGCTCTGCTTAAGACCATAGACCTCTCTCATAGAGATTTCTTTTGTTGGGTCAAGACTCTCAATGTTTATCTTGTATGAGTCATATATGATTCTGTCGAGGATAGCATCAGTCAGAGG
>JBJEBQ010000053.1:0-102374 GCA_051870215.1 Candidatus Cryptobacteroides sp. | reverse complement strand
AACTTATCTGCCTGTCGAATATGGAAAACCTCAATGCGGTTTTCATCGAGCAGGGGATAACGCAGAGTGAGCGACTTGTCAAGCTGAATCAAATAGCCATTCATCAGATGACCGTATTGGAAAGTGGCGACAACGGTAGAAAATTGCTGAAATAATTGTGTTTGATTTCAATCTCTTAAGTTATAAAAAAACAATTACTCATAAATAAGCTGTTGGGAGCATTCTGAGGCTATTATGAAAGGGCTTACTCCGAAACTGTCATTTCGCAATGTCCGCAGTCGAAATTCAGGCGGAGTCTGACGCCGTTGTTGATGAGTGCAAGATGTTTCGGGGGCTTCCCGTTCTGGTATTTCGGGCAGAGACCGAGCTCGTAGCGTATGCAGTATTTAGTACGCATGAGTTCCGCTCCGCGTCTGCCTCCAAGTTCGTATGCCTGTTCTACGGCAGCAGCTCCGGCTTTGCGGTAGGTGCTTTCCGCCAAGTGGTTGGCAATGTTTGCGCGGTAGGAACTGTCCGGGAGAAATGTATTTGCGGTAGTGGCAGCACTCTCCTTGGCGCTGAAAACGCTCGGTGAAGTCGTAGCTGTAGCTGATTTTACTGCACCGAGACGTTCCTGGGTTCGGTTCAGCAGCGGAATGCCGTTGGTAGGAATGGACTCCAGGGCTTCTGCGAGACTGCGGCGTATCATATTGATGTCTGAGGCCTTTAACAGCGGCAGTGCAGTGACTCCGTCGCCTGTTCTGCGGGCTGAGTCCGGGTTGTCAGTGCCGGTGATGTGTGCCGAACTGACTTCAGCGCTTGTTCCAGCGCAAAGATTGTGTGCCGGACTTTCTATAGTGATTGTTCCGGTGGCTGGCCTGTAAGTGAAAATGAATGAGCCTGCAGTTTTGTTGAGCTGGCTTTCAAGCAGTTGTTCCATTCGTTCAGTGTTGGCGGCCTGCTCTGTGTCGAAATCAAAACCGAGATGTACTGTGCGTCCGTCTTCAGCTACAGCATTCACTTCCACGATCCAATGGAAAACTGCAGCTGTATCAGTGGCAGGAGAAAGTGATGCTGCGGAGTTTGTGTCCGGAATATGCTGTGGTGCTGCATCTTTGCAGACAAAATTCAGTCCGACGTCCGCACGCAGAAGACGTTTGCAGGGTTTGGCGGCCAATTCCTTCTCAAATGCCACGTTGAGATTGCGGTACAATGCAAGACCGGCCTTAATTCCTGAAATTGTCCGCCATGATTGGGGCTGGCCTGAGGCTGTGCGCTCTGCTTGGCAAATAATGCGATTGCCTGAGCAGACATCGGCTCTGAAGCCTGCCACGCTTCCGTCCTTTGCGATAAAGGCGAAGCCGTCACCGTTGTTCAGTCTGACGCCCTTGTCCGGCCTGGTTCCATTGCTCTTTGCCAAGCCGGGCTTAATGCTGTCGGAATAATTGCTCTGCGTGGTATCCACGGTGATCTCCAGAAAGTTGCCGCGTCTGTCCACCGAGCGTATTCTGCCTATGTATTCGCCCATAGACTTCGCCGCGTCCATTGCGGCCCACTGTCCGCGTCTGCCGTCGATGAACAGTTCCGTATAACTCCGGTTGAAAGTCTTGTCCGTGTCCGGAGTGAATCCTCCGCTGACAACTCCGAAAGAGCTTCTCCGGTATTCTCCGCCCGAACAAAGCTGCTCGAGTGCTGTAGAGTAGTCTCTGACGACGTTTTTGACGTAAGACTCGTTTTTGAGCCTGCCCTCGATTTTGAATGAAGAAATACCGGCGGCGGCCAATTCTGAAAGCCTATGCTTCAAATTATAGTCCTTGAGTGATAGCAGAGCCTTGTCGTGCAGCAGCACTTTGCCGCTGTCTTCGTCAATAAGATCATAGCGTGAGCGGCACGGCTGGGCACATTCGCCCCTGTTGGCACTGCGCCCTGTCAGATAGGACGACAGATAGCAGTTGCCGCTGTAGCACACGCAGAGGGCTCCGTGCACGAAAAACTCCAGCTCGCAGCTTACGGCGGCACGAATGGCACGGATATCATCCAGAGACAGCTGCCGCTCTAAAATCAGTCGCGAGAATCCGAGCGATTCCAGAAATTCAGCCTGCTCCGCTGTGCGTATCGCGCATTGTGTCGAAGCGTGCAGCGGAAGATGGAAGTCCGGAAGCTGCCGAGCCAATTCAAGCACCGCAAGGTCCTGGACAATAATTGCGTCGACACCGGCATCCTGTGCTGCCATCATCAGTTCTCCGGCTGCGGACAGTTCGCTGTCGAAAAGTATTGTGTTGAGAGTGAGGAAAATCTTCGCTCCATAGCGGTGCGCATAATCACAGAGCAGGGCTATGTCCTGCAGTGAATTGCCTGCGGCCTGCCTTGCTCCGAAATGTTCGGCGGCAATATAGACGGCATCGGCACCGCAGTCGATGGCTGCAATGCCGATGTTATAATCTTTCGCCGGAGCGAGTAATTCCAATGTTTCCATAAGTAATGCGTTGGGCACTCTTAGAGAGTCTCAAGCATCTGTTTGGCTGTAGGGCCGAACTTAGGGTCAGAAAGAATCATATTGTAATATTCTTTTGCAACCTCTTTGTTGCCCATAGTCTGAGCAGTCGCTGCGATGGTGTATTTCATCTGGACTGCGTCTTTTGCATTCGGTGAAAGTTCGAGATATTTCTTGAGATACTCTATTGCCTTTGCGTTCTGTTTTGCCTGTGAGGCTGCGTTACCTGCAATCTTGTAGGCATTCGCGCTCTCCACATAGCTGTTTGATTTCTCGGCGAATTCAACGGCCTGAGTGAAGTTTTTGGCCTTCAGAGCGCTCTGGGCTTTCTTCAGATAAACAGTTGAAAGCTGTTTGTAGGCGTCTTTCTCTTTGCCGAATTCAGCGGCTTTGAGGAAAGCAGGCTCAGCTTCTTCCACATTGCCTGTAGCGGCATAAGCCCTACCCATCATGAGATAAGCCATACCGTTCTCAGGGTCGAGTGCGACAACCTGCTGGAATGCTGCAACTGCTCCGTTGACGTCCTTTGCGCTGAGAAGGGTGTTGCCTTTCTGCATATACACCTGAGGAATCAGCTCGGTTGCATCTTTTTCAGCTTCCGCAATGCCGTAAAGTTTTGCGGATTCAACTGTCTCCTGAAGTTTTACGAGCGCTTCATCGTATGCCTTTTCTTTGATGTTGTCTTTGGCGATGGAGAGCATAATCTGAGGAATTCTGTCTTTGCAGGTGCTTACAATTGTTGCACCGTCCTCACCGAGCTGCTCCTCGGTCAATCCTTCAGCGCCTTTGAGGGCTGCCTGAAAATATTCCAATGCAAGGGCCTTGTCTCCGGTTGTGAGAGCCTCGGCGGCTCCGTTGTAGTTTGCGGTAACAGTTTCCAAATCCTGCGCTGAAACATAAACAGCTGACATTGCAATTGCTGCAATAAGTAGAATTACTTTCTTCATTGTCTTTATTTTTTTTATAATTAACATTTCTTATCGGATGGGCCTAAAATTTATACTAAAGGCGACATCCTGCAAATTTAATAAAAATTTTATTTTAATTTTGCACTTCAAATCACAAATATGCTCTTATGAAACGTCAAACTATATTTTTTATCTTTTTCGGCCTTATAATGGGCATTTTTTCTCAGGCTCAGGAACTTCCGACCCTGCCTGCCGATCCTGCCGTCAAGACGGGAACACTCAAAAATGGTACCAGATACCGGATTGTGCATAATCCGTCCACCAAGGGTTTCGCGAATTTCGCTTTGGCCCAGAAGGTCGGTACAGCTATGGAAGCAGATGCAGAAAAGGGGAAAGCCGTTGCATTGGCGAGGGGGGCGTTGGCGAATACTCCTCATTTCGGGAAACGGAGTCCGCAGGAATTTCTCCGCAGCTATGGTGTGACTCCATACAAGGACGGTTTTGTAAAAGTGAGTGACATAGCTACTGTGTTCAATTTCAAGAATATGCGTGTGTCAAGTGAGGAAGTTGTGGATTCCGTGCTTTTCCTGCTGTGCGACATCATTGAAAGACGAAATGTATGCGATGACGAATTTTTGAAGTCAAATTATTATCCTGCAAACAATTGCATTATCATTTCCGGAGATGTAAAGGCTGATGAGGTCGTGAAGAAATTGAATATAATGACTATGATGACCCCGGCTGACACATTGAAGGAAGTGAAGCCAAAATATGGATTCAAGGCTGCCGGGGCGGCAAAATATCTGGCTGAAGACAACGGAAATCCGGCTGTGTCGACGGTCAGGGTAAGTTATCTTGCACCGAGATTTCCTGATGAATATCTGAATACCATCCAGCCGGCAATATATAACATGTATGTGGAGGAATTGGGCAATGTGCTGACAAATAGGCTTTTGCATCATGGCTATGCTGCATCGTTCCGTCATGTGGCAAGTGCCGACACTGACAAGGACGAGCTTTTCGAAATCTCGCTCAGGCTTCGTTCCGGCAGGGAGAAAGAGGCTGTCGAATATTTGGCTTCCATCCTGAGAGAGGCCGCTGACAAGAAAATCCCGATGGATGAATTCCTGCTTGCCCGCAACCGTTATCTGGATGAGGTATTGCTTCAGGCGAAGGCGCCGTTCAAGGCTAATGACGGCTATGTGGAGAGGTGCCTGGCTTCGTATCTCTATGGTGCTCCGATAATCTCGCCTTCTGCCCGCTATGATTTCTACATGAGCAGGGATGTTCCTGACGAGCGTGAGTTGGAATTTTTCAGCGTAATTACTTCGGCTCTTGTGGAAGTAACTCAGAATATGACACTTAGCGCAACGACTAAGCTTAGTGCCGATGAATTGAAGCAGGCTTTTGAGGCGGGATGGAACAAGAAAGTCGAGGCGTCGGAGAATCAGACTGCAGAGGTACTGCATTTCCCTGGGCTGCCTGACAATGTCAAAGTGAAAATCAAAGCCGATAGACCGGAGCCTATGACCGACGGACGGATTTGGGTGTTTGCGAACGGCGTCAGGGTGATTTACAAGCAGATGCCGACTTCCGGAAAGACCTATTTCTCTTTGGCTCTGAACAGCGGTATGTGCAATGTTTCAGACCTGAAATACGGCGAGGGAGCATTCCTTGCCGATTATTTGGGAACCCGCAGTATCGCCGGTTTTTCTTCTATGGCTGTGCAGAGTATGTTTGCGAAGAATGCCATCAATGTGCAAAGTGAAGTGAACCAAAGCTCTATGGCAGTTTACGGAGATGCACCGACTGAAAAATTGCCTTTGCTTTTGCGTTCGCTGCTTGCGGTGACAAATGAGGGGGCGGCTGATTCAGAGGCTTTTAAGCGTTATATGGAGAATGAAATGGCGCTTCTGTCTGTCAAGGAAGAAAATGTAAACGAAAAAATAGACAGTCTCTTATGTCCTGAATATCAATATACACGCTTTAAGAAAGCGGGAGTGCTTTCGATGGATTTTGCCGGCAGGGCCGAGACTTTCTATAAGTCGGCTTTCTCCAAAATAAATGACGGAGTGCTCGTTATTGTGACAGATGAAAAGCCTGAAATTGTGAAAAAACAGCTCATGCCTGTCATCGGGCATTTCAAAACGGCAGACAGGGCGTTTGCAAGACCTGTGGCCCGTTACACTACTCCATCCGGCTGGATGACTTATACTGTTGACGGCGAGGTGAATAGCATCGATTTCATGATGTCCGCTCCTCTGACTTTGACGGCAGACAATGTGGTGGCTGCAATGGTGGCTGCGAACATTCTGTATCAGGATTTGTCTGAAGCGCTTGTGGATACGGGAATGTACATCAGTATGGATTACGACTGCAGCATTTATCCGAGTGAGAGAATGTCCGTGATGATCAGGATGAGTGAATCCAATCCGGACGGTTTCGCTTCGTACACCACCCAAAGCGGTTCGCTTGCGGCTTTGGGAATTCTACGCGAGAGCCTTTCGCACCTTGTGTCGTCGAAAGTGTCTGATAATGAGCTTGCAAGCGTCAAGGCTTTTGTCAAAAACTGGTTCGGCATCATGCTTTCCGATCCAGGCTATATCTGCAAATCCATAGTTACCCGCTATGTGGACGGCAAGGATTTCGTGAGTGAATGTCAGAAAAAGACTGATGCGGTGACTGTGGACAGGGTTATGGGTATCCTGAAAGCTCTGGATGAAGGTACAAAAGTGGAATATATTGTAAATAAAAAATAAAATGGATTGTCACGCTATATTTGAAATAGACGATTGTCTCGTCTCTTCGGAAATTCTGACCGAATGTTTTGCCTGTGATTATGGGAAATGCAAGGGCTGCTGTTGTGTCATCGGGGACAGCGGTGCGCCTCTGGAGGAATGCGAACTTGAGGCTATAGAGAAGAATTATCATATATTTTCACCTCTGATGTCGGATGCGGGGCGTGCTGCAGTTGAGGCTAAGGGCTTTTTCGAAGTGGATATCGACGGTGACTTGGTCACACCTTTGGTACCAGGCGGCGAGGAATGTGCCTACTGTTGCTTTGACAAGGACGGCAACTGTCTATGTACTATGGAGAAACGCTGGCTTGACGGCGAGGGGGATTTCCGAAAACCGATTTCCTGCTGGCTCTATCCTATCCGCATTTCCACCCTCAGAAACGGAATGCGTGCTCTCAATCTTCATCGCTGGGACATCTGCAAAGACGCTTTCGCACGCGGCAAAGCCATGGGGACCCGTGTTTACGAATTCCTGCGTGAACCTATCGAACGTTATTTCGGGGAGGATTTCTATCAGGCCTTGGATGCTGCCCGCAAGCAAATTGATTCGGCTTGTGATAATGACTAATCTGCTGCATTACTTCGGCTTCGGGCTAAGTCACAGCCTGTCGTCCTGTTGCCATACCGTTTGTCATTGCAGGCACTACCTCCATTCGTAGCAACAGAAAGTTTGTCATTTCGACCATTACTGTCATCCCGAGCGAAGCGTAGCCTTGTCATTCCGAGCCCTTCTGTCATCCCGAGCGTAGTCGAGGGATCTTGTGCATTTATAGAGTTATTCATTAGTAGGATCATCCACCCGGCGGTATCTGCTTTCCAGACCCATGCAGATGCGGATGACATCCTTGCGCAGGCCCTCCACTTCGAAGCCTGACTCCGTACGCGTAAAAGTGATGCGGTCCTCGAACATTCTCGTGAGCCTGTTCAGCACACCCTTGTGGCGATAGGTTGTGATGCCGCCCTCATGTTTTTCAAGCACATACTGCCTGTCTCTCATATATTCAGACAGCCCCTCAAGATAATCCTCGGGCAGATTTTCCGTAACCGCGTCCCTCGTGATAAATCCGACTTTAGGGTACACCGCACCTACGACGGCAAAGAGTACAAGTATTTTCCACACTGCATTCCAACCTCCCCTGAACATCAGATCAATATCGCTTTCCACCATTCCGCACAGCACCAAAGCTCCCACAATGGCCGCGCAGATAATACTGAAATAAAAAAAGTATTTTACCGCTCTGACAATATATTTCATATCCTTAATAATTTTATCCCTACAAAGATATAAAATCTTTCGGACTATTCAAGTTTCGTATTATTTTGACATTAATATGAATTTTTTTCTTATTTCCGCAAAAGGCCATTCTTTAATTTTGCGAAAAACAAATGACTATGGAAAAGACCTGGAGATGGTTCGGACCGCATGCCCAAAAGCATAAAGGACGGGAGGCTGGAAACGAGTACGGCACATTGGTGGACCAGCGGATTTCTCCCGGGCACTCTGTGGTATCTGTATGAAAATTTCAGGGATGAGTCTGTGCGTAACGCAGCGTTGTCATGCGTAAGACCCATCATGGAGCGTGCGACGAATCTGCATGGTCGCGAGGGCAGGCGTGGGGGCTGTACGGTTATACTATGATGTATCGTCAGACCAGGGACAGCAGGAAATGATTGAAAATAGTAATAAATTATGCAGGAAATTAAATTTATATAGTATATTTGCAGATATAAAGGTTCCCATAGGGAACTTTCAAACGTTCATTTTAGCGATTATGGATAATTTACAGACATTGTTTGACCAGTGGCGGGGCTTGCTTCCTCTGTCGGAGCGGAAACAGTATCTGCTCAGTCAGAGGTTCACTGTCGAATACAACTACAACAGCAATCATATTGAAGGTAACACTCTGACTTATGGCCAGACAGAATTGCTTTTGCTTTTCGGCAAAGTTGTCGGCGAAGGTGAGTTGAAAGACTATGTGGATATGAAAGCCAGCCAGGTCTGTGTGAAAATGATGGAAGAGGCAGTGAATATGAAAGATACACCTCTGTCCCAGAACTTCATACGACAGTTGCACAAGGTCCTTCTCCGCGAAGATTATGTAGTATATCGGGAGCTTCCGGGAGGTGGGCACACAAGCTATATTATCCATGCCGGTCAGTACAAGACACGCCCCAACAGTGTGATAACCCGCTATGGAGACCGTTTTGAATATGCGTCCCCGGAGGAGACACCGGCATTGATGTCCGACCTGGTGGCATGGTACAATGAAGCCGAAGCTTCAGGAAAATACAGTCCTGTGGAACTGGCTGCTTTGTTTCATTACCGTTATATTCGCATACACCCGTTTGAAGACGGCAACGGACGAATAGCACGTCTTATGGTCAATTACATACTTGCCCGTCACGGATGGCCGATGATAGTTGTCAGGAGCCGGCTGAAAAGCAATTATCTGGAAGCTTTGCACCAGTCTGATCTGAAAATCGGACCTGCTCCATCTAAGGGTGCACACGCATCCTTGGGGGATATAGGCAGTTTTCTGAGCTACTTCAAGCAGTTGGTTGCCACGGAACTGAAATACAATATAGCGTTTGCCAGGGAAACGTCTGAGCGCGTCTGGTGGTATGACGGCGAGAGGATAGTATTTCGTTCCAGTTCCACGCCCTTATTGCTGGCCGCTATGCGCGAGAATCCTGGTATTACAATCGAAGCCCTGGCACAAAAGGCAGGAATAGTCGGCCGGGCAGTCAAAAAACAATTAAAACAGATGTCTGACAAAGGGTACATCCAGCGTCGTGACCGCGATGGCAGCTGGTATGTATTCGCATCACCGTCAGTATGATATGGAGTCGCTTCTGAAAGGATAGGCAGGCAGTCCCTCATTGATGTAAAGATTGACTTTGTGGTAATTGCTGAAAGCAAATCTTATATTTACCGGAGCCGGGACCTGTTCCGAACTGACGACTACGCAGTCTCTTCTGTTTTTGTGTATTTTCGCGACCGCAGGATAGTATATGCCGTCTCTGCCTGCAAGTTCGAAGCATTCGACAGCCTGGTCTGTACCGTTTCGGCGGCGCAGGCCGGCAATCGTATTAATTACGATGAGAGCAAAGTACCTCAGTATGAACTTCCTGAAATACTGGTTGACAGTTCCGGAAGAAAAATTTGCACGGTCCGGGATTGGGAGACAATCCGCCGTCCCGAAATACTCCGGATATTCGGAGAACAAATGTATGGGCTTACTCCCTCGTATAGGATTGACACAAAGTGGACGGTTTTGTCCGGACATGATGACGCACTGGACGGTAAAGCTACATTCAAGCAGGTACTTTTCAGTTTTTCCAACGGAGAAAAGACTGTCGAAGCCGTTCTGCTTCTCATAACTCCAAATGCTTTTAAGGGCAGGCTTCCGGTATTCGTGTCCTACAACTATAATGGAAACCACTCGCTGTGTGATGATACGCGGCTTTGTAAATCAGAGAAGCTGGGTCTGCTGAAGCCTTTTGGCGACCCTGCATGGGAAAGGGCAAGCCAGAAGGAAATGTGGCCCCTGGAACTGTTCCTGGATAGAGGCTATGCCGTTGCGACCATGTGCTATCACGACATTTGTCCTGACAGGGAGGATCTGAGGGAGCATGGAGTCGCAGCTCTTTTCCCCGGTTTCCATAAGAGAATGCAGGACTGCAACGAATGGGGTGCCATAGGAGTATGGGCATGGGGATTGAGCCGGATTGCGGATTATCTGGAAGCCGATGAGCGGATAGACAGCGGAAGAATGGTGGTAATGGGGCATTCCCGTCAGGGAAAGGTCGCCCTATGGGCAGGAGCGCAGGATGAACGCTTCAAGGTTGTCATATACAACGATTCGGGCTGCGGAGGTGCGGCTCTGTCAAAACGCGTCTATGGTGAAAACCTCGCGTGGATTACCTCGTATCTTGGATACTGGTTCTGTCCTGCATTCAGACAATATGCGGCAAATGAAGAGGCTCTGCCTTTTGACCAGCATCAGCTTCTGGCGTGCATAGCCCCTCGCCATTTGTATGTGGCAAGTGCCGACAATGACAGATGGTGTGATCCTAAAGGGGAGTATCTGTCTGCGTATTATGCCGGTGAGGTTTACCGTCTGTACGGTATGCGCGGCTTGGATTCCCCGGAAATGCCGGCGGTTCACGAACCTGTCCATAATGATGTAGGCTATCATCTGCGCTCAGGAAAACACGATATTACGCCATACGATATTTCCTGCTATCTCGATTATTGCGACAAATATTTGAAATAGCGGAATATGGCATGATTTTCTCAGAAAATCACTATATTTGTTGAAAAGTAATTTTTTGAGGGATTATGGAAGAAAAAAGTTTGAAAAATGTGATGTATGCGATGATTGCCGTGGCAGTGGTGCTGGCCGGAGCATTGGCGTATATTTGGTGGCAGAAGTCTTCGCTCGTGAAGGATTTGACGCTCGAGAAGGAGGAACTGACAGCCCAAATGATTGATTTGCAGAACGATTATGCAAATCTTTCTTCTGATTATGATAGCATTAACTCCCAGCTTGATTCGTCCCGCGAGGAGGTCAGCCAGCTGATTGAGAGAATCCAGAAGACTGAGGCTACCAACCGCAGCAAGATGCGTCAGTACGAGAGGGAACTGGGGACTCTGCGCAGCATTATGAGGAATTACATTGTGCAGATTGACTCCCTGAATGATGTCAACAAAAGGCTGACTGCGGAAGCTACGGCAGCGCGCAGGGATGCCGCGGAAAGCCGCAGGATTTCAGAGGAGCTGAACCGTACTGTCGAGGAACTGACAGGCCAGGTGGCTTCGGGCTCGGTAATCAAGGCCCGCGGTCTGAGGATTGAGGCTTACAACCGTTCCGACAAGGTGACCGACCGCAGTAGCAGGGTGGTACGTCTGCTTACGACGCTCAGCCTGCTTGAAAATGACCTTGCTCCGAAAGGACCTGTAAGGGTTTACATCAGAGTGACGGATCCGGAAGGTGCCCTGCTTACCAATTCCGTGCAGCGTTCGTTCACTTACGATGGTGAGACCATGCTCTGCTCCGCTTCCCGTGAAGTGGATTATGAGGGCAGGGAACTTGAGCTCGGCATTTATCTCAACGATATTCCAGAGTATGTGAAAGGTGTCTACACTGTGGAGGCATACACGGATCAGGCTATGCTCGGCACTACGGAATTGCTTCTGAGATAAGGTCCGGCTGATGATTTATATTCATGTGCCGTTCTGCAGAAGTTTCTGTACTTACTGCGATTTTTATTCTGAACTTGCCGGAGGCTGCCGCGGTGACGGCGGGCTTCGGCAGGATTATTTATTGAAGGCATATACCGAAGCGCTTTGTGCGGAAATCCGGGCGTGCGGAGAACTTGTGGGAGAGCAATTGTGCGGGGCGGCCGATGGAAAACTGCCTGTGGCCGGTAAGTGCGGGACTGCCGGGGGAGTGTCGCCGAAGACGCTGTATATAGGTGGCGGAACCCCGTCGCTCATGCCTTTGGAATTTATTGAAAAAATCCTGGCGGAACTGCGTCGTGTGGCAGGAGTGTCCGAACTTGATTTTGAGGAATTTACGGTGGAGGTCAATCCTGAGGATCTTATTGAAAAGGGGGCGGAGTATGTGCGCGGTCTGATGGCTTTGGGCGTGAACCGTATCAGCATGGGCGTCCAGAGTTTCGATGACGGGATTTTAGGTTTTATGAACCGACGCCACAATGCCGCCAAAGCAAAACAGGCTTATGAAATTCTACAGCAGGCCGCTGTGGAAAATATCAGCATAGATTTGATTTTCGGGCTTCCACAACTGTCGGAGGCTCTTTGGCGGGATACCATCAGACAGTCCGTGGCCTTGGCACCGAAGCATATTTCCGCTTATCAGCTGTCCATAGAACCGGGGAGTGCTTTGGCTGAAATGGTCGCGAAAGGCAAGTTTGTCGAGGCCGGCCAGGAAGAGTGCAGCAGGCAGTATGACATTCTGTGTGAGGAAGTTGCAGCTGCGGGATATAATCATTATGAAATATCGAATTTCGCCCGGCATGGTTATGAGGCTGTGCATAACAGTGCATATTGGTCGCATGTGCCGTATCTTGGCCTGGGACCTGCTGCGCATTCTTTTTTGCGCGACGGGGAAGACCGTGCGCTCAGGCGCTGGAACAATGCCGACATCAAGGCCTATATAAATGCTTCAAAGACAGCAGTTTTTGACTCTGTCCGCGGCCGGGAGACCCTGACGGCCAATGAATTGAATGAGGAGAAAATCATGCTCGCACTGCGTACTTCTAAGGGAATTGCCTCAGAGTACCTGCGTTCTCATTGTGATGCTTCCGTGCTTGACAGACTGTTGTCTCATGGCCTCTTGGAGGAAATTGTGTGTGACGGAGCTCTTCCGAAGCAGGCTTCAAACGGTGCTGCCAATAAAAAAAGTGCCTTCCGCATTCCCGAAAAGCACTTTTTCATTTCCGATTCGATTATCACAGAGTTAATCTGATTTTCGTCAGAACGGTTCAGATACAAGGCGTTGAAGACTGAGGTTGAGGGAGTTTACTTTTGTAAATGACCGAGGCCGAAGGTCGAAAACAACGCAGTAGATGGACCGTTATCACGAAAATTACACCGTCATTATTTCTTTCTCCTTGGCAGATACAAGCTCATCAACCTTCTTTACAAAATTGTCAGTAGCCTTCTGCGCCTCATTCTCGAAATCTTTCTCGACATCCTCCGGCATACCTTCTTTCTGAGCCTTCTTGAGGGCGTCAATGGCATCGCGACGGGCGTTGCGGACAACTACTTTTGCGTTTTCTCCGGCAGTTTTTGCCTTCTTGATCAATTCTTTGCGACGCTCTTCAGTAAGCGGCGGAACTGTACAGCGGATAGTCTCGCCGTTGTTCTGCGGAGTGAGGCCGATGTTTGAATCGATGATTGCTTTCTCGATCACCGGAATCATTTTTTTCTCCCATGGCTGGATAGCAAGTGTGCGGGCATCAGGGGTAGTCACTGACGCAACCTGAGGGATAGGGGTAGGTGTACCATAGTAGTCAACGGTAATATTGTTGAAAACAAGAGGATTTGCCTTACCTGCGCGGTAAGATTTGAGGTCTTCTTCCAAGAATAGCACAGCACCTTCCATTTTTTCCTTTGCGCCATCGAGGATTATTTTGCCGTCTGTCATAATATTTTAGTTTTATTAGTTAATATTCAGATTTTTGTGTGAAATTCAGTTTGTCTGCTGTCTTTGCATCCAAGCCTGGAAACAATGCAATTCGGGGTGAAATTACCGGACTAAACGTGAACTAAAGTTCCGGTTTTTTCGCCGTGCAACAATTTTGTTAGGTTGCCTTTTTCGTTCATATCGAACACGATAATAGGCATATTCCCCTCCTTGCAAAGTGCGAAAGCAGTCTGGTCCATCACTTTGAGGTTGTGCTCAATAGCTTCAGAGAAAGTGAGTTCGTCGTATTTTGTCGCTGTAGGGTCCTTCTCCGGGTCTGCGGTGTAGACGCCGTCGACACGTGTGCCTTTGAGAAGCGCGTCAGCTCCGATTTCCAAAGCACGGAGGGCTGCACCTGAGTCTGTGGTGAAGTACGGGTTGCCGGTACCTCCTGCGATAAGTGCAACGCCGCCTTTTTCCATTGTGGCCACAGCATCGTCTCTCATGTAGTATCTTGCTACAGGTGCCATAGGGGTGGCCGTAAAGACCTCAGCGTCAACGCCTGCCGAACGGAGAGCCATTGCCAGGCCGAGCGAATTTATGACGGTTGCCAGCATGCCCATTTTGTCGCCGTTCACGCGGTCGAAACCCTTGCCAACTCCCTGCAGGCCTCTGAAAATATTTCCTCCACCTATGACTATGCCCACCTGCAGGCCGCCTTTCACGGCAGTAGCAATCTCCCCGGCGTATGCCGCAAGGCAATTCTCGTCAATGCCTTTGCCGGCCTTTCCACCGAGGCTTTCTCCGCTCAATTTGAGCAATACTCTTTTATATGTTCCCATTTTTTCAATTTTTTAAGCAAACAAAATTATCGAATTATTATGAAACTTGCAAGAAAGAAATTATCTTTGCACAATTAAAGATTACTTTTTAGGAATTTGAAATAATAACAGTTTAAAATATGGCAAATCCAATTCTAAAATCTTCAATCGGCAAGAAACTCATTATGAGTATTTCCGGATTGTTCCTTATTGTTTTCCTTTTGCTTCACGGAACTATTAACTTTTTCTCTGTAATTGACACATTTACAGGAAAGTATGGTATGTCTGACGGCTTGTTCCAGATGGGCTGCGACTTCATGTCCCTTCCTATCGTTACCGTTATGGTTCCTGTGCTTGCACTCGGATTCATTATCCACATCATTTACGCTATCATTCTTACTTTGAAGAACATTGACACCCGCGGCGGCTACAAACGTTATGAGGTGTCAAACAAGGCAAAGACCGAGTCTTGGGCTTCAAAGAATATGCTTGCCCTCGGTATCATCGTGCTTGGTTTCATTGCCTTCCACCTCACTCATTTCTGGGATTCGATGCAGCTCCAGGAATTTATGGGTGCTGAGGCTGAGAATCCATACGTTCTGCTCGGTGAGACTTTCGGTCAGTGGTGGATGGTTGTACTTTACCTCATCTGGTTCGGCGCTTTGTGGTTCCACCTTTCTCACGGTTTCTGGAGTGCATTCCAGACTGTCGGCTGGAGCAACACCGTATGGATGAAACGTTTGAATGTCATCGGTTACATTTTCGCGACTTTGATTTTCCTCATCTTCGCTTCCGTTGCAATCAACGCCTGGCTTCAGGTGAACGTTCTGTAAAGTGATAAAACAGCTTGCTGAATGCAATATTTTAAGTCGGTTCCGTCGGAGACCGACTTTTTTTATTAACTTTACATCGTGCCCAATTGTCACCCTGAGCGAATGTCATCCTGAGCGACCGAAGGGAGTAATGTCACCCTGAGCGTAGCGCAGCGAAGTCGAATGGGCGAATGGGCGAACGGACGAATGGGTCTTGTGTGCATTAGCGGATTAAAACTAAAAATGTTATACAATGTTTTTCGGAAATAACAGATACGCAGACAGAATCACGCAGCTGCGTGAAATGATGGCGTCCCGCGGCTGGGATGCAGTGGTCGTGGGGGCTTCTGACCCGCATGCGAGTGAATATATCGCTCCCCATTGGCAACAGGTGCGCTGGCTTACGGGCTTTTCTTCAGAGGCTGCGGATGTGGTGATAACTGCTTCGCACGCAGGCCTGTGGACGGATTCCCGCTATTTTATCCAGGCGGAAAAGGAACTTTCGGGGACAGGTGTGGAACTGCACAAGACCCGTATGCCTGATTCTGTGAATATTCCGGAGTGGCTGGCCGCTCAGGGCATACGCTCGGTAGCCGTGGACGGAACCTGTCAGACTGTGGATTTCGTCGGGTCCCTGCGTGCGGCTCTTGGAGATGCGGCTTTGATTGAGGATTGCCCGGATTTTATTTCCGAATTGTGGCCTGACCGCCCTAAAATACCGTTTAAGCCTATTGTCACTCAGGATGTTGAAAGCTTCGGCGGCATCCCGCGCCGTGAGAAAATCGGGTGGCTCAGGGAATGGATGGAGGTGCATAAAATAGATATCATGCTGCTTTCTTCTCTGGATGAAATTGCATGGCTGCTGAATGTCAGAGGTTCGGATATAGAATATAATCCGCTGGTAATTTCATATCTGACCGTCAGTCGGGACGAGGTGGCGTGGTACGTGATGAAGGATTTTGAAGATGATGTACCTGCGGATACGGCCGACAGTTTCTATGAATTGGAGCAGGATGGGGTCAAAATAGATTATTACAGCAATATAGATTATGCTTTTTCCGCTCCGGGGCGCATTTTTGTCGACCCTGCAACGTTGAATTATCACATTTATTCTCTTCTTGGAGGTTGTGACATCATCAGCGGAACCTCTCCGATAATCTTGCAGAAAGCCATCAAATGTGAAACGGAGATAGCTTCGCTGCGCCAGACCTTTGTCGAGGACGGTGCCGCGGTGGAATCTTTTATCTATTGGCTTGAAAATGAATTGAATAGCGGTCGTGAGGTGAACGAGTGGCAGGCTTCGCTGAAATTGACGGAATTCCGTTCGAAGATTCCGGGCTACAGGGGCAACAGTTTCGAGAACATTTCGGCCTACGGGGCAAATGCGGCCCTGCCTCATTACAGCACGCCCAAGTCAGGTTCAGCACAGCTGTCGCGTCGCGGCCTGTATCTGTCGGACAGCGGCGGACAATATCTGACCGGTACGACTGATATAACGCGTACTGTGCCTATGGGTAAATGCTCCGAACTTGAAATGGAAGATTATACTTTGGTGCTCAAGGGCATGATTGATCTGGCTATGGCAATTTTCCCTGAGGGGACTGCCGGATGTCAGATTGACGCTCTTGCCCGTGCTCCGCTGTGGCAGGCGAAACGCAATTTCGGTCACGGCACAGGTCACGGCATAGGTTTCTGGCTTTGCGTGCATGAAGGTCCGCAATCTATCCGCCAGAACTTCAATCCGCAGCCTATGGTTCCCGGCATGGTTACTTCCGATGAACCTGCACTTTACCGTGAGGGCAAGCATGGCATACGTCACGAGAATATTATACTTTGCGTGGAAACGGGCAGCAGCGAATTTGGCCGCTGGCTCGGTTTCGAGACGCTTACCTGCTGTCACATAGACACTTCCGCCATTGTCCCGGAACTCCTTGGCGAGGCCGAAATCGAATGGCTCAACGCTTACAACGACAAGGTCTACAACAAATTGAAACCTTACCTCGCTCCCGTAGTCCGCGACTGGCTCTACCTCAAGACCAGGCCGATTACTCTGTAGATCCTATCCGGAACAGAGTGTCTGTCATTTCTGCTTTGCTACGTACAAAGGAGCAAAAATGACAAAATTTTTCTTAACGTTTTACATGTTTTTCCGTCTATAAGGTCGGAATCAGATTCCTGTGCACAAGTAAAAAATTAAGGAAACAAAAAAAACAATGAAAATGAAAAGGATTTTATTTGCAATTTTATTGGCGGCTCTGACTTTCACGGGCTGTGCCGGACGTAGCGGAAAATCGCAGGATAGCGTAAAACAGGGCAAATTGAAAAGTGATATTTATTCCCTTCTGAGTGAATACAAATCCCAAAGCGGCTTTGAAATGATACGTCTCGGCTCTTTCGGGACGGCTCTGATGCGCAGTGGGCTCTCGCTTGCTGCAAAAACTGATGAAGAGGCTGATGACGAGGAGCTGCATAAGGCTCTCAGCGTCGTGAAGGGCGTAAAAGGCATTGCAATAGTGGATTACGAAGATGTCAAGCTGACGGTCCGTGATGAGTTCAATGCCCGGCTGAAGGCAATTTTCGACAGGTCCGAGCTGCTTATGGAAGCTAAGGACGAGGATGATGACATGCTTATTTACGGAAGTGTCAGCGAGGACGGCAGCACTCTTAAGGATATGGTGCTGTATGTGCCGGAGGACTGTGCCCTGATCTGCCTTTTCGGAAATATTCCGTCGGAGGCCATCGCTGAACTGGCAGCCGCTTCTTCAAGGAAGTAAAATGACTTCGCAGGAATTCATAAGGACGTATATGCCTTTGAATGAGGCACTTTACAGAGTGGCGTATTACATCCTGGAGTCGCAGGCCGATGCTGAGGATGCCGTGCAGGACCTGTACATCAAGTTGTGGCTCGGACGTGCGGCGCTGGATGAAGTGAAAGCCCCAAAGGCCTATTGTATAAGCATTCTGAAAAATCTCTGTATCGACAGAATAAGGAAAGCTTCGAAAGCAGTCGCAGTGCCTCTGCAGGAAAGTATTTCTGAGGCCCAAACCCCTGATAATGAATTGTCTGACAAAGAAAGACTGCGGAATTTAGGCAAGGCAATCGAAATGCTTCCGGAGGAACAGAGAAAAGTGCTTGGAATGAAGGCCTTTGACGGACTGTCGAATGAGGAGATAGCGGCAAAGACTGGTAAAAGCACTTTGAATGTCAGGGTCTTGCTGAGCCAGGCAAGGAGCAGATTGAAAAAATGTAAAAATTTTTGATAGTATGAAACGTATTGATGACATAGAAAAAATGAGTTGGGAAGAGCTGGAGCGTGTCTCTGAGGACAGCCGTGTGGCAGTCCCGCGCGGATTTGAAGAGAAAATCGGGAACGGGCTACTGTCGGCTGCGGCTGATGAGGATTTACGCAAGGAGAAACGCCCGTCGCCGAGGACGGTGATGCTTTCCGCTGTGATTTCAACTATGGCTGCTGCAGCCTGCCTTCTTGTATGGTTTGCCTTTCCGGGCCAGCCTAAGGATACTTTTGATGACCCTCGTATGGCATACGCCGAGCTTGAACGCACATTGTCTTTCGTCTCCGCAAAAATGGAGCAGGGAATGTCAAAAGTCGCTGTTGCTGAGAATGTTATGGATAAGACTTCAAATATTTTAAACAACGCCGCCGGCCGTAATCCCGAGTAGTCTCTGTCATCCTGAGCGACCGTTCCTCTTTCTGTCATCCTGAGCGTAGCGCAGCGAAGTCGAATGGGCGAAGGATCTTGTACACATAATGGAAAATAGAATAAAAAACAGAAAAATGAAGAAAATAATAGTATTGGCTGCTGCTATAGTGTTGGCTGTCAGCGCTTTTGCCCAGGACGGCAAGAGTCTTTATATGAAATATTCAAATGAAAAAGACGTCAGTGCCGTGTATATTTCTCCGGCCATGTTCCGGCTTATGGGCAAACTTCCTGATGTGGAAATCGGGGATGACGATGTCAATCTCAATCCTCTGATCAAAAGCATGACGGGAATGTATATTCTTTCGAGTGAAAACCCCAAGGTGAATGCTTCCATGACGTCTGATATCGAAAAAATGATGAAGTCCGGCAAGTATGAATTGCTGATGGAGGCGAAGGAAAAAGGGGAGACTGTGAGGATTTACACCGTTGCCAAGGGTGAAATGGTTACGAGTTTTGTATTGGTGGCAATTGAGAAGGACGAATGCGATTTCATCTGCATTGGCGGAAATATGCCGAAAGAGGAGCTTGAAGCTGCTATCGCTTCTGCTGTAAAATAGCCTGCCGTAATGACTTGCTGATCATTATTCTGGTTGGAACTTCACCCACTCGGATAACCATAATCCGGGTGGGTTTTTATTCCTGCGCAGAGACGGAGGCGTTGTGGATTGCAGTGAACAGGGTGGTGACAAATTCTTTGCTGAGGCCGAGCTCTGCGCCTTTTTTGATGGCGTCGTCAAGGACCTTTTCCCAGCGTCCGGTCTGGAGAATGGCGACATTGTTGTTTTTCTTGTATTCGCCTATTTCCTTGCTGATACGCATGCGCTGGGCGAGGATGCCCAGAAGATTTTCGTCCAGTATGTCGATTTTGGCCCGCAACTGGTCGATACCGCCCTTCCATGCAGGGGAGTCGCTGTCCGTCTGACGCACGTGTATCTGATTGGACAATAGGTCTTCAAGCATTGCCGGAGTGAGCTGTTGCGCAGCATCGCTGAGGGCGCAGTCCGGGCAGATATGTGATTCTATCATCAGGCCGTCAAGGCCCAAATCCATAGCCCGCTGGGATATTTCGGCAATGTATTCACGTTTGCCTCCGAGGTGGCTCGGGTCGCAGAAAAACGCTAATTCGGGATATCGTGTCCGCAGTTCAATGGAGTATTGCCACTGTGGGTCATTGCGGTAGTTGATTTTTTCGAAGGTGGAAAAACCTCTGTGTACAACTCCCAATTTCGTCACGCCACAGCGTGCAAGCCTTTCAACGGCGCCTTCCCACAATCCGATGTCCGGACTGAGGGGGTTTTTCACCAAAACGGGGATGTCAGTTCCGCGGAGCGCCTCGGCGATTTCCTGCACGAGGAAAGGATTTGTAGTTGTGCGTGCGCCTATCCACAGCAGGTCAAGACCATGCTCCATGCATTCGGCGACGTGTTTTGCGCATGCCACTTCGGTCGCGATTTTCAGCCCGTAAGCGGCTTTGGCTTCCGCCATCCACTCCAGACCGATGCTTCCGACACCTTCGAATGAACCTGGATGAGTGCGCGGTTTCCAGATGCCTGCACGGAACACGGAAATTCCTCTACTATGCAGTTCTGCGGCAGTCGACAGCAGCTGTTCACGCGATTCCGCACTGCACGGGCCTGCTATTACATAAGGCCTGGGTGCAGTGAACAATCCCCATTCTGAAAGGGGCATTATACCGGATATTTTGTGCTGTGCTGCCATAAATTCTTCAAAATCAATTCTGTGGAAAAATCTGCCCTGCTACTGCATGACGGAAAGCAGGGTTTCGGCAAAATTATTCTTGTCCTCGTCGCTTAAAAACGCCACTGAAATCGGTGTGTAGAACATTTTCTTTTTCAGCTCTTCTGGCATTTTCTTGCAGTCCCGTATGCGCTGGCAGTCTTTCTCTGTTGTCATCACCACAGCAGTATTTTCCATTTTGGAGGCTGAATAAATCGACCTTACATCGGCATTGCTGAATTTGTGGTGGTCTCCGAACTCAAGCTGTTTCAGTATCTTGTAGGAATCCGCCAAATAATGCATCAAAGAGCGGTTGTTTGCAATTCCCGAGAACAAAATAAGTCGTTTGGAGTAGGTGTAGCGCATATCTCCTTCCGGGAATACAGGCTTTGCCGTCTCGTACTGTATGGTCGTGAAAAACAGTTTCCGGACACTTCCGTCCTTTCTGAGCGCCGTGCATTTCTCCGCATCATAGCCACGGAGTCCCAAAGCTTCCACCCAGCTGTTTTTCTGCCAGCCGTTGAGGTCGCGCGGACATTTCGTCACCACGATGACATCAGCCTGGGTCACACGTTCTGGCAAATCCCTCAATCGGCCCAAAGGCAGGAGTTCATCCTTGAAAGTCGGGCGTTTCCAGTCAATCAGCACTATAGACAGTGATGGCTTAAGCCGTCTGTACTGGAATGCATCGTCCATGACAATCAGATGAGGCCTGCGGACATCCTTGTGCAGGCATTTTTTCGCTTTTTTGCTTGTCTGGATTTCCTGCGGATTGGCAAGAAACCGGCAGCCTTCCACCCTGTCCTTGTCCACAATTACGCTCACTTCCGGAAATTTCGTCTTGATCTGCAGCGGCTCGTCTCCATATTCCTCAGCCGTGCCGTCGGCCACTACCTGCTGAAAACCTTTGGTCCTGCGTTTGTAGCCACGCGAAAGCACCGCCAGCCTTTTCCCGGCAAAAGACGGAGCTTCAAGCAGGGTTTTCAGTATCATCTCGGTATGAGGTGTCTTGCCGGTGCCGCCAACAGTCACGTTTCCCACGCATATCGTAGGAATTTCACTTCTATACTGCTTCCTGGCTCCGGTATCGTACAGATGATTTCTTATTTTCAGTATCAGATAATACGGAAACAACAAATATTTGCTAATCATTTCTCCTTCTCACTTAATTAACTTACAAATATAGCAAAAAAGTTCTTATCCTGTGTTTGGTAAATATTTTTGGTAAAAAGTTTGCAAATTATGTTTAAAATTGTAACTTTGTGCTGCTTTTACGGCGAAAAAACTGTTATTTTAGGCTATAAATAGTGTATTTGAATCGGTTGTAGGTTTAAATTTGTTACGTGATTTATTGGTTGTGAATATGATTAATCAAGTTATAATGAAAACGTATGGAATTGTGCCGGCCCTGGTTTTGGGGACGGTTTTGTTGTTCTCCTGCGAAGAACCTGCAGGGAATACAAAGCCGGAAGAGCCTGTGGAACAGACTCTTAGTATGGATTTGAAAGAATTGTCGATTCCGATTGAAGGGGAAAGAACCCTGACTTTGGACATTACCCCCGCTGCGGATGCTGAAAATGTGGAATGTTCCGTCACTGATGACAAGGTTGCGGAGCTTGTTTCTGTGACAATTGATAGTGAAAACGGGATTGTTGCTTACAAATTGAAAGGAGTTGGCCTCGGTACGGCTACATTTGTTGCTGTTCTTGGCGACAAAGTGGAGAAATGTGAGATAAAAGTCGTTCCGATTGCTGTTGAAAAAATCATCTTGGACAGGGAGATACTTGAGCTTGATGTCAATTCCTCATATGCTCTCGGCGCTACAATCGAGCCTGCAAATGCTTCGAATCCTGTCATTGACTGGTCTTCGGACAACAATGACGTCGCAACGGTATCGCGCGGAACTGTGACGGGAGTCGGTGAAGGAACGGCTGTGATTACCGCTGCAATCGGCCAGGTCAAAGCTACTTGTACTGTAAATGTGCATATCGTGGAGGCTGAATCCCTTACTCTTGACGTCACTTCGCGTGAAATTGTTGTGGGGGAGACCTTTATCGTGACGGCAGTGGTTCTTCCTGACGACGCTACCTGCAAAACTGCAGTGTGGTCGCTGGACGATGAGGCCGTTGCAAGTTATGAATTGATCGATGCTGTCGAGGGTGACAATGTCATTGCTGCGAAAGTGACGGGGCTGACAGTCGGAAAGTCGATTCTTAAAGCCACTTGCGGCAAACTTACTGCGGAGTGTCCGATTACTGTTGTGCCTAAGGCGGAACCGATTAAAGATCCTGTTGTCGGGGATTATTACTATAGTGACGGCAGTTGGAGCGACGGCACCGAAGCACCGCTTGAAGGCAAGACTGTGATAGGTATAGTGTTCTCAACTGACCTGTCGCGCATTTCGGATGCGGAAAAGGCCCTCGGATATACGCACGGACTCGTAATGGCAGCAAAAACCGCGCATGCTCCCGGCGAGGTCGCGACCCGCTATTCATTTGATTCGGATTTCGATGTGGTCCCTAACAAAAAGACAGGAACGTCCTGGTTTGCAGACATCAACGGATATGGCTGGACTAAGGCTATTCTTGAAGCTTATCCCGGAGAACGGATCAGGAGGTGTCCTGCTTTCGACTGGACAACGACGGATTTCTCCCCTTCTGCTCCGACGGGTACGTCCGGCTGGTATATTCCTTCAATCGGTCAGCTTTGGACTCTGTTGGCAAATCTCGGGGGTGATGAAATCGCGGCTTATATGCGTCAGCTCGAAACCTACGGCTCGGACATCAGCTATTATTATAGGGAAGGAGAGCTGAAACTCTCTTATAATCCGGTCGAGAAATTGAATTCATGGCTTGCACAGGTTCCTGAGGCCGATAAAGAGCTCTTTGTAACGACAATGGACCGTGGCGCGTCAGGCAAAGTCTGCGACATAATGTCATCAAGTCTGTATGACAACACTGATGGCGCTGTATGTGTCTTCTGGCTGTATGACGCCTGTCAGATAGAGCCTGTAGCGGACTGGACGGACCAGATTATGATCTGCAGGCCTATACTTTCATTCTGATAATCATTAAATTAAATAATATGAAAAAGCTTTGTTTAATCGTGTCGGCGTTAGCTTTGTTCTGCGCCTGCACAGCGGAACTTGAAAACCGCGTAGACTCTCTGGAGAAAAGGGTAGAAGCCCTCGAAACCAAAGTCAATTCAAATGCAGAAAGTATCAGCGCGCTTGTGGCTGCTGCTGAGAAGGCTGTTACAATTACCGGTGTTGAAGAAAAGGAAGACGGATATATCATTCATTTCAGCAACAACAAGACTGTGACCATAAGCAACGGCACAGACGGTAAGGATGGAAAGGACGGAGTCACTCCTGTTATCGGCGTGTCTGAGGACGGTGGAGTTTATTATTGGACCGTGAATGGAGAATTCCTCATGAACAATGGTGCCAAAGTGCCTGTAACGGGTGAAAACGGTAAAGACGGAATCACCCCGCAGTTTAAAATCGAAAACGGTGCCTGGTTCGTGTCAACTGACGGCGAGACTTGGACTGCAGTTCCTGTAAGCGGCACCGAGACACCTCAACTTAAGATGGAAGAAACAGATAATGGATATGTCTTCACTTTGGGTGAAACTGTCATCAAAATAGCTAAAGAGGCTGCATTTGCCATTAAGGTTGACACCACAAATCTCGAGGCTCAGGTCGGAGAAACAAGCGTTACCCTGCATTATACTCTCACCGGTGGCGATGAAACAACAGTAATTCTTGCCGAATCAGCTGAACTCGACGTCAAAGTTGACGAAGCGGGCAGCGAACTGAATGTCACCATTCCTGCAGGTGTTTCCGACGGACATATCCTTCTGCGTGCAATCCGCAACAGTGACTCAAAATATGCCGCCCAGTATATCACCGTCAGCGTGAATTATTACGGAACCTTCGGTGGAGCCATCCTCGTAAGTGATGACGATTATATCAATTGGTAGACTTTTAGAATAGAACAGTTATGAAAAAAATATTATATGCAGCCGCCGCTCTCCTTTCCGTTGTGGCCTGCAACAAGAACGAAATGAATGAGACTCCTTCTGCAAAGGAGGGAACGTTTGACATAAGTCTCTCTATCGCACCTTCGACGGCGAATACCAAAGCCTTGTTTGACGGGGATTCCCACATGGCTTTTGAAAAAGGAGATGCGCTCTATGCGGCATTGGCAAAGCCGGAAGCCCCGAATGTGCTGTCGGAAGTGGCGACGAGGGAAGGCGCGGCGGCAAGTACAACGAGGGCGTCTTTCGTAATCGCCGATGCAGCTGCCGGGCAGCCTGTTTTCAATGGCAATTTCTGGAGCATCGTTGAGGCTCAATATGCGGAAGAGTTTAATCTCTACACAGTGTTCCCTTCTTATGCATTCTCAAATGGCGATACTGCCGATGACTGGCGCGTGACCATTCCAGAAGAACAGACTGCATCCCAGACCTCTTGGGACAAAAAGGCTAATGCCATGATGGGACTTCCTGTAAAACTCGTTCCTGCAAATGCATCATACAATAAAGATTATAAGGAGTATTCATTTGCCGGAGCACTTTCTGTCGAGTTTGCACACCTTTTCGGTTTCGGTAAATTCACTCTTGCAGGCGTACCGGCTGAATATCAGGAGCTTAATGTCAATTCTGTCGTTATTGAAGCCGTGGGGGAGAACAAGAATCTTGCAGGTTCATATACCGTTGACATATCAAAGAAAGTGTCTGAAATCAAGCCGGAAGCCGGCTCTTCGACTTCTTCCTCCATTACAGTCACTCCTGCCGAGGCTGTTGCCGTCAAGGACCTCGTGGTATGGTTCGAAGCCAACACCGGCGTCTTCGATGTGAAAGTAACCGTCGCTACCGATAGGGCAGACCTTATCTTCGAAAGAAGCGGCCTGAAAATCAACAGGGGTGAAATCGCGGCTCCTACCATCCACTTCAAAGCCAGCGACACGGCAGCTTCACATGACGTGGTTCTCGTAGACGGCGGGACTTGGGCCCAGACTTCCCTGAGTTATTCAGACTGTCTGTCAAGCTCAAGAAAAGTGGTCGAGTGGGGACCTTCCGGCAAGAAGATGAAATTCAGCGTTGCATATCCAGGGCAGACCAACAGCAACTATCCGACATACTTCAGTGCTGACAATGGCTATGTACAGTGTCTTGCCTACAACACTTTGACGGCAGGAAAGGTCCTTCTTTATTCAAGGGCCGCTTTCCATGGAGTTTATGGTGTAAAGATCAATCTTGGCATCTACAATGCAAATTCATCATGTGACGCCAATATCGGCTTTGCGAACGGCGCAGACACGACTTGGGTGAAGACTGTCAATGTGGTGACGGGTGAGAAACAGACGGCAAATGGAGAATATTACTATATTGATGACATTGACGCTGCTGAAGGTGATTTCATTCTTCTTGTCAACAATCTGAGCGATCCGGGCATCAGACCTACGGTGGGCGGCATCGTCCTCAATCCTGCACCTGAGCTTGTGCCTGAATTCACCAAGATCAAACTTGAGAAGACTGCAACTACCGGCACATTCGCCTGCCCTCTCTACATGAGCAAGGAGACTCCTGCCGTTGAGACTGATGCCGAATGGCTTGCTGCAAGCTGGACTGACGGAACCATAACTTATTCAGCTACAGAGAATACCGATGTCAAACGCGCGGCGAAGATTACTGTGAAGGCAGCCAGTGCCGAATGTGTTATCGATGTCACTCAAAAATCAGCAAACGCTGTTGAATACAAGCTCAACATTACCCCTGCCGTCATCAATCCTTATTTGACAGCCGCCCATGAGGCCAATCCTACGGCCACTACAGCTGCCGTAAATGGAATTGATGTTGTGGCAACTGCTACTGACGGTTCTGGCAAGACCATCACTGTGACCTTCGATGCCGCCAATGCTACAATCGACCCGATTTCAGAGGAGTCCTACAAACTCAAGAGTACGCTCAAGACAAGGAATTCCATCGGTTATATTGGGAAAGTCGTCGTGACGGCCAACAATAAGGTGAGCACCGGCAACTACGATATGAACTGCAAGATGTCCAAAGACGGCTCTAAATATGACAAGATTACTAATATTGTCACCGGGGGCAGTTCTCCGTCAATCGTAAGTACTATAACAAACGATGATGAGGACTACACCTGGCTGACCATCGATTGTACAAGCTGGTCAACCGTCACATTCAATGATATAGAAGTGACTTTTGTAAGTGAATAATATGAAATTTCCGATAAAATATCTGATAATGCTTTTGCTTCCGGCTGCCGTTCTTTCCTGCAACGGCGGTCTGGAGCTGTCTGAAGAACTTTCCTGCATCAAAGTTGACAAAACCCTTTTGAGCGTGGGCCCGGAGGCCGGAGTCCTGAATGTGGCCTATACCATAGAAGGCCCTGCTGAAGGACTTGTCCCTGATGTTTCTGTAAACGATGTCTGGATAAGTGTCGGAGAAAATGCCGGCGGCAGCATTACTCTCAACATTGCCGCAAACAACAGCGGAGCCGACAGACTCGGCAGTGTGAAACTCAGTGGGGAAAAACTGAAGGATCTGACTCTGTACATTTCCCAAAGCAAGGTTTCGGATGCATCCAGACCTCACAACAGCTTTGTGCTGGATGTCAAGAACGTTACTACTTCGTCTTTGGCTTTGGAGGTGAATCCTGTGAATCCTACAGCATATTATTATACAAATCTTCTCACTGAGGCGACCTATTCGACAATGAGCGGGGCGGAACTTGTCGCCGCTTATGCTGCAAACATTCTTGAATACGCTGCGGTCTACCAAATTGATCCTCACAGCTTCCTCTATCAGGGGTATTTCAATTCCGCAGAGTCTGAAGCTGCGGCTTTGGACCTGAGGGACGACACCGATTACAGGGTGTTTGCCTTCGACTTGGATTTCGATGCGCAGCAGAATCCGGTGGCAAGCGGAAAGGTCGAATCCATCAAAGTGAGGACGTCCCGCGCGTCACAGGTGCAGATGACTTTCGACTTTGAGAAGAAATCCGGAGCTGTTGTTACAGTAAAACCTTCAACTTCAGCATATTCCTATATCTGCGGCATAGCTTCTAAATCTCAGTGGGATGAGTATGCCGATAAAAAGGATGCGGCAAGGGACTATATTGACATTGCAAAGCAATACAATATGTTTGAGACCATTCTTTATTATGGACAGCGTGATGAGGATTTCATGTATCTTGTTGAAGAACCCGGAGTTTATGTGGTCTATGCCGTGGGCTACCGGAATTCCGAGACCGACAGGGGCATCACCACTGACATCCAATTTAAGGAATTCACGTTCTGAACAACTGTTTGCCATCCCGGGCTCAGCCTATAGCCCGTAAATGTTGCCTGCAGCGGGGGCGTCGAAGTCGCCCCATTTGACGCCGATTTCGTCCAAAGTCCCGAAAAGCACTGCCGGGTCATTCTCCGTGACGAGCTTCAGACGGTAGGGCTTGAAGTCGGGCAGCCCCTTGAAATAGCAGGACAGGTGGCGGCGCATTTCCAGTACACCGACTCGCTCCCCCTTGATTTCCAGCGATTTGGCCAAATGCCTTTTTGCCAAAGCCACCCTGTCGTGCACACTCATCTGCGGCAACAGTTCACCCGTGTCGAGATAGTGGCGTATCTCCTGAAAAATCCACGGATGTCCGTAGGTTGCGCGGCCTATCATGATTGCGTCCACGCCGTAGCGCTCGAAAGCCTCCTTTGCGCCCTGAGGCGAAGAGATGTCTCCGTTGCCGATAATCGGGATTGTCATACGCGGATTGTCTTTGATTTTGCCTATCAGCGACCAGTCCGCCTGTCCCGTGTACATCTGACAGCGCGTGCGTCCGTGCACGGTCAGTGCCTTGATGCCCACATCCTGTAGCCTCTCGGCAAGTTCCACGATGATTTTACTGTCGTCATCCCAGCCGAGCCGCGTCTTTACGGTCACCGGCTTCCCGACGGCCTCCACCACCATCTTCGTAATCATCACCATTTTGTCCGGCTCTTTCATCATGCCCGAACCTGCACCGCGTCCTGCGATTTTCTTCACCGGACAGCCGAAATTGATGTCAATCACGTCCGCTCCGTGCCCTCCCGCAATCTCCGCGGCCCTGTCCGCCATACGCGCCGCCTCCACCATCGCCTCGGGAATATTCCCATATATCTGAATGCCGATAGGCGCCTCATAATCAAAGGTATGCAATTTCTCTACCGAATGCTTCACATCCCTTATCAGCGCATCTGACGACACAAATTCCGTATACATCATATCCGCCCCGTATTCTTTGCAAATAAACCTGAAGGATGCGTCAGTCACATCCTCCATCGGTGCCAAAAACAAAGGCCTCTCGCGGAATTTCAAATCTCCAATCTGCATTTTATCCAAAGTTATCATCAAATCATCCTGCAAAGTTAACTAATCTTTTTATATAGCAGAAAATCGCACGTTTTTTGTACGTCTGCTCACTTTGGGCGCATATAAACGCAGGCGTCTCGGCAAACAATTCAAATAAATTTGTTTGTCTGCTCTCGGCTTTTTGCTAATTTGCTCCCGTTGGTCGCATATATACGCTGGCGTCTCGGCAAACAATTCAAATAAATTTGATTGTCTGCTCTCGACTTTTTGCTAATTTGCTCCCGTTGGTCGCATATAAACGCAGGCGCCTCGGCAAACAAATCAAATAAATTTGTTTGTCTGCTCTCGGCTTTTTGCTATATTTGCCCCCGAAAAAATGAAACAATAAAGTAAAAGATGGCTAAAATAAAAACAATTGGTGTGCTCACATCAGGTGGTGACGCACCGGGAATGAATGCGGCGATCAGAGCCGTGACACGCTCGGCAATCAGCAACGGCTGGGCAGTAAAAGGTATCTTTCATGGCTACGAAGGACTTATCAAAAATGAAATAAAGGATTTCACTTCAGAGAGCGTCAGCGGAACTATCCAGAGGGGCGGTACCATCCTCAGAACAGCCCGAAGCAAGGATTTTATGACAGAGGAAGGCCGTGCACAGGCTTGGGAGAACATCAAGGCGAACAACATCGACGCCCTCGTGGTGATCGGAGGCAACGGCTCGCTTGCGGGTGCCCAGATTCTTGCGCAGGAATACGACTTGCCTTGCGTGGGGCTTCCGGGAACCATTGACAATGACCTCTACGGCACGGACACCACCATCGGTTATGACACTGCGCTCAACACCATCATGGAGTGCGTCGACAAGATCAGGGACACAGCCAACTCGCACAACCGCATCTTTTTCATCGAAGTTATGGGCCGTGACGCAGGTTTCCTCGCCCAGAACAGTGCTATCGCTGCAGGTGCAGAGGCCGCCATCATCCCTGAGGACCAGACGGACGTCGACCAGCTCGCCACTTTCATCGAGAGGGGAATACGCAAGAGCAAGAACAGCTCCATCGTGCTTGTGTCCGAGAGCAAGAAGGACGGCACGGGCGGCGCCCAGTATTACGCGGACCGTATCAACAAGGAGTATCCTTCATTCGAAGCCCGTGTGACCATACTCGGACATCTCCAGCGCGGAGGCAGCCCTACAGCCCAGGACAGAATCCTTGCAAGCCGTCTCGGAGTGGCTGCAATCGAAGCTCTGAAAGAAGGCCAGCGCAATGTGATGATAGGCGTTTCCAACAACCAGATTGTCTATGTCCCTTTCAGCAAGGCCATCCACATCGACAAGCCTCTTGACCACGAGCTGATCAAGGTGCTTTCGCTCCTTTCTATATAACATAAAGTATGGAAAATCAGCAATTTCTTTGAAAATTTTGAGTTTTTCGAGAAAGTTTTTGTCAAGAAAAAAAATATTCGTATCTTTGCGCCCCCTATGTAGTGTAGGGGTCGCAATTTTTTTTAAGTATTAACTAATTAACAAAACAAGATGAACACACAAAGCTACAAAACTGTATCACTTAAAGCAGGTGATATCAAGAAAGAGTGGTATGTCATCGACGCCACTGACTTGGTGCTTGGTCGTCTTGCGTCCAGAGTTGCTCTTGTCCTTCGCGGCAAGAACAAACCAAGCTTCACTCCAAACATGGACTGTGGTGACAATGTCATCATTCTCAATGCCGACAAAGTGAAACTTACTGGAAAGAAAATGACTGACAGAGTGTATGTGCGCCACACCGGTTATCCTGGTGGACAGCGTTTCATGACACCTGCAGAACTTCTTCGCAAGAAACCGACAGAGCTTGTCAGAAAAGCAGTTGTAGGCATGCTTCCTAAAAACCGCCTTGGTTCAAAACTCATCGACAACCTGTATCTTTACACAGGCAATGAGCACCCGCACCAGGCACAGAACCCGAAAACAATTACATTAAACGAAATTTAAGCAGAGCATGAAAGTAGTAAACGCCCTTGGAAGACGTAAATCAGCAGTCGCTCGTGTTTATGTCGTAGCCGGTAAAGGTGACATCAAGATCAACGGCCGTGACCTCAATGATTATTTCAAAGAGGACGCTCTCCGTTACATCGTGAACCAGCCTTTTGAAGTTACCGGTACGACAGGCCAGTTTGACGTGAAGGTTAACCTCGACGGAGGTGGAATCAAAGGTCAGGCAGAGGCTTTGAGACTCGGTATCGCCCGCGCACTTTGCGAGGTTGACAAAGAGGCTTATCGCTCAGCCCTCAAGGCCGCAGGATTCCTTACCCGTGACGCACGTGAAGTCGAGAGGAAGAAACCTGGCCAGCCTGGTGCACGTAGACGCTTCCAGTTCAGTAAACGTTAGTATTTACACTGATTTACAAATCGCACAGTTCGGCGCAAACCGTCAAGACCTTTGGAGAGGATGCGAATCCACACAAGCTGCTTGAGGTTCCCGGAACTGCGGAAAATCGCGGAGACCGACATTTCGCTACTCCCGATTGAAGAAAAGAGGCTCCGGTGAGGCAAAGGCAAAACCCTGTCGGAGTAAGTAAAAACAAAAAGAAAATTTTTAAAACAATGCCAAGAACTAATTTCCAAGAATTACTTGATGCAGGTGTTCACTTCGGACACTTGGCGAGAAAGTGGAATCCTAAGATGGCCCCTTACATTTTCGACCAGAAAAACGGAATCCACATTATCGACTTGCATAAAAGTATAGTTAAAATCGATGAGGCTGCAGATGTACTCAAGCAGTTGGCCCGTGCAGGCCGCAAAGTACTCTTTGTAGCCACTAAGAAACAGGCAAAAGAGGTTGTTGCGGAGAAAGCTGCAGCTGTAAATATGCCTTACGTGACAGAGAGATGGCCGGGCGGAATGTTGACCAACTTCCCGACTATCCGTAAAGCTGTCAAGAAAATGAACACCATTGACAAGATGATTGAAGATGGTACTTTTGACACTCTTGCAAAGAGAGAGCGTCTTCAGATTACCCGCCAGAGAGCAAAACTCGAGAAGAACCTCGGTTCAATCAGAGATTTGAGCCGTCTTCCTTCAGCACTCTTCATCGTTGACGTACAGAAAGAAATGAACGCCGTCAAGGAGGCCAACCGCCTCAACATTCCGGTAATCGCTATGGTTGATACTTGTTGCGACCCTTCTATGATTGATTACGTGATTCCGGCAAACGACGACGCTACAAAGTCAATTTCTGTAATTATGGAAGCACTTTGCGCTGCCATTAAGGAAGGTCTTGATGAGAGAAAGCTCGAGAAGGACAAAGAGACTCCTGAGCAGTCTGAGGAGAAGCCTGCAGGAAAGAAGCTCCGTGCCCGCAAAGGCTCTAAGGCTGAGGCCAAAGAAGATGCAGAAGCTGCAGAAGAGCCTGTAGCAGAGTCAGAAGAAGCTCCTGTAGAGGAATAGTCAGAAGTATTAATTTTATAAAATCTTACAACAATGGAGATTAAAGCAGCTGACGTAATGAAATTGCGTCAAATGACCGGTGCCGGAATGATGGACTGCAAAAAGGCTCTCGTTGAGGCTGAAGGCGACTACGAGAGAGCTAAGGAAATCATCCGCGAAAAAGGTAAACTCGTTGCAGCGAAGAGAGCAGACCGTGAGACATCAGAGGGTGCTGCAATCGCTAAAGTCAACGGCAGTAAAGCTATCGTTGTGGCTCTCGGTTGCGAGACTGACTTCGTTGCAAAGAATGCTGAGTTCCAGGCTCTTGCCGAGGCTATCGCCGAGACTGCAATCAATAACTTCCCTGCAGACAAGGAGGCCCTCATGGCTTGCACGCTTGCTGACGGAAGAACTGTTGAGGCGGCCGTTACAGAGCAGACCGGCAAGACCGGAGAGAAACATGTCATCGTTGCATACGAGACTGTCGAGGCTCCTTTCATTGCGTCATACATTCACAAAATCAACGGTAAACTTGCTGCAATCGTAGGTTTCAACAAAGAGGTTGACGCCCAGCTCGGCAAAGGAATCGCTATGCAGGTGGCTTCAATGAATCCTGTAGCAGTTTCCGCTGCAGATTGCCCTAAGGAAGTGGTTGACAAAGAGTTCAGTGTTGCTGTCGAGAAGACCAAAGAGGAACTCGTGCAGAAAGCTGTGAACTCGGCTCTTGAAAAAGCCGGCATCAATCCTGCCCACGTGGATTCAGAAGACCACATCGAGTCAAACACTGCAAAAGGATGGCTTACTCCTGAGCAGGCAAATCAGGCTCGCGAGATCATCAAGACCGTTTCTGCAGAGAAAGCTGCAAACCTTCCTGAGCCGATGATTCAGAACATCGCGAAGGGCCGTGTGCAGAAGTTCTTCAAAGAGCAGACTCTTGAGGAGCAGGGCTACCAGATGCTTGACGGCAAAACTCCTGTCAAACAGGTACTTGCCGACTCAGACAAAGAAGCAAAGATCCTCTCATTCAAGAGAATTTCTCTTGCTGACTAATTGAGGGCAAATAATACAACAGCAGCGGCGGATCCTATCGGTTCGCCGCTGTTTTTTCTGTTCCCTTTACATTCCCGCTATTCAATTCCCTGTCCTCTTGCCTTTCAGACTGCCCTTTATCCGAGTACCCCTCTGTCATCCCGACCAAGAGAAGCGCGCGGAGGGATCTTGTACATATTATGGATGTGCAAACTATTTAACATTTACGAAATATGTACAAGATTTCTCGACTCGCTCTGCTCGCTCGAAATGACAGAAAAGTGGTTGGTCGGGAAGACCAGACGGTGGCAATCTCGGGAATGAAAAAGCCACTTTTCGTGCCCGAAAGCCTCAAAACAGCAATTTCGGGAACAAAACAGCCAGTATTTATGCCCGAGCTATCCTCCTCCCCCCCTGTCATCCCGAGCGAGGCGCAGCCTTGTCATTCTGAGCGACCGCAGGGAGTCGAACGAACGAGGGATCTTGTACATATAGCTAAAATGTCAGAATTTCACTACCTTTGCAAATTCAAATCACAATGCCTTGAAAATGAAACTATTTTCCAAAATATCCCTGTCGCTGCTGTGCGCCATTGGCGTACTCGTCGTCTGCGCCTGCAGCGGAAACAATGAAGTCCGTGAAACCCTGCAGCGTGCGGAGTCCATGATGGAAGACCGTCCCGACACTGTTCTGATTGTATTGCAGAATATGGATATGAATGCCTTACACTTCAAAAAGGATAAGGCAAAATACGCTTTGTTGCTTTCTATGGCGCTTGACAAGAATTACATAGATATGACTACAGACAGTATTATTGCTCCTGCTGTAAAGTACTATGCCCATCACGGCTCGGCAGATGAAAGGCTGAAGATGAACTATTATATGGGGCGTATATATTGCAATTCCGGCGATAATGAAAGAGGGATGAAGTGCTATGTAAAAGCCGAAAGGTATGTAAACAAGTCTGTTTGCTACTCTGCTATTGGAAGGCTATATGCAGCCAAAGGATTTTTGTATAATCAGATATATGATTTTGACGATGCTATTGAAAATTATAGATCTTCGGCGAAATATCACATTAGAGCTAATAATTTGAATAATTACATTGATTCTCAGTTGAAGTTGTGCAATTTATATCTTATCATAAATGCTATAGATTCTGTTTACAGTCAGTTGAACATTATAGAAGAGTATTGGGAATATTTATCGGATTGGCAGAAAAGTGATTATTATTCACATCTTTTGGCGATTGCTTCTGTAAGTGATGTTGATGGTTTGGTGAACGATTATATTAATGCACTTAGGGATTCGTCTAAAGTCAGGTGGATGGCTGTTGCGAATGCCTATAATAAGTCTGAGAACATAGAGAAGGGCGTGGAAGCTTTGCAACAATATCGCAAATACAATCCGGATTTTCAGAATTCAGTGGCATATTTTTCTTTGCATTCAAATCTTATGAATAAATCCGGAGATTTCAGGACGGCATATGAGGATCTTGCCAAATATGTTGATTTGTCAGATAGGGATGATATGAACATTTTCAACGGGAATACGAAGTCCGTTGAAAATGTTGAGTTAACCGAATATAAAAACACAATACAGAAAATGTGGTTGAGTATCTTGGTACTCGGTATTACAGTAATAGCACTTGTTCTTATGATACTTGTAGCTGTGCTTCGTAGAAATATTGCTAAAAGAAAAGTCGAAAAATGTCGATTGGAGCAGGAAAAAGCTGAGATTGAAAAAGAACGGGTTAAATATGAACGGCTGTACAATCAGGCAAAGAAGGAAACAAAGTATCTCCGGATACTTGTTGATTCTACAAAGATTGATGATACTGTCAGGTTGGCAGTCTCTGACAGATTGAATGTATTGAATAAGTTTATAATGGAAAGCATTACTTGTGGAGTATCTAAATCAGCTTCACAGGAGTTGGAAAAACTTGTTGCAGACCGTTCAAGTTTTCTTGATTCTACGAGGATGTCATTCATTATGGTACATCCGAATTTTGTAAAATATTTGCAGTCGGCAGGGCTTACGGAAAAGGAAATAGGCTGTTGTTGTCTTTATTGTATGGGATTGAATGGCTGTGAGATTGCTGCTTATTTGAACAGAAGCTCTATTTACAATTTGAGTAGTGGAATCAGAAAAAAACTTGGACTCGAGAAGTACGAAACCAATCTTAATATATTTTTAGTTGAAAAAATGGAGTTTTTGGATTAGTCCGAACTCTCACTGTTGTTTAATAAATTACATTTATTTGTAACCTTTTGATATGTAGATTGTTACTATTGGTTTGTGCTTTTTGTGCTCTTGAATTAATAATACTATTGAAAAGTTAACATTCTATTAATCAGTGTTTTGTATAATTTAGAAAATGAGAGATTTTATTTGGAGGTTATATCGTCAATGATATACTTTTGTCAAAAAATAAAATCCAAAGATATTTAAATTATGAAACGCTTTCTATTTGTAGTTATTCTGTCGCTACTAAGCATTGCTTCTTTCGCGCATTGCATTGGTGATTCTAAAACAACAACCCCGGACAAGCAGACCATTATTATAAAAAAGACTTTTGTAGATAATAATGGTAATCAAAGAAGTTTGTTTGGGGAGGTAAAAGCCTATGCTTGTTTTCAGACCGGTACGATTGAGGTAGAATTGTATGATACCGGAGAAACCGATATCTACATTGTCAATGCTAATAATGATGTGATTGACGAATGCACAGTTGATTCGGATTTTACCCAGTCTGCTACTTTGCAACTTCCCATAGAAAAAGGCCGGTACTATATAGTCATTGATTCGCCTATTCTATATGGAGAAGGTACTTTTCTGATTAAATAAATCTGCATTTTCAATTCTCTGATAATAACAATTTTAAACAACTTAAATAAATATGAAAAAATTTTTACTTATGTTAACGGCAGCACTTTTAGTAATGTCGTGTCAGATCGAGAAGGAACTTGTTCCTGACTCAGATTTCAACCAATCGGATTTGGCTGGGAACAAGTATGCGATTTCTGTTGATGATGCATTGGAAAATCTGGAAGCATTCTTGGTTGATTCGGACAATCCTGCGACACGATCTATAAACCGAGTTGTCAGTTCAATCAAGCCAATCAAATATAATGTTTTGGCAACAAAAGGTGAATTGGATAGTCTTGATTGCGAAAATCTGCTTTATGTGGCTAATTTTGAACAAGGGGATGGCTATGCAATTTTGGCCGCTGATGAACGAATTGGTGAAAAGGTTATTGCAGTGACAGATGACGGATGTTTGTCAGATGCTACGGTATATTCGGCCATGGAATTAGCACAAGAGGAACGCTTAATAATAGATGGCTATCCCCTGACAGGACCGGGTTTTTTCACGACCCCAGAGACTGGAGATGAAGTGTTTATGAATCCGAATACAGTGTTACTCTATGATGAGTCCATGAATGACACTATGGTCGGTAACTTCAGCTTGGATGACGAATGTGCGGTAGATGAAAATGGTAATCCTCTTGATTCACTTATGGCAGATGTCAGAATAAAGTCCACTCCGGAAATTCTTACCAGTTCTCTTTGCGTGTCATATGCGATAAATGAGATTAAGGACTTCAATAAATATGAAGATATGAAATATGATGATTCTGTTGACGTCATTGGCGGAAATGGCGGTGGCAGCTATGTTTCATCAACAAGCACTAAAACGGAGACATCAGCTTGGGACGTCAAGAAAAGTGTAGAACCAATTCTGACTAAATATGTCAGTTGGACTCAAAGTGCTCCATTCAATGATTTATACCCTTGGAGAAGAAAATATCTTGTAGTTGGGCATAAACGTAGAGCACCT
Source organism: Candidatus Cryptobacteroides sp. (assembly GCA_051870215.1). Taxonomy (GTDB): domain Bacteria; phylum Bacteroidota; class Bacteroidia; order Bacteroidales; family UBA932; genus Cryptobacteroides. The sequence continues at coordinate 65,291 of JBJEBQ010000053.1, read as the reverse complement.
GCTGGATGTTTTCCTCTGGCGATTGCAAAAATTTTAACACATTATAAATATCCAGATAGATTTACGTATAACGGATATACTGTTGATTGGAATGAACTTAGTAAATCAAATATGTCTGAAAAAGCGAAAAAATCTGCTGCTTATCTCCTTAGGGGGATCAGTTCCGGTTGTGGCTGTCTGTATTTTTACCAAGGTACGTTTACTTTTCCTAGTAGTGCAACGTCTTATATGAGGTTTATTGGATTGAATAATGCACATAGCCACGACTATAGCTTTAACAGGGTTACAGGAATGGTTGATAAAGGACGTCCTTTAATTATATATTCTGTTCCAGGTGTAAAACTACATGATAGTCATAGTTGGCATATTGATGGATATAAAATAAAAGAAAGGACAATTACCACAAAAACATATGTTGGAAATACTCTGAAAGAGACAACGACCAGAACGGAAACTTGCAATATGGTTCATTGTGATTTTGGTTGGGGAGGAATAAGCAATGGATATTATATCTCCGGAGTGTTCAAGCTGAATGATTCACGAATAGAACGCGACCCAAACTCTACTTATGATGGGGATAAGACCAACTATAATAATCTCCTTAAAGTTATAACGTATTAGAATTTATGAAACAATTATTCATAAAAACAATATTGTGCAGTCTTGCTCTGCTTTGCGTCTCTTGTTTCAAAGAAACTGATTTAGGCTTTCCGAAAACGGTAACGTTCTCGAACGAGGGTGGAGTTCAGTATGTTGAGGGCAATCGGCATTTTGCGTATGCAACTGTTCAAAACTACAAAACTGGAGACCAAGGTTCTGTTAGCAAAAATGAGGAAGATTTATTTTATAATGAGTTGGATTGGCTGAGAGTTGAATATCATGAAATAAATAATGAGACTTTGATGATTTACGCTGAGCCGAACAAAAGTGGAAAGTCTCGCAAGTTGTATATTGAACTTTATTCTGGTCCTGATTATCAGGTGATTGAGGTAATACAGAGTCGTTGATATTAAAAGACACATTTAATTTTTAAAGATTATGAAACAAAGATTTGCATTTGTGCTCCTGCTTCTCGCAGGAGTAATGGCCGTTTCTTGTCTGAAGGATGACCAATTCAATTATTCGGAAGCGAAACCTGTCGAAGTTGTCGGCAAGCAGACTGCAATGAGAAATTTTTCTGTTGCTTTGTCAAAAGTTGTGTGTACCAACGAGTCTGCACGAGAGTTTCTTAAGGATGAAGCCTTGAAGCGTGTGGACAATGATTATGATGTATTTTATCCGTTTATAAAAAATCAGCCCGTATCGGATGGTTGTACTCTACGTGACTTGCTCGTAAATGAGTTGGGCGGAGAGGCTATGATGGAAAAGATAGAGAAAATGATACCGACACTTACTGTGTATGTGAGTGATGTGACATGGCTTGATCCGGATGGTTTCTGTGCGGAAAAATGGGATACTTCCTCGCCTCAGGCTGCGGTGTCCTATGAAAGTGGGGATGGTTTGTGCCATGAGTTGTATTCCAACGGGTATTATTTGGGCGAAATAGAGACTGGGTCGATCCCTGGCGGTCCTGTACTGATTGTAAAAGAAAATGAAAGAATTATGGCTTCAGCTCCTACGAAAGCCGGTAACGTGACGTATTCTTTTATCAGCGATGCATTTGACGGAAGCAAGAGAGAAATTGAGACAAAAAATAATCGCCATACGGGTAAATATACTTTAAGTTGGATAGCAGGGCAAGATCCGGAAGATAATTCAGACATTATGTCCGCTGATGTGCTGAATGCCTTAAATCCTGAAATAATAAAGGCTTATAATTATTTTAAAGATGATTCATACGCATTGCAGAATGATTACATCTACTATGGTATGACACCTGAATCCCCTGTGGGACGTTTGAGAAATGATGTCAGGTCGAAGATTGTCAGGTTCAAAATATCTCCACGTGCATTTGAAGCCTTGTTCGATGACAAAACTCCAGGGGAGAAAGAGTGTAATTTTGTAAATTCCTTTGAGACAGATGACAATGGTAAAGGATATAAGATGCAACCGTCCATTGCAACGATTTATTCCAAACTTTGGACCGAGGGCGCGTTGGAAATACACGTGAATACTATGATAGCTGATAAAAATAGCCAGCCTGGAACTTATGCTGATTTCTATTATAACGTCAAGGCAAAAGATTTGTTCACACTTAAAGAAAAGTCAATTAAAAAAGAACAGTGGGGTGCCGCAGCATTCAAATGGTATATTACGTGGAAATACACCATTGTAAGCAGGGATGAGAAAACGTTGGTCAGCAAATGGTACTATCCGGAATATACTCCGGACCTGCCTGTATGGGATTTGGTCGGAAATTCGTCATATTTCATAATCGCATCTGAAAAGGATGCCGGAACCACGACTACAAAAACATATACAGCCGTTACAAAAAAAGCGTCTGCTACTACAACTAAATTAGGCATTGAAGGTAATGCCAAAGATTTGTCAATAAAAGGTGAATTCGGTTGGACAAACAGCGATGAGACGGCAGTCACAAGCACAACCACATTGTCGTGGACTGAGGGCTCTGATGACATGGCAAGCCTGACAATTAATTATAGAGATAAATACATCGAAAGTCAGGTCTCTCCAACTGAATACAAAGTGAAATCGTATGAGACAGAAAGGTTTACTGTTACCATTTTGCCATATACCTATTAACATGACCACAAATTTGAAAAAAAATATTTTTTTAAAATAATATGTTGTACATTTGCACGCTTAAATAGTAACTAAAAGCAGAAAATTTATGAAAAAAATTATTGCAATTTTGCTGGCTGTGATGGCGATGGCTGGATGTGGTGGGGAAGACCACTCAAAGGATGTGTTGAACAAGGCTTGCGACAGTGTCAGGGGCAAGTATGCGTGTCAGTCGATAAAATGGATTGGTGAGCCTTCGCAGATTGATATAAACGGTGACGGGGAGGTGAATGACGATCTGATGAAGGAATTTGCAGATATGAGCAATTGCATGACTGCAATCAACGCATATTGTTTCGTATATCCGGCATTGGACTATGATGATACGTCACTTATTGATTTTGAGCTTCCTGTTCAGTGCGTTTTCCTCGACAAAAGGACAAATGAGTTCAGCCTTCAGAATGGGTTGGCAGGAAATACGCAGTTTGTGAGTTTCGGTTATACTGTGAACAAAAGCGGTGAAATAAGCCTTTCTGTACACAATGAACTGAATGATATAAAAACATCTGATTTGCAGTTTGAAACAGAGTATTATGATTCCCAGTTCCTTTCCGGCGACCGTATCTTGTCATTCAAGGATGGTGTTATCGAAGTGAGGGTCAACTACGGCTTCTATGATTTCAAGTCGGGAGAGTTTGTACAGGGCAAAGCGGATTTTGTGTATGAAAGGAAAACTTATTCTCTGTAGCCTTTCGCTGGGATTGTTTTCTGCGCTTCCTCTTCCCGCTCAGGAGAGGGAGCGTATTGACACTTTGACTGCTTCGATTGTTGTGGCGGACGAGGTGCCCAAGGCAGTGAATACAGGTCTTGACCATATCGACAATGAATTTCTGAAGAATGTTCCGGCGGTGTTCGGTACTCCCGATGTGATAAAGGTGCTGCAGAATCTGCCCGGAGTGGCTGCTGGTATGGAGATGGTTTCAGGCCTGTATGTGCACGGCGGTGACGGTAGCGACAATCTGTTTCTGCTTGACGGTGTGCCTCTCTATCAGATCAGCCATCTCGGCGGAATGTTTTCGTCTTTCAATACGGATGTGGTGCGTTCGCTGGATTTCTACAAGAGCGGCTTCCCTGCGCGTTACGGAGACAGGCTTTCTTCGGTGGTGGACATCAGTACTTACGACGGGGACAGGGAGCGCATCGGAGGCTCGTTTACCATAGGCCTGATTGACGCGCGTCTGAGAGTGAACGGCCCGATAGTGAAGGACAAGCTGTTCTTTGATGTGGCCGTCCGCCGTACCTGGCTTGACGCCATTCTCGGCCCTTCCTTTGCGATATCCAACCACAGTACGTCTCCCGGTGAGGCTAAAAGCAGCGGTTCGTATTCTTTTCTTGACGGAAATGCTTCATTGACATATCTGCCCGGCTGTAACGACAAATTGAGCCTGCGCTTTTTCGGAGGCACTGACTGGTTCAATTACAAGGCGGTGACTGAAGAGACATTCTACGGTAAAGAGATTTACAAGGGCGAAAGCAGTGAAAAGGTGAAGATGAACTGGGGCAATGTGGCTGTGTCCGCGGACTGGAAACACAGTTTCAGTGACGCTTCCGCTCTGAAGCTGTTGGGCTATTATTCAAGGGGATATTCGAATATTGCTTTTGACGTTGTTGAACTGGATTTTTATGATGACGTGCTGAACACTTACAAGTTGGGTGAGAAAACCGTAGGTGCAGTGAATACTGTGGGACTGAAGTCGGGCTGGAGCTATGATACGCAGCACCATCGTGTCCTTTGCGGCATTGACTATCAGCATTCATGGTTCAATCCATACAGGAGACAGTTTATTTCCGGAGAGGGTATTTCATCTGATAACAAAGAAGCGGGTTTTTACCGTTCGGATGAGGTCTCGGCATACGCAGAGGACAGGATGACTTACGGTAATTTCAACATGAATATAGGCCTCAGGCTCGACGGATATTTTTCAGGAAAGAAAGCCTGGTTCTATCCCCGTCCGCGTCTGGCGGTGAGCTATGCGTTCGCTCCTTTTCTCAGCGTGAAGGCTTCATACAGCTCCATGGTGCAGTACTCCCACCTGCTGTCTTCGATTTTCATGGACCTGCCCACTAATCTGTGGATGCCGTCCACGGCGAAGATCAAGCCGTCGACCTCGCGTCAGGTGGCCCTGGGCCTCTATTCTTCGTTCGCAAAGTACTGGCATATTGATGTTGAGGGCTATTACAAGACCATGGACAATTGCATAATCTACAGCGGCCAGACTTCTGTCATGCCTCCTTTGACCGATTGGGATAAGGAATTCAAAAGCGGCGAGGGATTGGCTTACGGAGCGGAGTTCGATTTGGGCTGCGATTATGAAAAAGTCTCGGCTTCAGTGTATTACACGCTGTCATGGAGCAAACGCCGCTTCAAGGACCTGTATCCTGACTGGTTCTATGACCGCTTCGACAACAGACACAAACTTACTCTGATGGCGACTTACAGGATAAACCGCAATATTGACATCTCCGCCACATGGAACTATCACAGTGGCAACCGCGTCACTATGCCGGAGCAGGTCTATGAGGACGAAATGGGCGGTATAAGCCTGCTTTTCTCTTCCCCTTACAATGCGAAACTTCCTGATTATCATAGACTTGACATCGGCGCTAATTTCAGGAAAAAGACCAGGCGGGGCAATGAGAGCATTTGGAATGTGAGCATATATAATGTGTACTGCCGGATGAATCCTCTGATGATGACTTTTGAACATCAGGAAGACGGCAGCCTGAGAGGCACTACTTATGCCATTTTCCCTATTATCCCTTCTTTCTCATACACCATTAAATTTTAGAGTATGAAGTGCGAATTTAATAAATATTTCCTGCTATTTGGGCTTTTGACCCTGCTTGCAACTGCATGTGAGAAGGAATTTGAAATACGCAGCACTGCCAAAAGCGGCTGTCTGTATGTTGAGTGTTTCCCTTCAAATGACACGGATACGACTTTTGTCAGGATTTCAGGGACTGCACCTATCAGCAAGAAGGCTGTTGCGAAAAGTCTTGAGGGCTTGACAGTCAGGCTGGAAACGGGAGGGCATGAGGCTGTTCTGGATATTTTTTCCGCAACGGAAAGAAGCGTGGTGCTCTATAGTCTGGATCATATTTCCGTAGGGGATGAACTGAATTTGGAGGCGGATGCGAATAATTATCCGAGAGTCACTTCCTCTTCGTCTGTCCCTAAGCCTCCGGTGTTTGGCATGGACAGGAATGGGAATGTGTTCCGTTTTTCGTTTGACAGGAGCAAGGATGGGAAAAAGCGTTATTACGGCATTAAGGCGAGCTGCCTGGTGACGATTACCCAAACGTCTGCGAGTACAGGTGAGCTGATAAGTTATGATGAAAGCATGATTGAGGCCCCTCTCAATGTGGCTGAGGAATCGATTCCGGAGAATGATGATATCTTCGGCTATGAGACCATTGTTACTGCCACGGTGAATGGCAGTGAGATGATTGTCTTTGAGGATGAGGGGGCTGATGCGGACAAGTTTGAACTTACCGTCATTCCGGATTTTCCGTCAGACAGGCAAAGCCAATGGGGCGGTGTGGTCACCACAAGGAAATGCTATGTGCGTTTCAGTGTCTATAGTATGACGAAGGAAGCATACGAGTATTTGAATCCCCGGGTTGACTATTCCCTGATTTCCCTCGGCCTGGTGTCTCCGTTCATTTCTTTCGGCAATATCAAGGACGGCTACGGCATTCTTTCCGCAATGGGACGCTACGATACGGAACTCCTGCCGAATGAAGATTATATTCCTTAAAAACCCGCCCTTTCGCAGTTTGAGAGGACGGGTTGGTTTTGTGTTGCTGCCGGTTTTCGTTATACGATTTCGTAGCCGAACCATTCGTCGAGTTTGATTTCGACTTTCTGCCTGATGTGGGGAGTCATTTTCTTCTGGACTTTCTGCCAGACGTAGTAGACGGCACCGAGGTCGTCAGCTATGCCCAAAAGGCCGAAAATCTTGCGCGGAATAAGGTCTCCCGGTACGATGACATAGATGAGCGCTGCGTAGATCAGGAATTTGTCAGAAGAGGACAGATCGCCTTCGTTCAGTACATAGTAGAGACTGAGCAGCTGTCCTGCAACCACCCGTCCTGATTTGACGCAGACTTCTCTCAATTTGTTGAGTATGCCTGTCGATTCCGCTGCCCAGTCAATGCTGCGCACTTTTGACAGAAGGTCATCAAAAATGTTTGAACCTGCCATATCCTTGGTATTATGCGAGGAGTTTTTTGACGATGGTGCTGATAATGCGGCCGTCTGCAAGTCCTGCGAGCTGTTTGGTGGCGACGCCCATCACTTTGCCCATGTCAGATGGGCTGGAAGCTCCCACTGCAGCGATGATTTCTTTCAGTCTGGCTTCGATTTCAGCCTCTGAAAGCTGTTTCGGCAGGTAAACCGACATTGCCTCGGCTTCCGCCAATTCGTTTTCGGCGAGTTCGGGGCGGTTTGCCGCATTGTATTGTTCGGCGCTTTCCTTGCGCTGTTTTACGAGTTTCTGTATGATTTTGATGATGTCCGCGTCAGTGACTTCTCCAGTGCCTCCTTCGGCTGTTTTTGCCAAAAGGATTGCTGCTTTTACTGCTCTCAATGAGGCGAGACGTACGGTCTCTTTTGCTTTCATGGCCGCTACCATGTCGGCCTGGATTTGTTTTTCTAATTCCATTTTATTTAAATTTAACGATATTTTTCAAAGCCGGGCATGGCGATGCCGGAAATGAAGTCCTTGTATTTCTTGTCATCCTTGGGGCAGATGATCAGGGCGTCATCTGTCTCCACCACCATGAAGTTCTCCAAGCCCTTGATTGCCACCAATTTGTCCTTCGACGTGGAAATGACAAGATTGTTGTGTGCCTCTGCAGTCAGCGATTTGCCGGTTTTCAGCGCATTGCCGTTGTCATCCTTGTCAAGCAGTTCATAAAGCGACTCCCAGGTGCCTATGTCAGCCCAGCCGAAACGCACGGGCAGAATCCACGATTTGCCGGTCTTTTCCATCACTGCAAAACCGATGGAAATGTTGGTGCAATCGGTGTAGGCTCTTTCGATGAAATCCTGTTCAACGGCTGTACCGAGCACATTTTCCCAGTTTGCAAATAGAGTGGTGACCTCAGGGAGATGCCTCTCCAACTCTTCCTTCATCACTTCGGCTTTCACCGTGAACACACCGGCGTTCCAGTAGAATTCTCCTGATTTCATGAAGATTTTTGCCAAATCCCTGTCCGGTTTCTCCGTGAAGGTCTTGACTTTCTTGGGCTGGTGCTTGACAAAAGCCTTGTGGCCTCCGACAGCCTGAACATAACCGTAGTTGGTGTCCGGACGTGTCGGAACAATCCCGAAAGTAAGCAGTACGTCATTTTCATTGGCATAGTCGAATGAAAATCTGATCGTATCCTTGAACTCGTCGTCATTGTCGATGATGTGGTCCGAAGGGGTCACAATCAGCACTGCATCCGGATTGCGTTTGAGCAGAGTATAGGTCGCATATGTGACTGAAGGGGCAGTGTTGCGCGTGTACGGTTCATAGAGAATGTTCTCGGAAGCCACGTCGGGCAGCACTTCCCTGACACTCGCTTCGTATCTGCGTGCTGTCACTACGATGATGTTTTCTTTCGGGACCAAATCAAGATACCTGTCGTAAGTGTTTCTCAACAGTGTCTTGCCTTCGACATTCAGAGACAGAAACTGTTTCGGCTTTGAAACCGTGCTGATGGGCCAGAATCTTGTGCCCGAACCTCCTGCCAAAATGACGCAATAGCAATTCTTTCTATCCATATCAATATACTTACGTTGTTAGTCTCACATAAACAAAGGAATAAATGCCTGAGGAAACCATTCAATGGCATTTTCTCCATTTTTCACCGTTATCGCAACAACATCAAAGAAGTATTCGTCTGCGTATGAAGGAATTTTCTTCGATGTTCTCAGATAACTTTTTGCTGCGGCCACGATTCTGCGCTGCTTCGCGATGTTCACACTGTCCTGAGGCGGTGCCTGAATGTGCTGCTGGCGTGTCTTTACTTCTACAAAATGTGTTCCGTATCTGTCCGCCGAGATGATGTCAATCTCCAGATGCCCGTATCTCCAGTTCCTTTCCAGGATGACATGCCCCATTCCGGTCAAAAACTCGCACGCGAGATTTTCACCTTTGGCCCCGAGGAACTTCTTGTGTGCATCATCATTCATTTACATAAATTCCACTATGGTCACTCCTGTGCCTCCGAGCTGGATATGCTCGTCTTTCACCGTCTTTATTCCCGGAGTTGTACGCAGGAATTTCTGGATTTCCTCCCTGAGCACACCCGTGCCCTTGCCGTGGATAATCCTTACGCTCGGCACGCCTAACATAATCGCGTCATCCACATAGTGCAGTACCTTCTCCAATGCATCGCCCAGCCGTTCTCCCCTCACGTCAAGCTCAATCTTGAAATTCAGCTTCCTCTCGCTGATGGAACTGTCCATTGACATCACAGAAACAGGCTTGCGCACTTCCTTGACTGCATTTTTGTATTCATTCGAAGTAATGCGTTCCACCTTGTCACGCGGCATCTTGCTGCTGATGTTGCCCACAATCACCACGATGCTCTTCGCGCTGACCTTCGAAACCTCGCCGACCATGCCGTTGTCCTTGATGCGCACTTTCTCTCCCGGCTGCAGCGGGGCATTCTTGAAGGCATTCAGCCTGTCGCGCTCGGCCTGTTCAGCACGCATTTCTTCCTGAGTGGCTGCGTCCGCACGCTGCTGCCTGCGTTTCTCCGCACGTTCCTTACGTGCGTCCAACTGCTTGATTTTCTTCTCTATATAATCATTTTTCTCTTTCTCCTCCTGTTCCTTCTTCTGGGCTAAGATCGACATGAAATTCTGCAGCCCCTGTCTTGCCTGCTGGGTCTCCTCCTTGTCCGCATTTGACTCCCTGATGGTCTTGATGGTGTTCTCCACCTGTCTGTTTGCGCCCTTGATGATCTCCTCGGCCTCCCTTTTCGCCTGGTCGATGATTTCCTTCTTCAGCTGCTTGATCTGCTGCAGTTCCCTGGAATATTTGTCCGTGATGTTCTCCAGCGTCCTGTCCGTATTCTTAATGCGCTCCAACTTCTCGTCCAGTGCCTTGCGGTTGCGTGCAATCTTGCGGAGATTCCTCTCAATGCCCACGAACTCCTCGCCTGCGCGGGTCTCCGCGTCTTTGATGATGTTCTCCGGCATCCCCATTTTGCGTGCAAGCTCGAAAGCGAACGAATTGCCCGGCAGTCCCATTTCCAGTTTGAACATAGGCGCGATATTCTTCACGTCAAACATCATGGCTCCGTTGATGACGCCTGTCTCAGCCCCCGAAGCATAGAGCTTCAGATTGGTGTAGTGTGTCGTGATCACTCCGTAGACCCCGCGCCTGTCGATTTCGCTGAGAATGGCCTCTGCAATCGCTCCTCCTGCTGCAGGTTCCGTACCCGAGCCGAACTCGTCGATCAGCACTAAAGTCCTGCTGTCCGCCTCTGCGAGCATGGTTTTCATGTTCGCAAGGAAAGAACTGTAGGTGCTCAAATCGTTCTCAATCGACTGGTCGTCTCCGATTTCCACGATAATTCTATCAAAGACAGGCAGTTCCGAAGTCTCTGAAGTGGAAACCAGCATACCCCACTGGAACATATACTGCAGCAGGCCCACCGTTTTGAGACACACCGATTTGCCTCCGGCATTCGGTCCGGAAATCAAAAGAATATGCTTCTGAGGGGTCAGCGTAGCGTTCAGCGGTACGATTTCCTTCTTCTCTTTTTTGAGATTGCGCTCAAGCAGCGGATGCCTTGCCTTGCGTATGATCATTTCCCCGTTATCTGAAATAACAGGCATGCCTGCGATGAAATCCAATGCTACCTGAGCCTTCGCCATCAGGAAATCAATTTCTCCCAAATAGGTTGCAGCTGTCAGCAAATCAGGAATATACGGGCGCAGGAACTCCGTAAATTCAAAAAGTATTCTCAGAATTTCCCTCTGCTCCGCGAATTTCAGTTCCTTGATCTGATTGTCCAGCTCCACCACTTCGGCCGGCTCGATGAAAGCCGTCTTGCCGGAAGCGGATTCATCATAAATGAAACCGTTGATGCGTTTCTTGTTGGCTGCATTCACCGGTATCAGCATCTTGCCGTCACGCATCGATACCGTAGCGTCGCTGTCCACAAGTCCCTCAGCCTGAGCCTGTTTTAAAATTGAATTGATGCGTTTTGAAATGGCGCCTTCCTTGTCGCGGAGGCTTTTCCGTATGTCATACAGCGCATCCGAAGCCGTGTCCTTCACGTCTCCATAGCGGTCGATAATCGAATTTATCCCGGTCTCGACATTAGGAAAGCCCATAATCGGGGCGGACATTCTTTTCAGATTGGGATATACGCCGTCCTTCACCTCTTCGAAAAAACGGGTCACCTTGCGGAGCGTCTCCAGCATGGTTTTCAGCTTGCGCAGCGAAATGAGGTCGATGGCCGCATTGGAGGTTTCCAATATTTTCAGGAAATCAAGGCAGTCGATGAATCCTCCCGACGGGAAGCTGTCCTCAAACATCATTATAAGCCTCATCTCGTCGGTCAGCAGCAGACGCCTGCGTATCTCCGGGGCATTTGTACAGAATGTCTCGGAAGCGGCCCTCCCTGCAGCGTATGCCGTTGAGCACCTGTTCGAAATGATAGACCTGATCTGGTCAAATCCAAGTTTTCTCTCTAATCTGTAATCAATTTTCGCTTCCAAATCTTGCTCCTCCCTGATTATATCAATTGCATATTCTGCTTTAAGTGCCGCTTATTGTCAATTGCCAAGCGATTCCGTGAGCAGCAGTTTCAATTCATTTATATTCTGGATTATTTTCACTTTTCCGCCCTTGACGAAAGCCACGTGGCCGCTCTCCTCGCTCACAAGCACTACATCCGCATCGCTCACTTCCGTAATGCCTATCGCGGCCTTATGCCTCATGCCGAAACTTGCCGGAATATCACTCGTGTCTGTCATAGGCAGGGTACATCTCGCCGCCACCAGACGGCCTCCGCCGATAACCAAAGCTCCGTCGTGCAGAGGTGAATTTTTGAAAAACAAATTCATAATCAGTCTTCTGTGCACCGCTGCGTCGATTCTGTCCCCGCTGTCAATTACCTCATCAAGCGAATTTTCGTGTTTGAACACAATCAGCGCTCCTGTCTTTTCCGACGACATCCTCATCACAGCCTCGGCCACTTCCGTCACCACTTCGGCACTGCTCCCGCCCTGTTCCCGGCCGAACAGCTTCTTGTGCAGGGCCCGGCCCCTTGCGCTGCTCATGTATTTATTCCCCAGGCTGATCAGGAACTTGCGTATTTCCGGCTGGAAAATCACAATCAATGCCAGCACGCCCACATCCAAGACCGCTTCCATCAGCGCTGTCATCAGCCTCATGTTGAATGCTCCCACAATCACTCTGATGACATACAGCGACACGATGGCCACGACAATACTCATCGCCGATGAGCCTTTGGCCCAGCGGAACAGGAAGTATATTATTATCGCCAGCAGGATAATGTCGAGTATATCCGCTATGGAAAGCTGTAAAAAGCCGAATAGTCCTAATATCATTTTACACAAATATTCTTTCAGTGGCCAGGATCCCTCCGCGCGCTACGCTTGGTCGGGATGGCCAAGTGCAAAGATACCTATAAATTTTGTAATGGAGTAATGAATGTCGTCAAAAAATGTGGAAAGTTTTCTAAAAAAAAACAACTTAAATGGTTGATAATTCAATAATTATCCGTATATTTGCAGCCCGCAAAAATGTAAGGCGGGTATTAAGTTATTTATAATCAATTAATTAAAACAAACCAATGCCTGGATTAATTGGAAAAAAAATCGGAATGACTTCCGTTTTCAGTGCTGATGGAAAAAATATTCCATGCACTGTTCTTGAGGCTGGTCCGTGTGTTGTTACGCAGATTCGCACAGTAGAAAAAGATGGTTATGCCGCTGTGCAGCTTGCCTATGACGAAATTTCAGAAAAACACACCAGCAAACCCATGAAGGGTCACTTTGAAAAGGCAGGAACCACCCCTAAGCGCAAACTCGTCGAGTTCAAGGCGGATTTCGCTCAGGATCTCAAATTAGGCGACACTCTCACTGTTGCTGACATTTTCGCTAATGTCGAGTACATTGATGTCGTCGGTACTTCTAAAGGTAAAGGTTTTCAGGGTGTTGTAAAACGCCATGGCTTCGCCGGAGTAGGCGGTACTACCCATGGCCAGCACAACAGGCTTCGTCACCCTGGTTCCCTCGGCGCATGTGCATGGCCTTCACGTGTCTTCAGAGGCACCCGTATGGGCGGTCAGATGGGTAATGAGCGCGTAAAGGTGTTCAACCTCGAGGTAATCAAAGTTATGCCTGAGAACAATCTTCTCGTTGTAAAAGGCTCTGTACCGGGAGCTAAAGGTTCATATGTAGTTATGGAGGATTAAGCTATGGAATTGTCTGTTTACAAAATTGACGGAACTGAGTCTGGAAAGAAGGTAGTTCTTGATGATACCATTTTCGGTATCACCCCTAATGATCATGCAATTTATCTTGACGTCAAGCAGTATCTTGCAAACCAGCGTCATGGTAACTCGAAGACCAAAGACCGCAGCGAGGTAGCTTACAGCACCAAGAAACTTATTCGTCAGAAAGGTTCAGGCGGTGCGCGTCATGGTAGCCTCAAGGCAAATATCTACGTAGGCGGTGGCCGTGTTTTCGGACCGGAGCCACGCTGCTATCGTAAAAAACTCAACAAAAAGCTCAAACAGCTTGCTCGATTCTCAGCTCTTTCTTACAAGGCACAGGAGAATGCAATCGTAATGGTTGAGCCATTCGCAATGGAAGCACCTAAGACCAAGGAGTTTGCACAGATTCTTAACAACATTAAGGCCGGCAGCAGAAAGGTTCTTTTCGTACTTCCTGAGAATTCTTCAAATATTTACCTTTCGTCACGCAACCTTCCTGAGGTGAACGTAATCACTGTAGACGAAATCAACACTTACGCTATCATGAATTCTTACTCAATGGTGCTCGTTGACGGTGTACAGGACATTCTCGCTTCAAGAAAAAAGTAGGACGATAAACTTATTTAGAGATGGGAATTTTAATTAAGCCAATAGTAACTGAGAAGATGACGATTCAGGGCGAGAAGTTGAATCGTTACGGTTTCATTGTTGACAAAGATGCCAACAAACTTCAGATCAAGACTGCTGTAGAGCAGGCTTACAACGTGACAGTTGCAGAGGTCAACACTCTCAACCAGCACGGAAAGAGAAAATCTCGCTATACCAAGGCAGGTATGCTCAACGGTCGTACAAACCACTTCAAGAAAGCATACGTTACCCTTGCAGGTGAAGATAAGATTGATTTTTATGCAAACATTTAAGGTAATTGAACAATGGCAGTAAGAAAATTCAAACCGGTAACCCCCGGTACCAGAAACAAGGTAATTAGTGCTTTTGACGATATTACCTGCAAGACTCCTGAGAAGTCCCTCCTTACTCCGCTCAAGAGGACAGGTGGACGTAACAATCAGGGTAAGATGACCATGCGTTACATCGGTGGCGGTCATAAGAAAATGTACCGTGTCATCGACTTCCTCCGCGACAAAGATGAGTGCACTGCAACAGTGATGACCATCGAGTACGATCCGAACAGAAGCGCACGTATCGCATTGGTTAAATATGAAGATGGTGAGAAGAGATACATCATCGCTCCTAACGGACTCAAGGTAGGACAGGTAATCGCTTCAGGTGCAGGCGTTGCTCCTGAGGTCGGTAACACTCTTCCTCTTGGTGAAATTCCGCTTGGTACACTTGTACACAACATCGAGCTCCGTCCAGGTCAGGGTGCTGCAATGGCACGTTCTGCGGGAACATACGCACAGCTCGCCGCACGTGAGGGCAACCACGCAATTCTCCGCCTCCCTTCAGGTGAGACAAGAATGGTATTGGTTTCCTGCCGTGCAACTGTCGGAACAGTTTCAAATCCGGATCACATTTTGGAGTCACACGGTAAAGCCGGACGTAGAAGATGGCTTGGTCGCCGTCCTCGCAACCGCGGTGTCGTAATGAACCCGGTAGATCACCCGATGGGTGGTGGTGAAGGACGTGCATCAGGAGGACATCCACGTTCTCGCAAGGGTCTGCCAGCTAAGGGCTACAAGACTCGTAATCCAAAAGCGACTTCAAACAAGTTTATCATTGAAAGAAGGAAAAAATAACGGAATAAATTAAGAGATTATGAGTCGTTCATTAAGAAAAGGTCCTTATATTCAGGAAGCCCTTGAAAAAAGAGTCATTGCTATGAATGAGGGTAGCATGAAGAAAGAGGTTGTCAAGACTTGGTCACGCGCGAGCATGATTTCTCCTGACTTTGTAGGTCACACTATTGCAGTTCATAATGGAAATAAATTTATTCCTGTTTATGTAACTGAGAATATGGTAGGTCACAAGCTTGGAGAGTTCGCACCAACAAGAACATTCAGAGGCCATTCAGGTAACCGTAAATAATTTAAAGAAAAGTTAGATTATGGGAAAACGTAAAAGACTAATGGCCGAAAGGCAGAAAGAAATAAAGAAGCAGACAGCTGTCGCTAAGCTGAATGACGTGCCTACATCACCACGCAAGATGCGTCTCGTGGCTGACATCGTCAGAGGTGTAGAGGTAAACAAGGCTTTGGATATTCTCAAATATTCAAAGAAACACGCTTCTATCGACCTGGAAAAGGTTCTCCGTAGCGCTATCGCTAACTGGGAGGCCAAGAACCAGGACAAAACAAGTGAGTTGGAAAATGGTAATGTGTACATCAAAACCCTTATGGTAAACGAGGGACGCACTCTCAAGAGAATCCGTCCTTGCCCTCAGGGTAGAGCAGGTAGAATCCGCAAGCGTTCTAACCACATTACTGTTATTCTCGATGTTAAAGCAACTAAACCAGTGGAGGAATAATTTATGGGACAGAAGACTAATCCTATCAGCAACCGTATCGGAATTACCCGTGGTTGGGACTCTAACTGGGTCGGTGGCAACTATGCAGAGAAGATCGCAGAGGATTACGAAATCCGTAAATACCTCAGCAACCGTCTCGCGAAGGCAAGCCTTTCAAAGATTATCATCGAAAGAACTCTTAAGCTCATCACTGTGACCATTCACGCAGCCCGTCCGGGTGTCATTATAGGCAAAGGCGGCAAGGACGTGGATCTTCTTAAGGAGGAGTTGAAGAAGGTAACCAAGAAAGATGTTCAGATCAACATCTTCGAGGTTAAGAAACCTGAGGTTGACGCTCGTATCGTAGCTGATTCAATCGCCCGTCAGATTGAAGGCCGTGTTTCATACCGCCGTGCAATCAAGATGGCTATTGCTTCTACTATGAGAGTCGGAGCGGAGGGTATCAAGGTTCAGATCAGCGGTCGTCTTGGCGGTGCCGAGATGGCGAGAAGCGAAATGATCAAAGAGGGTCGTACTCCTCTTCACACATTCCGCGCTGATATTGACTACGCTTTGGCAGAGGCTCACACCAAAGTCGGCGTGCTTGGTATCAAGGTATGGATCTGCAACGGTGAGGTTTATGGAAAGAAAGACCTTTCTCCAAACGCAGGCATAGCAGCTCAGGCCCAGCAGAACAACAATCGTGGTGGCAACAACCGTGGCGGTAACCGTCGTGGCGGCCGTCGCGAGCGCAAAGAGAGCAAATAATTTGTTTTCGATAATTGAGAGAGCAGACTCGGAAGGGTCTGCTTTTTTATTGCATTGCCGCGTGGTAAAGTCGTGAAAAAGGATTAAATTTGCAGAGATAAGAATTGAATTGTTTTGACACTAAGGGAGAAAATAGCGCTTTTCCCGCATCAGCCGGGCGTCTATCGCTACTATGACAGCGAGGGGACGGTGATTTATGTGGGCAAGGCCAAGGATTTGCACAGGAGGGTGGCACAGTATTTCGTGTCTCCGGATAAGCTTACACGCAAAACTGCCGTGATGGTGTCGAAGATTGCGGACGCGCAGTATTCGGTTGTGGACAGTGAGGCGGACGCTCTCTTGTTGGAAAACAATCTCATCAAGCAGTACAAACCGCGCTACAATATCCTGCTGAAGGACTCGAAAACCTATCCCTGGATATGCGTGAGCAAGGATATGTATCCGAAGGTGTTTCTTACCCGCAGGGTCGTGAAGGACGGTTCGCGCTATTTCGGGCCGTACAGCAGCGTCATCCATGCGCGCAATTTACTGGATTTTTTCCATAGTATTTACCCGCTGCGTACCTGCAACAACAGGATTGATTACGGCACGGTGCTGAGGAAGAAAATCCGTCCATGCCTGAATTTCCATATAGGAAAGTGCAAAGGCTGCTGTGTCGGGAACATTTCCGTGAAAGAATACAATGACAATATCGAGGAGATTGTGCGTATGCTCAAGGGCGGTGGACGGGAGATTGTCCTGCACTACAAGGCTCTGATGACCGAGGCGGCGGAGAGACTTGAATTTGAGCAGGCTGAGGTCTACAAGGAGAAGATGCTTTCGATTGAGAACCACTACAGCAAGTCGGTGATTATGAATTCAATCATCGGGGACGTGGATGTGTTTTCGCTTGTGATGGATGGGGCGGAGGCTTTTGGCAATTTTCTGCGTATCAAG
This sequence comes from Candidatus Cryptobacteroides sp., assembly GCA_051870215.1. GTDB lineage: Bacteria > Bacteroidota > Bacteroidia > Bacteroidales > UBA932 > Cryptobacteroides. The sequence goes on along the minus strand of JBJEBQ010000053.1, from coordinate 47,911 downwards.
GGCGGAGCAGTCATCCAGTCGCTTAATCTCGGCTTTAAACTGAATATTGAAGAGGAGGAGGCTGATGTGCTTAGTATGTTCATAGCGGAAATCCAGGACAAATTCGGTGAACTTTCGGGAGAGGTTCTGGTGCCTTTCAAACCGTCTGTGGAGATTGACGGCGTGGACTTCCGTATCCCTCTGCGCGGTGACAGGTTGGCGCTGATGGAACTGAGTCTGAAGAACTCGAAGGAAATGCGTTTCAATGCCCTGAAACAGCGGGAACATACCAATCCTGAGGAGTTTCACAGGCAGGTGCTTGAGGAACTGCAGAAGGCCCTCGGAATAAGCGTGCTGCCTGAGCACATCGAGTGCTTCGACAACTCTAATATCCAGGGTACCAATCCTGTGGCGTCATGCGTTGTATTCCGTGGTGGAGTACCCTCGAAAAAGGATTATCGTCATTTCAAAATCAAGACCGTGGTCGGAGCGAACGACTATGCTTCAATGAAGGAAGTTGTCAATCGAAGGTATTCCCGTATGCTCGAAGAAGCTCCGGACGATCTGCCGCAGCTTATAGTTATCGACGGCGGCAAGGGACAGCTGGCTTTTGCCTACGAGGCTTTGGCGGAATTGGGGCTTGCCGATAAATTGACGGTCGTGGGTCTGGCAAAGCGGCTTGAAGAAGTCATAAGGGTTAATGATCCGTATCCGCTGTTCATTGACCGCAATTCCCAGGCGCTGAAGGTGATGCAGCATATCAGGGATGAGGCTCACCGTTTCGGTATCACTTTCCACCGCAATCTGCGCAGTAAATCGCAGATAGATTCCGCCTTGCGTGAGATCCGGGGCGTGGGTGAAAAGACTGAGCAGCGGCTGCTTATGCATTTCGGAAGCGTGACGAGAATACGAACGGCCTCTGAGGAGGATATTGCCGCTTTGGTGGGAGAAAAATTGGCCAAGACCATTTATGATGCCTTGAATGGTAAATTGATGTAGTTCTTATGAATTATTATGGAGAAAATTGGTAATAAAACTAAAGTACTGAACTGGTTCGACTGGTTCCTGATTTTGGGCGTGATAGTGTCGAATCTGACTTATATGGTGCTGAGCAAAAGCAATGACTGGCTCGGTGCGGTGGCTTCGGTGGCAGGTCTGCTTTGCGTTGTGCTTGTAGCGAAGGGGAGTATATGGAATTATCTCTTCGGCCTGATTAATGTTTCGCTCTATGCCTGGATTGCCTACAAAACTGCTATTTACGGCGATGCGGTGTTGAATGCGTTCTATTATCTCCCGATGCAGTTTATCGGTTATTATCAGTGGAAAAAACGCGGAGCCGGCATAGGTGACAAAGAGTCGTCGGTGGTCAAGGCAAGGCGCTTGAGTGTCATGCAGAGAATACTCATCGCCTGCGGAAGCGTTGCGCTGATTGTTGCAGTCGGCTTTGTCCTGCTGCATTTCAATGACCCCCAGCCGTTCAAGGATTCCACGACGACGGTGCTGAGCATTATCGCCCAGTGTCTGATGGCTCTCGCTTTTATGGAGCAATGGGTGCTTTGGGTGATTGTCAATGCCGTCAGCGTGGGAATGTGGACGGTCTGCGTGATCCGTGGCGATGCCCATTCCGGAGCTATGCTCATCATGTGGATTTTTTATCTGATGAATGCCGTCAACGGTCTGCGCGTCTGGCTCAAATTGAGTAAATAGACGGGGTCTGGAGCTTGCAAGCCTGCCGCCATGGAGGTTTTTGGGGCAAATACTTTCAAATTTCGATTTTTTTTACTTAATTTGCACCGCATTTGTAAATGCTGACGATGCTTTCTTATGAAAGTTTTTCATGAAAATACGTGTATTATTAATATTAACTAAATTTTAAAAGCTATGGCAAACATTGCAGAAGAGGTAAAAGCTATCATCGTTGAGAAATTGGGTGTTGATCCTGAGATTGTGACTGATAAGGCTAACTTTACCAGCGATTTGGGAGCTGATTCACTTGACATTGTTGACTTGATTATGGACTTTGAGAAGAAATTCGGAATTTCTATTCCTGATGAGGCTTCTGAGGAAATCAAGACTGTAGGTGAGGCAACTGCTTACATCGAGAAAAAAGTAAACGAAAAATAAGTTTTATTGACTTATAAAAAACAAGCCGGCTGAATACAGTCGGCTTGTTTTGGTTTTATTCGCGGGTTTGCTATTCTTCTTCGTCTTCAGTGACAGGCGCTGAGAACGTAATCTTGATGTAAGGGCCGTTGGCGCTTTTGCAGCTGTTGAGTCTGCAGTTGTAGAAGCGGTCTTTGTCCAGCTGGGTTGACGTGCTTGTGCTTGATGAATTTGCGGAGCTGGCGTAAGCAGCCATCATCAGATAGTTGTAATAATTGCTGTAGCCGTAGCTGTCGTAACCATAACCGTATCCGCCATAACCATAGCCATATCCGCCGTAGCCATAGCCTCCGTAACCGTTGTAGAGGTTATTGTAGTAGGCGTTATACATCAGATTGTTGTAGTAGTCGCTATAGTTGTTGTTGGAACTTGATGAAGTTGTCGTGACCTCGTTGTGGAGGATAAGCATCCAGATGTCCCTTTCTTTGAGCTCTTTGTTGTAGGCCGCCTCATCTTCGTATTCGCTTTTGTCCATTCTGAGGATTTCCTGCACGTGGTGGCTGATGTCGGGCATATAGCGGAGCGTGGAGCGGTTGATGTCACCCTGGTTCTCGGAGCTTACGCTGCTGTCAGTCAGACCTGCGTATGTGACCTTGGTGCCGTCGCTGTTCGAGAACTGGCAGGTCGGGCTCAGGTAGTGGGGATAGTTGTCAATCTGTTCCCAGTCTCCGCCGTTCATCGCGTTGTCGAAAGGCATGACGATGGTCGCTTTGTTTATGATGATCCGGCTCATATCGACGCCGGGGGCTTGCGCTTCGATGGCTTCTGTCACGATTCTTTTGATGGCGGAAGCTTTGATTACCGGCTTGTATCCGCCTCCGCCTGAAACATACAGGTGCTGGTCGTCGGCATTCGTGCTCCCGAGTGAACCGCTGTCGTAGCTTGCATTATAGGCATACTGGTCCGGTGCGGAACTCAAACCTTTCAATGAGGTTGCAGGCCCGAAGATGAAGAGGAAAGAAGTGTCTTTTTCTACCATTTCCCCGTCCTTTTCATATTTGCTCCTGATTTTCAGGTTTGCATAGTTTCCGGTGACATAGTTGTAGTCATCCGTCTCCAAGGCGATTTTGAACATGTTTATACGTCCTCCGTAGCCGAGCGGGTCATCTGTTTCAATATATATTCCCGGCAGGTGCTTGACCATGTTGCTGAGAGAATCGAAATTCATTTCCTTGTCGTTGCAGCCTGCCATTATTTTTTCTGCAAAAGCTGTTGTGAAATCGAAACTGAGTGAGTCTCCGCCGCTGTAGGTCGGCAGTCCTTTGGTGATCAGATGACTTTCGTCAACATAAATCTGCTTGTTCAACTTACCGATATTTTCTGGATTGACTTTGTCCTTTTCCCGGATTTTGTCGAAATCTCCGTTGTAGAGGATGAAAGTGTCAAGCGGAGCCTTCATTTCATACACCCTGATGTTCTGGATGATGTTTTCCTGACCGGCGTGAGCCACTGAGAATGTGTCTCTTACAGCTGTGAAGTGGAACTGCAGAACCTTCGGGTCCTTTCCGAAATCGAGAGTGTCGGCAAGGGGAATGAGTGTGAAACTTGTGCCTCTTCTGTTCAGCCCGAAAGTCCCGTCGTTGATTGCTCCGAAGGTGAAACGGCTGTAATTGTAGCCGGAAAGGCTGTCTGTAGCCCTCATTTCGATATCATCCTCCCCCAAAGCCAGCGGCTGGCTGGTAATCACGCGGAGCAATTCGTTTTTGGGGATAAGATTTGAGCCGAGTCTGTCGTCAATGTTGACGCAGCCGGTAAATGAAGCGGAAAATGCAGCCAGGGCAATGGCCGAGACTGCAGTATGAAATAATCCGGATTTGCTGAATTTCATTTTACAAATTGTCGTAAAAACTGTTGTAATCTTTAATATAATCTCCATTCTTCAAGGCTTCTCCGTTGTATGGAAGTATCGGGAGATTTTTGCCCTTTGCATAGTCCACAAGTTCTTGCGCTACGTTTCCGGCTCCCAAAATCACGCCGTCAGAATATTCGACAGCCAATTTAGCAAGATTTATGCCTGTAGGCTCGGAAAGCAGGTCCACCTGCTCTTCTGTGATGTTGTTGAAGAGAATTCTTTCTTTGAAGTCCGGAGCGAAGTTTTCCTTTTCTATTTCGCCGTAAAGCGAGGTGACGACTTTGCTGTTGGAGAAGATAGGGTCGTCAATATATGCTTTCTTCAGATAAAGCGGGAGCACATGAGAAATCCAACCCTGGCAGTGGATGACGTCAGGTGCCCATCTGAGTTTTTTCACTGTCTCGAGTACGCCCCTTGCAAAGAAGATGGCACGTTCGCCGTTGTCCTCGAAAAATTTGCCTTCAGCGTCACTGTATATGAATTTCCTATGGAAATAATCTTCATTATCAATGAAATACACTTGGATGCGGGCCGATGAAATCGAAGCAACTTTGATGACGAGAGGCCTGTCAACATCGTTGATGATGATGTTCATTCCCGACAGGCGGATTACCTCGTGAAGCTGATTTTTGCGCTCATTGATACAGCCGTAGCGTGGCATAAACGAACGTATTTCCTTGCCGCTTTCCTGGATACCCTGGGATAGGTACCTTCCGATATTTGCGATGCCCGTCTCAGGAAGATAGGGGACCATCTCCGAATTGACAAACAACACTCTTTTAGCAGAATTACCCATAGCACATTTTTATTACGTGAACTTTTGAGACAAAATCTTTACAAAGGTAATAATTATTTTTGGATAATTCACTATCTTTGACCCCTGGAAGTAATGTGAAAACAATGAGTTGCTTCAGATTGAATAGGATTCAGGGGATGGAACAGGTGATTTTTTGAAAATTACTATGACAAGTATATGGCTACAGGAGAAAATAGAATACTAAGGAAAAGGCTCGCAAACGCCTATATTTCATCGGTTATAAGCATCAGTCTGGTGCTTTTGCTGGTTGGGGTGGCGAGTATGCTGCTGGTGAATGCACGGGCGGTGTCGGACTATTTCAAGGAAAATATGCAGGTGTCGGTGATGATGAAGCAGGATGTGAGCCCGGAGGCTACGCTGAAGTTCAAGAATTCGCTGGATGGCAGGCCTTTCGTCAAATCCACCCGTGTGATTTCCAAGGAACAGGGCAGGCGTGAGATGGCCCAGCTGCTTGGTGAGGATTTCCTGGATGTGTTTGAGACTTCGCCTATTCCGGAGTCGGTGGACATCACTTTGAATGCGGATTATGTGGTTGCGGACAGTCTGGAGGTGGTGAAGAATGAAATAATGAAGTCGCCGCTTGTGGATGAGGTGATTTACCAGCGTTCGCTGATTGATGCTCTGAACGAAAATCTCAGCAAGATTTCCGGGATACTCGGCGTGTTTATTCTGCTTATGCTTTTTATTTCTTTTGTGCTGATTAACAATACTGTACGTCTGAGCGTGTTCTCGAAAAGGTTTACCATCCACACGATGAAGCTCGTGGGGGCGACGCGGCGTTTCATACGCGGACCTTTCCTCGTGCAGGCTGTGTTCCAGGGCTTGTTTGCGTCTTTCCTGGCGATTATCATTCTGATTGCCCTCCTGTTTGTGCTCAGAAATGAATTCGCCCAGCTTTTCCTCGTGTTCAAGATGCAGTCTCTGCTGCTTGTGATGGGGATTGTGCTTGCCTGCGGCGTGACGCTTTGTGTCGGCAGTACGTATTTTGTCGTGAATAAATTGGTTTCCCTCAATAGAGACGAGTTATATTATTGATAGTTAGATGTATATGGCAAAGAATGAGAAAATGGTCCAGCCTCGGCAGGGTGCAGACAGGAGTCCGGAGATGGCTATGACCCAAAAAGGCGTGAAGCAGCTGCTTTGGGGTTTGGTTGTGATGGTTTCGGGATATATACTGATGATGGGCGGCGGCGTGAAGGACCCTGAAGTGTTCAATTATGCGATGTTTGATTTTCAACGCCTTGTGGCCGCGCCGATAGTGATTGTCCTTGGCATTGTCATTGAAATCATCGCCATTATGGGATGGAAGAAGAAAGTTGAAAAATAGCAAATAAAGCGACAATTATGACCTGGTGGGAAAGTATAGTAATGGGAATAGTGCAGGGCTTGACGGAGTTCTTGCCTGTGAGTTCAAGCGGACATCTTGTGATTGTCCGTGAATTGTTAGGTGTTGAGGCTCCCGAAGACCTTGTGTTTGAGGCTTTTGTGCACACTGCAACTGTCCTGAGCACGATAGTGATCTTCAGGAAACAGATATGGGAGCTTCTGAAAGGCCTGTGGCTTTGTGTCAAAGGCCTGTGCGGAAAAAAACAGCCGGGAGTGTCTGTCTATAATGACGAGACCGACTATGTCTGCAAGATTTTGGTGTCCCTCGTGCCGATTTTTATCGTCGGTATGTTTTTCAAGGATCAGGTGACAGAGCTTTTCTCTTCGATTCATTCAGTGGCAGGCGCGCTGATTGTGACTGCAATCCTGCTTTTCTTCTCGGACTATGCTTCGCGCAGGAAAAGACCTGTTGATGAGGCGCCGGCTCTTGGTGGCAAGGATTACCGTAACGGCATTTCATGGTGGCAGGCCATTGTCGTGGGACTCGGCCAGGCGGTTGCCGTGGTTCCGGGACTGTCGCGCTCAGGTACCACTATTTCAACCGGACTTATCTGCGGTGTGAAACGCGATGTGGTGGCGCAGTTCTCCTTCCTGATGGTGATTATTCCTATTTTGGGCAATACTTTTCTTGATCTGGTCGGAGGTGACTTCGCCGGCAGTACTATCGGATGGCTTCCGCTCTGTCTCGGCTTCATTGCCGCTTTCGTGACAGGCTTGGGAGCATGCAAGGCTATGATTGCCCTTGTCAAGAGGGCCAAGCTCAGCTGGTTCGCACTTTACTGTGCCGTTGTCTCCGTGCTGATTTTCATTTTCGCTTAGTGCTGAAACCGTTTGTCCCATATCCATATTCCGGACAACTGTTTTTGAATTGATTATATGGCACGTACGCTCACATATTTTGTCTCCGATGTCCATCTCGGCCTGGATGTCAATGATCCGGCCGACAGGGAAGCCCGTTTTGTGGAGTTTCTTCGCTCCCTGCCGGAGGATACTGCCGCACTTTATATGCTCGGGGACATCTGGGATTTCTGGTATGAGTACCGTGATGTTGTCCCCAAGGGTTATGTGCGGGTGTTTTTCGCTTTGTTGGAGCTGATGGACAGAGGCGTGGCGGTGTATTTCTTTCAGGGCAATCACGACGTATGGACTTATCACTATTTCGAGGAGCTTGGAATGAAGCGCCTTGTGCAGCCCGCTGTCGTTGACATAGACGGTACGGTGTTCTGTCTCGGCCATGGTGACGGTCTCGGCGAGGGCGTACCTTTCGGTTACCGCTTTCTGCGCGGCCTTTTCCATAATCGTGTGGCCCAGACGTTATTCAGCGGCCTGCACCCCTGGCTGGCTTTCCGCTTCGGCAACAACTGGTCCAAGGGCAACCGCCTTGCCCGTAACGAAGAATACCGTTTCCGCGGAGCTGACGAGCCGATTTACAAATTTGCGGCCGCTCTCTCGTCGCAGCGCCACATCGACCATTTCATCTTCGGTCACTTCCACGTTGCCGTTCATGAAACCCTCCCGACCGGCGCCGACCTCACCATCCTCAAAGACTGGATCCGCCGCTCCCCCTACGCCGTCTTCGATTCCTCCACGGGTACTCTTAGCTGTCTGGAAATGTAAATTTTAGCATTTTGCTGGAATTTTGTACGACAGATAAACTGAAAATTCTATAAATTATTTGTATATTTGTGCAGAAATATTTGCAAAAATTCTGCACTTAATATGGAAGAAAATAGCAAAGAATACTCTGATAAAGAGAAAATTAGACGAGAGATAACGCGCGGAAAATATGGGGCAATATTCACCACGTCTTCGTTCCCTGATCTTACCGCCAATTATGCTACCAAGCTGCTTTCTGCTTTTGAGAGAGACGGACTGCTGGTGCGCATTTCAAAAGGTGTGTACCTCAAGGCGAAGAAGACGCGGTTTGGTGTGTCATACCCGTCTCTTGAGGAGATTGTAAGCCAGATTGCCAAACGTGATAAGGCTAAAATATGTCCGACCGGAGAAACAGCTGCAAATTTGATTGGGCTGTCAGAGCAGGTTACAATGAAAACTTGTTTTTTGACTTCCGGCACGGCCAGGGAACTCAATATCGATGGCAGAACCGTTATATTGAAGCGCGCTGCGCCAAAAAATTTCGCATACAATAACGAGGTGGTTGGAGTTCTGGTCCAGGCTCTCAGAAGTATCGGAGCTGAAAATATAACCGACGTGATGAAAGCAAGGATTCCGGCAATTCTGGCAGATGTGGAGACGGACAGAGACTTCGCTGCTGATTTGAAACTGGCTCCAGCCTGGATTGAGAAACTTATTCTTGAACAGATCAGACGATAGATTATGGCAAAATGGATTGATTACAGCGTGGATGAGCGCAATGCACTTATTGCAAAAGTGGCAAAGGCCAAGAACATTAATGACGCTGCAGCGGAGAAGGATTGGTGGGTTACTGCCGTTCTCTATGCGGTGTTCCATACAAGCATTGCAGAGTATTCTCTTTTCAAAGGCGGTACAAGTTTGAGCAAAGGATGGGACATTATCAATCGATTCAGTGAAGATATAGACATTGCTCTTGATCGCTCGTTCTATAGGGATGTGAAAGGATATGCTTGTGCTGAATGTGCAACAATGACACAGATCCGCAATCTGAAGGAGAAGAATCAGGACTTCATTTTCAGAGAGTTCAAAAACGAGCTGGGCGAACAACTGAAAGCTCTCGGTCTGCCTGTGATAAAGGTGCTTGACGAGAATGAGGTAGCGGCGGAAGAAGGTAAAGTAAAGAAGATTTCGCACGACAAAGACCCTGCTGTGCTGTATGTGTTCTATCCTTCCCGCTACACTTCGGCCAAGTCTTATGCGAAGCCTATAGTAAAGATTGAGATAAGTTGCCTTTCTCTCTCCGAACCGTACGAGATGAAACCGATATCATCACTTGTACAGCAAATATGCTCTGCTGAGTTTGGCGAAGACATCGATGATGCCTTCAACCAGACAATAAGGACCGTATCTCCGGCGAGAACATTTCTGGAGAAGGCATTCCTGCTTTGTGAGGAGTTTCAGAAGGACAAGCCGAGATCAAGCAGAATGTCAAGGCATTTGTATGACTTGGACAAACTTTCCCGTACAGGGTACATGAGCAAAGCCCTTGAGGATGTCAATCTGTATCTGGAGATTGTGAAGCATAGGGAGAAGTTTTATCATCCGAGCTATGTCGATTACAGTAAAGAATTGCCTCAGGTGATTGATTTCCTTCCGCCTGCAACGGTAGTAGCTGCCTTCAGAGATGATTATAATGATATGACGGGCAGTTTCATCTACGAGAAAAACCCTTTGGGTTTCGATGAATTGCTTGGCAGTGTTGCCGCCATTCAGGAGCAGTTCAGAAAATGTGTGATACCGAAATGACGGCCGCCCCGCAGGTTGTCTTTAATGTAGATGAAAAATGCAGTGGTTTGTTTGCTGTTACTGATGTTGAACTGGTTCGGAAACGAGATTTCATGTTGTTCGGCGGTTCGCACTCGACTTGCACTCCTTTTGAACGCAGTTCCTCGACGAATGGTTTGATTGATTTGACTCCCATACATGGAATCTGAATGTATCTTCTTGTTTTCTTGTTTTTCAACTTTATTTTTTATGCATAAATATGCGTATGCACCGAAATATAGCTTAAGTTTTTCTATTTTCTCCAATCTGTACTTTGTAAGTGTAAATCTGAATAATGAATTTTTAATTATCAATGTATTTCCATCAATTACAGGATGAAAAATGGAAAAAGCCCCTACAATGGTAAAAAGAATTATATAGCCGATAGTCAGCCACATTACCAAAGGCCGCCCCGGCATAAAGCAGATGCCCATAAGAATAGTTGGAATTGATAATCCCCAAAACCGTTTGAGAATGCGTTTGTCTGTAAAGTATTTTCTATCCATAATCAAGCCGTATAAAAGTCGGTTTGCCGCAGTCTGAGATGGTTATTTCCTGAGATATTTCTCGGGGATGACGGGAATTTCGGGATCTTCCCAGAAAAGGGAAAAGTAGAGGGCCGGGAAATCGCCGGCTTCCCAGATTTTGACCAGTTCTTCGACGTTACGGTCTTCGCCTTCTGGGTCGTAGGGCTTTTTCAGGTCCGAACCGAACATTTTGGCTATGCCCTGCCAGAAGCCCGCAGCCATGCCGTTTTTATAGTCTTTGATGATATAGTACGAGGATTTTCCTACTTCCCTGTCGATCAGCTTCATGAGCAGGGCGCCTTGTGATACGGTAAGGCTGCGCAGCGGCTTCTCGAACACCTTGAACAGCTCCTTCTGTACCTGGCTCACGTATTTGTCCTTCTTTGCTCTCTTCAGATGGCGAGCCTCAATCGTAGAGTCGGCCTCTTCCACTAAAGACTTTGCGACGATGGCGTATGGATAGACTTTGCTGAAATTGTGTACCAGGCGGTAGTATTTTCTCCACTGCTTGCCTTTCTGCTTGGGCAGTTTGGGGTAGACCTTGGCCGCCGGCAGTTCGTCGACGAATATCGTGTCCTTGCCTTCTATTATATAGGGGAGAAAACAGCCGTTCTTTTTCTGCGCCGACATTGTCCCCGTCCCGAGCAGGATGAGGAACACTATTATTATGTATTTAAAGCTTCGTTTCATTCTATCAAAAATTTTTACATTATATAAAAATTTTCTGAGAGACTGACAGCCGTTCGCTATCGCTCACTCTCACGATGAAAATCATTTGATATCGCTCACAAGTGAATATATATCAAAGATTTTCATGTTCGGTTTCATATTGTGAACCCAAAGGTAGTAAAAATTCTTGATTTTTCCTTCTGCCGCAGGCTGCTCGCTGCAAATGTCCAAAGGGACAGTTTGCTGATCGCTTTTTTTCCCTGCTGCCGCAGGCTGCTCGCTGCAAATGTCCAAAGGGACAGTTTGCTGATCGCTCGCGAGGTCGAAATGGTAGGAATAAATTTTTGATTGACTTTTGTAACTGCATGAAATTACGGGGATTAAGTGATGAAAAACTTGGTCGAAAATATTTAAAAATTATGTAAAAATAGTTTGCAATTCAAAAATTTTTCGTATCTTTGCAACCCATTAATTGAGGACCACTCCGCCCAACCAGCTGATACTCAATTAATTAGGTTTGATTTTTTATTTTAAAGTAATAAAACGATGTTACAACCAAAGAAAACTAAATTCAGAAGGCAGCAGAAAGGCCGTATGAAAGGTCTTGCTCAGCGTGGCAACCAGCTTGCATTTGGTTCTTTCGGTATCAAAACCATGGAGAACTGCTGGCTTACAGGTCGTCAGATTGAAGCGGCCCGTCAGGCAGTGTCACGTTATATGAAACGTGAGGGTAAGATCTGGATCAGAATTTTCCCTGACAAGCCTTACACCAAGAAGCCTGCCGAGGTCCGTATGGGTAAAGGAAAGGGTAATCCGGAGGGATTCGTATGCCCTGTAACTCCTGGACGTATTCTTATTGAGGCAGAGGGTGTCTCTCTCGAAATCGCAAAAGAAGCACTTCGCCTTGGTGCGCAGAAGCTTCCTGTAACCACAAAATTCGTGGTACGTAGGGATTATGTTGAATAATTTAATGGAGAAAGGAAATGAAAGCAAATGAAGTTCGCGAAATGTCAATCGCTGATTTGAAGGAGCGCATTGAGATTGAAAAGGCAAATCTTGACTCAATGAAGTCAAATCACTCGATTTCTCCGTTAGAGGATACATCAAAGATTAACAAACTCCAAAAGGATATTGCTCGTATGATTACTATCCTTGCAGAGAAAGAGAAACAGAACTAACAATGGAAAGAAATCTACGCAAGGAAAGGATAGGAATCGTGGTCAGCAACAAGATGGACAAATCCATCGTTGTAGCGGTTGCAACTCAGGAAAAGCACCCTATCTACGGTAAATTCGTTAAGAAGACCACGAAATTCGTAGCACACGATGAGAAAAACGAGTGCAGCGAAGGCGATACGGTTCGCATTATGGAAACTCGTCCTTTGAGCAAAACAAAGAGATGGAGATTAGTAGAAATTGTAGAAAAAGTTAAGTAACAATGATACAGCAGGAATCACGTTTACAGGTGGCAGACAACAGTGGTGCAAAGGAAGTTCTTTGTATCCGTGTCTTGGGTGGTACCCGCCGCCGTTATGCAAGAGTGGGTGACAAGATCGTCGTTGCAGTGAAGAGCGCAATCCCTGGCGGTGACGCCAAGAAGGGCTCGGTTTCAAAGGCAGTCGTAGTCCGCACCAAGAAAGAGATTCGTCGTCCGGATGGTTCTTATATCCGTTTCGATGACAATGCTTGCGTGCTTCTCAACAACTCGGGTGAGGTTCGTGGTACACGTATCTTCGGCCCTGTGGCGAGAGAGCTTCGTGAGAATTATATGAAGATTGTTTCATTAGCACCAGAGGTCCTTTAATTCGTATACAGTTATGAAAAAAATGCATATCAAGAAAGGCGACACCGTCTATGTAAACGCCGGTAACGATAAAGGAAAGACCGGTAAGGTGCTTGAGGTTATCCCTTCAAAGGATCGCGCTATCGTTGAGGGTATCAACATGATCAGCAAGCACACCAAACCAAACCCAAAACATCCTCAGGGTGGTATTATTAAACAAGAGGGTACAATCCATGTTTCAAACCTCCAGCTTTTGGATCCGAAGTCAGGCAAGCCGACAAGAGCAGGTCACAAATTCGAGGGGGACAAGAAGATTCGTTACTCTAAAAAATCTGGAGAGGAGATTAAATAATGGCAAAGAGCAATAAGAACGCAGCCGTTGAGCAGACTGTACCTGCAGGATATGTTCCGGCTTTGAAGAAAGTTTATAAAGAGGAGATTGTTGACAAGCTGATGAAACAGTTCGGCTATTCAACAGTTATGCAGTGCCCTAAGCTCGTCAAAATCACCATCAACGAAGGTGTGGGCGACGCTACCGGCGACAAGAAACTCGTTGAGGTTGCCCAGCAGGAACTTACTGCCATAACAGGTCAGAAAGCTATCGTCACCACTTCAAGGAAGGATATTTCAAACTTCAAACTCCGTAAAGGTATGCCTATCGGAACAAAAGTTACCCTCCGCGACGTGAAGATGTACGAGTTCCTTGAGAGACTTATCCGCGTTTCTCTTCCACGAATCAGAGATTTCAACGGTATTTCAGAGAAACTTGACGGCAAGGGTAACTACACTCTCGGCATCAAGGAGCAGATTATCTTCCCTGAGATTGACATCGACAAGATTTCAAAAATTCTCGGAATGGAAATCACTTTCGTAACGACAGCAAAAACCGATGAAGAAGCTTACGCGCTTCTCAAAGCATTCGGTCTGCCTTTCAAAAAACATAACAACTAAAAGAGAATAAGATGGCAAAAGAATCAATGAAAGCCCGCGAAGTTAAACGCGCGAAATTGGTTGCAAAGTACGCTGCTAAAAGACAGGCTTTGAAAGAGGCCGGCGATTGGGCTGCCCTCGACAAACTCCCTAAGAATTCAGCACCGTGCCGTATGCACAACCGTTGTTCTCTCACAGGACGTCCGAAAGGATATATGAGAATGTTCGGTATCAGCCGTATTCAGTTCCGCGAGATGGCAAGCAACGGTCTCATCCCTGGTGTTAAGAAGGCAAGCTGGTAAAAAGCAAGTGTTTAATTTCTGATAACGGAATATCAGAGTTATACTATAATAAATTAATTATTAACCATTGGATATCGGGCGGGAAAACCGTCGGTTTCAATTTAAAACAAACAAAAAATGACTGATCCAATTGCAGACTACCTGACCCGGGTACGTAATGCGTATCTTGCAGGTAAAAAGGTCGTTGAGATTCCTTCGTCAAAGATGAAACTCGCCATCACAAAGATTCTTTGTGAGAAAGGTTACATCCTCAGCTACAAGGAAATGGAGGGAACTCCGTTCAACACAATCAAAATCGCTCTGAAGTATCACCCTCAGACCAAGACTCCGGCAATCAAGAAGATTGAGAGAGTTTCAAAACCCGGTTTGAGGACCTACACTGATGTTGAAAACATGCCACGTGTTCTTAACGGACTCGGAATCGCAGTTATTTCCACATCGAAGGGCGTTATCACTGACAAAGAGGCAAAAGAACTCAATGTGGGTGGTGAAGTAATTTGTTATGTATATTAACCCAATAAACTATTTAAGAAATGTCAAGAATAGGTAAATTGCCTGTACACCTTCCTGCCGGAGTGACTTGCGAAGTTCTCGCCGGCAATGTCGTTAAGGTTAAAGGACCTCTCGGAACACTTGAGCAGAAAGTGGATTCTGACATCACCGTGACCGTGGAGGGAAATGAAGTAAAAGTAGCCCGTCCTACTGACCAGCCACGTCACCGTTCAATGCACGGTCTCTACCGCGCTCTGATCCACAATATGGTAGTAGGTGTGTCTGAGGGTTATACAATCAAACAGGAACTCGTCGGTGTCGGTTACCGTGTGGAAGTTCAGGGACAGATTCTTATAATGTCTCTCGGATACTCTCACGAGGTTCAGATCATGCTTCCTGCAGAAATCAAAGCAGAGGCTGAGCCGGTCAAGAAAGGTCAGAACCCTGTACTCGTACTCAAGAGCTGCGACAAACAGCTTGTCGGACAGGTCGCTGCCAAGATCCGCTCATTGCGTAAACCGGAGCCTTATAAGGGTAAAGGTATCAAGTTCGTCGGCGAACAGCTTCGTCGTAAAGTCGGTAAATCAGCAGGTGCTAAATAATAGGAGGACTAAGTTATGGCATTGAATAAAGTTGAAAGAAGAAAAAGAATTCATTACCGTATTCGTAAAGTCGTTAATGGTACTGCTGAAAGACCGAGAATGGTTGTTTTCAGAAGCAACAAACAGATTTACGTACAGGTTGTTGATGATTTGAAGGGCGTTACTCTTTGTGCAGCCGCTTCAAATGACAAGGCTCTTGCTGCAGATTGCAAGGGTAAAACAGGAATAGAGGCTGCTGCTCTTGTCGGCAAGGCAATCGCAGAGCGCGCACTTGCAGCCGGTATCACCACAGTGTCATTTGACCGTGGAGGTTACCTCTATCATGGAAGAGTTAAAAGTTTGGCAGATGCTGCCCGTGAAGGCGGCTTAATTTTCTAAGGACTATGGCAAATACAAATGTTAAAAGAGTAAAAACATCTGATCTTGAGCTTAAAGACAGATTGGTAGCCATCCAGAGAGTGACCAAAGTTACTAAGGGTGGTCGTCACTTCAGCTTTGCAGCCATTGTTGTGGTTGGTGACGAGAACGGCGTTGTAGGCTATGGTCTTGGAAAGGCAAATGAGGTTACAACCGCTATTTCAAAAGGTGTTGAGGATGCAAAGAAGAACCTCGTTCAGATTCCGCTTCTCAACGGTACTATTCCTCACGAGCAGGAAGCTAAATTCGGTGGTGCAAGAGTGTTCATGAAACCCGCAGCCCCAGGTACCGGAGTAAAGGCCGGTGGTGCGATGCGTGCAGTGTTCGAGTCAGTCGGAGTACGTAACGTGCTTGCAAAATCAAAAGGTTCATCAAACCCTCACAACCTCGTAAAGGCAACTGTTGCCGCTTTGGTTGAGATGAGAGATGCCTACACTGTAGCCGGACTTCGCGGTATTCCTATGAGTAGAGTATTTAAAGGTTAAGGAGGATACGGATTATGGCAAAAGTTAAAGTAACTCAGGTTATAAGCAAGAACGGTGCAACCAAAAGACAGATCGCTAATCTTCAGTCTCTCGGTATTCACAGACTGCACCAGACTGTTGAGGTTGAACTTACTCCTGTCAGCAAAGGTATGATCGAGAAAGTATCTCACCTTGTTAAAGTAGAGGAAATTTAAATTTGGAGGACAGATAGATGAAATTAAATAATTTGACACCTGCTGCAGGCTCAAAAGGCAGAGAGAAAAGAATCGGCCGCGGAGAAGGCTCAGGACACGGCGGAACATCAACCCGTGGTCACAAAGGTGCTCAGGCACGTTCAGGCTATTCCCGCAAGATCGGTTTCGAGGGAGGTCAGATGCCTATCCAGAGAAGACTTCCTAAGTTCGGTTTCACAAATCCTAACAGAGTAGAGTACAAAGCCATCAACGTTGCAGCTCTTCAGGAGCTTGCCCAGAAGTCCAATCTTGAGGCTATCACTCTCGAGACTCTCATTGAGGCAGGATTTGTAAACAGAAAACAGCTTGTCAAGATTCTCGGAAACGGAGAACTCACATTGAAGCTTAACGTAACAGCACACGCTTTCTCTAAATCAGCGATCGCAAAAATCGAAGCTGTAGGAGGCACTGCCACAACAATCGAATAATTGAACAAAAGAAATAATGAAAAAGTTTTTCCAGACAATTCAGAACATCTTCAAGATTGAGGAGCTGCGCAAAAGAATCGGTTACACCCTTCTTCTGCTGCTGGTCTACCGTCTTGGTTGCTTTATCGTGCTACCGGGCATAGATTCCGCACAGCTCGCAAATCTTCAGAAGACAACTTCAGAGGGCCTTGTTGGCCTTTTGAACATGTTCTCTGGTGGAGCTTTCGGTAACGCCTCAATTTTTGCATTGGGTGTGATGCCTTACATCTCGGCATCCATCGTAATCCAATTGTTGGGCGTTTTCGTGCCTGCTTTCCGTAAAATGCAGATGGAAGGCG
This sequence comes from Candidatus Cryptobacteroides sp., assembly GCA_051870215.1. Classification (GTDB taxonomy): domain Bacteria; phylum Bacteroidota; class Bacteroidia; order Bacteroidales; family UBA932; genus Cryptobacteroides. The sequence goes on along the minus strand of JBJEBQ010000053.1, from coordinate 31,089 downwards.
AGAGCGGTCGTCGCAAGATGAATCAGTACACAAGATATCTGACTATCTTGATCATCTGCATTCAGGGTCCCGCTTACATGGCATCGCTCCACAGCCAGATTCCTGCTACCGCTTTCACGGCTGTCAACCAGCTCGGCTGGAGCAACTTCTGGTTCAACCTTGTCTCAACTGTCATTCTTCTTGGAGGTACAATGTTCGTAATGTGGCTTGGAGAACGTATTACTGACCGTGGTCTCGGTAACGGTATTTCCCTTATCATCATGATCGGTATCATCGCACGTCTTCCATTCGCTCTCAGCGCGGAAATCGGTGAGAAATTCAGTTCGACTACAGGTGGTGTACTCCTCCTCATTGTCGAGCTCGTCGTTCTCTTCTTCGTTTTCGTTGCTGCAATCGCACTTGTCCAGGCTGTAAGAAAAGTGCCTGTACAGTACGCCAAGCGCGTGGTCGGCAACAAACAGTACGGTGGTGTGCGTCAGTACATTCCTATGAAAATCAACGCTGCAGGCGTTATGCCTATCATCTTTGCACAGGCATTGATGCTCTTCCCGCTGGTTTTCTCACGTTTCGATGCGACAAGAGGTCTTGCTGCCGTTTTCAACAACTATGCAGGCTTCTGGTACAATTTCACCTTTGCAATCCTTGTGATTCTCTTCACCTACTTCTATACAGCGGTGACAGTGAACTCTACAATGATGGCAGAGGATATGAGAAAGAATGGTGGATTCATCCCGGGCGTCAAACCCGGTAAGAAAACTGTTGAGTATCTTGATTCGGTAATGTCAAGGGTGACACTTCCGGGCTCAATCTTCCTGGCAATTATCGCAATCCTTCCGGCTATTGCAATTACGCTCGGTGTCAACAACCAGTTCGCAAGCTTCTTCGGAGGTACTTCCCTCCTGATTCTTGTGGGTGTTGTTCTCGATACTCTCCAGCAGATTGAAAGCTATTTGCTTATGCGTCATTATGACGGACTAATGAAAACCGGTCGTCTCCAGGGACGTTCCGGAATGTAAGGATAAGTTCTTTGGAAGATGGTTAAACCGAAAACAGAAGAAGAGATAGAGCTGATGCGCGAGAATGCCATTCTCGTTTCAAAAACATTGGCGGAGGTCGGTAAGATGGTTGCTCCAGGTGTGACAACTCTCGAGTTGAATAGAGTGGCCGAGACCTTTATCCGTGATCACGGAGCTATACCGAGCTTCTTGGGTTATGACGGTTTTCCCGCAGCGCTCTGTATGTCTGTAAACGATGTTGTAGTCCACGGCTTTCCGTCAGACTATGTCCTCAAAGAGGGAGACATCGTTTCGGTGGACTGCGGTACATTATATAAAGGCTATAATGGTGATTCGGCTTACACTTTCCCTGTCGGGGAAGTGGATGCCGAGACCAGAAAGCTGCTTGATGTTACCAAGGCTTCTTTGTACAAGGGTATAGAACAGGCTGTCAGCGGGAACAGAGTCGGTGACATAGGACACGCGGTGCAAACGTATGCTGAGTCATTCGGTTTCGGAGTCGTTCGTGAACTCGAAGGACACGGAATAGGCAGGCACATGCACGAAAATCCCGGAGTGCCGAATTACGGCAGGGCGGGGCATGGTTCAAAGCTTGTCGATGGAATGACAATCTGTATCGAACCGATGATTAATGCGGGCACCCGCGGAGTGTATTTAGCTAAAAACGGTTGGGCAGTACACACGGCGGACCACAGAAAATCAGCGCATTTCGAGCTTACGGTTGTTGTCAGAAAAGACCGGGCTGAGCAACTGTCGACTTTTGAATTTATTGAAAATTGTTAAATTATAAAGTGAGTTTTTATGCCAAAACAATCAGCGATTGAACAGGAAGGAACAATCATCGAGACTTTACCTAATGCGATGTTCAAAGTCGAATTGGAGAATGGTCATGTGATCATAGCCCACATTTCAGGTAAGATGAGGATGAATTACATCAAAATTTTGCCGGGTGACAGGGTTAAAGTCGAAATGTCACCTTATGATTTATCAAAAGGAAGAATTTCTTTCAGATACAAGTAATAATTGCAAGTTTAAAACTATACAGCAATGAAAGTAAAAGCATCCATCAAGAAGCGCAGCGAAGATTGCAAAATCGTTAAACGTAAAGGCAGACTTTATGTGATTTGCAAAAAGAATCCGAAATTCAAAATGCGCCAAGGATAATATTTATTAATGGTATAACAATTTAAGTAAAGATAATTATGGCAAGAATCGCCGGTGTTGATTTACCTAACAACAAGAGAGGAGAGATAGGATTGACCTATATCTTCGGTATCGGCCGCAGCTCGGCAAGACATATTCTTTCTACGCTCGGCATTGATTTCGATACTAAGGTCGGGGATTGGAATGATGAGCAGATTTCTGGTATTCGTGGTATGATTGCCGAGGAATACAAGATTGAAGGTGAGCTTCGTTCCACTATCCAGATGAACATCAAACGTCTTATGGATATCGGTTGCTACAGAGGAATCCGTCATAGAAACGGTCTCCCTGTACGCGGACAGAGCACTAAGAATAACGCCCGTACAAGAAAGGGTAAGAAGAAAACCGTTGCAAACAAGAAGAAAGCAACTAAATAATTGATGAATTATGGCAAAAAAGACGACAACAACAAAGAAAAGGGTTGTAAAGGTTGAAGCTTGCGGACAAGCACATATTTCATCAACCTTCAACAACGTAATCGTTACCCTTACCAACAATATTGGACAGGTTATCAGTTGGTCTTCAGCTGGTAAGAGCGGTTTCAGAGGTTCAAAGAAGAACACTCCGTACGCTGCTCAGGTAGCTGCTGAGGATGCTGCAAAGACTGCATACGATCTCGGTCTCCGCAAAGTGAAAGCTTATGTCAAGGGACCTGGTGCAGGACGTGAGTCCGCTATCAGGACAATCCACGGTGCAGGTATCGAAGTTACTGAAATTATCGACGTTACTCCAATGCCTCACAATGGTTGTAGACCAAAAGGCCGTCGTAAATGTTAATTTGTAGAATTTATAAAGAATAGATTACTATGGCAAGATATATTGGACCAAGTACTAAAATTGCGCGTAAATTCGGTGAAGCTATCTACGGATCGGACAAGGATTTCGAAAAGAGAAATTACCCTCCGGGACAGCACGGCCTTGCACGCAAGCGTAAAAAAACTTCAGAGTATGGAACTCAGCTCAGGGAGAAACAGAAAGTAAAATACACTTACGGTCTTCTTGAAAAACAGTTCCGTAACCTTTATGAGAAGGCTTCACGTATGAAGGGTCAGAAAGGTGAGAACCTTATCTTCCTTCTCGAGTCACGTCTTGACAACATCGTTTACCGTCTCGGTTTCGCTCCTACCCGCGCAGCTGCACGTCAGCTCGTTTCACATGCTCACATCACTTTGAACGGTGCGGTTTGCAACATTCCTTCAGTGATTGTAAAGCCAGGTGATGTAGTGGCAGTAAGAGAGAGATCAAAGAGCCTCGAGGTCATCACCAACAGCGTTGCTGCAGGCCGCAGATTCTCATGGCTTGATTTGGATCCTAAGGCTCTCACAGGCAAGTATCTCAACGTTCCTGTAAGAGAGGAGATTCCTGAGAACATCAACGAACAGCTTATCGTCGAGTTGTACTCTAAATGTTAGTTATTAACACCAAATAAAGAAGTAATATGGCAATCTTAGCATTTCAGAAACCGGATAAGGTGATAATGCTCGAAAGCACCGATACCGCTGCGAAATTCGAATTCAGGCCTTTGGAGCCTGGATACGGACAGACCATCGGCAATGCTCTCCGACGCATCCTGTTATCATCTTTGGAAGGCTTTGCTATCAATTCGATCAAGATTTCCGGAGTTGATCAGGAATTTGCAACAATCCCGGGAGTGATCGAGGGTATGCAGGACATCATCCTCAACTTGAAACAGGTCCGTTTCAAGAGAATGGTTGAGACTGTAGACTCAGAGGTGGCAAACATTGTAATCAGCGGTAAACAGGAGTTTACTGCCGAGGATATTTCAAAAGGATTGTCTTCTTTCAAGGTGTTGAACCCTGAACTGCACATTTGCTCACTCGAGCCTTCAGTTAAATTGGAGATTACCCTCAACATCAACAAAGGTCGCGGTTTCGTGGCTGCTGATGAGAACAGGGATTCGGATGCGGCAATCGGAGTAATTCCTATTGACGCCATCTACACTCCGATCAAAAACGTCAACTGGCTTGTAGACAACTATCGTGTAGAGCAGAAGACCGATTATGAAAAGCTTATTCTTGAGATTGTAACCGACGGTTCAATCACTCCGAATATTGCTCTTCAGGAGGCGGCTAGCATTCTTATTTACCATTTCAAACTCTTTACTGATGACAAGAAGCTTTCTCTTGAGAGTTCTGTCGAGACAGAGACTAAAGAGCTTGACGAGGAGTCACTCCATATGAGACATCTGCTCCTTACCAAACTTTCTGACATGGGTCTCTCAGTGAGAGCCTACAACTGTCTGAAAGCTGCGGACATCGACACTTTCGCAGATCTGGTTTCCTACTCAAGGAACGAACTCATGAAGTTCAGGAATTTCGGTAGGAAGTCACTCAACGAGATCGATCTCCTGGTTGAGAAGATGAAACTCTCATTTGGTATGGATGTTACCAAGTATAATATTGAACCAAAGAAGAAAAACATTAATTAGATATGAGGCACAATAAAGCAATAAACCACCTTGGTCGTCAGAGTGGTCACCGCAAGGCTCTCTTGGCTAATCTGGCAAGCCAGCTCATTATGAACAAGAGAATCGAGACTACTGTAGCAAAGGCTAAAGCGCTTCAGGCATACGTTGAACCGCTCATCACCAAGTCAAAGGACGATTCAACCCATTCCCGTCGTATCGTGTTCAGCTACCTCAAGAACAAAGAGGCTGTGACTGAGCTTTTCCGTACTGTTGCTCCTAAGATCAATGAGCGTCCGGGCGGATACACACGCGTACTTAAAACAGGTTTCAGACTCGGTGACGGTGCGGATATGGCACTCATCGAACTGGTAGACTTCAACGAGGCAGCTCTTGCGTCTAAAGAGACCAAGAAGACTACCCGCCGCAGCCGCGCCAAAAAGGTTGCTGAAGCTCCTGCTGCAACTGAAGCACCGGCTGAGGCCCCTGCAGAAACTCCGGCTGAGTAATTCACGGACCTCAGGTCCGCTCAATAGAAAAACCGACTTCATTGCGAAGCCGGTTTTTTTGCGTTTTATGCTGGTCCTGCTATGGCTTTCTTGAATTTATTTTCGTAAGTTTGCGTTAATAGATGACAGGGCTTTATGTTAAAGGTAATTTTGATGATTGACTGCGCCAGTGAGTTTGACAGGCGGCTGCTTAGAGGAATGATGCGCTATTCCAAGGAAAACGGTCCGTGGCAGTTTTACAGGATACCATCGGATTTCCGTTGGGACAGGGATAAGGAGAGCTGGATATTGGAATGGGCAAGAACCTGGGAGGCGGATGCCATTATAGGCAGGTGGGATGATGCGAAAGTGGGCCTGCTGAGTCGGCTCAATATTCCTATTGTCTTGCAGAACAACAGTATGCGCAGTGATGTGTATTCCAATCTGACAGGTAATTATGAGTACACAGGACGGCTCGCTGCACATTTTTTTGCCAAGAAATTCTATATGGATTATGCTTTCTACGGTATAGAGAACATAATATGGTCGGAAGAAAGATGCAGGGGCTTTCAGGAGGAAGTTGAAAAGTCCAATGGCAGATTCCATTGCTATAAGGCTGCTCCGGATGATTCTTTTCCTCGTGAAGAAGTGACGGCGTGGATAGAAAATCTGCCGAAACCTGTCGCCCTGTTCTGCTGTGATGATGCCCACGCCCTCTTCATCACGGAAATCTGCATGATGTCACAAATTCGCATTCCGGAGGATGTGATGCTCTTGGGAGTGGACAACGATGAGCTGCTCTGCAGTATTTCTGATCCGCCTATCTCTTCGATTGAACTTGACGTGGAGCAGGGCGGATATATGACCTGCAAGCTTTTGGATGAGATGGTGAACGGCAAATTGGACAAGCCCTTCAACGTTGTCGTGAATCCTGTCGGAATAGTCGAGAGGGAGTCCACACAAAGGTATAACATTGCCGACAGGGAGGTAGAGAAGATTGTAAAATATATCGATGACCGTTATGATAAGGAGTTGGATATGAAGGATTTGTTCGGGCTTGTCCCGCTTTCACGAAGGAGTGTGGAGACGAGATTCAAGAAAGTGATGGATACGACTTTGTATCAATATATTCTGAAAAAACGCATCGACCACATGGCTTATCTTCTGAGGACCACAGACCGGGCGGTTTCGGACATTGCATATAAGGTGGGTTTCGGCGACTGTTTCAACATTGCCCGGCTGTTCAGAAAATATAAGGGCTGTTCTCCTATGGAATATAGAAATAATTCTGCGTTATTTGAATATTGATTTACGTTTATTTTTGCTAAATGTATAATTATCATGATTAACTTTGTGATGTCATAATAATTAATACACTTCGCATATGGAAAATAAAAGACAGTATTATACTTCTTTGGTATTGCTTGGCTGTTTGTTTTTTGTCTTCGGACTTGTTTCCTGGGTCAATTCGATTCTCGTTCCTTATTTCAAGGTGGCGTGTGAACTCAAGAGCGGAGTGCAGACCTATCTCGTGACCTTCGCTTTTTACATTGCGTATCTCGTGATGACAGTACCTGCTTCTTTCCTGCTAAGGAAGACCGGATATAAAAAGGGCGCTCTCATCGGTTTGTGGATTATGGCGGCCGGTGCGCTGATGTTCTGGCCGGCGGCACTCACAAGAAGCTATGCCTTTTTCCTTGTGGCTCTGTTTACAATAGGTACCGCCCTTGCGGTTCTGCAGTCAGTTGCCAATCCTTTCGTGACGATTATCGGCGACCATGAAAGCGCGGCGAAACGTATAAGCGTGATGGGTATCTGCAACAAATTCGCAGGTATTATTGCTCCTTTGGCATTTGCCGCTGTGGTCATCCGTCCCGAGGATAAAATGATTATGGAGCAGGTGGAAAGCGGCTTGCTGGGCGGCCCGGCAATGGAAGCGGCTTTGGATGAGATGATCAAGGGCGTGATACTGCCTTATGTGATATTGGCTGTATTCCTTTTTGTGTTCGGTGTCATTTTCTATAAGTCTCCGATCAGGGACATCAATCCGGACAGGGACAACAAGACAGGAACGGCAGGAGGGGAAGATCGCAGTTCGGTGTGGAAATATCCGTATCTTGTGCTTGGAGTCGTGGCGCTTTTCGCCCATTTGGGCAGCCAGCAGATTTCCGTCAGCACTATCATCAGTTATGCCCAAAGTATGGGTATGGATTTGGAGGCTGCAAAAGTATTCCCTTCATATACTCTTGCCTGTATTCTCTTCGGTTACCTCATAGGCGTGGTAGCCATTCCAAAATATATCAGCCAGCAGAAATCGTTAGTAGTGTGTACAATAACGGGACTCGTGCTTTCTGTGCTTGTTCTCGTGCTTCCGGAGAAATTCTCCATCTGGAGTCTTGTGCTGCTCGGCATTCCGAATTCTCTGATTTACGCGGGCATATGGCCTCTTGCAATCAGGGGACTCGGCAGATGGACCAGTACAGGCTCCTCTCTGTTGGTGATGGCTCTATGCGGAAATGCCGTTCTGTCGTTGCTCTACGGCTATGTTTCCGACCATGCAAGTCTGCAGATGTCATACTGGCTTCTGATTCCTTGCTTTGTCTATATGGTATTTTATGCAATTTACGGTTATAAGATAGAAAAATGGTAAGTACAATAATAAACGGGCAGCTTATACTGCCGGAAGGAATAAAACCAGGCACTCTTTTGCTTGAAGACGGAGTCATTAAGGATATCAGGCCGGCTGGGGAGACAGTGGTAAGTGATGTTACGGTTGATGCCGAAGGCAATTATGTAAGTCCTGGTTTTATAGATATGCACACTCATGGTGCAGGCGGTGCAGATTTTATGGACGGGACAGTGGAGGCCTATCTTACAGCGGCACGTATGCATGCCGTCCATGGCACGACCCTGCTTTTCCCGACGACGCTGACCAGTACGGACGAGGCTTTGTTTGATTCTTTCGAGACTTACAGAAAGGCTGTGCTTGAAAACCGCGAAGGTGCCGCTTTCGGAGGAATGCATCTGGAGGGTCCGTATTTCAGCTCCGCTTTTGCCGGTGCACAGGATGCCCGCTATCTGAAAACTCCGCGCAGGGAGGATTATCTGAAGATTTTGGAGCGCTGTCCTGATTTGAAGCGTTGGAGTTTCGCGCCGGAACTGGACGGTGCTGCAGAGTTTGCCGCAGAGCTTGTGAAAAGAGGCATCGTGGCTTCTGTCGGACACACCAATGCCACTTTCGGGGAATGTGACGCCGCTTTCAATGCAGGGGCGTCTTTGATGACTCATTTTTATTCCTGTATGAGTACGATTTCGCGCCGGAATGCCTTCCGCTATGCCGGAACGATAGAATACGGCTACTGGCAGGACGGAATGAATGTGGAGATTATTGCTGACGGCATTCATGTGCCGTCGGATCTGCTGAAGCTTCTGCTCAAAATCAAGGGCGTGGGGAGGATAGCTTTGGTGACTGATTCGATGCGTGCTGCGGGAATGCCTGAAGGCAGGAGCATACTCGGCGGACTGTCGGGCGGACAGGAGGTCATCGTGGAGGACGGAGTTGCCAAACTGCTTGACCGCAGCGCATTCGCCGGCAGTGTTGCGACAGCGGACCGCTTGGTCACCACAATGATACGCGAAGGCGGCTGTTGTCTTGAAGATGCGGTCAGAATGATCACTGAAAATCCTGCCAAGATAATGGGCGTATACGGCAGAAAAGGCTCGCTGGCCGTGGGCAAGGATGCCGACATCGTGATTTTTGATGGAAATATCGATATTAAAACAACTATAATTAACGGTAAAACAATTTGCTAAAATTATGCTAACCAAACATTTCCAAGCGGATGCTCTGGATGTCAGAGTATTTGATACGCGAAAGAATATGGGAGCGTCGGCTGCCAAAGATGTCGCGGAGTGTATTAAGACACTTCTGACAAGAAAAAAGGAAATCTATATGATTTTCGCGGCTGCACCTTCCCAGAATGAATTTCTTGCTTCCTTGGTCGCTGAGCCTGGCATTGAATGGGACAGGGTACATGCCCTGCACATGGATGAGTATGTGAACCTTCCTGCCGATGCTCCGCAGGCCTTCGGAAACTTCCTGCGTGCGGCAATCTTCGATAAAGTACCTTTTGCCGATGTGCAATATATCGGCTCCGGCCCTGATTCGGATGAAAACTGCAGACGCTATACGGAGATTTTGTCTTCAGTGGATGTGGATATTGTATGTATGGGTATAGGAGAGAACGGACATATCGCCTTCAATGATCCCCATGTCGCTGATTTTCACGACAAACTAAAGGTGAAAAAGGTTGATCTGGACGAAAAATGCAGGCTCCAGCAGGTGCACGACGGATGTTTCGGCAGTCTTTCCGAAGTTCCGGAATTTGCACTTACGCTCACCATTCCGGTGATGTGTGCCGCCGAGTATATTTTCTGTGTCGTCCCTGCCCCGACAAAGGCGGATGCGGTCAAGGCTACGGTTTTCGGCCCTGTAAGCGAAAGCTGCCCTGCCTCCATCCTCAGGACCCACAAAAATGCAATTCTCTATACGGATTCGGATAGTGCGAAATATATTTTATAGAAGATGAAACGTTTCAGGCAAATAATTCTCCTTGTTTTTGCTCTGCTCTGCAGTATCAGTGTGTATTCCGCTGATTTTGGAGTACGGGCCGTATATCTGGATTTCCGTACACAGGTTATGACACTCCCTGCCATGAAGAGTTTTGTGGAGGATGCGTCAAACCGTGGTATGAATGCTGTTGTCATTGAATATGAGGCAACTTTCCCGTTTAAGGATAATCTTGTTCTCAGAAACCGCTATGCTTTTTCTGAAGATGAAATAAAGGATTTCATTGAATGGTGCTCAAAGCTCGGAGTTGAGGTGATTCCTTTGCAGAATTGCTTCGGACATGCTGAATATATTCTCAGACATGAACGTTATGCGGACCTGAAAGAGGATAAGAAAGATTGTTCACAAGTATGTCCTTTGAAAACTGAAGCTGCGGAGCCGGTATTCAAAAGTATATTTGCTGAAATTGCGGCTATGCATCCGTCAGAATATTTGCACATCGGCTGCGATGAGACCAGACTCTTAGGGCATTGCAGGGCATGTCGGGAGTATGTTGCCAAAAACGGAGTGTCAAAACTCTATGTGAATTATGTATCTAAGATGTGTAATATCGTCAATGAATTGGGAAAGACGCCGATGATTTGGGCTGATATTATTCTGAAATATCCGGAGGCTCTTGCCGAATTGCCTGACAATGTCATTGTTGTGGATTGGAACTATGGCTGGAAACCGGATTATTTCGGCGCAATGGACAATATAGAAAAATCCGGTCATGAAATTTGGGGAGCATGTTCCATGCGTTCTCATCCGGATAATCTTTATCTTGTACAATGGCGCAAGCATCTTGACAATATTTTCGAATATTCCGCCTATGCACGTGAACACGGATTCTCAGGTTTTATAAACACTTCATGGTCAACTTCCGGCACATACGGCTATATTTACGACGACAGAAATGAAGTTATTGAGATACAGCCGATAAGGGAAGTGTATCCATATTCCGGTTTTGATATGCTTGACACTGCATATTCTGCAGCTATGTCGGGGAAATTCAATGACGCAGATGCCTTTTTGGATGATTATTGCAGAACGGTGTTGGCCTTGAAGGATGAATCTGACATATTGACTGTAAAGAAGTATTTCAATATGAAGCAGACCCCGGTCTATGCTTTCAATGGCGTGATTGACAGACTTCAAAAAGAACTGGACAAATGCCTTGATGTTCAGAAGGAATTTTCTGCCTTGAAATTCAACGGACGCCCGGCTGATGTTGCAAAACATTTGGAACTTATGCTGGATATCAGAATCAATTATCTGAAATTCAAGGTGATTGAAGCTCAGATTGAGTCGGAAACCTTCACGGTGTATAATGCAAAAGCACTGCTTGAAAATCTCAGACAGGTCAAAAAGGAAAGCCTCAATTTAAGAAAGAGATTTATTTCCCTGAACAGAAAATCTTTAAAGGATCCGGGACAATCATATAATGAATGGACCTATTCCGGCAAGATGGACAATTTAATTTCAACACTTGAAAACATTCACTAATTATTCGCTAAAATGAACAAATATAAACATTTATATATGACAGCTTCACTTTTACTTGTGGCGGCCCTCAGTCTTTCGTGTACTTCGGAGAATACGGATATGGGACCAACTATTGATGAGATTACCATTATTGAAAAGGATCCTTCTTCCGAGCCTCCGGTGATTTCATATGAGGAATGCCTGAAACTCGCGGAAGTGACAGACTTGATGGCTGCAAAAGCCAAGGCATATAGTGCCGCATCACAGAATGATGATGAGACTTTATTGAATTGTGTATATGTCTATAATCCGAGCGTGGTACAATATAAGGATGCTCCGGAAAAGCTTGCTGCAAGGATAGCTTTGCTCGGCTTCAAGGGAGTTTATCTCAGTCCGGGCGGATCAAGACTCACTACGGCGGATTCATGGCTGAGGACTTTCATTTCCACTTGTTCTGATTTGAACCTTGCCGTGTATGCCACATACTATGAGGATCCTTCGGTCTTTGTCAGCGAGTCTGCTGCGTCGGACTGTCTAAACAAAGTGATGCTTTACAACAGAAGCGTCAATAAAAAAGAACGGTTTGCCGGTGTTTCTGCAGATTTGGAACCTCATACCATCAAAACAGACATCGGTCTTGGCTGGATATGGAATACCAATGAACACAACGGTATCGGTAAGGAAAATGACAATCTGCTCAAAGTGACTCTCGACAGATTGAATTTTGCCAAAAAGAAACTGCATCCTTCAGGTCTTAAGCTGCATGAAGCCATATGGTGCCATTATCAGGAAATGTTTGAGTCAGGCAAAGTGGCAAACGGAGATATAGACCAGTTCGTGGATGCCTGTGACTGGGTGTCTTTGATGGCATACAGGAATACTACGGACAAGGTCTGGGAAATAAGCACTCCCAGTATGAATGCATGTGAAAAGGCGGAATGTATCAATATTTGCGTGAAGACCGCGACTAATGATGAAGCGTCGACTACTCTTCTGCCTAACGGATGGAATGCCTTGTTGGATACTATGCGGACATTGAAAGAACGCGGCATGGAATACGAATGTTTCAACGGTTTGGATATGTTCCAGTATCAGGCTCTTGAGACGATGTGGGAATGGCTTGGCGATAAAAATTAAAAGGAAATGAGAAAGTTGCATACAATATTGCTGACGGTCATTTTATTGTTGGCCTCGGCTTCCGCTGTCGGACAGAGCCGAAATATAAGCGGAATGGTCATGGAAGATACTGAAAACGGTGCAGTTCCGGTTGTCGGTGCAGGAGTGCTGGTTAAAGGAACGGGTACGGGTACTACTACCGCAGAAGACGGCAGTTTCTCTATAAGCGTTTCCAATAGGGATGTGTTGGAAATCAGTTCTTTGGGATATAAGACCAAAGAGGTGAACATTGTCAACAGAAATTATTATGAGATATATTTGGAAGCCGAGACGATGATGCTCGACCAGCTGGTCGTGGTCGGTTACGGTTCGATGAAGAAAAGTGATCTGGCGACTTCGGTCACTTCTGTCAATACGGAAGACATGAAGATATTTCCTGCCTCTTCCGCTGCGGAAATGTTGAGGGGAAGGGCTGCCGGCGTGACTGTTACAAGTGGTTCCGGACGTCCTGGTTCCGTTCCGAGCATTCAGATACGCGGTTCACGCTCGATTTCTGCCAGCAATACTCCGTTGTATGTTATCGACGGCAGTGTGGCTTCCGATACTGAATTTGCCATGATAAGTGCCGGTGACATCGAGTCGATAGAGATACTCAAGGACGCCGCGTCTCAGGCGATATATGGTGCACGGGCAAGTGACGGGGTCATTTTGGTTACAACCAAACGCGGAAAGGCCGGTGAGAGCACAGTAAGTTACAACGGTTATGTGGGCGTTCAGACTTTGCACCGTAATTTCGATTTCTACGATACGGACGAGTATCTGGCAATGCGAAGGGAGGCTGTAGCCCACGATATGGGCGTGATTGACGCAACGGGCATTCCTATCGTTGATGTGCTCGCCGATGACATTATGGCTGACGTTTATAAGAAAGGGGAATTTGTTGATTGGGAAAGCCTCATGTTCAAAAAGGCGGCCGTATATCATAGTCATGAACTCAGTTTCAAGGGCGGTACCGACAAACTGAAGGCAATGGCGAGTGTCGGCTACTACAGTCAGGATGGTATTATGAAAATAAATTCAGGCTATGAAAGGCTGAGTGCCAGAATCAATATTGATTACGAAGTCAAAAAATGGCTCAAGTTGGGGGCCAACACTTCTTTCGGATTTTCACGCCGGGATATAGAGAACGGTGCATATTACCAATTTATCACAAGGTCTCCACTGTCACGCATTTATGATGAAGACGGCAATTATACTCCGTATATCAACAGCAATAACGATACGAACCCGATTTACAGCGCGCTTCATGATATTCATGAGGAAAAGAACAACAATTACAGAATCAATGCGTTTGCAGACATCAATCCTTTCAAGGGGTTCACTTACAGGTTCAATATTTCATACTACAGCAGAGTGAGTGAAAACGGTCATTCCCGTGATTCCTATTATCCTAATGGGGGAGGGTCTACTGCGTCTATAACCAATACTACAAACACTCAGACTCTTATCGAAAACTCAATAAGATATGATGTGCCAATCAGGAACGAAAATCATAAACTGAACATTACTGCGGTTCAGTCAGTCGATAGACAGCTGCGTAAAACCCTTGGTTATTCCACAGAAAACCTGCCCGTTGACAAGAGCTACAATTATATCGCCAACGGGGAGGTGACAAGTCAGGAAAGACGCTATTCCGAGAACAACCTTGTTTCGTTCATGCTTCGTGCGCAGTACAATCTGATGGAAAGATATCTTTTCAATCTTGCGGTACGCAGGGACGGTTCAAGCCGTTTCGGCAAGGGAAACAAGTGGGGGACATTCCCGTCTGCCGCTTTTGCCTGGCGTATTTCCCAGGAGAATTTCCTCAAGGATGTCAAATGGGTGAACAATCTGAAACTCAGGGTAAGCTACGGTATTGTCGGCAATCAGAACGGCATTGACAATTATGCTACTTTGGGAGTGGCCAAACCTATGCCGGGCGAGTTCGGTGACACATATTACATGGGGTATCTTCCGGGAATGGAACTGCCGAATGCGAATTTGAAATGGGAACAGTCAGGAACGGCGAATGTAGGTCTGGATTTCGGTTTTCTTGACAACCGCATTTCCGGTACGCTTGAGTATTATAACACAAGGACGACCAATCTTCTTGTATCAAGAGCATTGAATGCATCCCTCGGATACACCTCAATGCTTGACAATCTCGGAGAAACGAGAAGCAGCGGAGTGGACTTCAATGCGAATTTTGACATTATCAGAAGACAGGATCTGAACTGGAGCATTTCGACCAATTTCAGTATGTTCAGAAACAGGATTGTCAAGATTGACGACAGGAAGGATGAGAATGGCAATTGGGTCAGCCAGCCTGGAAACAACTGGATTATAGGCGCTCCTATCAATATTTATTACGACTATAAGGCGGACGGGATTTACCAGTATGATGATTTCAATGTCTACAGCGACAAGGGCAGCCTGTATTATGAGTTGAAGAACACTTTTGATTCTGACGGGGACGGTATTGCAGATGCACCGCTGTCAAGAAACGATGTGGTGGAACCCGGCAGCGTGAAACTTAAAGACATCAACAAGGACGGAAAAATCAATGAGGATGACAGGGTCGTGTATAAACGGGATCCGGATGCAACTCTCTCGATTTCAACGAGTCTGAGCTGGAAGGGCTTTGATTTCTATATGGACTGGTATGCAGTGGTGGGAGGATATATCCTCAACCCGCTTATGTATGACGGCGAATATGGCGGAAATCTGAGAGGAAAGGCAAACGGTATGAAGGTGGACTATTGGACTCCATATAATCCGACGAACAGATTCCCACGCCCGACATTCGGAGCTGATGTACCTTACATGAAGACCTGTGCGTATCAGGATGCTTCTTATGTGAGATTGCGTACTTTGCAGTTGGGCTATTCTTTGCCTAAGAAGGCCGTAAATAAGATAAGGCTGCAGAATTTGAGGTTTTACATTACAGCCACCAATCTGCTGACTTTTACGAAAGTGCTTTCATATAGTCCGGAGGTGACGGGAAATCTCTATCCCGAGCCGCATCAGACTGTAATAGGTGTCAATATAACTTTCTAAACAGCGAATAAAATGAAAAAGTATATATCATATATCTTGATGTTGGGTGCGGCTTTGATGTCGGCATCATGTGACAGCCTGCTCAATCTTGAATCCGAGACTTCCGTGACAAACAATTGGCTGCAGACGGACAAGGAAGGTTTGAAAAGGGCTATTGCCGGACTCTACGTCTATGAGAGGGACAATATTGTCGACAATTCAAATGAAAAAGGTATCGTTATCATACCTCAGCTTTTTGATTTCAATACGGATATTTTCCTTTTCAATGCCGGCAACTGGGCGTCTTTCGGACGACTGACGGACCTGACTCCGGATTCAGGGGTTTTGAATGACTATTGGGTGTTCTGGTATGGTATCATCGGAAGGGCGAATGAGATTATCGCTTCGGCAAAGAATATCGGGCTTGAAGATCCTGAAGTGAAGACAATTTACGGCGAAGCCTGTCTTTTCAGGGCACGCTCATATTTTGAGCTTTGGAAGAGATTCGAGCGCATCTATCTCAATACGGAGCCTACGGATATTTCAAATCTTGAGCGTACATACAAGCCTGCCGCCAAGGATGAGATATTCACTCTACTGAAAGATGATTTGGATGATGCCATTGACGCTCTGTCGTATGAAATGCCGGTGTATAACAACGGTGTCATGTATGGCAGATACACTAAGGCGACTGCAAAACATGTGCGTGCCCAGGTCGCAATGTGGGAAGAGGACTGGGATTGCGTAATCACGCAGACCGAGGATATTCTGAAAGACGCAAAAGGGATCACAGAGCTTGAAAAGGACCCTGCCGATGTTTTCGCTTCAGAAAATCTCAGGTCAAAGGAGGTGCTCTATGCCTATCAGTTCTCTAAAAATGCCGGTGGAGGGGGAATCGTCACCGGAACTTCCATGAAGGGCCATCCTATACCGGTGTATGTGACTTCACAGTATTCGAGCATTGCGGGGAATATCTGCGCAGCCGAGCAGGGTGGTTTCGGTTACGGACGTGATTACCCGAACTTGAGACTTCTGAATATGTATGGCCCCAAGGACAAGCGTATAGACTGCTGGTTCGTTACAAAATTCTATTACAATGACCCTAAGTCTCCGAAATACGGGCAGGAAATAGTTCCCGGAAGCGGAAACGGTACACAAAAGCCTGTATATATCACCAATATGCATCCTATGAGTAAGAAACATGCTGATTATTGGACCAATGCGGATGATCCTGAGAGGAAGACGAGTTTCCGTGACCTGATTGTATACCGTCTTGCCGAGACTGTGCTGATGTGTTCTGAGGCGTATTTCCACAAAGGTGAGAATGACAATGCCGTGAAGTATTTCAATATGACTTATGAGCGTGCAGGAAATGATGCGTTTGACGGGACTCTGACTCTTGAAGATCTGCTGGATGAATATGCAAGAGAGCTGAATTTTGAGGGCGTGAGATGGCCTCTTTTGAAACGCCTCGGTCTTTTGGGAAGCTATTGCAAACAGTATGAAGGCGAGTCTATGGAGGAAAACCCTAATCTCAACAAGGATTATACTTATGCAAGGCAGAATTTTGTCATTGGCAAACACGAACGCTGGCCTATTCCTGCAAATCAGATTCTTTTGATGGGAGGCTCGTCGGTATATCCTCAGAATGAAGGCTGGAATTAAAATGCAAACAATATGAAAACGTTTAGATATTTATTCGCCATTTTGGCGGTGACGCTTATGCTTGTGGCGTGCAATAAAGAAGAACAGCAGAAGGAGTATTTCAACATTGATACTACTGATGTCGTACTTGCGGACAGTGAAGAAGGCAGTACTGATGTCTTGTTGGCGACAAACCGTGAGCCCGTGGCAATGGTTGAGGAAAATGCTCAGACTTGGCTTTCTGCAGAGATTTCACGCAGATGTCTTACTTTGAGTTATCAGGCAAACCGCGAAGAGAGTGAAAGAACAGGACATGTTGTCATTGAAGCAGGGAAAACCGTCATATCGCTTACGGTGACTCAGCCTGCATACGTGCCTCCGATTGTCGATCCTGAACCGCCTGAGGAGGATACGTATGAAATCTATGATTTGTATTACGAAAATGATGTGCCTGCAGGCGTTGTATTCTGGACTTCTGAAGACAAGAAATCCGCTTTGGTTGTCAGTCTGACGAGAACGGAGACTTTGGTGCCATGGTCTTATTCAGGTGAGAATGTAATCGGTACCGGAGCAGATGACGGAATGGCGAATATGGCTTTGTTGCGTGCAAGCGTTGAGGCGGAATCCATTCCTGCAATTGAATTCTGCGACGGACTCGGAGAAGGCTGGTATTGGCCGGCAATAGCAGAAATGACTGCGCTCTTCGGCGTTTATGACGGAAGGGAATATACAGAGGGCAAACACAATGTGAAACCTGCCGAACTGCCGGAAGAGCAGAAAGCTGCAAGGGCAAAATTCGATAAGATACTTGTAGATGCCGGTGGAGTCGCTCTCAATACTATGGCTGAGACTGAAAATGGTGACCAATATTGGACAAGTACGGAACAGACTCACACAGATGGGGTTACGTACGGTTCTTCTGTCCGTTTCGGTAAAGGCTATGTTTCCGGTGCTGCCGACCAGATGAACAAGACCAAGGCAACCCGCTACGTTCGTGCAGTCAAGGCTGTTCCATATACGGGAGAAGTAGGTCCCGGTCCTGGTCCGGACGAACCTGTAGTTACGAAATTCCCTGTCTATAAGGAAAACGGGAAGGCTGTCGGTATAGTTTACTGGACCTCCGAAGATGGAAAGACCTCGAAGGTGCTCAGTCTGCAGAGGTCGGATGCTTCAGTCTGGTCATATGACGGTGACACTCAGGTGGGTTGTGCCGACAAGGAGGACGGAGCTGCAAATATGGCGATAATCAAGGCTAATGCGGCTGTTGCTGAAAATATTCCGGCGCTTGGGTTCTGTGAGTCCTTGGGTGAGGGCTGGTATTGGCCTGCAATCAATGAATTGAGGGTGATTTTCGAGGTATATAACGGAAAACCGTATGAGGAGAAGGGCAATGTCCCTGCGTCGGAAATTTCCGATGAGGAAAAGGAGGCAAGGGCGGCTTTCGATTTGTCTTTGACGACTTACGGCGGTGTGGCTATGAATCTCCAGGATCCGACCAGCACTAAAGGGGACAGATATTGGAGCAGTACGGAGTATACGTATAAAGAAAAATACTATGGTTCATTCATGCAGTTCGGCAAGGCTTATATGTCAGGCCCGGCAGACACACCGGGCAAAACCCAGTCTGACGGACGTTATATACGTGCGATAAAAGTTATTTCAAACGAATAACCGGAGTCAGGAAATCTTTGTCAGGGTGGCTGAAATGGAAATCGGCCACCCTTGTTTTGTGAAAACTTTTTCTTTTGTGTACAAAATGAAACCATTATTGAATGGCTTTGACAATGCTGTTTGTAAATGTGTGGCTATCTTTGCAGAGGTCTAATCACAAATTTTTGCACAATGAAAAAAAGAATAGTATTTGCTTTTGTCTGTATGTGTGCTGCGGTGGTTTCTTCCGGCGCACAGAATGTGAAAAAACATGTCATTGCCCAGGATGATGAGAAACGCGCCAAAGAGTTGGTGGCGCAGATGACTCTTGAGGAGAAAATCGATTATATTTCGGGCTTGAAGTCGTTCTATATCAGGGCAGTGCCGCGTCTCGGCATTCCTGAAATCAGGATGGCTGACGGTCCTTGTGGGGTGAGGAACAATACGAAAAGCACGCTCTATCCCTGCGGAATCTGCTCGGCGGCGTCGTGGAACAGGGATGCTGTGGAGATGTTGGGACGCGGCCTGGCGACTGATGCAAAGGCCCGCGGGGTTGACATTATGCTTGGTCCTGGAGTAAATATCTACAGGTCACCTCTTTGCGGACGTAATTATGAATATTTCGGAGAGGACCCCTATCTGTCGGGAGAGACTGCGAAGGCATATATTCTCGGCATGCAGGATGAGGGCGTGATGGCTACCGTGAAGCATTTTGCGGCCAACAACCAGGAATATGCGCGTCACAGCGTGAGTTCGGATGTGGACGAGAGGACGCTCCACGAGATATATTTCCCGGCTTTCCGCAAGGCTGTGCAGGAGGCCGGCGTCGGTGCTGTGATGGACAGCTACAATCCGGTGAACGGTGTGCATGCCACTGAAAATCCATGGATGAACATCGGTGTGCTTCGCAATCAGTGGGGTTTCAACGGCATTCTGATGTCTGACTGGACTTCGACGTATTCGACTATGGGTATAGCCAACGGCGGCCTGGACTTGGAGATGCCGAAAGGGGTGTTTTTCATTCAGGAGAAGTTGAAGGCTGCGATTGAAAACGGGCTTGTGCGCGAGGCTGACATCGATCTGAAGGTGCAGCATATACTCCAGACGCTGATTTCTTTCGGCTTCCTGGACAAGTCCGGAACCGGAGACAAGGATGTTGCCCAGGAGTGTGCTTTTTCGCGTGAGGCGGCTCTGAATGTAGCTCGTGAGGGCATCGTGCTGCTGAAGAATGAAAGTCTGCCGCTCAGTAGAAAATCGAAGATACTTGTGATGGGCCCGAATGCTGACCGCGTAGTGACGGGAGGCGGCAGCGGTTTTGTGACGCCTGTTTCTTCTGTGTCCGTCTATCAGGGACTTGTGAATTTGAAAGGAGCGAAGAATGTGACTCTGCTTTCTGATGATATGCTTTATGAGGACATTATTCCGGCGATTTATACTGACGCTTCGATGACGGAGCATGGCTTCAAGGGCGTGTATTATTCAAAATTGAAATTCGAGGGTGAACCGGTGATGGAGCGTGTGGACAGAGACATCAGATTTTTCTGGAAATACGGTTCGCCTTGCAAAGGAATGCCTGATGACAAATTTTCAGTATCATGGGACGGAGTGTACAGGGCCGAGGCCGACGGGACTCTGCGTTTCAGGATGAGCGGCGACGACGGCTACAGGCTGTATGTGGACGGCAAGTTTGTCGGAGGCGACTGGGGCAATCATTCGCTGTCATCGAGGTCGGCTTTTGTGGATGTGCAGGCCGGAAAGGACTATAAACTGAGGTTTGAGTTTTTTGACAATGCCGGAGAGGCTACGGTGACGTTTGAGGCCGGGCTTCTGAATACCCGGAAATTGTATGACAGTCTGAAAAAGGCCGGAGCGGTGGTGTATTGCGGCGGTTTTGAGAGCAATATCGAGGGCGAGGGTTTCGACAGGAGTTTTGAGCTTCCGTTTGACCAGAGACGTATGCTCGGTATGATCAGTGCGGCCCACGACAATGTCAATGTGGTGCTCAATGCCGGCGGCGGTGTGGATTTCAACGGCTGGTCAGAGGAAGTGGAATCCGTGTTGATGGCCTGGTATCCCGGTCAGGAAGGCGGTACGGCTGTGGCTGAGATTCTGACGGGACGGATTTCTCCGAGCGGCAAGCTTCCGATTTCCATAGAAAACAGCTGGAACGACAATCCTGTGCGTCACAGCTATTACGAGAATGCGAAGCAGCCGAAGCACGTGGAGTATACAGAAGGAGTTTTTGTGGGCTATCGCGGCTATGAGCGCAATGGCAAGACTCCGCGCTATCCTTTCGGTTTCGGACTTTCATACACGACTTTCGAGTATTCAAATCTCTCGGCGGCTGTGGTCGGAGAAAATGAAGTGATGGTAGAGTTCGATGTACGCAACAGCGGCAAAATGGACGCTTCGGAGGTTGTGCAGGTCTATGTCGGGGATTGCGAGGCGTCTGTGCCGAGACCTTGCAAGGAATTGAAGGGCTATGCCAAAATATTTTTGCGCAAAGGAGAGACCGGGCATGTGAAAATTGCATTGGACAAATATGCCTTTGCCTGGTATGATGTGGATATTCACGATTTTCGTGTCGAACCTGGCAGATTCAGGATTTTTGCCGGAGCTTCATCTGCGGATCTGCCGCTCAACTGTGAAATTGAAATAAGATAAAAATATGTACAAGAGAATATTAAGCATCCTGTTTGCCTTGTGTGTCGGCCTGCCTGCCTTTGCCGGAGATGTGCTTGTGGAAGCTGAAAGTTTCGCGATGAAGGGCGGCTGGGTTGTGGACCAGCAGTTTATGGACATTATGGGTTCGCCTTATCTGCTTGCCCACGGTATGGGTGTGCCTGTGGCTGACGCGGAGACGGAAGTGAATATTCCCGAAAAAGGCGTGTATCATGTCTATGTGCGTACTTTCAACTGGACTTCGCCCTGGTCTGATGCCAAAGGACCGGGCCGCTTCATGGTGAAAGTGAACGGCAGGACATTGGCGCGGGAAGTCGGAGCTGAAGGCAGCGAATGGATGTGGCAATATGCCGGGAAAATCCGTCTTGAGGCCGGAGTCAACAGACTTGCTCTCAGCGATTTGACGGGCTTTGACGGACGTTGCGACGCTGTCTGGATGACCACCCGGAAAAACGCCGTGCCTCCGTCTGAAGGACAGCCGTTAGCGGATTTCAGAAGAAGTGAAAATCCGGTGAAGTGCGTAGAACACGATTATGATTTCGTGGTGGCGGGAGGCGGTATCGCCGGAATGTGCGCTGCTGTGGCGGCTGCACGCAAGGGCTTGAAGGTGGCTCTCGTGAATGACCGTCCAGTGCTTGGCGGCAACAACAGCGCCGAGGTACGCGTGCATTTGGGCGGTTATGTGGAGATGGGTCCGAATGAGGGCCTGGGCAGAATGATACGCGAATTCGGACACACCAAAGCTGGAAATGCCAAGCCTGCGGAATATTATGAGGATGACAGAAAGCAGGAATTTATAGACTCGCAGGAGGGTGTGACTCTCTATGCAAATTATAGGGTTGTCGCTGCCGATGTTATTGACGGACACATCAATTCTGTGACAATCAAGCATATAGAAAGTGGCGAAGAATGCCGCCTGAATGCGTCCCTGTTCTCTGATTGTACCGGAGACGGCAGTCTCGCCGTGATGGCCAGGGCGGAATATCGCATGGGCCGCGAGGCAAAGGATGAATTTGACGAAAGCTTAGCTCCGGAAAATGCCGACAGCATGACTATGGGTGCTTCCATCCAGTGGTATTCCAAAGTGGATGACGCCGAAACCTCATTCCCTGAGTTTTCCTACGGCGTGAATTTCGATGAAAACAATTGTGAAAAAGTGACTATGGGAGAGTGGAAGTGGGAGACCGGTATGATGCGGGACCAGGTGCTTGAAGCAGAGAGGGTCAGGGATTACGGTCTGCTCGTTGTGTATTCCAACTGGAGCTATCTCAAAAACCACTACAGCAGGAATGAGAAATGGCGCAGGCGCTCTTTGGATTGGGTCGCCTTTATTGCGGGAAAAAGGGAATCCCGTCGTATCATGGGAGATTATGTCCTGACTCAGAATGACATAGACTGCAATATTCCTCACGAGGACGCATCTTTCACCACGACATGGGCGATAGACCTGCATTTTCCTGACAAGGACAATTCGCGGAAATTCCCCGGAAATGAATTCAAGGCTGCTACCGTCCATAACTGGATCCATCCATACGCAGTGCCTTACAGATGTCTGTATTCCAAGGATATAGACAATCTTTTCATGGCGGGAAGAAATATCAGCGTCACTCATGTTGCTCTCGGTACGGTGCGTGTCATGCGTACAACGGGCATGATGGGCGAGGTAGTCGGAATGGCGGCTGCAGTCTGCCGGAAATACGGCTGTTCTCCACGTGAAGTGTATCTCGGCCATCTGGAGGAACTCAAGGGAATGATGAAAGAAGGGGCAGGAAAGACAGACGGACTCAACAATCAGAATTTCAATCTGCCCAACGAATTGCTTGAGCGTCCGAAAGCCGCAGGATACAGCCGTTGGAACGGAGACACTTTGGTGATGGGCAACAATTTGATAGAGAGGAAATTTGTGTTGAACGGAGGCAATCTGATGACTTACAGCTTAGAGAACAAGGCGAGCGGGAAAATCCATAAAAGTAAGGTGTTGAGGCCTGATTTTACCATAGCGAAGGGCAAGGATGCCGGTATGGAATGCGTCCTCGAAGCGGAAGATGTGCCTGCCGATGAGATACACAATGCTTTCCACAAGGTGAAACTCAGCTATATAGCCGGAGATGTGAATGTCCGCAGGGAGTTCAGAATCTATCCTGATGTGCCGGTGATAGCCTGCGACATCTGGCTGAAGGGTTCGGTGAATGTGGCAGGAGGAAAGGAAACTGCCGCGGCTGACAGAAAAAATATTGAATTTGCCGAGGATATGAAGACGAAACCAGTGTCCGCAGTGCTGGAACAGCTGGATTTCGGAGGCAATCATTGGCACGCGAAAGCCGTTGAGTTCTATGACGTTACGGATTGGAACAACAATCTTGTAGCCGAAAGGGACATAGTGTCATACAGGAAAAATTCGTATCGCGGAAATCTTCTTTTTGCCCGCAACGGAGTGGACGGTGAGGGCTTTTTCTTTTTGAAGGAAGCTCCGTCTTCGAGTTCGCAGATAGCATATACGGGAGCTGATTTTACTGCGGACTTCAGCCATTTTTCCGTTGTGGGACTGGGCGTTACCGGAGCTGATGTGACTCCTGACAAATGGACTCAGGTGTATTCCTGCGCCGTGGGTGTCTATGGGGAAGGCGAATTGGCCGCATTGAAGGCTTTGAGGGCTTATCAGAAACAGCTGCGCCGCCATATTCCGGGCAGGGACGAAATGGTGATGATGAACACCTGGGGAGACCGCAGTCAGGACTCGAAAGTCAATGAAAAGTTCTGTCTGGAGGAGCTGGAGAGGGCTGCACGCCTCGGAATCACTCATTTCCAGATAGATGACGGCTGGCAGGCGGGCAAAAGTCCGAATTCAGCCGTAGCAAAGGGCTCTTTCAAGAATATCCACGACAATCCTGACTATTGGACTCCAGATCCTGCGAAATATCCCCGCGGACTGGCTCCTATTGTGGAAAAAGGCCGTGAACTCGGCATAGAGGTGGGGCTTTGGTTCAATCCGAGCGTGCAGAATGATTTTGCCGATTGGCAGAAAGATGCCGACATTATCGTCGGATTGCATGAAAAGTACGGTATAAATGTGTTCAAGATAGACGGACTGACCACCGCGACGAAAAAATCAGTGGAAAATCTGCACCGTCTGTTTGATAATGTCCTTGAACGCACAGGCAACAAGGTTCTTTTCAACCTTGATGCAACTGCAAGCCGTCGCGGAGGTTATCATACTTTCTGCGATTACGGCAACATATTCCTTGAGAACCGCTATACGGATTGGGGAAACTATTATCCTTACCAGACTTTGCGCAATCTGTGGCAGCTTTCCAGATATGTCCCTGCCGAGAAGCTTCAGATTGAGTTTTTGAACAAGTGGAGGAACACGGAAAAGTATGGGGATGATCCTTTTGCTCCAGCCCGATATGATTTCGATTATATCTTCGCTACGACTATGGCCGGTCAGCCTCTCGCATGGATGGAGGCTTCGAATCTGCCTGAGGAGGCTTTTGCGGTCAAGCCGTTGGTGGAAAGCTACAGAAGAGTGAGTGCGGATTTCCATGAGGGAATGATTTTTGCTGTAGGGGAGGAGCCTTCCGGACGTTCATGGACTGGCTTTCAGTCGGTTAAGACGGGGAACGCCGGCTATATTATCGTCTATCGTGAGGCGAATTGCCGTGAGAGGGCCAAGGTAAAAACCTGGCTTCCGGCAGGTGCGCAAGTGGACTTTGAGCCTTTGGCGGGTGCAGGGGAAGCTTTCCGACGACTTGTTGATGAAGACGGATGTGTGGAATTCGCGCTTCCGAAGCAGAATTCTTTTGCATTTTATAAATATGTAATCAAATAATAATCAATATGTTCAAAAAATTACTCTGCAGCCTGACCGTGCTGCTTGCGTTTTTCTCGTATTCTTTGGGAAACCCGAATGACAATACTGTCGCATTTATGGGAGACTCCATTACTGAGGGCTGGACCAAGGCTTCCAAGGGACATCCGGATTTTTTCACTTCCAATAATTTCCTTCCTTTCGGCATCAGCGGACAGAATACGACTCAGATGTTGGCGCGTTTTGAAAGTCAGGTGATTGCGGCAAATCCACGTTGCGTTGTGATTTTAGGCGGGACGAATGATATTGCCGGCAACGGAGGGGTTGTGACCAATGACTATATTTTGGGAAATCTGACCAGGATGGGAGAAATGGCCGAGGCTGCGGGAATCAAGGTTATACTCTGTTCTATTCTGCCTACGAACCATTATTGGTGGAGAGCTTCGGTCCCTTCGGATGAAATCGTGTCGAGGATTGCGGATATGAACGTGAAGATTCAGGCTTTGTGTGCGTCCATGGACTGGACATATGTGGATTATTTCTCTTCTCTGGTCAATGAGGCTGACGGCGGTATTCTGAAGGTTTTTTCTGACGACAGGATTCACCCGAACAAGGCCGGATATACGATGATGGAGAGCATTGCGCTGCCTGTGATTCAGAAGGTTTTGGAGGAGGCGCAGAAAGAGGAATTGACCGGGGCTCCGTTCATGACCAATGTCTACGGCAGGGAGCACGTCCTGCTGAACGGCAAATGGAGCGCTTTCACGGATCTGTACGACCAGGGACGCAAGATGGAGGTGTACAAAAATAGGAAGGCCCGGCGCAATGAGGAGTTCTTTGAATATTCTTTCGATGGCGCAATGCGTCTGAATGTGCCGGGGGATTGGAATTCGCAATATCCTGAGTTGAAATATTATGAGGGTACAATGTGGTATGCCCGTCATTTTGATGCTCCGGCTGCGAAGAACGGAAAGACTTTTCTGTATTTCGGGGCGGTCAGTTACAGATGCCGTGTGTATCTCAACGGTGAAATGCTTGCGGAGCATGAGGGAGGTTTCACTCCTTTCCAGATCGATGTGACCGGCAAACTTGCCGACAGGGACAATTTCCTCTGTCTGGAGGTAAGCAACCGGAGGACTCCGGACGCCATTCCGGCGATGAATTTTGACTGGTGGAACTACGGTGGCATTACCCGTGATGTTATGTTGGTGTCCGTTCCTGAAGTGTATATCAAGGATTATTTTATACGTCTGGACAGGAAACAGCCTGATTTGATTCATGTTTCCGTGGCTCTGTCTGAGGATGTGTCTGATGAATGTGTGATTGAAATTCCTGAGTTGAAACTCAAAAAGAAGCTCGGTGTCGAAAATGGCAGGGCCGAGGCTTCATTTAAAGTGAAAAAACTGCAGAGATGGGCGCAGGGTGCTCCGAAATTGTATGATGTGGCTGTGTCCTGCGGCAGTGACAGGATTGGGGAGCGCATAGGATTCAGAAATATTGATGTTGAAGGTGAGCGGATTCTTGTGAACGGTGAGCCTGTGTTTATGCGCAGCATTTCTTTCCACGAGGAAATCGCGCAGCGTAAAGGCCGTGCATTCTCTCAGGCCGACGCTGCAATGCTTTTGTCTGAGGCTGAGGCGCTTGGAGTGAATATGATACGTCTTGCGCATTATCCTCAGAATGAATACACGGTACGCCTTGCCGAGGAAAAGGGGATTCTGCTCTGGGAGGAAATACCAATCTGGCAGGGTATTGATTTCAAGGATGCCGGCACCCGTGCGAAGGCCCAGAAAATGCTTTCCGAGATGATTCACAGGGACAAAAACCGCTGTGCTTTGGGCTATTGGGGTGTTGCCAATGAGACCAAGCCTTCTGCCGAGCGCAATGATTTCCTGAAGTCCCTGCTTGAAGTGGGAAAATCAATTGATACTTCGAGGCTTTATGTCGCAGCTTTTGACTTGGTGTATTTTGATGAAAATGCCCGCCTGTTCCGTATGGATGACGATTTCACCAAAAATCTCGACGTGGTGGCGGTCAACAAGTACATGGGCTGGTACCATCCATGGCCGCTTGCTCCGTCGGAGGCCGTCTGGGATGTCGTGCGCGGGCAGCCGCTGATTATTTCGGAATTCGGCGGTGAGGCCCTTTACGGACAGCATGGCTCGGATTCTGCGGCCCATTCATGGAGCGAGGACTACCAGGCACGTCTTTACCGTGACAACCTGGAGATGTTCAATCACATTCCCAATCTTGCGGGTGTGTCTCCTTGGGTGCTCTTTGATTTCCGTTCCCCTTACCGTTTCCATCCTGTCAATCAGGACGGCTGGAACCGCAAAGGTCTTGTGTCGGATCAGGGGCAGAAAAAGGCAGCCTGGTTCATCATGCGCGACTGGTACGCAAAAAAGGCGGAAGAAAGTGAAAATAAATAATTATCTTTGCCTTATTATTTTTTAACAACTGAAACTGATGAATTTTAGAAAAGTATTGATTTTTATCGTTCTCGTGCTTATGCCTTTTGCCCTTTCCGGCAAAGGAGAGGACAAGACCATCAAGGTGCTTGCAATAGGAAACAGTTTTTCCGAAGATGCAATTGAGAATAATCTGTGGGATCTCGGAGCTTCCGACGGACAGAAAATGGTGGTGGCAAATCTTTATATCGGGGGATGTTCGCTCGAAAGACATCTGAACAATGCGAGGGGTGACAAGCCCGATTACCGCTACAGGAAAACCGCAGCTGACGGGACGAAGACGCAAATAAAAAACATGAGCATAGCCAAAGCGCTTGCAGATGAAGCCTGGGATTACATTTCTTTCCAGCAGGTCAGCGGTCTGTCCGGCAAATATGAGACTTGGGAAAAATCTCTGCCGGAACTGATGGCATACGTCAGGACGATGGTTTCAAAAAAGACGGTTTTCGTCATTCATCAGACCTGGGCATACGCTCCTAATTCTTCGCACGGCGCTTTCAAGGATTATGACAATGACCAGATGAATATGTATGAGGCGATTATGGACGCTGTTCAGAGAATCGCCAAGCATCAGAAAGTCAAGCTGATAATGCCTTCGGGAACCGCCATCCAGAATCTCAGGACTTCATATTTGGGCAACGACCTGACCCGGGACGGCTATCATCTGGACAAGAAAATCGGACGCTACACAGCCGCCTGTGCATGGTATGAGGCTTTGACCGGCCATAATGTCATGGATAACGGCTATCGTCCTGAAGGTGTGTCGGAGGAGCAGGCAAAAATCGCCAGGAGAGCCGCTCACGAGGCTGTGGCAAACAAATTTTCCGTGACATCGCTGAAAGAAATGCCGGAGAATATTCTTTATAAGGATGCCTCTGCTGCTGTCGGGGACCGTGTCGAGGATCTGCTTGCCCGCATGACGACGGAGGAGAAAATCCTCCAGTTGAACCAGTACATGGTGGGCACCAATGACAATGTCAACAATATCGGCAATACTATTTCAAAAATTCCGGCGGAACTCGGCTCGGTGATTTATATTCACGATGATGCCGCTCTGAGAAACGCTGTGCAGAAACATGTGATGGAGGATTCCCGTCTCGGCATTCCGATGATTTTCGGCTATGACGTGATTCACGGTTACAGGACCATTTTCCCTATCCCTTTGGCTCAGGCCGCTTCCTGGAATCCTGAGGCTGTGAGGGCATCCTGTGCTGTGGCTGCTGCGGAGTGTAATGCTTCCGGAGTCGACTGGACTTTCTCTCCTATGGTGGATGTAGCCCGCGACGGCCGTTGGGGACGTATTTCCGAGGGCTATGGCGAGGACAGCTACGCTGCGTCAGTGTATTGCGAAGCTGCCGTGAAAGGCTATCAGGGCGATGACCTGTCAGCGGAAGGGACTGTTGCAGCCTGCCTGAAACATTATGTGGGCTATGGAGCTTCCGAGGCCGGCCGTGACTATGTGCCGACAGAGATTTCACGCCAGACTCTCTGGGACACCTATCTGCCTCCTTTTGAAGCGGGAGTCAAGGCCGGAGCGGCTACTCTGATGAGTTCATTCAACCTCATTAACGGTGTGCCGGCTTCTTCAAACCATTACACGCTTACGGAGGTGCTTAAGGAAAAATGGGGACACAAGGGCTTTGTCGTGTCGGATTGGGATGCTGTGCGTCAGATTGTAAATCAGGGAGTTGCAGCTGACGGCAAAGAGGCTGCGCGTCTTGCTTTCAATGCCGGAGTGGAGATGGATATGGTGGACGATCTCTACAGACGTCATTTCCCTGAACTGCTCGAAGAAGGCAAAATCACTATGGCTCAGATTGATGAGGCTGTGCGCAGAGTGTTGAAGGTCAAATTTGACCTCGGTCTTTTTGAACGCCCTTATATCAAGGAAGTACCTGAATCCGAGCGTCTGATGTTGCCTGAATATCTTAATTTGGCTGAGCAGGTGGCACAGGAGACTATGGTTCTTCTGAAAAATGAAAACAAGCTTCTGCCTTTGCGTGCAGAAGGAAAAAAAATAGCAGTGCTTGGCCCTCTTGCAGCCGACGGAGAGCCTATGATGGGAAACTGGAATGCGAGGGGCAGGGCTGAGGAGATTGCTCCGGTTTATGATGCCCTTGTGAAGGAATACGGTGAAAATGCAGAACTCAAATATGCAAAAGGCTGTGATTTTGAGGGTGATGATGAGTCAGGCTTTGCAGAGGCTGTGGCGTGTGCTTCGGCTTCTGATGTCGTAATCCTGTGTCTCGGTGAGAAGAGAAACTGGAGCGGAGAGAACTGCTCACGTTCTTCAATCGCTTTGCCTGCAATTCAGGAGAAACTGCTTGCTGCAGTCAAGGCTGCCGGCAAGCCTGTGGTTGTGCTCCTCTCAAGCGGCCGTCCATTGGATTTGAGCCGTATAGAGCCGCTGGCGGATGCTATGCTTGAAATATGGCAGCCGGGTACTATGGGCGGATATGCAGCGGCAGGTATTCTTTCGGGACGTTACAATCCTTCAGGCAGACTTCCTGTGACTTTCCCTTACACCACCGGCCAGATTCCTATCTATTACAACCGCAGAAACAGTGGCCGCAGAGGTACTCAGGGCCTTTACAAGGACATTACAAGCGAGCCTATGTATGAATTTGCCTACGGCTTGAGCTATAGCGATTTTTCATATTCTCCGGTAGAACTCTCCGCAACTTCGATTTCAGGTTCATTGCAGAAACTCACTGCGAGCGTCACAGTGACGAATGTCAGCTCTGTGGACGGAATGGAGACCGTACATTGGTTCATCTGCGATCCGTACAGCTCTATCGCGCGTCCGGTCAAGGAGTTGAAGCATTTTGAGAAACGTCTGATCAAGGCCGGTGAAAGTGCCGTATTCACGTTTGAAATCGATCCTATGCGCGATCTCGCTTTTGTGGACGGTGACGGAAACAAATTCGTCGAGCCTGGCGATTTCTATGTGATTGTAAAGGATCAGAAAGTGAAATTTGAATTGAAATAACATGAAACCATCAAGATTTGCCGCGCTTGCCGTAATGGCTCTTTTGAGCGTGAACGCTTATGCCCAAAGGCAGGAAATTATGCTCGAGGAAGGATGGAAATTCCATCTCGGAGAGGCAGAGGGGGCGTCTGCCTCAGTATATGACGATGCTGCATGGCAGGTGGTGAGTGTGCCTCACGACTGGGCAATTTATGGCCCTTTTGACAGGAATAATGACCTTCAGAATGTGGCGGTTACGCAGAATTTTGAGACTAAGGCTTCATGGAAGACGGGACGCTCGGGAGGTCTGCCGTATATGGGAACGGGCTGGTACAGACGCAGTTTTGATGTGCCTGCAGGTAAGCGTGCCATCCTGATGTTTGACGGTGCGATGAGTGAGGCCCGCGTATATGTCAACGGGCAGGAAATCTGCTTCCAGCCATACGGCTATA
>JBJEBQ010000052.1:0-7956 GCA_051870215.1 Candidatus Cryptobacteroides sp. | reverse complement strand
AAAAAGCCTCCGCTTGTGAAAGTCGAGGCTTTTTTGCTTTTTTTTTGGGGGGGGGGAGTTCTGCAACACCCTCTCCATCCCTCCCAACGCGATGCGTTGGGCCCCTCCCTCTAACGAGCCGAGGGTGGCTGGCCTCTCCAAATACCTCCTGCCAAACGATTGCCCCTTAATATATTAGAGATTTACTCATAATAGTGTAAATCTGTTAATAAATTCTTAGAAATTATAGTGCTTTTTGTACTCTCCGATGTCGAGAATCCAGCGATTCTGTTTGCGCATTACTTTTTCCACCTCTTCGCGAACGAAAGAACGCCCTCCGTTGTAATCTGAAATCACATCGGCACCTTCCAATGCATCACGGGTGGCGTCGGCCGGGCAGATGCCGCAGCCGCAGACCTTGAACACAGGTACATCCGGAGCATCATCCCCAAAAAACATTACTTCTTCGGGCTGAAGCTCGTTTTTTTTGCAGAAATCATAGAAATCCGTCAGTTTATCCCTTGAATTCAGATAAATATTTTCTTCACTGAGACCGCAGGTCAGCATTCGTTTGACGATAGTCTGAGACCGTCCTCCCGTAATGATACCCAATTTGTAGCCGTTCATGTATGCCATACGCAAGGCAAAACCATCCTTTGCATTGTAGATGCGGTAGAGTTCACCGTTCAGGTCGGTAAAAATGCTTCCGTCAGTCATCACTCCGTCTATGTCGAAGACGAAGGCCTTTATACTCTTCAAATCGATTTTCTTCATTGTCAGCAATCTTATGACTGGGCTCCACCGTTGTTGCCGAAGCCGCCGATTGGCATAGGCATGGTATTGTTGATCTTGATCTGGCCGAACTGAGCCTCATACTTTCCGATATTGTCCTGCAGGGCAATCAGCAGTTTCTTGGCATTCTCCGGATTCATAATCACCCGGCTGAGCACCTCAGGCTTAGGAAAGCCAGGCAGCATGCTTGCAAAATCGAAAATAAACTCATTGCTTGAATGGGTGATGAGCGCAAGATTCGAATAAAGTCCCTGTGCCACATCCTGTCTCAGATTGATATTCAATCCGTTATCTTTCTTATTATCCATAATACTGTAAATTTTGTTTCATTCCAAACGGAAGCCTTTTCCGTCATAAGTATAGTCGTGAACGACACCAATCCTGCAAATTTACTGAAAAAAGCTCAGTATACCCAAAAGTATTTTCATATTGCAGGGCAAAAATTTCGGATTTGTATTTTTTATCCTTAATTTTGGCGTCTATTTAAAAATTAAGTGGGTGGCAGGAAGGTGGGTTTGGAGAGGATAGCCACCCGTGGCTCTTAAACGGGAGGGGCCCGCGCCAAAGGCGTGGGAGGGATGAAGTAGGAACTTGTTCCTACGAAACCTCTCCAAACTCACCTTCCTGCCACCCACTTGTCGCACATACAGTTATAATGCAAGCATCACAATTATGGATACAAAAGGAAAGAAAATAATACTTGGAAGCGGGTCGCCACGACGTCGGGAGCTGCTGGCCGGGTTGAATATTGATTTTACGGTCGATACGGGAAACACTTTCGAGGAGGACAATAATCTTTGTCTGCCCCATGAGGAAATACCTGTGGCAATGGCTGAGGGCAAATCTTTCGGCTTTCACCGAGCCCTTGCCGAGGATGAAATCCTTATTACCGCAGACACTCTCGTACTTTGCGGAGACGAAGTGATGGGCAAGCCGAAAGATGCAGAAGACGCACGCAGAATGCTCCGCAGGCTGTCTGGCAGAGAACATGAAGTGATTACTGCGGTGACTATACGCAACAGCTTGAGACATACTACTTTCAAAGATGTGAGCAAGGTACATTTCAAAGCATTGACGGACGGAGAGATTAGCTATTATATCGACACATTCAAGCCCTTTGACAAGGCCGGTGCATACGGTATCCAGGAGTGGATAGGTTACATCGGCATAGACCGCATCGACGGTTCGTTCTTCAACATTATGGGACTCCCCGTACACCGCGTCTACGCCGGGCTGCTGGACTACCTGTAAGCATGGTTTAATAAAAAAAAGTGTTGCTTCATCTCAAAAGCAACACTTTTTTTCATGTCGTCGGAGCCGCGAAGTGGCTATTGCGGCATCAGCCGTAGCGGGCCTATTCCCCTTTATCCGGTTTGGCAGGGAGAGTGAAATTGAGACAGATGGAGCCTATGATGGCTGAAAGCACAGTACCCACAAGTATGCCTAATTTTGCTTCATTGAGGTACATCTGGCCGAGTTCTCCAGCTCCGGAGTATGAAAGTCCGGCAATGAAGATTGACACAGTGAAACCTATGCCGCAGAGCACGCAGACACTGGCGAAAGATTTCCAGGTGCTGCCCTCAGGAAGGACGACCAGTCTGCATTTGATTGCAAGCCATGAGAAGGAGAACACGCCGAGGAATTTGCCGATCACAAGACCTAAGATGACTGCAAGGCCGACGCCTGAATACAGGGCCGAAAGGTGCATACCTGAGAAATTGATGCCGGCATTGGCAAAGGCGAAAAGCGGAATTATGAACATATTGACCAGACCGTTGAGATGGTCCTCAAGGCTCTGCAGCGGACTGATAAGATGGTCGGCAGCGGACTCAATGCTCTTGAGAGTCTGCTTCTCTCCATTGGTAAGCACAAGGACGGCATTGCTGTGCTTCTTTGACTCTATAATCTCCTCATGCTTAGGGAATTTCTCCACATTTCTCCTGATGCGCTGCAGATAATAGGCAGTGGATTTTTCAATTGTACAAGGTACACAGAAAGCCACGATAACACCTGCAATGGTTGCGTGCACACCTGAATTCAGCATACAGAACCACAGGATGAAGCCTACAACGAGATAGTAAGTCTTCGGTCTGATCTTGAATACCGAATTTGAAACCACTAAGAACAGTGCTATACAAAGGGAAATCAAGAGGAAGGTGATATTCAGTTCGGTTGAATAGAAGAGAGCAATCACGATGATACCGCCTAAGTCATCGGCAACGGCCAGAGCTGCGAGGAAGACCTTCAGACCGGTAGGAACCCTCTTCGAAAAGATGGCAAGCACACCGAGAGAGAATGCGATATCCGTAGCCATAGGAATGGCCACACCGCGCAGCATAGTCGCATCATCGGGGCATACGAGCCAGAAAATCAGTACAGGAACAAGCATACCGCCACATGCGCCTATAATAGGAAGCATCGCCTTTTTTACGGTAGAAAGCTCGCCCACAAGTATTTCACGCTTGATTTCAAGTCCCACTGAAAGGAAGAAAATCGCCATCAGGAAGTCATTGATGACATCAGCAAGGGTCATGGTATGGCCGCCGTGGCTGAAAAGATTGAAATCACCTATGGACACCGCCATAGTTTTGTTCCATAAACCGAAATACAAATCACGGGTTGCAGGAAGGTTTGCACAGAAGAGTGCAAGGATTGAACACAAAATCAGCATATGGCTTGCTCCGACATGCCATTTTAAACGACTGAAAAAACTGTAACTGCTTTCCATAATCAATAATTTTTTTTCACACACGCCTTTGTGGTTTTTTCTCATCATCATTATTCCACCACATAGGCTTTCCAAAAATGAAGCGCAAAGTTAAGCAATTTTTCCGGATTTGACTCCGCTATTATACCACATCAATAGTCGGAATTTCCTCCTGTGGAGTTTCCAATACACGGTTCTTCTGAGATTTTATACCCAAACTCTCCACCTGTTTTGCGGAGGTGATTATGCTTGCTCCCGTAGGCGCCAGTTTGGTGACGCCGCTGTTGTAGGCCTTGATGACTGCATTCATCTTCTTGCCGAGGTCGGTATAGGACTCACAGAACGCCGCCACACGGTCAATCATAGTTCCGGCGGCCTTGGTGATGGCCTCGATATTGTTGTCCTGCTGGAATTTCGTCCATGTAATGCTGAGGATTTTAAGGAAAGGCATAACCGTCTGTTCAGTAACGATTATAACACCTTTGTTATACGCATTCCTCCATAGCATCTGATCCTCATCCATGGCCACGCGCAGTGCGTTGTCAATAGGAAGAAACATCAGCACATACTTCGCGAACGAGTTTTTGTCCGCAGCGGCATAATCCTTACGCGTCAGCTCTCCTATATGCTTGTAAATACTGTCAATATGCTCCTTCAGAGCCAGAGCCTTCTCCTCTTCCGTTATATTTTCCGACATATATTTCGTATAGGCCGTCAACGACACCTTGCTGTCCACAATCAGATTCTTCGTCACTCCGCCTTCCTTGAAATGGAAAACATAATCCGGACGTCTGCCTTCCACGTTCACAACCTCCCTGTCGTAATGCACTCCGAGCTGGAAGCCTTCATTCTCAAGCATGGTCCCGAGGATTTCCTCACCCCAGCAACCCTGCACCTTCGCACGACCTGTCAGAGCCTGCGACAGATTGTCCGCCTTCTGGCCTACCTCACGGGTCTTCTCGCTCATATCTTTCACCGCCTGCTCCAGTTTCTGTCCGAGCTCTGAAGTATTCTTTATATGCGTTTCCTGATTGTCCTGCATGGCCTTCTTCATCTGCTCCATACTCTCTTTCAGCGGCTGCAGAATTCCTTCCATATTGTCCTTATTACCCTTGGTCAGCGTCTCCTCACGGCTCTTGAGTATACGCTCGGTCTCCGCCTTCATATTATCCACAGCCGACTTCAATTCCTTCTCCTGAGTCTCCTTCAATTGCCTGATTGACTCAGCATTACCTGCCTTCAACTCCTCCAAAGATTTAGCATATCCCTCCTTCAATTCTGCAATCTGCTTCTCGTATCCTGACTTCATTTCTTCCAATTGCTTTGCATTGCCTGCCCTCAATTCGTCAAGCTGCCTCTGATAGCCGTTCTTCACTTCCACGAGCTGTTTTTCATGAGACGATTTCAGATTATCCATCTGAGATTCATAATTTGACCGGTTTTCAGCCAACAGTTTCCCGGCGTTTTCCTTTTCCGCCGACAAACGTATTTCACAGCTCTCCTGAAGCATCTTCTGTGCTTTCAATTTAGAGTTCATAACGAGGAACACTGCCAAAGCGACCACTGCCGCGACCAGTACCAATATCAAAATATGCATCCAAATCATATCCATATATTTTATTTTTCCTTTTTAAGCCCCCCAAAGTTACAAAAAGATAATCCAATATGAAAATTATACTTATATTTGAAAAATTTTTACAGACATTTTATTCCTTGCCCTGAAAATTAATTTTTATTTGTTCCTGAAATGAAAAAAAATCTGATTCTGTTTGCCATGTCATGCCTTATGGCCCTTTCCTGTACAAACTGCCCCAAAGACGCAAAAGTCGTAATGGTGCACCCGCATGAAGAAGAACTCGAAACGGCCGCAGGAGACTGCAGAACGGTGTTTTTGGCCGGAACCATCGATATGGGCAACAGTGTTGACTGGCAGGCTCAGATTGAAGAATATTTCAGCGAACTGGCCGCCAGACAGCAGAAATCATATATGCTTTTCAACCCGCGCCAGGTCAACTGGGATCCGACGCGCGAAAACGAGATGGACTACCAGGTAAATTGGGAACTCGCCCATCTGGAGAAAGCCGACTATATAATAATGAATATACTTCCGAAGAGCAAATCCCCTATTTCCCTGCTTGAGATGGGACTGCACGCCCGCAGCAAGAAGATTTTTGTAGTCTGCCAGCCGGAATATTACCGCTATGACAACGTGCGCATCACCTGTGAATTCTACAATATTCCCCTCTATGACAGCATGGAAACAATGCTCTCCGAAGTCTTTGAGAAATAGCTGTTTATCCTTGAAATTTTACAGTTCGTCACATTTTTCTTGGGCTTAGGAGTCTTTTATTGTGAAATAAAGGAGAAAATGAATTATTTTTGCCAAGATTAAAAATCCCGGAACATGAAAATAAAGACTATACTGATCCTCATCATCGCTTTTGTATTCATCGGCTGTGCCTGCACCCGTACGGATATGCCCGGCGGCAACAACGGCAACACAGAGCCGGAAACTCCGGAACAGCCCAAACCTGAGGAACCGGAGCAGCCTGCAAAGCCGGATTTGGCAGAAGGCACGGCATATGTCTGGGACGAAAGTGTAATTCCTGAAATTCACGTCAGTATGACGGAAAGTGAATGGAATGCCCTGCTGCAGCGCTATGACCAGGATTCCAACAATGCGGATTATTTCCACTGCGATGTGCGTTACGTCAAGGGCACAGAGGAGACAGTCATTACTGACGCGGGTATCAAGCTAAGGGGCAATACTTCGAGACGCAGGCCGGAGGGAAACGGAGGTGAGATGCACAGGAAAAACGGCGCAGACTGGCACCACTGCCATTTTGCCCTGCATTTCCGCAAGTTCATCAAGGATGACGCACACACAATCAAAGGCGTGAGGAAGGTCAATCTGAAATGGCTGAAGGACGATCCGACATATATAAGGGAAATGTATTGCTATGACCTTTTCCGCCGTGCAGGGGTATGGACTGGAGCAAATGATGTATATTGCAGGCTATGGCTGCATATAGACGGAGATGCCGAGCCGGCGTATTACGGTGTGTATGAGATGATTGAACCTGTAAATGATGAATTCATCAAGTTGCGCAAAGAGCAGTTCGGTGTAAAGAAGGGAAATCTGTGGAAATGCTGCTATGCCAGTTCGCCGGCAGATCTACGCAGTATCAATGCGGATTTTTCTTTGGATAACAATGACGGACGCAACCACACATACGAGTACAAGGGAGATGCCGCGAAATACGAGACTGCCCTCGCCCAGCTTCAGGATTTCATTCTGAAAGTATCTGGCAAAGGTCCGGAAAGTTTCCATACCTGGATTCAGCAGGTGTGCGACACAGACCTGCTTTTGAAGACTTACGCCGTGAATGTGGCCTGCGGAATGTGGGACGACCATTGGAACAACGGAAACAATTATTATCTGTTTTTCACGACTGATGACATCTATGATTATAAGGTGTTTTTCATCCCATACGACTACGACAATACTTTAGGCACAAGTTCGATGTACGACAGCGGACGGCAGAATCCTCTTGCATGGGGTAGCAGGGGCGCTTTGATGAACCAGATGATGAAGCACGATGATTTCAAGGCTGTCTACAAAAAAGCCCTGATGGAACTTATTGACCCGGTCAATGGGTTATTCGACATCAATGCAAGCATGGCACGCATCAAGGCATGGCAGTCACGTATCGCCCCGTATGTAGACAATGACACCCGTGAGGATTGTACCATAGCAGACAGACCCGCCTCATGGGGCAACCACGGCGAGTACCGCCTCCTCACACCCGGCTCCGACAATTTCTTCACGGCCAAGACCGAAAGCATTATGGCAATTGTCAATTAGCAATTAGTAATTGGCAATTAATTCGGATTAAACTTTATAACTTTGCACATAGCAGCATGAGGTGTGATTATATGATGAGAAGCCGTATTGAGGAGGAAAAGACAGTAGTAGAACAAATGATTCATTTATACTGTCGAAAGAATGAAGGCAATGCAAGCCTATGTCCGGCTTGCCACGAATTGTTGAAATATGCAAGGGAAAGACTTGACCATTGTAAATTCGGAAGCGACAAGCCTACTTGTAAAAAGTGCCCTGTACATTGCTATCGCCCGGATATGAGAAAGCGGATAAAATCTGTTATGCGATGGTCCGGTCCGAGAATGCTTTTTTATCATCCAGTATCAGCCATCAAACATCTGTTGAGAGAATTGTAATCACAATCACTTTTATTTGATGAACAAACGACATACATGCCAACAATAATAGGGCGGGAACAAAAGGAAGCTTGCTAAGTAAGTCGAAATTCACTAAATTTGCGGCCTGAAATGGAAGCTGTTTTGTTTTTTTTATATTGGAAATTCAGGCAGCTTATCTTTTAAAAGTAGTGTATGGAGAAACGTTTGAAAATGGGCCACTTAGCGATGCTGGTGGCAAGTGTATTTTGGGGGCTGAT
>JBJEBQ010000051.1:0-7985 GCA_051870215.1 Candidatus Cryptobacteroides sp. | reverse complement strand
AGGCCTATACTTATGATGAGTTTGACAGAGTTTCAACATTGAAGGAAATAGTGCCCGACGGCAAATGGCTGAAGAAGACCTATACTTACACCGCAGGAAGCAATGTCGGTTCGGTCGCCTACGAATCTCAGAATGGTGCAATTACCACTGAGGAATTTGCATATTCCCAGGGCATAATTGTCAGAATCGGACTGCAGGCAACACATGTCCGGCTCTTAAACGGTGAAAACGAATTCGGGCAGCCGACGTCGGTCTCCACTGGCGATATTACCAGGACATATTCATACAACGCCTACGGTCTTCCGACAGGCAGGACCATGGGGGATGTGATGGACTGTTCCTACAGCTTCGACCCTCTTACCGGCAATCTGCTGAATAGGACGGACAATCTGCGCAATGTGACCGAAACCTTCGGCTATGACGCCCTTAACCGTCTGACAACAATGGATGACAGGGCAATCAGCTACGCCGCCAACGGCAACATCACAGGCATGGACGCTGTGGGTGAGATGACATACGGCAACAGTTCCAAACCTTATCAACTGACATCGCTGACTTTGGAGGATGGTGTGGTTCCGTCAAGGGCGCAGGACATCAGCTACACCTGCTACAGCCGTCCTTCAATCATGACGGAGGGAGGCAGGAGTGCGGCTTTCACTTACAACGGAGACGGGGCGAGGGTCAAGATGAATGTGTCCGATGGTGCAACTTCGGTGCTTTCGAGATACTATATCGGAGGTCAGTACGAACTGGATGTGACTCCAAGCGGAGTAATCGAGAGATTGTATCTTGGTGGAGACGCCTATTCCGCTCCTGCTGTGTATGTCAAAGAAGGTTCAGGTCCGTGGACGTTCTACAACATCGGTAGAGACTATCTCGGCAACATAACCCATATTGCTACAAAAGATGGTATCTTGGTTGAGGAGAACAGCTACGACCCTTGGGGACGATTGAGGAATCCTGAAACTTTGGAGATATATGCCCCGGGCACAGAGCCTGAGCTTATGCTCGGACGCGGCTACACAGGTCACGAACACCTCACATGGTTCGGTCTCATCAACATGAATGCCCGTCTTTACGACCCTGTCCTCGGCCGTTTCCTCTCGCCTGACCCTTATGTGCAGTTCCCTGATTTTACCCAGAATTTCAACAGATATGCATACGGACTCAACAATCCTCTTGTTTATGTTGATGAGAATGGGGAGTTTGTCTGGTTTGTACCATTAATTGTGGGTGCTATAGGTGGTATTATTAATCTTGCCGTAAACTGGAAAAATATTGAAGGCTTTTGGGATGGCTTGTCAACTTTTGCCGTTGGTTTTGGTGCCGGAGCTTTAGCTGCGGCAATAGGTGGTACCAGTATTGCAGCGGCAATTGGTGTTGGAGTTGCAACAGGAGCACTTACGTCGTTCAACAATGAAATGGTAGCTCAGACTGGAGCAAATTTCTCATCAAGAGGAGGTATCAACTGGGATAATGTTTGGAGATCCACTCTAAGTGGTGCAATTGCGGGTGGCGCCAGTGGAGCGATGGGCTCTTGGGCAAGCACTTTTAAATTCGCAATTAATGGGTACGTATGTCCAGTTGCTAATTCTTTTGTTACTTCTGCATTGGCAGCTGGTGCTGGACATATTGTAGGTGGTACGTCGTATAATTTGATGATTGGTCAAAATTTTTCTGATGCATTCCAAAATTCTTTTAAGGACATCGGCCGTAGTATGCTTATGGGAGGTGTTATTGGTGCTGGGACAACGTATGCAACATGCATTGCAACAGGAGTGGATCCATTTAAGGGCGTGACAGTTACTGCTAAAGATTTACATTTGGATGAAACTGTCAATAGAATTCAAAACGGTGAATCTTATCCACATAGACATGACGGCGGGGTGTTCAGTAATAAAGAGGGGTATCTTCCGCAATCTAATAATCCAGATTATTATCATGAGTATGTACATCCGACTACTGGCATAATGGGTCCTGGCCCACAAAGAATTATTACTGGTGCAAGAGGAGAATGGTATTATACATCTGATCATTATAAAACTTTTATTAGATTTGTATTATAATTTTTAGAGTATGAAGATAATAGTTAATGATAGCATATGTGGTATACATAATCTGATAAACTACATTGAGGATAAATTAGGCTCTCCGTATCAAAATGACAACTGGGACGGTTTTAGGGATTGTATCGGAGATTTGTCATGGCTATCAGATACAAATGTGGAAATAATACACGAATCTATGCCTGTTTTGGAACAATCTGATATGTTGATATATTTGGATGTTCTATATGAAGTAGAAATGTCTTGGCGTTTAACCAAAGAAAAGAAATTTTCTGCAGTTTTTACTGAAAACATGGCACAAGAAGTAGGCAATATTATACAGGCAAACAATTTGGCCTTATTAGATAGAATGTCTGGCTTAAAATTGTATCAGATACAACTTGGATATGATGAGAACAACAGATTGCTTAAAGTGTATTTTCTGTTTGATGGATTCTGTTTCTTTTTGGATAGATCATTAAGGCTTAATTATTATTCTCTGTCAACATATCAGATTTCGGATGCAGTTGAAGGAAAGTTATGTATTCCAAATAGAGATGATGAAAGCGTTGGGTCGGTTAAAACACTTAAAAACGAAGTAAATAATTGGGTTTTTCGTGATTGTAATAAGTCTACGGACAAGAATGGCCAAAGGCATTTTCATGTTAACTTCAAAAGCAAAATTGTATTTATTGAGAATGTTGATTGTTTCATTGATGCAAATCAAGTGTTTCACTGTAGTATTGGTAAAAAAGAATTTTGAGATTAAATAAATTATGTGAAAAACTTTACTATTTTAGTTATAAATTAATTTGATATGAAAAACATAAAATTATTCGTTACAATATTGTTATACTTGGTAAGTATGGCGACAGCCTCGGCTCAGGTGGCTGTCAGGGCTGATGTTGACGCGATGTACTACTATGGCTTAAGTCCGGCGGAGTCCGGGATAGGTGTGATGCCGGGACTTGGAGCCCAGTTGGGCGCGGATTATGATCTGCATGTGAAAGGAACGTTTTATGTGACTCCGGGCTTGAATTGGTCGTACCGTTTTGTGGCCGCCAGCAATTTTGCTGATGCGACCGGCAATGAATTTATCCATGAGCACTTTCTGAATGTTCCGCTTTATCTCAAATGGAAGTTCAATATAAAGCCTGACAAATTCGGTATGCAGGTCTATTTCGGCCCTGTCTACTCTTTCGGACTGGCGTCACATTCCAGACTTGACATGATGGCATCAGGCATCCGTATTGCCGGCACATACGATTATTACAGAAAAGTGGCGGATATTGAACTGGATGGAGAAAGTTCAGGGAGTCTGGTTGATGCTGTAAAGGAACAGATTGAAGATGCGGGCCTGCGATTCAAACGTTTCGACATAAGGCTGGACTTTGGAGTCGGCTTCATGCTCAAACGCAGCAATGAGCTTGTGCTCGGCTTTGACATCGGTACGTTCAACCGGTCCGCCAACAATCTTGACATGAATACCTACATGAACAGCTGTAACTTTTATTTAGGCTACAGATACCGCTTCGGCTTTAAGAAAAAGTAGTATGAAATCCATAAATAATGTTAAGGGAAAGGGCCTCAGGGCCTTCTCCCTTCCTAAAGTGTTGACTTTGGTGTTTGCCTTCAGTCTCAGTGCATTGGATTCTTATGCCTTGATTGCGTCTGTCCCGGACGGTCATTTGCCTGAGGCGGCTGACAGTGTTGAAAACTATGCTTTTGATCTATTGGAGCCTTCCGTGGCAAGCTATGTCCCAAATGCATTGAAGAAAGTAAAGCATATCAGTACCGAGGCGGATGTTTTAATGGCTCAGAAAGAGGCTTCAAAGACATATTCTTTGAAATCCGTTTCAAGGGCCGGTGCTGCGGCAGCGGACGATACGGATTATTCGGTCGGTCAGATTCCAATCAATGAGAGTGTTACGCCTTCCGGCGGCAGAATATACAGCATAGGCATTCATGTTGCGGGTGGCTGGCCTGCCGCACCTCAGGCAGCATTGTGCTACAACAGCCAGGCAGGCAACGGTGTCGCAGGTTATGGCTGGAATATAGGAGGGATACCGTCCATAGAAATCAGGAACAGAAATTACTATTACGACGGTAAAATCCAACATTCCATATACGATTCTGAGGATGCCGCATATTCTTTGGACGGTGTGCCGATTGTCGCCTCATCTTTGAATATGGGTGATTATACTTACGCTACCGCCCGTGGCAATATACAGCTCAAGAAGCATTTTACTTCTTCCGGAGTGTTGTCTTATTTTACGGCGCTGTATCCTGACGGAAGCAAGGGTACATTCGGCTTTACGGACAATTCAAGCTACAGAACCACGTATCCTCTTACACGCATGGAGGATATTAACGGAAACATCATTAATTACTACTACAACTGTTCCGGATGTCACTACTACATAGAGCGTATTGATTACGGTGCCGATGCCGGTGTCGTTTTCCGATACGAGAGCAGAAGTGACAGCGGCAGTTATAAGTATTATTCCGGATTGGGCGACTGGTATCCAAGTAAAAGGATATCCGCGATTTTCAGTCTTGACGGTGATGTCGAAATATGCCGTTATACATTGGAATATGAGTACAAGGACAAGGTGTCGCTGCTCAGAAAAATCAACTGCATTTCCGGGAATGTGGCGTATAGACCTTTGTCTTTTACGTACGGGGTTGATACTGAGGAATATATTGATGAGTCATTCAGGTTGCGGGAGCAAAATTTCTTTATGAAATATTTTACCCAGACGGATGATGTGGATATTCTGTACAAGCGTGGCAAGTTTATTCCGGGAGGCTTCAATGACGGGATAGTAATGTTACCGCATTATAGTAATCATGACAAGTTGGATTCCAAACTGCATTGGTTTACGCGTTACTACAAATATGGCAGCAGGTACAGTAAGGATCAGACCATAATCTGCAATCCGAGCGCAGTTGAGTCTTCCATGCAATTTGAAATCAAAGCGGGTGCTGGCTTTCAGACAATTGAAGCGTTGGATGTCAACGGTGACGGTACGGATGAACTTGTCAAAATCAATTACGGCTGTACCGTGCAGGACAAAACCGACTTCAAGATATATATCTATTCATTCGACAGATACGGCACGGCAAGTTGTGACAGCCTGTCTTTCAGGGTAAATGACGGCACTCACAATCCTTGTTATAACAATCCTGCCAGGTGTGACTACTATTTCGGCAATTTCCGCGGGACGGGCAAACAGATGCTGGTAATCGCCACAAGGAACAAGTCCAGGTTTGTATTAGTGGATTTGGCTTCAAAGCAAGTGGTCAGTGAAACCGGTCTTGTCAAGATGAGTGAGGAGGTTGCCGGATTTATATTGGCCACTGACTTTGAGAACGACGGGCAGGATGACCTGTGCCATATTACCGACAACGGTATGGACGTTTATAGTCTGTCTCCGATTATCGGCACGACATTTACCAAGAGAACGACTTATTCGGGGGTTTCTAAGTCTCAACTGCTCTCCAATCCTGGATATGCGGATGATGGATTGTTGGGAAGTCCGTATCTGTTGGATATTAATGGTGATGGCTATA
Organism: Candidatus Cryptobacteroides sp.; assembly: GCA_051870215.1. GTDB lineage: Bacteria > Bacteroidota > Bacteroidia > Bacteroidales > UBA932 > Cryptobacteroides. The sequence goes on along the minus strand of JBJEBQ010000051.1, from coordinate 2,367 downwards.
TAGATATTGCGTATGTACTTGGTGTGGCTAAGGAAAATAATACTATATATCCTTCTTCCGGTTGGAACATCAGTTTTTTTGATGGAAAGAGTTTTGATACACTTAATCGGCAATTAACGCTTCGATTGGATAGAGATAAATATGTCTTTATGGATGTCGATAAGGACGGTTTACCTGATATGTTACAGTGGAGAAAACATGAAATAATACTTGTTCCGAATGTGAATGGTGAATTTTTCCCTCAGAGCTCATATGTGAAAATCAATATTGAAGAAAATGCCGAGTTGGTGCCATGTGATATTTCGGCTTACGGAGTGACCGGAGACATCATGACAGTGTCCGGTCCGTATATCAATGTCTATGCTTATAATACCAACCACGGCACCAACCGGCTTCTGACGCAGTTCGAAGACAGTTTCGGTGTACAGCATTATAACAGCTACGGTAATATTTCACGGAATGACGCATCCTATCAGACAGACTTTACGCGCCCGTACAACGCAAGTTCCGGTTTTGTGCGTCAAAGAGTCCCGTTGGCAGTCCTGTTCGGCGAACGGACAATGGCCGGAGGAAAAACCGTTGCCAATAATTATTATACCTATTATGATGCCGTATTCAATACCCGCGGTCTTGGTTTCTGCGGCTTCGGCAAGACGAGATGTATTGATTATGTGAACGGATACGTAACTGTATCTGAGCAGGACCCTGAAAAGCTGGGCGTTCAGACACGTATCACCAAGACGCTTCAAAGTCCCGGCAGCTTGCCGTTTGCAGAGGTTGTCAACACCTATGACAATCATTTTACAACTTACGGAAAACTGAATCCCCGCCTTACAGCCAGCGAATCGTCCGACCGTCTGTCGGGAGTTGTGACAAAGACGGAAATAAAATATGATGATTACGATTATCCTACACTGACGACGATAAGCAAGACATCGGACAGCGGGACAAAATATACTGAAAATCAGTCCAATAAGTATGAACATAATATTGTGGCGGACAAATACGTATTGGGAGCTGTCAAGGAAAAGTCTGTGAGTAGAAATAGTGGAAGCCTGAGACGAAATCCGTCATGGATAGAGAAATCGGTCCTGACTTATGATGAGCGTTACCGTCCGCTGACAAGAAAAGACTATGTCGGATCGGATAGTCCGGATATAATAACAATCAGACCTGATTTGCCTGTTATTGATACTACTTTAGTCAGACCGCTCAAGTCGAGGGCCCATTTCCCGGATACGCTGTTCATACCGACGGATACAAGTCGTGTCTCGGAGCCGGTAGGACCGGTAGATTCTATATACAGGCCAAGATTAGATTTTGATGCAACAATATATTTGGTTTCTGAGACGAAATGGGAATATGACACCTATGGGAATGTGATTTCCGAGAAATCGGCACCGTATGGCGCGACTGAATTTACCGGAAGCACGTACGCTTATGATGGAACGGGACGGTACCTGCGGTCGTCTGTAAATCCTTTGGGGCAGACAACGGTCTATTCGGATTACAACAAGTTCGGAAAGCCCGAAAGGGTTACCGATTATCGCGGAAGGACAACGTCATATACCTACGACGAGTGGGGCAATCTGATCAAGACCGAACATCCGGATGGAATGATTGAAGAAACCGTCGCCGCCTGGGGCGGACAGGGTCTCTATACAGTCGAAAAAACAACTACAGGAAAACCGGCCACAATAGCCCATTTTGATGTGTTGGGCCGGGAAATACGTAGCGGTAACCAGCGATTTTATGGACAATGGCAATATGTGGACAAAGTTTATGACGGCAAAGGACGTCTGCAGAAAGAGTCCCTGCCGTTCAGAAGCGGCTCTGCTACATATTGGAATGAAATAGAGTATGATGACTATGGCCGTAAAGTAAAAGTGACGGAAGCTTCCGGCAAGGTCTCGACCTGGGCTTATAACGGAACATCCGTGACATCTTCCCAGAACGGCATGGAAAGCACTAAGACGTACGATGCCAACGGGAATCTGATATCAGTCTCAGACGCCGGCGGAATGGTGACATATATATTGAGAAATGACGGGCAGCCGTCGAAAGTGTCTGTAACCGGAGGCTCGTACATGGAGTTCGGGTATGACAAATACGGCAGAAGGACGAAGATTGTCGATCCGAGCGCCGGTACCCAGACTGACAGTCTTGCGTTCAACATCGACGGCAGCTCTGTCTCCATTCATACCAATCCCAACGGCAGTATAATCACTTATGTCGATAAATATGGCCGTGCAACCAAAGTTGAGCGGCCGGGAGAATATACCACGGACTATGTATACAATTCGGACGGGTTGCTGATTTCGGAAGTGTCTTCAAACGGAACATCTAAGGCCTATACTTATGATGAGT
>JBJEBQ010000050.1:0-103858 GCA_051870215.1 Candidatus Cryptobacteroides sp. | reverse complement strand
TGGTACTGCCCCACCAGGTGGGAGAGTAGGTAGCTGCCACTTTTTTACACAGGAAGCCCTGTCATCCGAAAGATGACGGGGCTTTTTTGTGTAAAAAAGTGGCTAAGCCACGGGTCTGAACCCCAGTCTGCTGTCGCAGACAGCCCCTGTCAGGGGCATGCGCCACTGATGTGGCGGCGTCCCGTGGGCCGCTACCGCTTTGCGGTAATCGCAGACTGCGTCTGCTCCAGTGTGATTTCTTGTGCTCAAGATGACATGGGGAGAGGGAATGCGTCGGGACGCCAGGGAGGGACGCTTGGTCAAGATGAAATGGGGGGTCGATCGTTTTAGCAGGCCAACTATTTTTAAATTGTTGCACATAAACAACACTTTTACCAAAAAGTGTTGTTTATGTGCAACATAATTTTTATCTTTGAGTCGTAGAATTATATTATATATGGATACTTTATTCAGAAAACATGACAGGTTGCTTGCCAATACATCAATGGATATTGTTCGCGAACAGATGGATCATATTCATTGGAATACACAGATTATCAGCATAATGGGGCCTAAGGGTGTAGGCAAATCCACTCTTCTAAGACAGTATATTAAGCGTAATTATCAAATCGGTGACAGGAGAGCACTATATTGCTCAGCCGATTCCGTTGACTTTTCTACACGCACTTTGGTGGAACTGGCCGAACAATTCTTCATCAATGGTGGAGAATTGTTGGTAATCGATGAGATACATAAGTACAGGCCCGGGACATCGGACTGGAGCAAGGAAGTTAAAGAGATATACGAACTCTTCCCGAAATTAAAACTCATCGTGAGCGGATCGTCTCTCCTGAAACTCAAGGAGGGCGATGCGGACCTGTCCCGTCGAGCAATCAAGTATACTATGCCTGGCTTGTCATTCCGGGAAGCACTTCGTTTCTATCACGGGTTTGATTTTCCGAAGTGGACGTTGGAGGATATTCTCACGCATCCGGTTGACTTATGGGAAACTGTCACATCCAAATGCAAACCAATCGTGCACTTTAAGGAGTATCTTGAGAAAGGCTACTATCCTTTCCTTCTGGAGGGAGAGGGCGAATACTTCACCCGTATTGAGCAGGTGGTGAATTACATCATAGAGACGGAGTTACCTCAGATATGTAAAGTCAATGTGGCGAATATCAGGAAAGTACAGGCTTTGGTCAAGCTCATAGCTGAAGAGGTCCCGTTTGAACTCAACTCGAACAAACTTGCCGGCTCATTGGAAATAGGCAGAGATACTGTCGTGGAATACCTCAAATATTTGGGGGATGCCAAGCTTATGAATCTACTATATTCGGATAAGAAAAAGATGGGAAAGCTGACAAAGCCGGATAAAATGTATATGGAAAACCCCAACCTTCTGTATGCTCTCGCTCCTGACAAGGTGGACATAGGTACGGCAAGAGAGAGTTTTGCCGTAAGCAGCTTGTCGGAATCACATCTGGTTGAGTATGGAAAGGCTCAGGGGGATTTTAAGGTTGATTCAAAATATACCTTCGAAATAGGAGGGAGAAGTAAGGATTTCTCTCAGATAGCCGGGATTCCTGATTCGTATGTATTCGCGGATGACTGGGATATGCCAGATGGTGCAAAACTGCCTCTATGGATGTTGGGGTTCCTCTATTAGACTGCTCCCAAGTCGTTGTCGTAGCAAGAGGTAATTGAAAGATCTTTCGACTGCGCTGCGGGAGAAAAGGGACAAAATAGTGCGTTGGAAAATGTAAAAAAGAGCAAAAGTGTAAAAATAAGCACAAATTGGCGGACAATTTCCCTTCAGTTGTTTTATATCTTATTTAAATTTCCGTAATTTGTTGACGTTAATAACAGCAAAATTGTTTTCCGGAAACTCTAAACTGATACTTAACACTAAAACAGTATTTTTCATCCGTATCAAAATGAAGCTAATTATTTTTGTTTTCATGGCTGTATTTATGGCTATGGTCTTTTTAGACATTTATTTTATAATCAATCTGCTCAGGTTAGAGCCGGTTTTGAGGGAAAAACTTTATTGTGCAGTTGCATTAATGTCTTCCGGACTTTTTGTGCTTTTAGCTGACTTTCTTTGTGCTGACTGTTGCGGAATCCGTCTGATTTCTGATCTTATTTTGATTGCCACACCCTTTTTGACCCTTATAAATGCGACTTATGAAGAGAGTGGGAGGTTTAAGCTGCTGAGTCTTGTTTTCTTCTCTATTGAATGTGTCTTCGGCCTGTATTTTTGCTCTTCTGCATTATCTGTTTTTCCATCTGTTCCGCTTCTGTTCTCTCGGATTTATGCTTTTTTCGCTGTTCTATCCTTGTTTGTCGTCATTTTTACAGGGCGGGTTCTCAAACTCACAAATATTAAAAATATTCTTATGTCTTCTACTATGGAGGATTGCCTGAATTCCGATCTGGATAATGTCTATAATTCTTTTTTGATGCTTTATGCTGTATTCGGCGCTTCTGTCCCTTTTATGACTTCCGTTTTCGTGAATGTAATCGTGGGTTTTGTCTCGGTATTTTTGCTTTTGACGCTTTTTGCTCTTTCTGTTAAAGTTGTAAAACACAACTTTTTCATTTTTGCTGCGAAAAGTGAAAACAGGCTGCTTGCATCCACTTGTGTCACGCCTATGGATTTGGCAAAGGAGGTCTCAAAGGATAAGTTTCTGAAAGATGTGTATTTAAGGGTCTTGGCGCTGTTAAATAAGGAGTCTTTGTATCTGAATCCGGATCTGACGATAAAGGAAGTTGCGGAGAAGATAGGTTCGAATAAAAATTATGTTTCCAAAGCTGTGCTGGTGAATGCAGGAAAGAATTTCAGCCAGTTTCTGAATTATTATAGGGTTGCACATGCAGTGCGGCTTATGCAACTCGATCCGCGCGTCAGAATAGGAGAGTTGTATTCCAACTGCGGCTTCAATTCTCATGTCACTTTTGCTATGGCTTTCAGATTGTATATGAAAATGACTCCTATGGAGTGGTTGAAGACAGAACGTAAGTCGGTTCCCAGGTATGCTTCGAGGAAAGTGCGTCCCGTCCGAGTAAATAAAAATATTTAATAAAAAAGTTGATAATCACTTGATTATTAAAAAAATATTCTTAAATTTGAGCGTATATACCTACGACGGTGAAAAAGTATGCCATATTGATTCTTTTTAGCGTTTTTGGAAGCATGTTACAGCTTGAATCCAAAAATGTGGCGGATTCAGTGCGTATATATTATGTAACAGGTCATCGTTATGTCACCCCGTCCGTCCGGGACAATGCGGTTTCCCTTCAATATATTATCGGGCGTATTGATTCTGCTGTTGAAAATGAAAGACTCGATTCCGTGAGTATCTGTTCAGGGGCGTCTCCCGATGGAAACAACAGGGCAAATCTTCTGCTTTCCGAGCGTAGGGTCGATTCACTTTCTGCCTATATACTGCGTCACAGCAGTCTTTCTGCCGACAAATTGAAAACCAAGGCCATCGGTGTCGATTGGAACGGTCTTCGCCGTCTCGTTGCAGCGTCCGATATGCCGTCACGTGAAATGGTCCTGGATATTATAGACAATGTACCTTTAAAGCAGTTTGACAGTCAGGGACGTCTGGTTGACGGCAGGAAAAACCGTCTTATGTCTTTGGAACGCGGTGAGCCTTACCGTTATATGCTCAGACATTTTTTCCCTGATTTGCGAAGCAGTGCGGTTGTAGTGGTGTATGTTGCACCTGAATTGCCTGAGGGGGGGGGTACGGATCCTATAGAAACTGATGACGGACCTGCGGAAACCGTGCCTCCTGCCGACAAAGCGGAGGAGCCGTCGGAAGAAGCCGGGGCAATTGAAGTTCAGGAGTCTGTGCCTGAGCCTGAAGATGCTTCCATAGCGCCTGTCGAATTGCCGGATACTGTCCCGGTGAACGGTCCGGAACCTGTTTCTTTATATGAGTACCGGCCTCAAATCAAACTCAAAACAAACGCCGTCGCTTGGGCTATGCTTATTGCGAATGCTGCGGTGGAGATTGATGTGCATAAATATTTGTCTGTAAACATTCCGGTGTACTATTCGGGAATCAATTATTTCAAACAGGACATTAAATTCCGTATACTTGCTTTCCAGCCTGAACTGCGCGTATGGCCTTTGGCGCGCCGTCGTTTTTTTGCAGCAGTGCATTTTGGTGTAGCCTATTATAATTTTGCACTCGGAGGGGACTGGCGTATTCAGGATAAAGGCGGAAAAACTCCGACATGGGGAGGCGGTTTGAATGTGGGGTACCGTTTGCCTTTGAGTGATGACGGTCGTTGGAATGTGGAATTTTCTGTTGGAGGTGGCGTCTATGACCTGAATTATGACAGGTTTTATAATGTACCGAACGGAAGCCTGGAGTCTACCCGCCGTAAGGTGTTTTGGGGCGTGGATAATGTGGCTGTTTCATTTTCATACAGTTTCAATCTTAAAAGACAGGGCAAATGAAGTCGCTGAGGACCATAATGGCGGCTCTGCTGTTTCTGAGCTTCAGTTCATGTGCGGTGCATGAATTCCCTGACCCGTCACTTGATTGGTATGATGTTGACTTACATCTGCTTTTTGATACGGATATTCCTGTCTATCAAGAAATTGAACGTGATTTTGCAAAGAGTAAGGCAGTTGGAGTGACATTGCAGCGCAGGTATATTATCAAGGCGTACAGGTCCGATGTCAGGGATGAGGCCGGCTCATGGGTGTTTTACCGTCCTGCCGGAGAATGTCCCGATACTACGGTCACGCTTCATATACAGGACGGGAATTACAGGCTTTTGCTCTGGTCAGATTTTATTGAGGACGGAAGTGAGTCCGATTATTTCTATCTGACTTCGGATTTTGCGGATATAAGACTTCCTGACAGGGATGGGTATAAGGGGGCAACCGATGCCCGCGAGACTTTCAGAGGGGATGTCCAAATAGTTTCGGGGACAAAGAGTGTGGATGTCGGGATGCAGCGCCCTATGGCAAAGTATATTTTCATCACTACGGATCTTGGCAAATTCATGAATAACGAACGCCAAAAGGCGGAGAGCCGGGTGGAGGAGCAGGATGCCTCAAATTCCCCGGATTCCCCTGTCAGGATTCCAGGTGTAAATCTGCAGAACTACGGAGTTCGTTTTATCTATTCCCGGTATATGTCATACTCGTTCAATATGTTTGCAAACCGCCCTTCGGATTCCTGGACTGGGATTAGTTTTGAGACTGACATGGATGAACTGGGCGGGGACAGTGCCCTTGTCGGGTTTGACTACATATTCGTCAACAGTCATGATACTTCCATATATGTTTCTGTGGAAGTGTTTGACCGTCGTGACGGAGAGGTTTTAGCGCGTATTCCGGCGATGGATGTCCCTTTGAGACGTAACCACAAAACTATTGTAAGAGGTGATTTCCTTTCTGTGAAGGCGGGTAATGTGGTTGGCATTGATCCTGGCTTTGACGGGGATTTCAACATAGAAATACGATAACTTTGGAGATTTTGGCTGAAACAATCAATAAAACACAACCAACAAATAATATGAAAAGGTTTTTATCATTAATTCTTGCAGCAGCTGCCATTATGCTGGCATCCTGCGCAAAGGAACCTGTGGTTCAGCCACAAGGTGAGGGCATCGTGACTTTCACGGCCCAGCTTCCTGAAGTTATTGCAACCCGTGCTTCTTATAGTGACGGACAGACGGCAACGAAACTTCACTATTATGTCTATGATGAAGATAACGGCAGTGCCAATATCGAAGCCTTGAACGGAGAAGCGGATTTTACCGGCTTGAAGGCTGAGGTGAAACTGAAACTTGTGACAGGCAAGAGCTATTCCATTGCTTTCTGGGCGGATGCTCCTGGCAACACAGTGTACAACTACGATGCCGGTGCAAAGGAAATGACTGTCGTTTATGACGGTGCGGTGGCACAGGATGAAAGCCGTGATGCTTTCTATGCTTATTACAATGAGTTCAAGGTGAACGGCCCAATGACAGACAATGTCATACTAAAACGTCCTTTTGCCCAGATCAATGTCGGTACAGATGACCTTGCAGAAGCTGCAGCGGCAGGTTTTGTCCCTGCAAATTCAAGTATGACTGTCAAAGGCGTGTACAAAAGAATCAATCTTTCGAACGGTGATGTAGGTGACGACTGCGAGGTCGTTTTCACATCTGCCGCCATTCCTGCAGGAGAGACTTTCCCTGTTGATACATACGAATATCTCGGAATGAACTATGTTCTGGTTGGTGCGGAAAAGACTACAGTGGATGTCGTTTTTGACTGCGGGGCTCCTGCCGGCGAGATGACTTTCTCCCAGGTGCCGGTACAGCGCAACTACCGCACCAATATCTACGGTTCGCTCTTTACGGATCCTGTAGACTTCAATGTTATGATTGACAAAGAATATGCTGACAATGACCATAATGTGGAAATTCCTGACCATTTGGCGGTTGCTGATGTTGCCGCTGCTAATGAGGCTCTCGCAGCAGGAGTGACAAATGTTGTTGTAGAAGAGGCTCCTGTAGAGGCTGCTTTGATTAAAATTCCTAAGGCTTATTTTGAAGACAACAATGTCAAAATGTCCGTTACCATTCCTGAAACGGACCAGCAGATCACAATAGCTTATGATGATCAGACCAAGGCCGCACCGGAGGCAGTGGATATTACGGCACCTACTTCGGACAAGCTTATAATTGATCTCCCGAATTCTACTGTTACCATTAACGGTACCTTGTATCAGACCGTGGAGTCTACAACAGCCGACAATACTCTTGTTATCCCGGAGGAAGTTACTGTAGGAAGTATCCTTGTCAAGAAAGGTAATGTGGAAATTTATGGAAATGTGGAAGAGATTGCATTTGAGGAAGGTGCAGGTGTTGTTACAGTCTGGTCTGTTGCTGATGCAGAGGCTCTGACAAAGGCTCTTGCAGTTGCAGATGAGGGCAAATGCAAGAAGATAGTCCTTGCAGATGATGCAGATGTTACACTGACCGGAAATATTGATTTAGGTAATGTGGAAATATATTTTGCAGGTAAGGTGGATTTGAACGGCAATACTGTCAATGTCGGCAACGAAAATTGGATCAGAGTCGAGAAGAACCTGACAATTACCAACGGAACGATTGACAATACTGCATCCGGACCGGCTTCTGAAATTGGCGGCAAGCAACAGAAATCTTTGATTCATGTTACCGGAGGTGAGTTTGTGCTTGACGGCGTCAAACTTATCAATGATATGAGCTGGCACTGGCATAGTACAACCCGTCCGTATAACTCATCTGCCGTGGCATATTGGAATGATGCTAAGATAACCGTCAGAAATTCTCAGATTTATTCAGGTGAATTTACCCTGTGCGGTATGGGAAGAGGCGGAGTCAATACCGCAGAGGTATATCTCGTGGATTCTTATTTCGAATCGAATTCCAGCAATTCTGACAACGGACAGCATTGGGCATACGCCATGCGTGTTTTCGGCAAGACGATAGTCATTGAAAATTGTGAGGTCAAAGGCATTCAGGGGGCTGTGAGCATTGAAGAATGTGTTGACGCAGAGATCAGGAGCGGCAGATATTATACTGTAAATTCAGAAGGAAAATCAGATGCGTTCTATCCTTTGTATATTACAGGTGGAGCCGTTCTGAGAGTTACCGGAGGAGAGTTCTCTGCAGCTGTCAAAAGGACCGGATTGGATATAGAAGGAACTTCCGCTGTCGTTTGTGGTGACAATGATACAGGAAGACCTGTAGGTAGTGTGACGATTACAGGAGGTAAATTCAGCGGCAAGGCATATAATCATGTAACAGGGGTTGTTTATGAACCTGTCGAAGGATATGTCTGGAAAGCTATAGAAAACGGAGAGGTACTCGGACAGCAGCCTTTGGCATGGGAGGTGGTTGCAGCCGAATAGCAGCGATTGTTCTATGCAATAAAAAAAGTCCTTCGGAGGAGTATCCGGAGGACTTTTTTTGTGGAGCGGAAAACGGGATTCGAACCCGCGGCCCTCAGCTTGGGAAGCTGATGCTCTACCAACTGAGCTATTTCCGCAGCATTGTCTTGCAAAGATAGCAATTTTTTTTGCAAGACAATATGGTATTTTGTTTTTTTAGATCCCTCGGCGGCGCTTCGCTTGCTCGGGATGACAAAAGAGTGCTTGCTCGGGATGACAAAAAACGGTCGCTCAGGGTGACAAACAGCTATTTGCACCATTGGTCGAGCCAGCGGAAGTATTCGCGGTGCCAGAGCAGGGCGTTCTGCGGCTTGAGTATCCAGTGGTTTTCGTCAGGGAAGATGAGCAGGCGGGACGGAACGCCCATCATCTGTGCGGCGTTGTATGCAGCCATGCCTTCATCGACAGGGACACGGTAGTCCATGCCGCCGTGTATGACCATGAGCGGGGTGTGCCAGTTGGTGACGAACTTGTGCGGCGAGTTGGCGTAGTGGCGCTGTGCCTTGGGGAGTGTGCTCCATGGAGAGCCTCCCTGGAGTATGCCGCCGAAGGTTTTTCCGTCGCCTGCCGGTCCGACAGGGCACTGCGGAGTGCCGACGAGGGGATGGAATCTGCATTCTTCAAGTCCTCCGTTGTCCCAGTTCGGGAACCACATTTCTTCAGTGGTCATGTACATGTGTTCTTCGTTGAAGATGCCGGCGTGGGCGATGAAGGCGTCGAATACGTCACCGTGTACTCCGCAGAGGTAGTACACAGAGTATCCGCCATAGCTGGCTCCGCATGCAGCCATCTTTCCGATGTATGGCTCGGATTTGAGTTCACGGGCTGCCGCAAGGTAATCCTGCATATTGAGTCCGCAGTAGTCGCCCGAAATCTGTTCTGTCCATTCCTGGCCGAAGGCTGTGGTTCCGCGGCGGTTAGGAAGAACGACGACATAGCCCTGCGCTGCCATGAGACGGTAGTTCCAGCGGTAGGACCAGCTTTGGCTGATAGTGCCCTGAGGACCGCCGAGGCAGATGAGTATTGACGGATATGTTTTGGTCTCGTCGAACTGCGGAGGGTAGAGTACCCAGGTGAGCATATTTTTGCCGTCTACTGTGCGGACCATACGTGCCCGGGTGTCATGACCGGCGAGCTGTGAAAGAATGTGTTGGTTTTCTGTAGTTACGGGGCTGTAGCTCACTGTCTTGTCAATTACGGGGCAATCTGCTTTGAGAGCCTGTGACGCTGCATTTTCATAGCCTTCCGGGCGGGAGGCGCCGCTTATGTTCACTGCCACGAGTTCCGTAGGAAAATCCATGCTGCACCAGCTTGTGAGCAGGGTCTGGGAGCCGTCCTCATTGTCGATGATATGGAAAGGTGAGCCGAAGTCGTACCAGGCATCTTCTCCGGTCAGGCGTACAATGCCGTCCCCGCTCCAACGGAAAATTCCCTGGATGCCTTCTGCCAAAGCATTGAAATAGATTGACTTGCTGTCAGCAGACCATACGAGACCAGCTGCATTGTATTTGAATGAAGCGCTGAGGTCGCGAACTTCTCCGGCAGGCTTGCCGTCTTTGATGTCAATGCACATGAGACGCTGTTTGTCAGCTTCGTAGCCGTCGCGGGCCATGCTTATCCATGCCAAACGGCTGCCGTCTGGTGACCATACCGGGTCGGTGTCGTAGCCGCCGCCCATTTTGACGGGAGTGTGGGAACCGTCAGCGAGCGAGTAGATGTAGATTTCCGCATTGGTTGAGAATGCGTATTTTTTGCCTGTGAGTTTGCGGCAGGAATATGCTATGTATTTGCTGTCAGGACTCCAGCAGAGCTGCTCGATGCCGCTGAAAGGCTCGGCAGGGAGTTCGAAAAGTTCGCCTTCAAGCAGGTCTGTGGCAGTGCCTATGCCTTTTTTGTATGAAAAATCTGCAACGAAACTATGCTGGATTTCCATGACGGTGTGGTCCCAGTGCCTGTACATCAGGTCATCGGTCTCGAAGGCCGTGCCTTTGTCAAGGTCAGGATAGCAGTCGGCGGAGGATTTCACTGCGGATTTGACCGTGCTGACAAAGAGTATGCTTTTTTCATCAGGTGAAAGCGCAAATTCGCTGATGCCATTGGCTATGTCGCTGAGTTTCTTTGGATTGGATACCCGTAGAAGACCTTTTGAAGACTTCACTTTTGATACATAGAGCTGTCCTCCTTCGAGAAAAAGAATGCGTTTGCCGTCAGCACTCCATCTGGCGTTGCTGATGCTTTTGCCTGCGTAGGTAATCTGATGGCTGTTTCTACCGTCGATGTCGCAGATATAGAGGTTTCTGCACGATCTGTTGTCTTCGACAGAGGTGTAGCTGACGCCATAGAGTATATGTTTGCCGTCAGGGGATACTTGCGGGTCGCTGATTCGTCCGAAAGCGAGCAGGGCTTCGGGAGTCATCTGCCCGTTTTCAATGACGATTCCGCTCTTGGCGATGTAGGCATCGCTGTCGATGATTTCCTTGTTTTTTCTCATGTTCTTGAAGATAATTGCCGCCCCAGCCAGTAATAAAACCGCTATGACAGCCATTGTAATGGTTCTTTTGTATATAAAAGTCATATCTGTTGTTGTTTTGATTTCAATTTTTGCCAATATCCGCTGCTCTGCCGGTCCCGGCATATAGTTCATTCATCCTGTTTATTGTATGTGCGATGGAGAGGCGGAAACTTTCAGGGGAGATTATTTCGATATCGGCGCCGTATTTCAGGAATTCCATGATGACATTCTTGTCTATACATACGTGAATTTCATATATTTCCATTCCTTTCCCATCTTTGCCGACAAAAGTCTGGCTGTGGTGAATCGGCAGGTCGCGTATATATTTCGCTTCTTTCGGCGTGACCCTGAAACGGATGGTCTCCGCTTTGCCGTCGGTCAGGTAGATTCCGAAGCTGTTGAGGAAAAGCTGGTCGACATCGAAATCGGGCGCGAGGGTGAATACATCGTCTGTAAGTTCGATTTCAGTAATCCTGTCAAGGGCGAATATTCTCATTCCATCTGTTGTCTCGACTCCTGCCGAACTGTATTTTTCTTCGCAATATCCTACCGTATACCAGCGTTTTGCGTATTCTTTCACAGCGTATGGATGAAATCTGTATGTGGTGGTCTCGTCTGCGTCGTATTTTCTGTAGCTGAGGTTGATTATACGGTTGTCGGACATCAGGTCCATCAGTTCGGCCAGGTAAATCTGTCCCGACGGGATGTTTTCTACGGAAATCCTGCCTTTCAGACGGTTTTTGCCTGCGGAGAGAGCGTTGTTTACGGAGAACAGGTCAATCAGCATTCTGTTGGAATCGTTGATGGCGCTGTCTCCCATCGGAATGTAATAGCAGGAATCTTTTCCGTGCATGCGGCACTCAATGTCTATGCCGAAAAGTTCTCCGATGACTTCGCGGTGGTTGTTGAAAGTCTTGCGGGGATAGGCTTCTCCGGTGGTGGCTTTGAGCTTCTGTTGTATTGCACTGAAACTCAGACCATTGTCTCCTGCGCGGAGAAGGGTCTGAATCAGCCATACGTATCTTTTTATTCTTTCCGCTTCCATTCAGTCAAAATTTATCTTCAAAAATACCTCATAAATTTTATTTCAACAACTTCCTGTCAACTTATCTGACTGTAGTCCTTGATGTTGTATTTGTCGCGCGACAGCTCGTTTCGCAAAATCGCATTTTTAGGCTGTCTCAGCTGCGGGTCCTCTTCGAGTATGGATTCCGCCGCCTCTTTCGCCTTGTTGAGTATCAGTCCGTCCTTTGCGAGTGAGGCGATGTTCAGCGTCATGGGCATTCCGCTCTGCTGTGTGCCTTCCATATCGCCCGGACCTCGCATTTTCATGTCTTCTTCCGCGAGCTCAAAGCCGTTTTCCGTTGCGCACATCAGGTCGATGCGCTGTTTTGATTCCTTGCTGAGCCTGTAGCCTGTCATCAATACGCAGAAGGACTTCTCGCTGCCTCGGCCGACCCTGCCCCTGAGTTGGTGCAACTGGCTGAGGCCGAAGCGTTCCGCACTCTCAATGACCATTACCGAAGCATTCGGGACGTCCACTCCGACTTCAATCACCGAGGTCGCCACGAGTATGTTGGCGCGGCCTGCGGCAAAGGCGTCCATGTTGAAATTCTTCTCCTCGTTTGTGAGCTGCCCGTGGACTATCGCAGTCTTGTATGGCGGAAAAGGAAAGGCTTTCACGATGTCTTCAATGCCGTTTTCCAGGTTTTTGTAGTCCATTGCCTCGCTTTCGTAAATTAGCGGATATACGACGAAAATCTGCCTGCCGAGGGCAATCTGGTCTCGCATGAATCTGTAGACGGCCGGGCGTTTGCCTTCGGTGCAGTGGATGGTTTGTACGGGTTTTCTGCCCGGCGGCATTTCGTCTATGACGCTGACATCAAGATCACCGAAAAGTGTCATTGCGAGCGTGCGTGGGATTGGCGTGGCTGTCATGACGAGTATGTGCGGCGGCCGTCCGCAGGATGATTTGTTCCACAGGCGTGAGCGCTGTTCCACACCGAAACGGTGCTGCTCATCGATGATGGCGAGGCCGAGATTGTGGAATATGACCTTGTCTTCGAGCAGGGCGTGTGTGCCTACTATAATGCCTATTGAACCGTCCTCCAAGCCTGCGTGCACATCACGGCGCTCTTTGGTCTTGCTGCTGCCGGTGAGTATTGCCGGGCGTACTCCGGTCGGGGCGAGGAATTTCTGTATGTTCTTGAAGTGCTGCTGTGCAAGAACTTCCGTCGGTGCCATAATGCAGCATTGGTAGCCGTTGCCTATGGCTATGAGGGCGCAGAGTACCGCAACCATGGTCTTGCCGCTGCCGACGTCTCCCTGCAGGAGGCGGTTCATCTGATGGCCGCTGCGCATGTCTTCCCGGATTTCCCTGATCACGCGCTGTTGTGCTCCGGTCAGCGGGAAGGGCAGGGCGTTGTAGCATGCGTTGAACTGCGGGCCCACTTTGGACATCATTATTCCGTTGTCGCCTTTCCGGCGTATGTATTTCTGTTTCAGAAGTGCAAGCTGCAGATAGAAAAGCTCTTCGAATTTCAGACGGTATCGCGCCTGTTCGAGGGCTTGTGTATCTTTCGGGAAATGAATGTTCTGCAGGGCGAACTGCAGCGGGACGAGCCCGTTGTCGCGAAGTACGTGTGCCGGCAGGCTTTCACTTATGTACGGCAGACATTTTTCGAGGGCGCCCTGCTGGATTTTATTCATTGTCTTGCCGGTGATGCCGCAGTTTTTCAGCTTTTCGCTGCTTGGATATATTCCGGTCATGCTGCTCTGTCCCGGGCCTGTCGTGCTGCCCGGATTGTCCACTTCCGGGTGCACAATCTGCAGTCTTTCGTTGAAAAGCGAGGGTTTGCCGAAGAATATGAATTCAGAGCCGGCCGTGAGCCTGGAGTACATCCATTTTATTCCCCTGAAAAACGCGATTTCCATATAGCCCGTGCTGTCCTTTACGGTGACACTCATCCTTTTGATTGTGTTGAATTTGATGACCTCGCCCTGTGCAGGAGTGTAGGCTCCCTGTGCGTTGTAAAGCGTTACGGAACAGACTTTTGCCTGTATCTGTACGTAGGCTGAATCCGGACGGGCTTCAGCTATGGAGGTGATACGGCTGCGGTCGATGTAGCGGAAAGGATATATTCTCAGCAACTCTTCGACGTTGTTGATTCCGAATTCCTTTTTCAGGGCTTCCGCGCGTTTCGGTCCTACCCCGGGAATGTACATTATGTCCGTATGTAATGGGTTTTCGGGCATGTTCGGCTACATTTTAATCTGCTACTACAAAATTACAAAAAAATATCGCTATATTTGTAGATTGGAATAAAAATGAATGAAATGTCAAGAAAATTAATAGTCGGAATTACCCAGGGAGATGGTAACGGAATCGGTTATGAAGTCATAATCAAGGCGTTGGCCGATGAAAGAATGTTGGATATGTGTACGCCGGTAATTTACGGCTCCTCCAAGATTTTCGGTTTTTACAGGAAACAGATTCATAATCTGGAGCAATTGAATACCAATGTGATAAATTCAGCGAAGGATGTTCACCAGAAAAGAATCAATATTGTGAACTGCCTGCCGGAAAATGTGTTTGTAGAGCCGGGACAGCCTACTTCGGAGTCTGCGAAATCCGCAATGACTTCGCTGCAGAAGGCTGTGGACGATATCAGGAACGGTTATATTGATGTGCTCGTGACAGCGCCTATCAACAAGCGGGCTATGGTTAACGAGGGCTTCGGCTACACAGGTCACACTGAATATTTGGAGAAGGAATTCGGGAATGATGACGCCCTGATGTTTATGGTCAGCGACCAGTTGAAAGTGGGAGTCGTGACGGGGCATATCCCCATTAAGGATATTATTCCTCAGCTTACTACAGAAAGGATAGTCAGGAAGTTGCGTATGATGAACGAGTCTCTGAAAAGGGATTTCGGCGTGCACAGCCCCAAGATTGCGGTGCTCGGACTGAATCCCCACTGCGGTGACGGCGGCTTGCTTGGTGACGAAGAGCAGCAGATTATTCTTCCTGCAGTGCAACAGGCAGCAAAAGAAGGGATTATGGCATTCGGTCCGTATTCTCCTGACGGATTTTTCGGACTTGGCAACTACAACAAATATGATGCGGTCCTGGCGATGTATCACGATCAGGGACTTACTCCGTTCAAGGCTTTGTCCTTCGAGCAGGGCGTGAACTTTACTGCAGGTCTGCCTGTTGTGCGTACTTCTCCGGACCACGGAACTGCATACGAGATGGCGGGCAGGGATTTGGCGGATCCTCATTCGATGATTGCGTCAATCTTCACTGCCATAGATATTTACAACAACAGGGCGGCATACGATGAACTGCAGGAAAACAAGTTGCACACTACAGCCGTTGAAGCCAAGCCGAGGATGATTGAATAATGGAGCAGCGACCGCCGATTTATTTGTACACTGACGGTGCGTCGAGCGGCAATCCGGGACCCGGAGGTTATGGCGTGGTCCTTGTCTGCGGACAGCACAGACTGGAGTTGTCGGGAGGTTTTGCCATGACGACAAACAACCGCATGGAGCTCCTTGCCGTGATTGAAGGCCTGCGCGTGATAAAATGGGAAAATGCTGATGTCCGGCTGTATAGCGATTCGTCATACGTGGTGAATGCCATTAATAAGGGATGGCTTTTGAATTGGCAGCGACGTGGATGGAGCAAGGTGAAAAATCCGGATTTGTGGCAGCGTCTCGTGCCGCTGTTGGCAAAACACAGGGTGACTTTCCACTGGCTGAAGGGTCATGCGGGGCATCCGGAAAACGAACGCTGCGACAGACTTGCCGTTGCTGCAGGTGCAGGTGCTGTGGCTGCAGGAAAAGAACTGCCTGTCGACACAGGCTATGTTGAAGGCATGGATGACGGACCTTCGCTGATTTGATTTTGTTTGATAAAAGAAGATTTTTTATTGATAACTAAAAAATAGAAAAATATGAAAAGAAATTTGATTTTGGCAGCCGCTGCAGCTATGACGCTCTGCGCTGCAATGCCTATGGATGCAAAAGGACCGCGTGATAACGGAGGACGTCCTTCTTTTGTTGATAATGACGGTGGATTCGGAATTGAATTCGGTTATATACATTCGGCTTTTTACGAGAAGGAAATACTTACCGACGGTTCGAACAAAAACACCTATCCGCTCAACGGATTCCAGGTCGGACTCAATTATGACCTGCCTATCATTCACAAGACGTTTTATTTCCAGCCGGGACTTTATTATGTCTATGGAAATTCTTTCTCTTCAATGAAAAAAGAGGAATTTGCAGGTGCAAGACTCAGCAATTCACACTCTGACCATTGCCTGAATATTCCTTTGAAATTCAAATACACCTATGACCTTACAAGAGTCCTGAAGATAACTGCAGACCTCGGCCCTACGCTTTCTTTCGGACTTGCAAACAATTACAAATTCACAACAAAGGTGGGTGACAAGTCTTTATCCTATAAATATAATGCTTACTCAGGCAAGGTGCATACCAATATGGATGCCGTTCAGGCTGAGATTATTTCCAAGATGACTCCTATGTCTTCATACCAGATTTTTGACGTGCTTGTAGGTGCCGGCGTTGGCGTGGAACTTTGGGACATTCTCGGTTTCCGTCTCAGCTATGAATATGGCTGTGTAAACAGGGCTTCGAAGGCCAACAGGGACTTTTTCAAAATTCATAAGGATCTGTTGAACTTGTCTGTAAGTGTAAGATTTTAATTTATAGCCGATTATGTCAATAACATCAATATTCAAGAAACTTTTCGGAACAAAGGCGGACAGGGACATGAAGGCGTTGCAGCCGATGTTGGACAAGGTTCTTGCCGCATATACAGAGATTGACAAGTTGTCCGATGACGGGTTGAGGGAACATTCCGAGGCCTTGAAGGCGAAAATCCGTGCCCGCATCCAGGCCGATGAGGACAGGGTCGCCCAGATCAGGGAGGAGCTTGAGACTGAGATTCCTCTCGACAAGAAGGAGGCTCTCGCGACTGAGTCAGACAAGCTTGTGAAAAAAATCGACGAGACTATCGAGGATGTTTTGAATGAAATCCTCCCTGAGGCTTTCGCCATCATGAAGTCAACGGCGCGTCGTTTTGCTGAAAAGCCTGAAATCCGCGTGAAGGCGAGTCAATTCGACAGGGATTTGAGTACGACCAAGGATTTCGTGACCATCGAAGGGGACACTGCTGTGTGGAAAAACCACTGGATGGCCGGCGGAAATGAGGTGACCTGGGATATGGTCCATTATGATGTCCAGCTCATCGGCGGTATTGTCCTGCACCAGGGTAAAATCGCGGAGATGGCGACCGGTGAGGGCAAGACTCTTGTGGCGACCCTTCCTGTGTTCCTCAATGCGCTTGCAGGCAAGGGCGTTCACGTGGTGACTGTCAATGATTATCTGTCAAAGCGTGACTCCGAGTGGATGGGACCGCTCTATATGTTCCACGGACTTTCTGTGGACTGTATCGACAAACACGAGCCGAACAGCGAGGCCCGCAAGAAGGCTTATGCCTGCGACATCACTTTCGGTACCAACAATGAATTCGGTTTCGACTACCTCCGTGACAACATGGCTGTGTCAATGAACGATTTGGTTCAGAAGAAACATCACTATGCCATTGTCGATGAGGTCGACTCCGTGCTCATTGATGATGCGCGTACTCCGCTCATTATTTCGGGTCCGGTTCCAAAGGGCGAGGACCAGCAGTTTATGGAGTACAAGCCTTTGGTCGAGCGTCTGTACAACACACAGAAGACTTTGGTGACTTCCATTCTCAATGAGGCGAAGAAGCTGATTGCCGCAGGTAACGAGAAGGACGGCGGACTTCTGCTTTTCAGGGCTTACAAGGGTTATCCTAAATACAAACCTCTCATCAAGTTCCTCAGCGAGCCGGGCATGAAGCAACTCATGCAGAAGGTCGAAAACTATTATATGCAGGACAACGAGAGGGAAATGCATATTGTGACGGACGAACTTTATTTTGTCATCAACGAGAAGCAGCATTCTGTCGATATGACGGACAAGGGACGCGACCTGATTACGGGCAATCTTTCGGACAGCAATTTCTTCGTGCTTCCTGATGTCGGTGCGGCCATTGCAGACGTGCAGAAAAATCTGGAGCTCAGCAGCGAGGAGAAGCAGGTCAAAAAGGATGAGATTTATGCTGATTTCGCTTTGAAGTCCGAGCGTATCCACACTGTAACTCAGTTGCTTAAGGCATATACGATGTTTGAAATAGACGTCGAGTATGTAGTGGCCGACGGCAAGATCAAGATTGTGGATGAGCAGACGGGACGTATTCTCGAGGGACGCCGTTATTCTGACGGTCTGCACCAGGCTATCGAGGCGAAGGAGAATGTGAAGGTCGAGGCGGCTACCCAGACTTTTGCGACCATTACCCTGCAGAACTATTTCCGTATGTATCACAAGCTTGCCGGTATGACAGGTACTGCGGAGACTGAGGCGGGCGAGTTCTGGTCAATCTACAAACTGGATGTGGTGGTGATTCCTACCAACCGTCCTATTGCGCGTATTGACAATGAGGATTTGATTTACAAGACCAAACAGGCGAAATTCAATGCGGTCATCGCGAAGATTATCGAACTGACTTCTGCCGGACGTCCGGTCCTTGTGGGTACTACCGATGTGGAGACTTCCGAGCTTCTGAGCCGTATGCTTCGTCTCAAGGGCATACAGCATCAGGTGTTGAACGCCAAACAGCACGCGCGTGAGGCTGAGGTTGTAGCACATGCGGGTCAGAAGAGCACCGTGACCATCGCCACCAATATGGCCGGTCGTGGTACGGATATCAAGCTTTCTCCTGAGGTTAAGGCGGCAGGCGGTCTTGCGATTATCGGTACCGAGCGTCATGACAGCCGTCGTGTGGACCGTCAGCTTCGTGGCCGTGCCGGTCGTCAGGGTGACCCGGGTTCTTCTATTTTCTATGTTTCCCTTGAGGACAAGCTTATGCGTCTGTTCGGTTCCGAGCGTATTGCCAGCGTGGTCGACAAGCTTGGAATGAAGGACGATGAGGCTATGGAGGCTTCAATGCTTTCGAATTCAATCGAGAGGGCACAGAAGAAAGTCGAGGAGAACAACTTCGGTATACGTAAGAGATTGCTTGAGTATGACGATGTTATGAATTCCCAGAGGGAGGTAATCTACACCAAGAGACGTAATGCGCTTTCCGGTGAAAGGGTGGAAATCGATGTGCTCAATATGATGCAGGATACCGCTCTCATTTATGCCCAGCAGGCTGAAAATATGGACTACGGGTCATTCTCCGAGTTCGTGATGGGTAATTTGTCAATCGAGCTCGGCTTCAATGAGATGTTCTTCAACGGCGCGAAGGAAAATGAATTGGCCAAGGCTTTGTATGACAGCATGTTGTCCGCTTACAACCGCAGGATGGAAACCATGATACGCAACTGTTTCCCTATCATAAAGCAGGTGTACGAGAACCAGGGCAAGCTGTATCAGAACATCGCAATTCCTGTAACTGACGGACGCAAGCAGATTACGCTGTCCGTAAACCTCGAGAAGGCATATAATTCGGAGGGACGGGAACTTGCAAGGGCTCTCAGCAAGACCTTGACTTTGTGGCAGATAGACGACCACTGGAAAGAGCACTTGCGTGAGATGGACGATTTGAAGCAGTCCGTGCAGAACGCTTCATACGAGCAGAAGGATCCGCTTCTTATCTACAAATTCGAGTCTTTCAAC
The DNA here is from genome assembly GCA_051870215.1 of Candidatus Cryptobacteroides sp. Lineage (GTDB taxonomy): Bacteria > Bacteroidota > Bacteroidia > Bacteroidales > UBA932 > Cryptobacteroides. The sequence continues at coordinate 84,673 of JBJEBQ010000050.1, read as the reverse complement.
CTCTTCAGCAAGATGCTTGAGGAACTCAACCAGGATGTGCTTTCATTCCTGCTCCGTGCATTCATTCCTCTCAGGGACGCTTCCGAGGCGAAGGCTCCGGCACAGCAGCGCAAGCCTGACATGAGCCAGATGCGCACCAGCCGTACGGACCTTGTGACAAACGGCGGCGAACCTAAGGCTAAAATGCCTGTGCACGTGGAGAAGACTGTCGGCAGAAATGACCCTTGTCCGTGCGGCTCCGGCTTGAAGTATAAGAACTGCCACGGCAAAAACCTTTAATTAATGTGTAATTAGTAATTGGTAATTAGTAATTGTAGGATGGATTCTGCTTACCGATTATGGTCTGCAAAAAAATGAATTATTCAATAATTGCTAATTTCTAATTTCTAATTGCTAATTGCTAATTGAAAAAAAAGAATGGCTAAAGTGGAACAAAATGTTAACGTAAATGCTGTCAGCAGAATATCCGCTGATACCATAGTCAAGGGTGAAATCGTTTCTCCTTACGACATCCGTGTGGACGGTACTTTCGAGGGTAAAATCCAGACCAAAGGCCGGGTAGTGGTGGGCGAGAAGGCCCATATCAAGGGCGATATTATATGCGAAAATGCCGACATCTGGGGCAATATCGAGGGTGGTGTTTTTGTGAAGAACACTCTCAGCCTCAAGGAGGGCTGTCATGTGAATGCCGCTTTGAACATCAGACGTCTTGCCGTGGAACTCGGTTCTGTATTCAACGGGACCTGCAAGACGATTTCCGATGCGGAATTCGACAAACTGACAGGCGGCAAATCCGCTCAAAGTCCTGCTGTCGCGGCAGCGAACTAAACTGTCTGCATAGTGAAATAAGCACCTCAGCGTTTTTGCCGGGGTGCTTTTTTGTTAAGTCTGGTAACGAGCCGAAAACATCGGGATGGGGAGTGTTTACATTGATGCTAAGAACACAAAGAATGCAATTGACGGCAGATAGTCGGCAAGGGCGGAGCGGAGCTGTCTGGCAGCATATTGCAACTCCCTGTCGACTTTCTTGACCGGAATGTCGAGTTTTTCTGATATTTCCTTGTAGCTCAGCCCCTCTATTCTGCTCATTCTGTATATGGTCTGTGTCAGTTCCGGCATTTCCTTGAGTTTCTGACGGCATAGTCTGATTATTTCTTTCCTGAAAATCTCTTCAGGATTGCAGCTTTCGATGCTTTGGGAAAAATATTCCATCATTCCGTTTTCCCGGCTGCGGATTTTTTCATGAATTTCCCTGTGGAGGGTTGTGTCGCGCCTGTACTGAAGGCATTTGTTCCGGACAATCTTGTAAATGTAGGCGTCTAAATTGACTACTTCCAGCTCGTCTCTCTTTTCCCACAGATACAGGAACGAGTCATGTACGATGTCTCGCGCTGCCTCTTTGTCACGGACATAAGTATATGCAAGGATAGTGCACCTGTCCCGGTTGTCAGCGAAAAGTTTTTCAAAAATTCTGTATGTGAGGTTTCCCTGCATGAATGTTTTTTTTGTATAATTTTCGCTAATATAGGCAAAAAATTGCCAACACTGCAGTAAATTTTGCGTAATTTTACAATTTGCCGGGGGAATCCTGCCTGATTGTGCAATAAATAATATGGGTAGAAGACGACTGCCGTTTTTTGTGTGACAAGTTTTTCAATTTGTCGGGAAATTGTAACACATCTTCTAAAAGAATTGAAATATGGATGATTCTCTTATATACAGATTTTTTGCAGGAGAGACGACGGAAAATGAGAACGACGCTCTTCAGAGATGGATTGAAAGCAGTCCGTCCAATATGGAAAAGTTCAACAGGGCCCACGAAATGTGGCTGTTGGGCATTTTCAGCAGCGATGTATTGAACGGGCGCGGCGAAACGGAGGGGAAAAAGCCGAAAACCGGCAGAATGCTTCTGTATGGACTGAGTTGTGCGGCAGCCCTGCTTGTCGGGTGCTTTGCTACCTGGATGTTTTTCGTAAGGACGGCCAATGAATTGATTGACAATGCAGTATTGGTGTCTCAGAGTCTGCCTGACCAAAGGTCGCATGTGGTGCTTCCTGACGGGACTTCCGTTGAGCTGAATGTCGGTTCGCGTATCGAATATCCTGCAATTTTCAATAAAAGGGAAAGGCGTGTGAAAGTTGAGGGTGAAGCCATTTTGGATGTAGCGCAAAATGACAGGCAACCGTTTGTCGTGGAGACCTTTGCCTATGACGTAAGGGTTGTCGGTACGAAATTCGACATTCTTGCGGACAAGGCCGCGAATGAATTTTCCACTGCGCTGTTTGAAGGAAAGGTGGAACTGCTGAACAAGAAAAACGAAGTCTGCGCGACCCTGCTGCCGGATCAGCTTGCATATATGCTGGACGGGAAACTGAAGCTGAGAAAAATGAATGAAGTGGAGGATGATTACGGCTGGTCTGACGGTATAGTCACTCTGTCCTCCCTGCCGTTCGATGCTGTGGTCAGAAAACTCGAACGCTGTTATGGGGTCAGAATTGTGCTTGATTGCGAAACTCTGCCTGTGATTGAATATAATTATTTGAAAATCAGGATTTCCAACGGTATCGAATATGCGCTGAAAGTTCTGGGCGAAGGCTCGGATTTCGAATGGCGCTATGATGATACAGAGCAGGTTTACCATATCTATTGAGACTCTGCAGAATAATCTTTGTGCAGAAAATCCGGGATGACTTGAGGTCAGTTGTGTTCCAGTCTTGAAAAAATGAAGATTTTTTCGGGAACTGACTCTTGTTGTGCAATATATTAATGAACACAATTAATATGCACTTTATAAAAAACTTCTAAAAAACTGATTCATTATGGAAGGTATTTTTCGGCGTGTCCTGTCGTCATGCATACTTCTGTCTTTCCTGTCATGGTCTGTCGCATCGGCTCAAAACCTTGATGTCACGGTGTCCGTCAGCATGAATGACGTGGAGATGAAAGCGGTGATGAAGGCGGTTGAATCCCAGACACGTTATCTTTTCGGCGCTACGGACATTGATGTGTCAAGGCATCTGAGCATCAATGTGACTGACGAGCCTCTTAAGAATGTCCTTGAACTTATGCTCAAGGATACGGATATTGTCTACAAGGTGAGTGGAGACAATATTTTTCTCAGCCGTAAAGTTGCGGCAAAATCTGTTTCCGGTATAGTTACGGGGCATGTCGTTGACCGTTCGGGGCAGCCTGTGGCAGGTGCCGTCGTCATGGTGCCCGGCACCCATACAGGAGTTTCGACAGATAATGACGGTAAATTCTCGATAACTGTTCCCGAAACCGCGACTGCGTTGGAAATCAGTTGCCTGGGCTATGAATCATTTGTCCTGACCTTAGGAGCTGGGGCCGATTATGAAATAGTCCTGAAAGATGATGCCAATCTGCTTGACGAAGTGGTTGTTGTCGGTTACGGCCAGCAGAAGAAAAGTGTGGTTACCGCTGCAATAAGCAGTGTAAAGGGTGACCAGTTGGGCTATGTTATACCGACCCGTATGGAAAATGCCCTGAAGGGTATGGTCTCCGGAGTCAATGTCACTGCTGCATCCGGTCAGCCCGGCGAGAGTGCGAGGGTGAGAGTCCGTGGTGTCGGTACTATCAATGACAGCAATCCGCTGTATATAGTGGACGGAATGCCTGTGACGAGTTCAAGCTATCTGAGTACGGCCGACATAGAGTCTGTAGAGGTGTTGAAAGATGCTTCCTCTGCTGCAATCTACGGTTCCCGCGGAGCAAACGGAGTCATTCTCATCACCACACGCAAAGGCAGCGAGGGCAGGTGCAAGGTGTCATACGATTTTTCTTACGGGTGGCAGAATCCGTGGAGACAACTCGGTATGCTTGATGCGGCCGGATATGCCAGAATGGTCAATGAAATGAATCTTAATGACGGCAATTCACCGGTCTATCCTGATCCTGATTCGTACGGCAAGGGAACTGACTGGCAGAAAGAAGTGTTCAACCGGAATGCCCCGATTGTAGATCATCAGATCAGCGTAAGCGGCGGTAATAATCGTATGAATTATTATGTTTCGGCGAATTATCTCTATCAGGAGGGTATAATAGGCGGAAATTACAACCGCTCGAACTATGACCGCATCACAGTGCGTTCAAACAACAATTTCACTCTTTTCGACGCTTCTAAGGAAAGGGACTGGCTCCGTTCCATGCACATGGGGACGAATGTGGCGTATGCCCATTACAATTCCCGCTCGATAAGCTCCAATACCAACCGCGGATCTGTACTCGGTGCAGCCCTGTCGCTGTCTCCGATGATGCCGGTGTATGCGGAGGATCCGGACGCGCTGCTTGCCGAGCACCCGACTGCTGTCGTTGACCAGAAGACGGGCAGACCTTTTGCCATTGCAGGCGATGAGTTTGCCGCCATGTCGAATCCGTTGGCAATGCTCAACCAGCCCGGAGACCTCACCAAGACAGACAAACTTGTAGGCAACCTCTATGCGGATTTCGAAATTTTCAAAAACCTGACATTCAAGACTTCTTTCGGCTGCGAACTCGGCCTTGTCGTCAACGACGGCTACAGCATTCCGTATTATCTTAACAGTACAAGGCAGAGCACGACTTCTTCGGTGTGGTCAACGATGACAAGGGCTTTCACATGGCAGATAGAGAATACGCTTTCTTACGGTTTTTCCGTGGCTGAACGTCATAATTTCATGATTTTGGCAGGTCAGAGCGCCTATTCCACCGGCAATCAGTACGTAAGCGGAACAAGCTATCAGATACGCGATTATTCACAGCCGTGGATTGACGCCACCGACCAGGACCCGTCACAGCGCCAGGCTTCGGGTTCTCGCAGCGCATATTCGCGCCTGGCATCATATTTTGCCCGGCTGAGCTATAATTTCGACGAGCGTTATATGCTTGAACTGACCTATCGTCTGGACGGCTCTTCAAAATTCTCCGCCAGGAACAAATGGGCGAGCTTCCCTTCAGTGTCGGCAGGCTGGAATATTACCAACGAGCCGTTCATGCAGGATGTTCCTGATGTATTGTCCCATCTCAAACTGCGTGCAAGCTGGGGACTCAACGGCAACCAGAATATACGCGCTTTCGGCTATACTGCAATGATGACCGGAGGACCTGGCTACCAGCTCGGACTTGAGGGGTCGGGTGTGCTTGCTCCCGGTACTTTGCCGCAGTCATACGTCAATGCGGATCTTAAATGGGAACAGTCCGAACAGGTGGATGCCGGAGTCGAGGTCAGGCTGTTCAGAAACTCGCTGAGTCTTGATGTGGACTGGTACTACAAACGTACCAACGGTATGCTTATGTCTATGGCACTGCCGGGATATATAGGAAATACAGCCCCGTACGGCAACGTGGGGGATATGATGAATACGGGTATTGAATTTGACATTTCATATAAGACTTATGTGAAAGGTGTGGGTATCACGGTCGGGGCCAACGCTTCATATAATGTCAACCGGCTTGTCAAATTAGGCAACGAAACCGGCACTCAGAACTATGACGATGTGCATGGGCTCGGTACTGTGTCCCGTGCGGAAAACGGAGAGCCTTTCCCGTTCTTTTACGGATGGAAGACCGCCGGTATTTTCCAGAGTTCACAGGAGGTCGCCGCGTATGTCAATGACAAGGGGGAAATGCTGCAGCCCGATGCTGTTGCCGGAGATGTCATTTTCGTGGATTACAACAAGGATGGAAAAATAGATGACGAAGACCGTACGAAGATAGGCAAGGGCATGCCGGACTGGACTATAGGATTCAATCTTGCCGTAGAATGGAAGGGCATAGACCTCAGTGCGTTTTTCTATTCTACTGTCGGAAATGACATTTATGATGCGACGCGCCGCAATGACTATCCTTTGGTGAATATGCAGAGCTATATGATGGACCGCTGGTGCGGACCCGGTACATCCAATACCATTCCGCGCCTGACTTCCAAGGCGAACGGAGGCCCCAACCGCAACTACCGTTCGTCCGACCTTAATGTGCATGACGGTTCTTTCCTGCGTCTGCGCAGCCTTCAGTTGGGATATACGCTGCCGAAAAAAATCAGCACGAAATTCTTTGTGCAGAACCTGCGTGTGTATGTCGGGGCTGAAAATCTCTTCACTTTGACAAAATATCATGGTTTTGACCCTGAGATTTCATCCGGAGGCACTTCGCTCGGCATAGACAAAGGCGTGTATCCACAGCCTCGGGTATTTACTGTAGGATTTAATATAACTTTCTAAAACTGAATGTATTATGAGAAGATTTAAAATGACGGTGCTTTTTGCGATGCTGCTTGCGACAGGATGTACCACCAAGTTTTTGGAAGTTCAGCCGACGACTACGATACCAAAGGAAAATTCATATAAGACCGAAGCCGACATTACCAAGGCATTAATGGCGGCATACAGTCCTTTGTTGTGGCAGGACTGGTCGTACAGCGAATACCATCCTATCCAGTTCCTTTCGGATATTTTGGCTGATGACTACGCAGGGGTGGGAGGAAACGGAGAAAGCGATGTGCCTTATATGCACGTTATGAGACGTTTCCAGCTGACTCCGGAACTGTCGCCCGTCGGCTTGTGGAAGACGATGTATGCGGGTGTCTACCGCGCGAACCTCGTGGTGGAAAATATGGACAGGGTGGAGAATGTTTCCGAAGGGAAACGTACGCGTATTTTAGCGGAAGCCAGGACACTCAGGGCGTATTATTACAGCTGGCTGTGGAAATTCTGGGGAAACATTCCGTATTATACGGAAAACCCTGACGGGGCGGAGCGTCCTTACATAATCGGTCAGAAAAAGGCTGACGATGTGTATGCTGCGATTATGGAGGACCTCGATTGGGTGACTTCCGAAAACCGTCTGCCCCAACTTGTCACCTATACGGAAGTGGGCAGGCTTACCCGTGCTGCTGCGCAGATGCTGCGTGCGGATGTGGTGATGCTTCAGGGGGACGTAAGCCGCTATGCTTCCGTACTTGAACAGCTGCGTGAAATCATAGCTTCGGACATTTATGCTCTTACCCCGAAATTTGCCGATATATGGGAAGATTCGGGAGAGTGGAATGCAGAGTCGGTTTTCGAGTTGAATTATTCGGATTCTCCGTCTTCGCGCACATGGGAAAACCCGACTGCTCCAGGCGGTACCTGTTATCCCGTGTTCCTGCTTCCCGACTCGTACAAGGGCTCGAAATTCCATTCCGAGGGCTATGGATTCGGACCTGTAAGCGAGAAACTGTATAGGGAAGTCTATGACGTAGATGACCAGAGAAGGGACGCCGGCATACTTAATTTCAAGGAAGCCTGCCCCGGAGAAAAATATAATCCGAGACTGGATGACACCGGTTATTTCAATCTGAAATATTGTGCGCGCAAAGGCGGCAACAGCAATTATGTCGCTTCCGGAAAATCCATTAATTTCCGTAACAATCTGCGTGTGTGGCGTTATTCGCAGACTCTTCTGCTTGCGTCCGAACTGATTGTGCGCACGGGAGGAAACCAGGCCGAGGCGGATGAATTGCTGAATATGGTCCGTGCGAGGGCATGGTCGGTGAAGCAACTGACAGAGGGGGACGCGCTTTGGCGCAAGGCGACTCTGGAAAACCTGATGGCGGAGAACCGTCTTGAATTTTTCGGCGAGGGACACCGTTTCTGGGATTTGCTCCGTTACAGAAGGGACGGTCTCCAGGCTGCGGACAATGTTCTCGCAGGCAGGGGATATACCGATGACAAGAGGTATCTTCCTATCCCTCAGAGTGAAATGGACCGTGCCGAGAACACGCTCCTCCAGAATCCGTATTAATATTCAAATAACACTAAACAACAAAATTATGATACAGTTTTTACGCAAAACGATGATGTGGCTCTGTGCAGCCGCTGTAATAGTTTCTTTGGCCTCATGTAAGAAAGAGGAAACCGGGAAGTCGGGAAAGGCTCCGGTGGTGACGGAGGATATGTTTACGGTCAGGGCTGATGCCGATGACCCGAAACTGATACATTTCGATTTTAATGCCTCCGGAATGCAGCCTTCGTGGAACATAGAGCGTCCCGGAGGGGAAAACCACAAGACGAACGAGGCGCATTTCTCTTTGATTTACAGCAAGGCAGGCACTTACAACGGTACGGTGACGGCATATAACAGCAACGGCATGAGCGAACCGTTTCCGTTTACTTTTGATGTCGAACCCGGAGAGGCGGGAAACTCGGAAATGGAAAGGATGCTGATGGCACATAAATGGAAAGTCGCGAATTTAGGCAATCTTCGTGACGGGAAGGAGACTATGTACAACGGTGTGAATGAAGTCACCATAGATGATGAAATCGCTTTTAACAGGGATTATTCTCTGACCATCAGCCGCGGAGACACTCCTTTGGTGTACAACGACCGTGTCAAATCGGAGAACTGGGTGGAGTATCCTGTGACAGGAAAAGAGTCATGGGTGCTTATCGAGGATGGTGGCAAGGCTGTTCTTGAATTTTCAAACGGTGGTTTCCCGCTTGTCCTGAAGGATGAGAACGGAATCGACGGGACGTACGAGGTGGAGAAATTGGAGGAGAATTATCTCCGTCTCGTATGGAAAGACTGGAAGTATGATTTTTCATATTTTGTGATAATCCTGACAGAAGAAGGCTATATTGCGCCGGACCCTGACCCGGATCCCGAACCGGACCCTGTGGAGATCAAGGATCATGAAAAAGACGCGTTGCTGATGGCATATTCTTGGAAGTTCAAGGAAATAGGCAATGATGTGGACGGTGCCGTGAGACTGACTTCCCGTAATACGGACGATGTCATTTATTTCAGTGAAAATCATCTGTTTGTTCTGGACCCGGGCGCCAATCAGACTCTTTATATAGCGACTGATCCAGGTAGTCTTGAGTATAAATTCCCTTCGCTGACGGGACTTGAACACTGGAAATGGATGGTTTCCGAAGCCGACGGCAAATTGTGGCTTGATTTGTTCAACGGAGCTTTTCCGGGCGCATATGCAAATCAGGATGCGATGAAAGGCGGCAGGTATGGGCTGACCATTGTTTCCGATATGGAAATCCGGCTGGATATAAAACAGGATGATGAGAAGATTTTCTACATGATTTTCACGGCAGATGAAAAAATCGGGACTGAGCCTGAACCTGAGCCGGATCCCAAACTTGAAGCTTTCAAAACCGTATTGACGGCAAATCCGTGGAAACCGACGGCTGGTTATGAAGGCAGTTATCTGTCAAGCAGGACAAAGGATGATGTGCTGACTTTTCATCCGGACGGACGTTTTATTCTTGACAGGGGAACTAATACAGGCATTTATGTGGATGACGGTGGGTCTTTGGGAGTCACTGAGGCGAGCGGAAACGAAAGATGGGAGGCTGTTTCCCGGGACGGTCAGATTTATGTGCGGTTTTCGGGCGGCGGGCTCGGTTTTCCTGGAGCGACCGGAGATGCTTCCGGGAACAATGCAGACTGGGCTGTCCCGGAATATTCGGCCGGAAGGCTTGTCCTCAGCTATAAGAAGCAGAGTTCCGACGGTTCTTATGCGTTGGTTTTCTCTCCGGCAGAGTGATGTATAATTTAAGTTTTGACAATGATGAAATGTACTAAATTTTTTGTCTGGATGGCCGCTGTGGCGATGGGCATGGCGTGTGCTCCGAACGAGATAATCTATAAAGTAGGCTCTGAAGAGTCTGCCGGCGGGGACGGAGGCGGCATTTATTATCCCCCGAAACCGTCAGAGGATGACGGAGACGATACCGGGGACGGTTTTGCTCCGGAAGGATACAGACTGGTCTGGCATGACGAATTCAACAATCCCGGCACTTTGAGGACTGAATGGAAGTTTGAAAAGGGCGGTACCGGCTGGGGTAACGGGGAGTTGCAGTATTATTGCGACAACGGACGCTATGCCCCGACAGGGCAGGAGACTGCACGTATTTCCGGAGGAACGCTCAAACTCACAGCCTATAAGATCATACCGTCCGCATCTTCTGACAATAAGGAGTATATTTCCACGCGTATGAATACACGGAAAGACTGGAAATACGGCTATATCGAAATGCGTGCGAAACTTCCGGTGATAAAAGGCTCGTGGCCTGCATTCTGGATGCTTCCAAGCGACGGAAAATATCATATAGCCGACGGCGGAGGCGAGCTTGATATTATGGAATGGGTCGGGAATTCTCCGGATAAAGTGCATTTTTCCGCTCATTGCCAGCATGTTACAAGGAATTCGGGAGAATATTATATAAATCCGGAAACGGGGGCGCAGGACTATCCTCACTCCAGATATACGTCAATCGTCAATCCCGGGGACTGGCATTGTTATGCCATGGAATGGACGCATGAATATGTGAAGGCGTTTCTTGACGGCAGGGAATATTATTATGCGGGGAATGTGAAGCCGGATGAAAATGACGAGACCTGGTGGCCGTTTGACAAGGAGTATTACCTCAAGCTCAATTTGGCTATAGGAGGAAGCTGGGGCGGCAGTGTGGATCCGAATTTCGAATCGGTTACTTATGAAGTGGACTGGGTCCGCGTATATCAGAAATAGGAATATGTCAAAAACTGTTTTTGCCGTCCTGCTATGTGCCCTTTCGGCGTTTGGCTGTACATCGGTGGAAAGTCCCGTGTTTTTGCGCTGGGAATCACGCGGCGGAGAGGAGACCGTACACAGGATTACGATAATCAACCGTGGTGCGGACAGCCTGACTGCGCCGTGGAGCCTGTACTATGGCTCCATAGCGCCTGTGCTGCACACATATCAAGGTTCGCCTGTGGTTGCCGAGCAGCTGTGCGGCTCCCATCACCGTTTCCGTACTGCGGACAAATGCCCTTCAGTCGCTCCGGGAGATTCGTTAGTAGTGATATTCGGCGGTCGTTTTGTCGACCTCAAATCTTTTTATCCCGAGGGCTGTTATTTTGTCAGGGAATTGCCGGACGGCAGTGAAACGGTTCCTTGTGATGTGGAACTGGATTTTATTCCCGTCCATGACCGTGAAGCTGAGAAACGAAATGTATTGTATCCTACGGGAGACCGCATATATGTGATGAACGAAAGGCTGGCTGGAGAGGAAGTTCCGGGGGACTATGACATTCTGCCGGGCTTCAAGTCCGTCCGTCATACCGGAGGGGAGTGCCGTATTTCGTCCTGTTTTGACGTGCTTGCGGCAGACGGCTTTGAAAATGAAGCAGGGATACTGCGTGAACGCCTGGCTGCATTGGAAAACGGAAACTGCAGGGAGGTCACGACGGTGTACATGAACTTCCCGGCAGACGGCAAGGATTTCGGCGAAGAAGGCTATGCAATGGCCTTTTCTTCAGATTCTGTCCTTTTGACGGCGTCCGCCCCTCATGGAATGTTCAATGCCGTTCAAAGCCTGATGTCGGTATTTGCCGGTCATAATCCGCCTTTTGCCATAGCTGCGGCTGAGATTGAGGATGCTCCGGATCTGCGCTACCGAGGCCTTCATTTCGATGTGGCACGCAACTTCACTTCCAAGGATAATGTCATGCGGCTCATTGAACTGGTGTCACGCTATAAAATCAATGTGCTGCATCTGCATCTCACCGATGACGAGGCATGGCGTATTGAAATCCCCGGGATAGAGGAATTGACCGGAGTGTCTTCGCGCAGGGGACACGGCAAGGATGAGAGCGAATACCTTTGTCCTACCTACGGCAGCGGCTGGAATGCCTTTGATGAGGCTTCTGCCGGCAATGGCTTCTATACCTGCGGGGATTTTATAGAGATTCTGCAATATGCTGCAAGGCATCATGTGAAGGTCATTCCCGAAATCGATATGCCGGGACATTCGCGTGCGGCTGTCAAGGCTATGGAGGCGAGGTACAGACGCTATAAGGACACAGACCCCGACAAGGCCCGGGAGTATCTGATGTCCGACAGTCTGGACACTTCCGTGTACCGTTCTCCCCAGGACTATCATGACAATGTGATGAACATAGGTATGGAGGGCAGCTACAATTTTACGCGCAAGGTCTTCGACTGCCTGCAGGATATGTATGCGGCTGCCGGGGTGCCTTTGGAGTATGTCCATGTCGGGGGAGACGAATTGCCCCGCGGTGCGTGGACGGGCTCTCCGGAAGTATGCAGGTTCATGGCTGAAAAGAATCTGTCTGATGTTCATGAAATGAAAGATTATTATGTCAGATGGCTGAATGACTATCTGGCCCGGAAGGGTGTCAAACTTGCCGGGTGGCAGGAAATTGTCATGCTTCCTGACGGACGGCATCCGGACACTGCGGCAGGCATGGAAAATGTCCTGGCCTATTCGTGGAATACCATTCCTGAAAACGGGCTTGATGAAATCCCGTACAAATTGGCAAATGCCGGTTATTCTGTCGTGCTCTGCAATGTGACCAATCTGTATTTTGATCTGGCATATAACAGGCATTATTCCGAACCGGGACATAATTGGGGCGGCTATGTGGACGCTGTTTCAAGTTTCAATACCCTGCCTTACAATATCTACAGTTCGATAAGGAATGCTGACGGAAGTCTTGCGGCTGCTTCAGAGAGGTGTTGCAAGGAAAGTCTGAAGGAATCGGCACGTGCCAATATCGCGGGTGTGCAGGGGCAGATGTGGGCCGAGACTTTCCGAAGTTTCAGTATGGTGGAGTATCTGCTTTTCCCAAAGTTGTTCGGTCTTGCGGAAAGGGCCTGGAATGCAGAACCAGAGTGGGGACGCGTTGAGGACAAGGCTTTGTATGACAGTGCCTTGAGGCGGTATTATGCCCGGATTGCCCGGGTGGAAATGCCACTTTTGGCTGCTGACGGAGTGCATTTCCGTGTGTCTCCTCCCGGCCTGACTGTCAGGGACGGACTGCTGTATGCAAACACTCCTGAGCCAGGGGCCGTCATACGCTATACTTTGGACGGGAGCGAGCCTGATATGGATTCTCCGGTATGGACGGAAGCTGTGGATTGCGGAGCGTCAGTCGTCCGGGCGAAGGCGTATTATTGCGGTCTGGAAAGTGTCGTGTCGGAATTGTATTTCCAATAATAGTGCTTTTGTCCTTTTCTTTGCAGGACTTTTGTGGTATACCTTTTTTTTATATGTGGGATAATAAATTCTGATTTTATGAACTATAAATTTTTACATCTTATTTTTCTTTTTCTTATAGTCGTTTCAAATCCTGCCTGCGCAAAGGAAAACACCGGCGGGAACGGAACGGCTCCGGACAAACCTTCCGAGGTGACCGAGGTCAAAAATGTGATATTCATGATAGGTGACGGCATGGGGCTGGCCCAACTGTCGTATTTTGAGGCTGAGAATGGCTGGAAACCTACGGCATTCAGCCGTGCGCAGCATATTGCCCTTGTGTCTACATATTCAGCGAATAACAAGGTGACTGATTCGGCGGCCAGCGGAACGGCCCTTTCTACAGGGACAAAGACGAACAACGGTATGCTCGGCCAGACTCCGGACGGTACGAAATTGCAGTCAATCGCCGAGCGTGCATCCAAAGACGGTCGTCCTGTCGGTATTGTCGTTTCGTGCTACCTGCAGCATGCGACTCCTGCTGCGTTTTATGCACATCAGAAGTCGCGTTCGGATTATGAAAAAATAAACGGGGATCTTTTGAACTGCGGTTTTGATGTATTAATCGGAGGCGGTACTGCCTATATGGATTTGGAAGAGATGAAGGCGAAAAATTACAGGACTGCCACGACTCTTGCCGAAGCGTCGAAGATTACAAACGGACGTCTTGTGCTGATGTCTGCGTCCAAGGAACTTCCGAAAGCCCCTGTCCGCGGAAACTACATTCCCGATGCGACGGAAAAGGCTCTTGAGATTCTTGCTGCCAATTCCAAGATGACAGGCAAGGGATTCTTCCTTATGATTGAAGGCTCGCATATAGACTGGGCCTGCGAGGCAAACAACAGGGATTATCTGCTTGCAGAAATGCAGGATTTCGAGAGGACGGTGAAGGTTGCGATGGATTATGCCGACAAAAATCCCGGAACTTTGGTGGTGGTCACCGCCGACCATGAGACTGGCGGACTGTACCTTCGCAAAGGTGTTTCCGCAGATGCGGTTGATGCGACGTTCGGAGTGAGGGATGCCCATACCGGGGTACGCGTTCCTGCATATTTCTATGGCACAGGAGCCACGGATTTCGCCTGTCTGTTGGACAATACCCAACTTTCCAAAAAAATTGCGGAAATGATGCGGCTGCCGTAAAAACATACTATCAGCCCCGAAAGTTCTTGTCTGACTTCCGGGGCTGAATTTTATCTACAGACTTAATCGCCGTGTCACCTGCGACCTTACAGTCTTTCGGCAACTTTGTTCCAGTCGATCATGTCCCAGTATGCTTCGACGTATGCTGCTCGTCTGTTGCGGTAGTCGATGTAGTAGGCGTGCTCCCATACATCAATTGTCAGCAGTGGTTTCTGCCCGTGTGTAAGAGGGTTGCCTGCGTTCGGCTCCTGTACGATTTCAAGCTTTCCGTATTGGTTTTCCACCAGCCATGCCCATCCCGAGCCGAACAGCCCGACAGCAGCTTTGGTGAAGTCTTCCTTGAATTTCTCTACGGAACCGAGATCTCTTGTAATTTTGCTTTCAAGTGTGACAGGCATTTTGACGGCTGTCGGAGTCAGGGTTTCAAAGAAGAAACCGTGATTCCATGCCTGTGCAGCGTTGTTATAGATTGCGCCCGTGGATTTCTTTACGATTTCATCCAACGGCATTTCTTCGTAAACAGTACCCTCAATGAGTTTGTTGAGGTTGTCAATGTAGGTCTGGAAGTGCTTGCCATAATGATAGTCAAAGCTTTCCTTGCTCAATTTTGTGCCGAATGACTCCACAGAGTACGGCAATTCCGGTAAATTGTGTTTCATAGTCTTTAAATTTACGTTGGTTTACAAATATTCATAACAACCGTTTGGGGCTTGTTCAAATTGTGTGCCGAGGTGCGGAATTGTCTATGTTTCTGTTTGGAAATCCTATATTTGACGGGTTTGCGGCGCCTGATTGCTTTTGGCGAAAAAGGTGCCTGTCACGGAAGAAATACATTTTTTTATAATAAAACATGAAAAAAAATTTGCGGGAAACAAAATTTTCACTACCTTTGCAATCCGTTTCAGACAGAACGATGCTTGACCGACATCCGTTGAAACGCAAATATATTGGAGAGATGGCAGAGTGGTCGAATGCGGCAGTCTTGAAAACTGTTGATCTTCACGGGTCCGGGGGTTCGAATCCCTCTCTCTCCGCTGAATGGAGGAAGTTACAAATTTTGTAGCTTCCTCTTTTTCAATTAATTAGGCTCGCAATCTCCGGAAAATCAAATGATTACGACAGAATTTTGACTATAATCCGGCTACCATTTGCAGACGGGAAACAGTCAAAAAAAGTAACCCAAATCGTAACCCGTGGTAACCAAATCGTAACCAATTCCACGACCGGAAACAATAGGTTACTCAAGGCAGAGCAGCGTACTGTGTATGTCTCTCTTTGGTAAATAGTCGTCCACCTTTTCTATTGTCCAACATCTTGGTACTGAATAAATTTGTAACTGTTTAATAACTATCAAGATGAGAGCTACATTCAATGTTATGTTCTTCGTTCAGAAGGGCAAATGCAAGGCAGACGGCACAGCCCCTATCCTTGCCCGTTTAACCGTAAACCAAGAGAAAATCCACTTCAGCACCACCAAGAGCATTCAGCCGGAACGCTGGGATACCGCAAACCATAGAACCTACGGTCGCACACAGGAGGAGAAAGCCATCAACCAATCCCTTGATGAACTGAAGGCATCCGTCCACCGTCACTTCTTCGACCTGCAGTCCGCAGGCGAGACCATCTCCGCACACAAGATTAAATCCCTGCTCTTTTCCACGGACGAAAGGAAGAACATCAGCGTGGAAAAACTCTTCGACCTATTTATCAGCGACTATGAGAAGCTCGTCCTCACTCAGGACTACGGCAAGGAGAGCTTCTTCAGATACAAGGTCTGCAAGGACAGGGTCATGCACTTCATCGAGAAGGAGTACAAGACCAGCGACCTTCCACTCACCGACATCAACAAACGATTCCTCGACAAGCTCTACCTTTACCTCCGCACCGAACGGAAGCTGAACAACAACACCGCAGTCAAGTTCCTGCACCGCTTCTCAAGCGTGTTCAAGATGGCAAGGGACAACGGCTGGGTGAGCGGAGACCCGTTCAAGCTGCAGAACCTGCACCTCGACAAGGTTGACCGTGGCTATCTCACCCAAGCGGAGCTGGATGCCGTAATGAGCAAGGAGTTCGACACCAAGCGTTTGGAGCAGGTACGGGATGTGTTCGTGTTCTGCTGCTTTACCGGACTGCCGTACATCGATGCCAAGAGCCTTAATGAAAACCAGCTTAAAAGGTGGTCGGACGGAAACCTGTGGCTCTCACTCAAAAGGCAGAAGACCAAAGTCCCCGTGAATGTGAAACTTCTTCCGGTAGCCCTGCAGATACTCGACAAGTACAGTGACGGGGTAAAAGACCGCAGAGGCAGACTCCTGCCCGTGCCGTCCAACCAGAAATGCAACGAGTACCTAAAGGAAGTTGCGACTCTATGTGGCATCCACAAGGAGGTCACCTTCCATGTGGCGAGGCACACCTTCGCCACGACCGTGACCCTTGAGAACGGAGTCCCGATTGAATCCGTATCGAAGATGCTCGGACACACCAATGTCAAGACCACCCAGATTTACGCAAGAATCACCGACACCAAGGTCAACAACGACATGGAAGTGCTGAAGGCGAAAATAGACGGGGTTTTCAACACTTCGCTACCCGTGTCCAAGGAGACGAAACGAAGGGCTGACGACCGCCTTGAAATCGCAGACAAGGCAAAAGAAATGGGAGTCGCCATAATATAAAAACAGATTGTCGCCATCGAACGCAGTATCTGACTATTCCCTTACGGAGTGTGTTGTGCTCTGCTCGCTCATCGGATGCGAAATATAGCAGTTCGCTAAGACGACAATCTGTTGTGACTTTTAAGGCATCATATTTACATGGAATCTGCCACTGGTATCATGCTTATAAAGCTCTATGTATGCAATATTGGAGCATCTGTGCCATCCAATCTTGCCATCTCCGGTGTTTTTATATATTGCAACACCGATTCTCATTTTCTTGTTTCTGGTATTCTTCCAGCAAAGACTCTGGCTTTGCCCCACGGTTCTTTCGCCAAGTGAAACCACATCTGCCAGCGCATCGCCTGTCGTGGCAAACCACGGAGTCGGATTTTTCTGGAAAGACCACCATGAGTTGTTTTCCGCAATATCGTTCGGAGGCAGATTCCTGCAACTGCCCTGCGCATACAGCTCATAGAGAAACATCGGCATCGACCACTTTCTTCCGCACTTGTGCTGCTTTCTGAACTTCAACAATACGATTCTGTATTTGTCCGGTTTGTTCACCATTTCTCCGGAATAATTCTCAACCACCGTATGGAGCTTTCCTGCAGCATCTTTGATGTTGAATATATTATACCATTCCGTTCCGCTACCAGCTCCAGCGACCTGCGAATCAACATATTTCTTGACGGCATCAGAAGACGGCATTTTCCAAGAACTGCCGGAGAGCGTCTGTTCAATGGTCATCTTGCTGTCTCTGATTTTCTTTCCGCCATTGCCCAGCATTATTCCGGTCGTGGTAAATTCCGTGTCAGTGGTCTGCACCGCCTTCTCTGCAATGTAATCTGCCACCGCCTTTCCGGAAGGAAGATATGCATTTGAGTTTATAAAGGAGGTTGACACTCTCATTGATGAGGCTGCAACGGTTTTTCCGCCACCTCCGACAATGATGTAATCTGATGCCAATGTTCCGGAAGCCTTGACATCTCCGCTGCCACTTCCTCCGGATGTTGAGCCATCATTGCTGCTTGGATAGTTTGTACAAAACCATGTCACATTATCACTCCATTCTATGCTTCTGCGAGGAACGCACAGGAATGAGAGCATTCCGGATATGAATTCAATCTGGTATGCGTGATTGATATACTTGGTCGTGTCAAGCTGGTCGATTGAGCCGAGGACTGGGCTGTAGAATATTCCTTCTCCACTTTCGGTGGAAACGATTGTGGAATTGGTAAACATCAAGTCCGTCTTCGTAAAAGGCGGTCGGCACGGGTTGTTGATATTTATTGTCTTACCTATGAAGGATTTGTCATCAGGCAGGATTATATTCGGAGTACCTTCATATACAGCATATTCAATTGCAAGGTTTGTCTTGTCCGTGACCTTGTACCTGCCGTCACCCAAGTATAGGCAATTCTCCTCATTGACCGGATAGAACAGGGTGCGCACACTCCCGAAGAACTCCCCGTTGTATATCTGGGACAGACCGTTAGTGCCGTCAAGAGTAATGTACGGAACGAACTTGGCATTCTCGTAATCAGTGGATTCCACTCCGTCAATCGTTCCCTTCTGCGAGATGAGCTTTCCTCCGTGGAAGATGAAGCCACCGAGGTTGGCATTCTCGGCAAGCAGGACTTCCGTTGCCACAGAGTCATACTGACCTCCGAAGTCCTCCCAGTTC
The DNA here is from genome assembly GCA_051870215.1 of Candidatus Cryptobacteroides sp. GTDB lineage: Bacteria > Bacteroidota > Bacteroidia > Bacteroidales > UBA932 > Cryptobacteroides. The sequence continues at coordinate 66,161 of JBJEBQ010000050.1, read as the reverse complement.
GTGCTTTTCCACGAATTCCGGATTCCGTTCGTGCCCTTGTAGATGTAGTAATTGCCGTTGTATTTTACCACATCCCTGCGGACAGCATTGTTGTAGTATATGGCTGTCGATGAGAAATCGCCACGATAAACGACAGCGACTCCGGTCTTGCCATCCGCACCGTTCTCCACCGTTGCGATGGTAATCTGTCCCCGTGCAATCACTCCCATAATCTTACTTGCTAATCTCGACAATGAATGTCGCAGCCACTGAAATTTCATCCCTTGTAACTGTCAATGAACGACCCGTTTTCTTTCCGCTCGTACCCCAAGAAGTGTCCTGCACTCCGAGTTTGTTGTACTTGCGCCATGTCACGGTTGCGCCCGTGAAGAAGGAATCATCCAGCTGCGCCCCGTTCTGCCACAGATTGACCTTCAAGACTGTGGAGGTCATTCCGGAAGTAAGGGTCGTTCCCTGCGGAGCTTGAATCTCAACCATATAAGGGTCGGTCATGTCCGCAAAGGTGATGATGTCATATACCTCGGAATTGTATGTTCCGGAAGCCGTATCGGTATCCTTGACAACGCATTTGAAGCTGTCGATATTCAGGATTGCGGAAGCTGGGATTGTGATTTCGTTCGTGGTGCATCCGGTTATGCCGTATGTGTTGGAGGCAATCAGCTTTGTCCATGTTCCACTTTCAAGCCTGTACCAAGTGTAGGTCACTTTGCTGTCATCAATGGTGGAGCCTCGCCAGAGGTCGCAGTGTGCGGTGAGACTTCCGGTCAGACCGTTCTTGAACACAGAGCCGTTTGGCGCATAGCACACGGCACGAATCTGCTGTCCGGTGTTCTCGACCTTGGTAATCGTATAGGTCGCCTTGGCGATAGTCCGTGCGGAAGTCTCCGCATCGACATAGGTCACCGTACACTCGATTACCAGCTGGGTGACATCAGTGAGGTTCTTCTTGATAGTCAGTTCATACGGGGATGCCGTTCCTGCTGTTGCGGAGAAGGCGGACAGGTCTGAAGAGCCGTTGATTCTCCAAGTCGGTGTTCCGGCAAGGTGTGCCACTTGGTTGCCCGTTGCTCCTGACACATAGATTTCCGGAGATATTACGAGGTACGGAGACGATGCGTAGCTCGGATTATACGAGCTGTTCTCCTTGTTGAATATCTGAGTCGCAGGTCTGTTGCTGCTCAAGAAAAGGTTTATTGACTTGCCGTCATTGAGGTCGACAATGGTAATCTGACCTCGTGCTATTGCTTGTGCCATAATTTATTGAGTTATTGTTACTATGCATTCAAATACCGCTTTCCGGAAGATGTCGGAGTCCGAGACCGTCACGGAGTTTCCGAAGCCTTCATGCAGCTGATTCCAGACGGCATCGCCCGTCTCGTCACCGGATTTCCGAGTCCAAGAGAAAAGTGCCGGAGCAAGGCTGTCCGTTATATCTTTCGACCCTTTATAGACCTGCGCCTTGAGGGTTGTTGAAATGTCCCCGTTTATAAAATTGTTTCCGGAGCTGGAGCTTACCTGCACTCGATACGCATCCTCGCCATCGTAAACTTTCGTTATCGTGATGATGTCGAAGTAAATGCCCTGCACGATGTAGCGGATTGTCAGAGTACGTTTGTCTCCCCATACGGGTGCGTCATGCCTCAGAGTCATCGTCAGTTCCTGTTCATTCTCCATGGTAATCCACTCATCTCCGTTTTTATACTGCCACTCCCGATTGCCTTGAGTCGAGCTGATTCCCTGCTCGCTGGCAGTGAGTACAATCTCCTCCATATCAACCTCTCTGTCCGAGTTGTAATGGAACACCTGCTTGCCATGAATAGCCACTGCTCCTATTACGGAATATTCGCCCGTGTCGGGGTTCTTCTGTACAAGGCGACCGCAGATATAGGCGTTCTCCAAGAGCGCACCGAAGCCGGAAAGCTGCCCGAATATGGGGTGGTTTATGCCGGACAGGTCACCTAACTGCACTTTGATATTCTGCAGCTCGATATCCTTGGAATTGACCGAGTCCAGCACCCTCAGATATTTGTGCAGTCCATCGATATATACTGAGCCTTGTCTCGAAGCATCCGTTTTGTTTCCTTGGCGAACCAAAGTCATGAACCGCTGCGGTGGGACATCATTGAGGGCGATGCAGTCGAAGCGGTAGTCATCCACTATGCCCGTCACCTCGAAATAGGCTGTGGCGAAGCCGGACTCCGTTTTGAAGATTCCTCGCAGGATATCCTTGAAACTGAAATTCAGAGTCGTCTCCCATTCCTTTTTCTTGAGGGTCACAAGGTAGATTCCGTCATCGTCCTGCCATACATCGTCCACGATAGCAGCATCCGCTGCCCACAGCTCGTTTCCGGTGGCGGTGATTCTGTTGTAGCGAAGTTCCGGAACGGACAGGTATTCGTCTATCTGCAGGCTCTTGAACCGAGCCTGTCCGAGGACGACAAGGTCTCCCGTGATGGTGTCTCCGGCTTTATTGAGCTTCTTTTCCAATTCTCCGACAAGTCCGTTGATATCCTCCAGCGGATGGGTGTGCTGCTGCATACCCACCGCAGCCTTCAGCTCCGCTCCGGAAAGGCACAGGGTGGTGTCCGGATTCTCCAAGTCCACGACAAAGAGCATCCGGTCGAACTGCTCGTCAAGAAGAGGAGTAGCTGCCTGCAAAGATTTTATGCGAATTCCGCCCATGCCGTCATCCTCCCAAGACATCAAGTTTGAAGTTCTCCTTGCCAAGAACATAGACAAGGTCTCTCCCTCGTGCGGTCAGCTGACCTCCGAGGGATATTTTTATATTCTGCGCTCCGGCTGTCGGGAGCATCGACTTCAGCTTTGAAAGCGGAGCAATAACCTCTGGGTCGACACTCGCATTGGGATTGTCTCCCACCATCGCATAGGTCGCTCCGTATGCGAGACCTCCGCTTGCAAGTGCCGGAACACTCTCCTGTGCATTCTTGTTAATGAGTGAAGTCATAATCGCTGCAGCCGTTACCATCGCTGCGCCCACGGCAATCGCTGCCCACGGATTGGCAAGAACCGATTTGAGGGTACTCTTGAAAATAAGAATCATCGTACCGAACTCAATCAGCTGCGCTCCGATATTCTTGAGGAACGATGCGAACTGCGTGAGGATTGCTTTCATGAGTCCTCCGAATCCGAGGTCTCCCGTGATTATCTGCCCGATGGCTTCAGCAGCTGCCACGATGCTGTCAGCAAGGAACTTTGACACCTGCTGGTCAAACTCCTGCATCACCTTGTTAATCTGCGTATAAACAAGCTCAAGAGCCGATTCGAAGTTGTAGCCTTTTGCAACAAGGGTGTCGGTGTAGTTCTGGACGATTGCGGTCATGTCCGCCACATTCGCAGCGAGGTAATCGGAAGATGAATCCGCCCAGCCGAACAAGCCGTTCCGGACGGCATCGAATATCTGTCCCATCTGCTGCTGGTACTTCGAGACCACTGGCTTGAGACCGCCCAAATCCACCTGCAGCTCAGGAGCCTTGATTGCAGGGAGCTTTTCCAAAGGCTCGATGACCTTTCTGGTCAGTCCTTCGAGGGAAAGGTTCTGGATTTTCTCCAGCTCCTCCTTCAGCCGTTTTATCTCATCGTTGTATCCGGCAATGTCCTCACGGGTTGATTCCGGAAGCAGCTTCTTTTTCTCCAGCTCTGCTATCCGGTTCGTGAGGTCGTTGATGATACCGCCTTCCTTCTTTGTCTCAAGATTCACACCCTTGATGGCAGCGTTCATCTGTTCCGTGATGGCTTTGGCTTGCGCCTCCGCCTTCTCCCTCTCCTCAATGGCTTTCTTGCTCTTCTCGATTGCTGCGACAAGGGCTTCCTCCTCCATCTTGAGGTTCTTCGCCCTTGTCCCCTTATTGAGGGCATAGTTCACTTTGGATGCTATGGAGTTGCCCTGCCATGGAGACTCGTTCTCGTTTACCGCCTGCAGCCTCCGGTTCTCCTTGAGCTGCCTTTCCAATGTCGAGAGAGACAGCTTCTCAAAGTCCGATGTCATTTCAGAGACAAGGGCTTCCTTCTGCTGCTTGGCATAGAGGAACGCAGCACCGAGGGCAAGGATGGCAGTCACAGCAATTCCCACCGGAGAGGCGAGTGCAACGAGTCCGGTCTTCAGCATAGGCATCAGCTTGATGATTCCGGAGATTCCAAGGGATACCGGACCGATTGCTGCAGCAAGACCTCCAAGGGTGACGATGATTTTCATTACCTCCGGAGAGACCCTCTGCATTGCGGAAACAATGACTCCGAGCATTCTGGAGACTTTTGTGACGAACGGCATCATCGCTGTCCCGACCTGCTCCAGCAAGTCGCCCCATGCGTTTTTGAGTTGCTTCATCGCACCGAGACCGTTTTTGGCTGCTGTCTCTGCATAGCCTTTGTAGTTGTTCAGAACGAATTTGACCGCTTCTCCGCTCTTGAGCTGCTCGGCAGTCAGCTCCTTCAGTTTTGGAATACTCTCACCGAGTTCTCCGGTAAGTCCTCCGTATGTCTTAGCAAGATTCTTGACTGCACTTTCCAGAGACATTCCGGTGGCTGCAGACAGCTGCACGGATGCCTCTATCATATCCTTTATCTCCTGCTCCGTTCTTCCGAGCGAAGCAAGGTAAGCCTGCTGGGAAATGATGACCTCGTCTCCGATGACGGAACGGGACTGTATCTCCGAAGCCTGCGAAAGCAGACGCTGCTGGACATCAGCCCGTCCGCCAAGAGCGGTCATCAGACGGCTCTCGGCTTGAATCTGCGTCTCGGCATTGCTGAGTGCGACAGCACCGAGTGCCGTCAACGGTACGGTGAGCGACTTGGAAAGGGACTTGCCGAGTGAGGAGAGCTTCTTCTCCATTCCTCCGAGCCCCTTTTCCACGGACTTCATCTTCTGCTGGAATTCGTAGGAGTCCGCACCGATTTTTATCAGAAGGTCTGCAATTCTCCGGCTCATAGATCAAACGACAATTAAGGACGGTGTTTCATGAACAGCTCCCAGCCTTCAACGACCTCATCGATGTCTGCCGGAACTCCGTTCTCCACCTTCGAGATGGCAGCGACCACAAGAATCATTACATTTCGGTCGTTCACATCCAATGGTGCATCCGGATTGACAACGGCATTCTGTGCTACATAGTTGATGTAGCTCTCAGTATCGTTCTCGCTGGGTGGCGCATATCTGGTTATCATCTGGCGCAGGGTTGTCAGTCCCCTGCGAGAGTAGGTGTACAGCAGCACGAAGATGGCTCTATATCCCCAGCCCCTTGTCTTGAACTGCTTGAATGCCCTGTCGGAAGAAGGCACGACCTCTCCGAGGTAACGGGTCTTGCCAATCCGGATGTTTCCGGCATTGTTGTTCCTCAGACCACGAGGAAGAGTGTTCTTATTTCCCATCTGCCACCTCCTCTGCCGTCTGTTCTTCCTGTTTTTCCTTCTCGGCTTTCTCCTGCTCCTCCAGCTCCGCCTTCTTGCAGAGTACCGGACACTCCTCCGGTGGAATCTTGCACTTGTAGGCTTGGCGGATGATGTTCCTGCCCTTGTCAATCTCGCTGTCCTTGTGCTCGATGATGATTTCGAGCTTGCCCACCTTGTGTTCGAGCTTGTTTACCCTGCCGTCAAGACGGGATATCTGCTCGCTTTGAATTGACACAATCTGCTCGGTGTTCTTGAGTTCGGCAGAATCCGCTTCCGCAGACTCCTTCCTCTTCTTGCTCTTGAAGAAGATAAAAGTGCCGACCAGACCGCTGGCGAGGATAAAATTCAAAATGGTGTTGATTGTTTCCATGTTAATTCTGGTTTACATATTTGCATATTCCTCCTTCCCGAAGGATGTAAAGGTTTCCGTTGATGAAGAACAAGCCTTTCACTGCCTGCTCCGAGGCTCCGGCATTGATGACACTGCGGATTGAGTTGTTGCGGTAATCCCAAATCCGGACAGCCTTGCCGTTGTTGTATGCGACCTCCGCAAGGGTGTTGTCCGTGATGGAGATATTGCCGGAGATGGTTTTGACGAGGGTCTGTTCGGAGATGGTGTCCCTGCGGTATATCTTCAGAGAGCCGGAGGACTTCATGCAGATGAAGTAATCCGACAGACTGAGTATTTCCGCTCCCTCGAAACAGGTCGTCAGTGTTCCCTTGTGCGTCCTCCTGTCAAAGAGGTATGCGTCACCTGCGTTATGAACTACGAGCGATGCGTAGGACTTGACTATCCGCCCTATGGACGGGGATGTCCCGAAAGAGGTTGTTGTAGGCTCGTTGGAAGCGACTCGGACGACCTTTGCCTTGCCGGATTTTCCGATTATCCCCAAGTAGTACGACCACGAAATAGCTCCGCCTCGACCGATGTTGTATCGAGCCACGCCATAGATGGTGCTTCCCATGAAGGTTGCCGGAGTCTGATAGTCCCTCTCAAGATATTTCAATGTGTATCCACGATAGTCAATGACACGAAGAGAGGTCGCATCGGAGATGACATAGGAGTCATCCGCTGGGTAGAGTTTCGTTCCGGCAGCGCAGTCCATAACCTTGTTCATCCGCCTTGTTATGGTGTCAAAGACATACAGCGCATTCGTATCGCTGAGCATCACTATCTGGTTGACGCATTTTACCGCCTGCGAGACAGTGAACGGCAGAGTCTGCAGCAGGACGCAGTCATCTCCGGACTCCGGAACATCCTCCTGCAGCAGCTGGGGCATCTCGACAAGCTCGCTGTTGTAGGTGTCGTCCATTGCATTCAGCTCGATGGAGTTGATGTAGAATCCGGCTCGGAGGTACTTGTCATCCTGCACGACCGTGTTCATGTCGATGTGCTTGCCCGTGAACATCTCTCCGGAGATGCGCTTTGCCGGAAGCTGCTTGTATTTGAGGGCGCAAGCCATAAGGTGGTTGACGAGCGGATTGTAGTCCGAGAGCCCCTTGCTGTGCCACATTCTGGTGGGTTTCCCGTCAGAAGTCACAAAATAGAGGGCATACATCAACAGGTCATTCGGGATGTTCGGAATGTCTGAAATAGGCAGCTGGATATCCATGTCAATGTTGTTGGCAGCATTGACCGCCAATGCGTATGACAGCCCGTTGTCGTAGTCCTCGTCAGCATCAAGGGTGAGCGACAAATCCGTAAACCTTGCAGTCTGCCAAGCGGTTGTCCTTCCGGAAGAATATCCGGTGAGACATTGCACGATGAAGAATTGGAAGTTTCCGGAAATCGGGAATCCGTCTATTTCAATCTTGCGCTCTCCGCCCTCCGAGGTCTTTACATCATCCTCGATGATGACCTCTTCCTCCTGCCAGCTGCCGTCCTCGTCCAGATAATAGGTCTGAGTGTCACCCACAATCCGGAAGCCGTATCTGACCGTGATTACCTTGTCTGAGGTAGGAGGTCTTGAGGAGGAAGTTCCACCGATACTTCTGTAGTGGTAATAAGTGGAGAGCTTCATCTCGAAGACCATTCTGTATGCGGTCTTCTTGACCGGATAGCCTTTGTGATAAAGGACATCATCTCTATGGCTGCTGTCTCCCCGAAGCTCCAGCGAGTTGTCGGAGACAAGGTAGAGGCTGTTGCCATTCAAATCCCATAGGTCGATGTCGTATATCCCTATCTGCTCCACGAGGTTCGTGAGCATCTTGTCCTTGACGGAGACCTCGACCTTGCGGATTGCCGGAACAATCTCAAGGGTGGATGCACCGAGGACATTGATGTCGCTGTTCCACATCGAGTCGATGCGGTCACGGGACATGGTCGTGATTATCGCATCTCCGGATGCTGCCGTGATGGTCTTGCCGTCAGCGGTGACGAGCCAGCCGGAGGGAAACTCCGCTCCGACATCATAGAACGACAGCGGTCTGGAATTGTTGTAAAGCGATATGGCTCTGCGGATATGCAGCGAACCGCCCGATTGGAATATCTGTCCGGCAAAGGGGCGCAGGCACAGTTCGAGGGCATCTCTGAAGGTGGGTTCCTCATACACATAATAGAACCGCTCCATATTGACATAGACTTGCCGGAGCGGAGAGATGCTCTCCGAAGTGCCCTCGGCATACAAGTCCATCCAATCGGAAACGGACACATCCAGCTCCAGCAGGCTTATGCAGGAGGACAGGATGCTCCAGAGGCTTTGCTTTCCGGTAATCTGCGTGTTGTCTGAATTGAGGAACGGGACACTTGAAAGCAGCTTGAAGCCGTCCACAGCCTTGATGGTCACCTCGTAAGGAGGTGCTGTAAAGGTCTCGGAATAGAGGTCTGCTACCACGAACCCACGCCAATAGAGGATGGTGTTGCGGTAAATCGAGACTCTGAACTTTCGGGGGTCGCTGGTAAAGAGGCTGAGGTAGTGGAAGTTCTCACGGCACATTATCGTGATGGTGGCTTCGGATGCCTTGACCGGAACGAAGAACTCATCGCCACGGTTCTCCCAAGTAATCTGCAGCGGAGTATTGCCGGAGAATTCCATCTCCTCGTTCGCACCGCTGTAATCCCTCTCGGCTATCTCCACACGCCAGAAGACGCCCTTGTATCTGGAGCGCATCTGTGCATAGTATTTCAGTCCGAATTGAGCCATCACCTTCCACTTTTCTATGGCTGTAAAGGTAGACGGTCGGGATAGATTTTAACGGAAACATTCTTCCTCTTAACCCTTTTTATTAGATTTAGTTAGAAATATTTGGAATTGTCATCGGGGGGGGGTATCTTTGTGTGTTAAATTAATGTTTTATGAAGAAGTTTTTATTTGCTTTTGTTGCAATATTGACAATGCTGTGCTCTTGCAGCAAGGAGGATGTTAACAAGTTTGATTACCCAATGGACACCCTTTGTGGTACATGGGAGGGAATCGCTGTCAAAACAGAATCTGGATGGACTGATATTACAAGTCCAATCTTTTCAAAACTCCAATTCTCCATTACATTCCATTCTGATGGCACATACTATGGAAAAGGTTATTTCGGTACTGGAAGTGGAACATATAAGGCTTTTGGAAAAACCATAGAGACTTATGTTAGTGGTGAGCTCTACTATACCTACCATGTTAATTCAATGACATCAACTCAAGCCGAGCTGACAATGTCTGCGAAAGGAAGCAGTATGGAAATACGGGTTCAAAAGAAATGATAGCCACAAAGAATAGTCCATTACTTTGCTATAAAAACGAATTGAGATGAAAAGAATATTCAAAATCTTAGTTGCAATCATTGCTATTATCTCGTTATCGTCCTGTGAAAAAGCGAGTAACAAGATGGAATTCTCAAATATGTCTGGAGTACCTTTTTATGACTGCCAAGTATGGTTCAGAGACTCTGTTGATGGAGAACTGATAGGGTATGAAGAAGCTGGAAATGTATTAATGGGAGAATCCGCTCGAGTGAAAAAATTAGGTAACTACTGCTATATCTACGCAAAAGATGCTCGCGGCAAAATGGTTATGACAGAAACCAAGGAAGCATACGACGGCATGAAATTTAGCAAATATGACTTATTGTGATAATTTTATCCATTATAACAAATCAGAGCTGCAGAAATGCAGCTCTTGTTGTATCCGGTAATCCTTGATTTATTCTGTGCAAGGCAGGTACTGCCAGCCTTTGGATACCGTAAAGATGTAAAGGTAATCGAGTCCGGATTGGTCGTTAATAAAACGGGCGATGCTGGTGTCTTTCGCAGCTTCTCCGTCTGAGAGGACATTGCATTTCAAGATGGTCTTGCCGAGCCCCAGCAGGTCGCCTTTGGACATCAGCTGTAGAATCTTCTCCTCTGTGTCATAGTGCTTCGCCAGAATGCGTCCGGTGTATTCCGGATAGCCGTCCTGCAGAACCAGAATGCTGCGTACATTTCCGTCCGACAGCAGGATGCCAACTCTTGCCCTTGTACTCATTGCTGTTCCTCCTCATCTTTGATTTCGATTCCGTACCATTCCACATCTGGCTCGTTCAGCCCGAAGAAGTCCACGAGGAATTTGTGATTTACATCACCTACATAGCTGGTCTTGATGGGGTGTTCCCTGCCGATCTCCTTGATTGTGATTTCGAAGCGTCTCATTGTCTGTTCCTCCTATTTTTCAAGTGACCAGAGCTTCTCAAGCAGGCTGTGAATCTCATCGTTGATGGCGTGCTGGCGGTCGTGAAGCCTGCGGTATTCCTCAGAAGTGCGGTTGCTCTTAAGCTCGTTCAAGCGGTTGTCGTTAGCCTTGAATTCAGCCTCAAGTCTGTCTATCTGGGCGTTGAGTTTTGCTATGGTCTTTTTCATTTTTACTGCCTTTAATTTGTTAGTATTCAGTGCTTTATCGCATTACAAAGATGGCATCATTATTTAGAACACGCAAGTTATTAAGCACTTATCTTCCAATGATTTACGAAGATTTTTGTACTATTTTTCAAGCAGCGGATTCTCAAGTTCAGACTCAATATTCTGGAGTTCTTCTCTCATCTGGTCGAGGGTGTCTTTGTATCTGTAGAGCATAGTCCGGAGTGCCTCAAGTCTGGTCTTGTCGGAGAGGAACCTGCCGAGGTCGATGTAGAAGCGAGCCCTGTCGCCCTGCTCGCAGGCGAGAAGTGAAAATCCTCCGCAAGTCCCGACATTGGTTTCGAACCTCTCCTTTTTACCCCAATAGTTCTTGTCGAAATAGATTTCAATGCTCTGTGCGAAGACCACTTTTGTTTCGTCACAAGGGTCGGTAACAGCGAACTCAATGCGAGAGTCGCTCAAGTAATAGAGCGTCCAATAACTGCCGAGGAAATCCTTAATCCAGCTGTTGAAGAAAGCCTCTCTGTTTTCCATATACTCGGTCATCCTCTGGCGCAGGTCTTCCTCACTCTTCAGAAGTGATGCCTTGCGAGCCTGCCCTTCCTCGGTTGCGAAGTATGCTTCTGCAGCAGCTTTCTGCTCGATGACCATCCTTTCTCTGACGATGCTTCTCCGGAGTGACTCGTTTGATGACTGAAGGTCGTAAACCGTGCTGTTCTTGGCTTCATCTCTGAATTTCCAATTATTGACCAGCGAGTCAAGGTCTGTAAGATTCTCGGTGTTTCCTCTGAGGGTGTCAAGCTCGTTAAAAAGTCTGTATTTTTCGAGCAGGAGTGTTTCTTTGCGTGTCATATCCCTTATTTTTTAGATTGCATATTCATATCCGGCTGCGATAAGCAGGCGAGCATCCTGTGGGCATACCAGCCAGAACAGCCCGTTGTCACCGAGTATCACCCTCTTAGGGTAGGTGCATCCTTCAGCCCAATTTATTGCAGCCTGCAAAGTGTTGAACATGTCTGGAAGGTGACGAAGGTTATAAGTGTCCTTGATGTGCTTCTTTTCGCTGTACCAATCCCGTCCGGTTGTGGTGTTATTTGCTTTCATAATTAACTCTGTTTCAATCGTTTATCGTACTGCAAACATAACATCATTATTCGGAACACGCAAGTTATTAAGCATTTATCTGCCAATAAGTTACGCAGATTTCTGCACTATTTTTCGGGTGCTGGATAGTTCGTGATAATCCACTCTTCCTGCCTTCTTCGTGAGACCTTGGAAGCGGTTATCGTGCGCTCAATCCGGTGGATAGTCCAGCCGTATTTCTTGGAGAATTCCTCGATGAGCGGATGAGGAAACATCGTCAGCATGAACTTGCCCTTGACCTTGGCGAGGGTCTCAAGCAGGGTCTTGAAGTCATCGTCTCCGAAGTAGCCGTTGTAATGTCCGCAGTCCGTGCCGACATACGGAGGGTCAACGAAGTGGAAGGCATCCTCGCAATCGTAACGCTCGATGACATGAGTTCCGTTCTCGCATTCGATGGTGACATTGTCCAGCCTTGCGCAAAGCTCCTCCGTAAATTGCTCCTTGGCGTTGCGCAGTTTCAGTGTGGTCGTTCCGGTACGGTCATAGCCGAAAGTCCCGTCAATCATCGAGGCGAAGCCGAGCTTGGTGCAGAGCCATACCGCCCATGCCCTCTCCACCGGAGTGAAGTATTCCGGAAACTGATTGATGTGCCTTGCGTGAGCGTGTTCCTCACGGGAGTGCAGCGAAGCGTCCACCATCTTCTTGAGTTCGGGATAATGGTTCTTCGCAACTTTATAGAAATTGACCAGCTCGGTGTTGATGTCGTTGATGACCTCGCAGTCGACCGGAGCCTTGGCAAAGAGGACAGCGCATCCTCCGCAGAAGGCTTCCGTGTAGAGTTTGTGTTCTGGAATCAGAGGAAGAATATGCTTGAGCAGTGTCTGCTTTCCTCCGTAATAGGATATGGGTGTTTTCATTCAATCAAAAAATTTTATTGGCTAAAAAATTTTTATGAGTGAATGATAGCCGTTCACTATCGTTCACTCTCACTATGAAAATCTTTTGATATGACCCTTCGGGTAATAAATATCAAAGATTTTCATGTTCGGTTTCATTATAGGATTGATTTGAATCTGACAAGTATTATTATGACACACAGCGCAATAAGGGCAAGAACGATGGAAATCCACTTGATGGAGGTGACTGCCGGAGGAGCGGAATCCTTGGTTTCAGTATCGCATTCTTTCGATACCTTTTCGGCAGTGTCCTTCAGTATCACACTGTCTTTTGCAGCCGAGGCTACGGCTTCAGTGCGGATTTCGGTTCTGGTGATGCTCTTTATCGGCTGCTGTACGGAGGTGGCGACCTCGCTTGGAATCGGCACAGCCACCGCTGGTGTTTCGAGATAGACAGTGTCATGGACGGGATAATATTCGATGACCGTTTGCGTTACGACCTGATTGACGACATTGACCACCGTGTCCCTTACGAAGACGGTGGTCTTGTCAACAGCTGAAGAATCCACCTGCTCTGCCGAACGGACATGGCGCAGGGCAGAACAGGAGGACAAACAAAAAATGAAGATGAGGATGATTATAAATCTATGCATTGTAGGATTTCTTTTACTCGTTTCTGCCTTTCGGAAAGCGACATCGGCTCTTCCGGTTCTTTTGGGGCATCGTCCCACGGCATCGGGAACATCTGCTCCAGAGGTTTGCGGTCTTTCCTGTCCAGCTGGATTGAGGTCAGAATCCAAGTCTGCCAACGGGTCAGTTCCCATTCGTGCCGGATTCTGTCCCTCTGAGCCTTAAGCCAGCCGAGCCATGCGTAGATGAACTCTGCCGGAGTAAGAGCCTCGAAGGTCTGCACCGGAAGCCCCATCTGTCCGACCCCGATGGCGAACCACCGTTCATAGGTGATTTCCGAACCGCCATCAGAGCCGGACTCCGTTACTTTGGGGCGATGTCTCCGAGCTTGTCCGTCATCGCATCGATGCTCTCCTTGAAGATGTCAGCGACATCGAGAACGAGACGGGGCTCCTCATCAAAGATGTCCCATACCTCATCTTCGGTGTACCGTTCCTCTCTGCCGGACTGCCTTGCGCCTTCGTTGAGACCGAGGGCTGTAAGAGCTGCCATGGAGTCAAGTGTACTGATGGCATCTGCCGTTGTGACTGTCGTGCTGAAGTTCGCTCCGGTGCGCTTTGCGAAATCATTGATTGCCCTAAGCCCGAAGTGAATCGGGCAGGCTTTGCCTTTTATTGTAATCTCTCTCATACTGCTGAACCTCCTATATGGTCGTTTTGTTGTTGTGCTTTGGCTGCTGCTTCCGGAGCGAGGTTTCCGCTTCCGGTAAGCGAGTAGGAGTAGGTGGCGTTGTCGCCAGCCGGAGTGGAGAGGGAGAACGATGTGATGAAGGCTTCTCCCTTGTAGGTCTTGGTAAGCCCACGGATTGGGGCTCTGAGGATTGCTTCAACCTTCTTCTTGGAAAGGACGAATTCAAGCACATCCTCTGCCGAGTGCGCTTCAGCGATGGCTGGGTCGATGACCACGAGCCCGTCTCCGTCCACACTCCACGAGATATCTCCGGCACATTTCTCCTTGCCGTTGGTATCCTTTGTCCGCAGGTCTTTCAGCTCCAAGTCCACCTTCAGAGAATGCGAGGTGGCATGAAGGGTCGGCTTGCCGTCAATGACGAGGATGATGTCCTCGCCTTGAATTACTTGTTTTTCGTTTTCTTGTGGCATATTCTTGGGTGTTAAACAATTCTGAATGTCAGTGTTGCGCTGTGCAGGTCGTACTGCGGAAAGTAGTCAGTCTGCGAAGACTTGAATCGGCACAGCCTGCCGTTTATCCGCAGCTGGTCGAGAATGTCGATGACTTTCTTTTTGAGAGCGTCCGCTCCGGCAAATCGGGAGTCATAGACCGACACCTCGAAAAGGGTTTCATATCCGGCTATTCCGGAAAGGGTCAGCAGCGGTTTCTCCTCCGGCAGAGTGAAGGTGGCAAAAGGAGAGGGAGTCTTCTCGTCCACAGCCCCTGCCTGTATCTTGCCCTCCAGCTCCGGTATCGACTCGGAGAGGGTTGCAATCAATATGCTCTTGAAATCAGCCATATCTCTATTCGACTTTTTTGAAGTTCTTGTCAATGAATTTCTCGACTGCGGTTGCGAGGTTGTCACCGAATTCGGAGACTATGCGCTGAGAGGTCTGGGAGTACGCCTGCTCTAAAAACGGAGTGGCTTTCAATCCCTTGACTCTCGATGCAAACACTTTCTCACCGTTTCTTCCGATGAACACTAAAGGCTTGTTCTTTCGGGACTTGCGAGGGTCTTTCGTCCCTTCGTGTACGAACTTGCCGTAGTATTCGTTTACCTCCTTCTTCTTTGACGAACGGGAGAAGACGGGCTTCACAGCAACATCCACCTCTGACTTTGGAGCATTGCGGTCTCTGAAACGGACTGTCTTGAGCTGCTTTTTCAGCGCACCGCTCCGGACGGGAACACCGCCTTTGGCTGCATCAAGGGCAGGCTTTGCCGAAAGGCGAAGAGCCGACAGGAGCATCTTCTTCTGCATATTGTTCGGCAGTTCATCCATGATGTCCTTCGCCTCCTTGTATCCTTTAACCTCAATCGTCAGCATCTGTCTTGATGGTTTTAAGATGGAGTCTCCATCTGCGTCCTTCCTCATGGACTGATATTATCCTGCGCTGGTCGTCATTGTCGAAGACCACCATTCCGGCTTCAATCCCTTGTCGCCAGCGGATGGTGTAGACCACCTCGTTCTCATGAACGATTCTTCCGGCATAGAGGTTCTCCCGTCCTCCGGCTTCCGTGCGCTGGGCATAGCAGTCAGCGATATGGACAAGCTCCTTCGTCCGGTCGTTGTACTCGTCCCTCTGGTGCTTGTACGCATAGATTTCAATCATCCGGTCAAACATGGTCGTCTTCGTTTGAATAAGGATGCACCCTCCAAGGCAGCAGGAGTTTCTCTGCCGTGAGTGGCAGCTGGGAGACGCTGCGCCCCACAAGGGCATCGCTTTCGTTGTCAAAAAGAGTCCCCAATATCAGCAGGACTGCGGATTTGATTGCCGGAGGGATGGTCTCCTCGGTGTATTCGTCTCTGATGTTGCGGTTCGTGAAATCAGAAGCGATACCCACTGCCATTCCTAAGTACTCCCCGATAAGGGAGTCCAGAGAATGGTCATCTCCGACACGGAGGTGTTGCCTCGCAAGTTCAAGTGATATCGGGAACTCGGACATAAACACTTAATTTTATGGCATATACACTAACTGACTGTCATTTTATTTGTCGGCATGGACAAGTTTCTGTACCGGATGTGTTCCTGCATCGATGAGAGTACCGTCTGCACGGGCGAATCCGAAGAGACCGATTGAAAGGTACTCGGCAAGAAGCTCGTTGAGCCTTATGACACGGAAGCTCCTGACCATACGAATCTTGTACTTGCTGAGGTCTCCGAAGATGACGGATGCCTTGCCAGCTCCGATGTCCTCCATGTCGTCATTGAGGATGTAGCCTTTCCCGAAGAGGGTGGCTGGCGCACCGACACGGGGATTCTCCTGCCAGAGGTACTTCCCGTCAGAGTCCTTGATTTTCGCAAGGGCGAAGAGGGTGTTGCGGTTGAGCATGAACTTGCCGTTCTTGGCGTATGAGCTGTTCACTCCCTTGATAAGGTCGAGGAGGTTGTCGAGGGTTATCTCGGTAGCCGATGCCGTGGCGGATGATGCCGTGGCAGCGGTGACGATACCCTTCGGCTGTCCCACGCCCGTTCCGGTGGTGAGGTGTTCGTTGATGCCCCTGCCGAAGCTCTCGACAAGAAGCTCGCTCAGAAGGGTGTCAAGATTGAATGCGGAGTCCTGCAGCAGCTCCTGCGACACCGGAATGATAGGCGTTCTGTAGGTGTAAGCCTTGAGGGTGACCGAGCCGAAGGTCGGAGTCCTCTTTGTGGACTGGGCATACTCTGCCACGATGGTAGCCTTGGCGGATGTGTCGTTGATGGTCGGGAGCAGGAGGTCGCCACCGTTGGAGGTGTTGATGATTGAGCCTGCCTCGAACATTCCTCCAAAGGTCTTCAGAGCCTTTTCGATGGTGCTGGCGAGGGTTGTCGGGATGAGGACTCCGGCTGTGAGTCCGGCAAGGGAGTCACGGCTTTCGAAGATTGCCCTCTGTTCCGGAGTGATTCCCTGCGCCCCGTGGAGCAGGTAGCTTGCGAATGCGCTGCGGTACTCCTCCTCCCTCGCTTCATTGCCGGAGTCCCGTCTCTGCTGGTCAAGGTTCTCCAGCTGCCTGCGCTGGATTTCCTCGAAACGCTCCTCGGCTTCCACTTCCTTGTCAGCCTTGGTGTAATCTGCAAGGAGGGTGTCCCACCTCTGCTGCTCCTCTGCGGTCATCTCACGACCGTCAGTGGCTTTACGAAGTTCATCAATCTGTGAGTAGACCGATGCCCGTTTCTCTTTTAGTTGTTTTAATTTGCTCATATTAACTGTTTTTGAGATTAAGAAATTGCAAGAGTCTGTCTCTTGACGATGTATTCAAATCAACGGTCTGTGGCTGCTGCGACTTGAGCCACTCAGCCTTTCTCTCCTCCAGCTCACGGACTGAGGCTTCGGTGTCCTTGTAGGCAGGATAGACCACGAGGGAGACATCATAAAGTCGGGAAATATGCTCGACCGTGCGCTCGTCATATTCGAGCCTGTTCTCCTTGTCGGCATACCTCCAGCTATCCTTGTCGACAGAGAACTTGAACGAGCATTTGCTGATGTCGCCCCTGCGCACAAGTTCCAGAATGTCGTTGCCGAGGCTGGTCTGCGGAGCATCGAACTCGAAGCGGAGTCCCACTTCATCGGTGGAAATCCTGAGTGTTCCGGAGGTCGTCCTTGCGAGGATGGCGTTGACATCGTGATTGAAGCACATGATGACATCCGTGACATCGGTCTCGCTGAATGCGTCCCTTGCAATCTGCTCCTTGAACCACCCCATGATAGGCTCCGACCACCGCTCGAATTTGGCTGCATAGCCCACGATGGTACGGCTCGGAGTCTCTTTGTTGTCGCTCCGGTTTTCGATGCGGAGGTCGCTCAGCTCGCTGCGCACCTCAATAGGTTCGGTATTATTGTTCTTGCTCATTGTCTTCTGTGTTATCTGGTTTGACATCGGGGCTTGCTGGTTCAACCTGCTGCGTCTTGGCATTGTCCACGGTCTGCATATTCGCCTGCACGAAGTACTCATCGCCACCCTCGTAGGCGTTCATGTCCTCGAATGCTCGGATTTCATTTGCGCTCATCGCCCCGATGAGGTTCATGTTCTTGTAGTATTCGCTTCGTGTCTTGGCATCGCCACGGAGCAAGCCGTTGAGTCCGAAAAGGAAGTAATACTCACCGAACTCGTCATCACGCAGCAGCTTGCGGTTGAATTCCTCCTCAAGGCGGACAAGGTACGGGAGGAGGCAGTACTGCACGAACTCCATTCCTTGGTGTTCGATGTTGTTGTTCGTTGCCCTCTCAAGGTCTGCAATCATGTGCGGAGGGACTCCGTAAATGGTGGCAATCTCCGTCTTCTGGAACTTGCGAGTGGCGATGAACTGCGCATCCTCCGGTGGGATGCTGATGCGCTCGTAGGTCATTCCGCCTTCGAGCAGGAGTGGCGTATGGGCGTTATGCAGACCCACGGACTGCTGGAGGAGGTCTTTTTTCAGTCTCTGGTATGCTTCCGGCTTGAGCGTGGACGGGTATTTGAACACACCGGACATATTGCCACCCTGATTGAAGAACCGCTCTCCGTACTGCTGTGCCGATGCCGTAAGTGAGAGGTTGTCCCTATGCACGGCAATGGGGCTCTTGCCCTTGTAGCCGTTTGTGGACAGACCTCTCAGATGCAGCATTTCATAGCTTGGAAGCAGCTCGCCCTTGTCGGTGCGGTAGAAGAGTTCATCATCGCTCGTAAGCACAGGCTCGACCTGCGCAGGGTGCAGCAGCTGCAGTCTCACCGGACGGAAATTCCGGTCTCGGTAGATGCGCACATAGCCGTTGCCCCACAGGGTGCAGGAGACCATAAGGTGGTGCAGCAGTGCGAAGCGAGATGTGTATGAATTCGGACGGGAGAGAATGAGGCTGCAGGGATGACCTGCCACCTGCTCCCGACCGCTGTTTGTCTTTCGATAAAGATGCACGGGAAGTGTGCCGACAGTCTCCGACAGTATCCTCACGCAAGCCCAGACAGCCGACAGGTTCAACGACCCTTCCTCGCTGATATAAGGCTTTTTAACTGCGTCATTAACGGTGTCGGAGAGAAGTGCTGCATTCACTGCAGTCTCGAACTCCTCAGATGAAGTCCGCTTCTCCCCACGACTGAAAGCAAGAATTTTTGAGATAAATGATGACACCGTTTTTTCTGTTTTATAACTATCGCTGCAAACATAACGGGTCACAAAAGATAATAACGGAAAGATTGTTACAGTTAAGGGTATAGTGAATGAATATTTTACTTAAATTTGTAAGAAAATCATTAAAAATGAAAGACTTAAAATTTTATATCTGTTGCATATTTCTGTGTTTCACATTCATAGCTTGTGAAAAATCAGAAACGGGAGGTGATTCAGATAAATTTGTCGGCACATATTCACTTAGTGTTGTTGAACATGTTGTGTGGGGAAATGATTCCGGAACAATAAACAACAACGGAACTCTGACCATTGAAAAGATTTCTGATTCGAAGGTAAGAGTTTATGGATACAACATTTACACTACGGGCGAGGTTTCTGGGTCATTACTTCAATTAGAGGGGACATCTGCTTCTGATAGCGAAGGTTACTATACAGCGACATTCAGCACAGGAATTTTAACGGGAAATATTTTGAAATTTACAGCCAATCACACGGGTAAATTGAAATACAACGGCATATTATATCCATATCGAAACACAATTGAATACACCGCTGTCAAAAACTATTAAGTTCTTTTTTTAGTTGTATTTATTGACCCTCTGAACGAGTCGTACTCTGAGTATTTGCGATGCCCGAAGATGCGGATGTATTCCGTTTCGAGGGCTTCGTATGCTTCTATGTTGTTCGGAAAGCAGGGACGAAGTTTAAGATAGATTTCATAAAAGCCCTCAATACTTTGCAGCTTCCGCACGCCTTCAGAAAGGGGTGTAAGTTCTGCAATTTTGTGTAATATCGTTTCTCGAAGCTCCATTTGTGCTTCTGTGATTTTTCTTCTTCTCATAATCGTTACTCGTTGAAAGTCAGCATTCCTCGTTTGTTGTAAGGGTCGTTATCTTCGTTTGCCTGCGCAGTCATCCATTCTCCGAGAGCCATGATAGCAGCCACGATGCCGTCTATCTTCTGCACGGACTTCTCCTTGTCCGGCTTGATGTTTCCGGCAGGGTCGGTCTTTATGACCGTGGACGAGAGCATCCAGCGCAGCACCGGATTGCCGAAGTGTTCTATCCTCTCGCTGAGAACTAATTTCTCGAACTCCTTGCTCGGAGCGGACATTGAGCCGTAGCCCTGTCCGAAAGGATTGCATTCCATGCCTTCGTTCTGCAGGTCGATAATTGTCTGCGATGAATTCCAGCGGTCGTATGCGGTACTCTTGAAGTCATACTGCGCTATCAGCTGCAGGATATCCGCCTTGACGAAATCATAGTCCAGCACATTGCCGGAGGTCACCTTTACGAATCCGGCTTTTACCCAGAGGTCGTAGTTGATGTTCTCCTTGCGGATTTTCTCCAGCATCTTCTCCTCCGGAATCCAGAACATCGGGACAAGCTGGAACTTGTCATTCTCGTGGAAGATGAGAACAAAGGCGGTGATGTCGGAGATGTTCGAGAGGTCGAGACCTCCCCAGCACTCGCAGCCACGCAATTCCTCCATCGCAGTCGTTCCCGTGCATTGCATCCACTTGTCGTCAAGAATCCAAGTCTTCTCGGCATCCACCCACAGGTTGACATTCTTGGTCATCACATTGCGCACCGCCTCCGGACGGTTCTTCGCATCAGCCACTTGGTCAGCGAGGTAGTCGGCAGAGAGCGAGACTCCCAAGTTCGGGTTGCTCTTAATCCACATCTTCGGATTGTCCCATTCCTCGTTGGAGTCGAGGGTGTAGATGGTTCCGAACAGGCTCTCGTCCATGTTCACTCCTCGGAGAACCTTGATGACATTCTCCCGATAGGCATAGCAGGCTCCTGCCTTGTTGAATCCGGCAGTGGTGATGATGAACATCAGAGGCTGCTTCCTCGCACCGAATGCGGACTTGATGACATCGAACATTCCGGAGTCCTTGTGGGCATGGAACTCATCGATGATTCCGCAGGACGGGTTCAGACCATCGTGCGTGCCGTAGTCGGAGGACAGAGGCTTCATCATCCCACCCTTCAGCTCATAGACGATGGAGTTGCGGTAGGTGGTGAGGTAGTGCTTGAGGTCGGTCGCCTTGACAATCTCCACCGCATCCGAGAAGCATATCTTCGCTTGGTCTTTGACGGTCGCTGCGGAATAGACCTCCGGTCGGGCTTCTCCATCCGCAAAGAGCATATAGAGCCCGATGCCTGCCGAGAGAGCGGTCTTTCCGTTCTTTCGTGCAATCTCGATGTAGGCGTATCTGAACCTGCGAGTGCCGTCAGCGTTCTTCCAGCCAAAGATGTTCCATAGAACGAACTGCTGCCAAGGTTCAAGGCGGAATCGCTGTCCTGCCCATTCGCCCTTGGTGTGCTTCAGTCTTTCGATGAACGATATGGCTCGCTGCGCTGCCTTGCGGTCGAAATACCATCCCTTGTCAAGAGCGTTGTCAAGGTCTCGGTAATATCGCTCCACCGCAAGCTGCACCAGCTCGCAGGTCAGAATCTCCTTTGAGCGCACCTGCTGGGCGTATCGTTCTGCCGTATGTAGTTTGTCTTGTGTCATAGTGTGGTTATTGTTCATCAATTATTTCAAAATCGGCAAAGTCATCCTTGGGAGTCTTGTCCATGATTAGCGCAAGGACTCTCGCCCTGCTTGCCGGAGAGAGACCGAACTCCGCTGCCAGCGACTTCGCTGCAGAGAGCGCACTTTCGGCAATCTTCCGCTTCGGGTTTATCTGGTTTATCGTCCCGTTCTTGGTCTCGATGCTGACGGTCATCCCTTCCTTCTCCAAGTCACGCATCATGTCTTGGTAGAGAGCCATCTCCCTGCAGTAGGCGATGACGAGGTCTGCGCTCAGCACATCTAAAATGCCACGGTTCATCAGCTCCGTAGCCACCAGCGAATACACCTTCTTTGCCGTTCCCTTGAGACCGGACTTCGGTAGCGAAGTCATCGCTCCTCCGGTGGGTGCAGCTGCCGGAAGGCTGCTCTCCGTCATCCGGCAGGGCTGGTCTGTGCCACGCAGCTTCTTCTGTGTGTCCGATATCGTTTTCCGTCCTTTTGCCATTTTCTAATTTTCCATTTTCGTCATTTTTGCACGTGCGTGAAGAAGACCAAGGGGGCGATTGGGTTTTCAAACCTCCGAAGGAAATCTGACCCCTACCCCATGCAGTTAATGCATCCTTTTCTGGGACTTTTATCAAAGAGTTACAGCGGTTTCCGGCTGAATTCCGCCAGATTTCGACCTCTTTGTAACTGAGCCTTTATCAAACACTTCTACAAATCACTAATAATCAATTAATCTTATGTCCATACGACCTTATGCTCACTGCTCTTACTTTCTGGACTTTTTGCTCAGAATGCTCGACAGTCTCTTGCTCGGAGCGGACTCGAAAAGCCGTCTTTGCCGTGCCATATTCGTGTAGATTCTTGTGGTCGCAGGGTCGGTGTGTCCCAGCATATCCTGAATGAGCTGTGGGTCATATCCTTGCTCAATCATCAGCGAACCGCAGGTGTGCCGGAGCGAATGGGCTGTAATCTTCGGGTCGTCAATGCCTATGGCTCTGAGCCTGCGCTTGACGATGAAGCTGATGGTTTCCCGATTGATTCTCTCGCTCTTCATCCCTCGCATATGGTTGGTAAACAATGCGTCTCCGACCTCGTAGTCCTTCTTGCTTGAGACATAGTCCTCGAACAGCTCCGCCACCTCGTTGGAGACAACCACGACATCGTGCTTGTCAACACTTCCTTTGCGCTGGATGTGCAGCACCATTTCGCCATCGACCATATCGAAGTCATTGATGTTTATGCGATGCACCTCGCAGGAGCGCAGTCCGTTGGAGAGCATCAGCATTATCATCAGTTTGTCCCGTTTCCCGATTAGGGTGCTGGTGTCGATGCTTTCCAGAAGGTCTGATGCCTGCTTGCGTGTCAGAGGGAGCTTGTAGTATTCCTTCTGCTTGTTGCTGCTCTTGATGCCGAGGGCGATGTTGTCGTAGTAATGCTTCGTCTCGCACCACGCATAGAATATCTTGACGACAGTGACATAGCCGTTGACCGTGAAGTGGCTCTTTGTTGAGTCCAGTAGGTAATTCTTGTAATTGATGACATCAGACCTGCTCGGCTGTCGAGGGTCGATGCCACGGGCTTTCAGCCATCTGAACCACAGGCTTATCTTCCTGCGGTAGTCCTTCCTCGTTGTCGGGAGAGCATCCGTCTCCGATATCCATTGCTGTACTATCTGATTGAGTGTTAGGGTTGTTCTCATTTATCCGTTTCGTGAAGTGGAGTCTTTCCGACTCCGGTTGATAATCAAAAGAGGGATGGAGGTATCATTGTGCTTGCAACCTTGATTTGTATTCCGCCATCACATCCCTCTTGTCCGTGTGTAGTTTAATCCTAATCCATAATGACCTCCTTTTTTACTTGTCCATAGCAGATTTACGGTTGTGACAAGGGTTGCACAACGACTGCAGGTTATCAATGTCCAGCGCAGCTCCGCCCTTGTTGATGGGAACTATATGGTCGACCATTTGCGCTGGTGTCAGTATTCCTTTCCGCTCGCACTCCTCACACAGAGGGTTCATCAGGAGCTTCTGCTCTCGGAGCTTCCTCCAAGGAGTGCTCTGGTAGAATTCCGTGTTGTGGTGTCGGTAGCCTTGATGGGGTTTCTTCTCCGGTATCCACGGGCGTCTGGTTGTTTTCTTGATTTTCGGCATATCACTTTCGCAGGCTTTCTCCTTTGAACCGGACTGTCTTGCACAAGTGCATCAGACGGTCAAGGGTGCGCTCCCCATAGCGGTTGAGCAGTTCTTCCTCCGTCAGATTCGTGGAAACGAAGACCGGACGCAGATACCGCTCGGCAGCATTGAGAATGAGATTGAACCCCTCGGTCTTCTCTCCGTAGTCATTGTACTGCCCCTCCACGCCAAGCTCGTCCACTGCCGGAAACTTCGCCTTTTCGAGCAGGTCGAGATAAGTGGCAGGTCGCTGGTAGTAGCCATAGCACTGCTGGTACGGATGTTCCTTGTACAGGTCTTGGGCATGAACCGCTTTGAACCCACAGCCCTTCATCCGGAAAAGCACCGGAAGCACATAGTTCAGAATAAGGCTCTTGCCACGACCGCAGTCTCCGATGAGAAGCAGCCCCTTGCCGTCCGTGTGTGTCATCCAGTCTATGACCGCCTCGTATTCCGGCAGATGCTCGTAATGCTCAATCGTGCCGTCAATGCTCATGAAGATTGTCCGGAAGAGTCTCTCGCAGTACTCCCTGCTGCCCCAGCTCCAATGCCAAGGTGTCCTCTCATCGATGACCTTCTCCTTAATCATCTGGGAGATAAGTTGTTGAATTGTCTTTGTTGCCATAATATGCGTGTTTATTCGTTGTTGTCTTTCTTTACCTCGGTCTGGGCGAAGCGTTCAAGAAGCCTCTGCCGTTTTTCCTCGGTCTCCGGTTGTTTGATTTGTCCGATGCGCTGTCCCGTCTGCGGTGCTTGAGTCCGGCTCGTGTTCTGCTGCTTGAGCGCAAAGAGTCCGGCATAGTTGCAGGCGATGCTCTGGTCGATGATAAGCTGCGCAATCTGCGCATTTCCTCCGGAGAGGTTCTGGAGCATCGTCAGACACTTGCGAGCCCCGACCTCGGTCTTGTAGGTCTCCTTTCGTGCTGCCTTGTAGTCCAGCCACTGCCGGATGAGTCCCAGCCAAGGCTCCTGCAGGGTTGCGAGCCACGGTTCGAGGGACACCTTCGGGCGTTTTTCCTTCGGTGGTTTTGCAGGCTCTGTCGCTTTCTTTTTTCTTTTCTGATTTTCTTTTATTCTTTCTTTATAATCTTTAGAGATAGAGTTATTATTATCTTCTATGTAGGCGTTTTCTCTCTTTGTTGCTTTTTGCAACAGCGATGTATCAATTTGCGACAAGGCTGTATCATTCTGCAACATTGTTGGTGATTTCTGCAACCGTGATGTAGCAGGACGCAACATTCCGGACTCCATTTTCCTCAGGATTTCCTCCGAAAGAGGCAGAATTTCATAGGTGACATGGCAGGCTCCGGATTGATGGGAATACCGGATGAGTCCAAGCTCTCGGAGCTGCTCCCTTGAGCGAGCGATAGTGAATCTGGAAAGTGTGGTGTGGGAGACGATTTCGTTCATGGGGATACGCAGCTCCTGCTTCCAGCCGTTGATGCTGAAAATGTACATCAGACCGTACCAGAGGCAGACTCCGGATGCGTTCAGTCCGCTGTTTGGCAGCAGCTGGTTGAAAATGCGTATCTGCTCCAAGTAGTCCATCATCTGTACTTCTCCATGATTCTCTCGAACTCGGACTTGGCATCTCCCATCTCGTTAACGGGCAGCACCTCCAGCCCCAGATACCGGAGCAGGCTGTTCTTTCGGATACGGACAGCCCCGTCTATGTACTCACGCCTTATCTTGCGCTCCGCACACAGACGGTCAAGCTGTCGCTCTGACTTGTGAATGAAATGTGCAGCTTCCTTACGGGTCATAAGGACATCTACCTCATAGAGCTGTCCGGTCTGGACAGTCTTCAGAAGGTTCAACTTCGACTGCACCCTGTCGATGTTGGTTTGAATGTCTTGAATAATCTCTTTGATTTCCATCGTATTCTTGCTTAAAAATCCGATGGCAAAGGTCTCCATTAGAACGACTCGGTTCAAGAGTACACTCAATGAGTACCCCTATGCAAAAGACCCGTAAATGGCAGTAAATCAGAGATAAAAATTTTCAATCATTTTCAAATCCCTCCCTTTTCAAACGGTCAATGAAGACCGTACGCTTTGTGGAACGGGAGAGGATTCTGCTGCGCTCGTTATAGATGTCCGAGACAAGCGGAACATTGAGAAAACGGGCGAACTCTCGCACCAGACAGGAGAAAGAAACTTTGCTCCCGTCCTCGGTGATGACACCAAGATTGTCGAGAGCAATGAGCAGTTCTATGAGGTCGGATTTGTTAGCCTCCCAGTGGAGAGTGGATTTGGTGATTGCCGGAGGCTGGAGTTGAGAGAATAGTTCCGGATTGGTTAGCCGTCTTTCGTTCTGGCAGATGAACAGGTGGAGCATCTTGACGGCAAGTTTCAGATAGTCCGTCAGCAAACTATCTTTTTTTTACCTCCGAGGGACAACTCGATGATGTCGAGAGCCTCGGTCAAATCCTGCTCGATGGCAAGAAATCCAGCATCTGAAAACAGGGCGGAATGTGCAAGAGTTTTGAACTCTTCGAATTGTGCGGAGAAGTCCTCCGGCATCTGAGCTGAATCGCTATGCGTATTCTGCATCAGACGACTTTGTAACAATTTGTTATCCATATTTTTTATTTAATGGTTTTGCAACACAAAAAAAGCCCATAATCTGCGGACAGACTATGGGCTAAAGGAGGTATAGTTATTATAATTATGCCGTAGGCTTTTACTTTTTAATCTGTTATGGCATCTATGACTTGATAATAATTCGTTATCATAATGCTGTTTATCTAAGTATAAAGATATGAAATATATCGTTACAAAGTCAAATTGTATCATAAAAATCGCTAACTTTGTAAGTTATAGCAAGAAAAATATATCATCGTGGCAAATATTACAGCTCCGCAGGCAAAGTACCTTGCAAATTATTTGACAAGGCGTTTACCTGCCAATGACTTAAATAAGTTGACAGCATCGCTGCAGGATGCTCAAGTCGATTTGACTCCGCATCAAGTCGAGGCTGCTGCTTTTGCCTTTAAATCGCCCCTTTCCAAGGGTGCTATTCTTGCTGACGAAGTAGGGCTCGGAAAAACTATTGAAGCCGGAATTATCCTATCCCAGAACTGGTCTGAACGAAAAAGGAAGTTACTGATTATTTGTCCTGCAAACCTTAGGAAGCAGTGGTCAAGCGAACTGCAAGAGAAATTCTACTTACCATCAGTTATCCTCGAAACAAAGAGCTTTAATGCCACAATTGAACAGGGCAATTTGAATCCGTTTGACACCGACAAAATAGTCATCTGCTCATATCAGTTTGCAAAATCAAAAGCCCCATACTTGCGTCATACACAATGGGATTTGACTATTATTGATGAAGCGCACCGCTTAAGGAATGTCTATAAACCGACAAACAAGACAGCCAATGCTATAAAGAATGCCCTTTCTGAGAGCAAGAAGATATTGTTGACTGCCACTCCGCTTCAAAACTCCATACTTGAACTTTATGGGCTTGTCTCCATAATTGATGATTATGTCTTCGGAGACTTGAAGAGTTTTAAGTCTCAGTTTAGCCATAATCTCGATGAGAAAGACTATGCAGATTTGAGAAACCGCCTGCAACCTGTATGTAAGAGAACTCTACGAAGGCAGGTTCTGGAATATGTAAAATACACCAAACGAATAGCGATTCTTGAGGAGTTCTATCCGACTGAACTTGAGCAGAAACTTTACAACTTGGTTTCGGATTATCTCGCTAAGCCTAAGCTGTATGCTCTGCCGAACAGTCAGAGGCAGTTGATGACATTGATTCTCCGGAAGCTCCTTGCTTCGTCAACATACGCTATTTATGGAACTTTTTGCAGTCTTATTGCTCGACTTGAGGCGATGATAAGCTGCCAACCATCACAGGATTGGGATGCCGTTGAAGAGGACTATGAGACGGATGACGAATGGCTGGATGATGAAGAAGTGGAGGAAGATGACGATTCTGAAGAGCTGCACCCATCCGACATAGAAGGAATTAAAAAAGAGATAGAAGAATTATCATCCTTCAGAGACCTTGCAGCCAAAATCAAAAAGAACAGCAAAGCGGAACATTTGTTCGTTGCGTTGGAAAAAGGGTTTGACCAGCTGGAGCAATTAAATGCACCTAAGAAGGCTCTTATTTTCACAGAGTCAAGAAGGACGCAAGAATTTCTGTTTGAGCTTCTTGAAAAGAGAGGCTACAAAGGAAAAGTAATCCGCTTTAACGGGACAAATACAGACAAGCAATCAACAGCCATATATAAGGCGTGGCTCGAAAAATATAAGGGAACTCCAAAGGTTACGGGGTCTTTGACTGCCGACAGAAGAGCAGCCATCGTTGACTATTTTCGAGATGAAGCCACCATTATGATTGCCACTGAAGCAGCTGCTGAAGGAATAAATCTTCAGTTCTGCTCGTTGATTGTCAATTACGATATGCCTTGGAATCCGCAGCGAATTGAGCAGCGAATCGGACGATGCCACCGTTATGGTCAAAAGTTCGATGTAGTCGTGATTAATTTCCTTAACAAGGCAAATGCTGCAGATATCCGAGTATATGAACTCCTTGACCAGAAATTCCAGCTTTTCAGTGGAGTGTTCGGAGCAAGTGACGAGGTGCTTGGCAGCATAGGAAATGGCGTTGATTTCGAGAAGAGGATAGCACAGATATATACAGAGTGCCGAACACCGGAAGCAATCGAAGAAGCATTTGATGCTCTTCAGGAGGAACTCAAAGGGGAGATTTCCGACAAAATGCTGAAAGCACGCTCGACCTTGCTTGAGAACTTTGACGACTCCGTGCAAGAGAAATTGAAAATCAATCTTGCGGTGAGCCTGTCAAACCTTGATGTGTTCGAGAAGCGGTTGTGGATGCTTGTGGAATACGCATTGAAAGATAAGGCGGTATTCGACAAGGACAGCGAGCAGTTTATGATTGCAGATGGCAGTAAATATGACGGCATCTACAGACTAACCTCTGAAAGGGAATATAAAAGCAATGTACAGCTTCCGTATAAAGTGCAACCATTCCGCATAGGTAATCCGCTGGCTCAATCCATTGTTCGTCAATGTAAAGATGTGGAAATTCCTGCCGAGGAAATAGTCTTTAACTATTCCGGAACGGAAGGAAAAACAGCATTGCTTGAGGAACTTGTGGGCAAGTCCGGCTGGATGAGAGTTGACAGACTTTCCATAGACTCGTTTGAGCAGGAAGACCACTTGATTATTTCCTGCGTGGACATTGAAGGCGGTACTGTCTATCCGGAAATTGCCGAGCGAATGCTTATGCTTTCAGCAGAAGTAAACGGAACTGCAGAGATTCCAGCAAAAGTTACTACGACATTGAAGACAGGAATAGAAGCCGAGAAAGTTCAGATTCTGTCGGATTCCGCACTTCGCAATCAGAACTTCTTTGATGAAGAGATGGACAAGTTGGACACTTGGGCATCGGATATGAAAGTCAGCCTCGAAAGGGAAATCACTGACCTTGATGCCGAGATAAAACTCAAAAAATCTGAAGCAAAGAAGATGATTCAGCTGAAGGAGAAGGTAGTTGCCCAGAGGGTTATTAAAGACCTCGAAAAGAAACGAGCCGAGAAACGGCAGAATCTTTACGAGGCGCAGGATGAAGTTGATGTCAGAAAGGAAGCATTGCTCACAAAGGTCGAAGCGATGCTTGAACAGAAGACTGAGCAAGCGAAATTATTTACAATAAGATGGAGGGTAATATAATGGATTGGATATTAGCACTTGCCGGAATTCTTTTTGGTGGTGGGATGATAGGTCAAATAGTTATGTACTTTATCAAGAGAGCCGATGAAAAGAAAAAGGCGGAACAAGATTATTATCGTGTGATTTACAACAAGCTGATTGAATATTGTTCGGCTCTGGAGAATTTACTTTTAACCTGTTTTAAGGAGAATCACAAGTATGCTTCACTTACAGAGAGCGCAAATTCATTGATAGACGATAACATATCAAAAATAGAAAAACTGCAAACTTCAATAGAAACTCGTGTGCGCAGTTGTCTGAAAAACGGAAAGCCAAGCGATAACATTTGCAAAGAATGCCATTCCGAACAGCAACTGATGGAAAAATTACTCGATGAGTGCAAGACGACACGCCAAGAAGCGTACTCTAAAATAGAGCTTATGGAGAATTATTGGCACAATAACCTCGAACAGACTTTCTCAGTAATATCTTCTTATGTAAATATTGAGAATCTCTTATATTCGAGGAAAGGGTGCGACAATAATGTTATCTCATGTATCAAATTCATTGATAAAGCTACGCTAAAGATATGTCGCTGCTTATCCTTTAGGTCATCCTCAGAATCAGATTTTGAAGATGGATTGATAAAGCAAATAGGGGTAATAAATGGGGCATTGAAAATAATTTCAGAACATCTATAATATGTGCAAAAAACAAAATAGAATAATATGGGCTGTAAGCATTGCGGTGATTTGTTTCATACTTTTTCCGATAGTGCTGAATTGGTTGATTTTGAGACCTGCCATTGTCGATGTAGTAGGAGAAGGTTCGGATTGGCTTGGATTCTGGGCTGCGTATATTGGAGCAATCGCCTCTTTTGCAATGGTAGTACTTACATGGTGGACACTAAAACAGAGCAAAGAACAGAACGATGCTTTAATCGCTCAAAACGAGAAAATTCTGCAAAACAACAAGGAACAATTGGATGAACTGAAGAGACAATGGGACGCTGAAAGAAATCCAAATTTACTGCTGTCTATTGGCGTAGCTAAAAATGCTTTCTTCCTCAAAATTACAAATGTAGGACTTTCTGCCGCCTATGATATAAAACTTTCTGTAAATGAAGAATTTTTAAACACGATTCCGAGTAAAGAAGCAAAAAATTGTTTTACTCCTTTAGTAAATCCATTCTTCATTGACGGGAAAAGCACCAAATATGTCTATATTGGACAGGGAAAAGAAATTGTTGAAACTTTTAAAGATAAGCATATTGTATTGAAGGTTTCTGGAACCTATTGTACTGATGGAATAATTGATTTTTCTTGCAATATGGATGAGGTGGTTAGCCAGAAATTTGCTCGAATTGTTGATGATATGACAGATGCGATTGAAGGAATTGAAAAATGTATCTCCTCGGCAAATTCTGCGGGCCACAAATACAATACAATCCAGCAAAGCCTTGAATTAATCGCTAAGTCATTAGAAAAAATATCAAAAAGTACTTCTTTGGAAGAAAAAAAGAAAGATAACCCTCTAACAGAATAAACAAAGAAACTCAGATAATTATGGCGCAAGATAAAATAAATAAACTCGAGCTAACTTGGATTGGGAAATATGACGAGAAGAAAGGGGTGGAGTCTCGTATTCTGATAGAGAATAAGGATTACTCTTATGGTGAACCGGAAATCGGAGTGCTACCAAACGGCAAGCCGTGGAATGGAAACATGCTGATTCACGGAGACAACCTTCTCGCACTTAAAGCATTGGAGCAAAATTATACAAACTCCGTAAAATGTATTTACATAGATCCTCCATACAACACTGGTAATGCATTCGACTTATACGATGATATGGTTGAACATTCTATATGGTTGTCATTAATGTTTCAACGCTTTCAGATTCTTCATGCATTGTTGCGAAAAGATGGATTTATATTTGTTAATTTGGATGAGCAAGAACACGCATATGCTAAAGTAATACTTGACGGCATATTTGGTAGAAATAATTTTATTGGTGATATTATTTGGCAGAAAAGGAAAGGAGGAGGCAACGATTCTCGCTTCTTAGCGTTAGACCATGATTACATCTTAGTGTATGCAAAAGACTCTTCCAAATCAGTACATCAATCTAAATGGACTATTTCTCAATCAGAAGAGTATCTTAAGCGATATAAAGAAATTGATGAAAATGGGAATAGATTTTATTGGGACACAGTTGCTCGAAATGGCTTGCAGAGTCCGATTCCTATTTCAGTAAAATGTCCAGACGGGACAATCCTATCTATTAATTCCCAAATGGGGCAAGAGACAATAAATGAAGGTCTTAAGAATGGTGATGTGCGATTAACTAAATCAAAAAATGGTTGGACTTTGCATCATCGAGTATATATGAGTGAGGGTCAACGCCCACGTTCTATTTTCAATGATAGTGGGACAAATAAAAGTGCTGCTGATGAAATGTTATATTTATTTGGCAGCAAAAAAAGTTTTCCATATCCGAAGCCGGAATTGCTTATTCAAAAAATACTTGAATTGGGAAGCAATCCAGGTGACCTTGTCCTTGATAGTTTCTTAGGCTCCGGAACAACAGCTGCTGTAGCTCAGAAGATGGGCAGACGCTATATCGGTATCGAATTAGGCGACCACGCATACACTCATTGCGTGCCAAGGCTGAAAATGGTAACGGACGGCTCTGACCAAGGAGGCATCAGCAAAGCACAAAATTGGAAAGGTGGTAGCGGTTTCAAGTTCTATGAATTAGCTCCCTCTCTTCTAAAAGAGGATAAATATGGGCATCTCGTAATCAATAAGGAGTATAATGCCGATATGCTTGCTGCAGCAATGGCAAAGCAGGAAGGCTTCACTTACTCTCCATCTGAAGACACATATTGGAAACAGGGATATAGCTCCGAAAGCGATTACATCTATACAACCACACAGTTTATGACTGTGGAGATGCTCGCTGCGATTGCAGAGCAGATGGCTGATGGCGAATCCCTTTTGATATGCTGTACTGCATTCCAGAAGGAATGTAAGAGTGCATTCTCAAACATCACCATCAAGAAAATCCCTCAGATTCTTCTCGGGAGATGCGAATTCAACCACGATGACTATTCTTTGAATGTAATCGAACTTCCACAGGTAGAAGATGATGAGATTGAAGATGAAGAAGAGCAAAATGAACCGCCAACAACCTTATTTGATTAAATATTGACCAGATTATACACGCATGAATCAGATATATAACAGTGTGAGGCAACGCCTGTCGCTTCGAGAGCCATTAGCAGAGGCTCTCGAAGTCGTTACACGCCTTGCGGATAAGCTCTCCCTTAAAAAGCCGTCTGAAGATAGCGAATACGATGCTTATCTTCGGGAACAACTTACTATTGCACAGGATGTTTGCCCGACTTGCAAGAGCTTTGAGCGTGAGTTCCCGTCATTTGCTTTCTCCATTGCCACCGGCATAGGCAAGACCCGTTTGATGGGAGCCTGCATAGCATATCTATATCTCAAGAAGGGTATCAAGCATTTCTTTGTTCTTGCTCCAAACCTCACCCTTTATGAAAAACTTAAGAGGGATTTTGGAGACCCGTCTTACGAGAAATATGTATTCAAGGGAATAGCTGAATTTGCCAATAATGCTCCGGTCGTTATTGATGGAGAGAATTACAATAACTTCCACGGATTTCATGATACCATCTTTGGCAGCGTTGAAATCAATATCTTCAATATTGCAAAGTTCAATTCGGACAGCAAGGAGGGAGGAAAGAAAGGAGCCCCTCGTATGAGGCGTTTGTCCGAATACCTCGGACAATCATATTTTGATTACCTCGCAGGATTGGAAGACCTCGTAATTCTTATGGATGAGGCTCATAGGTATCATGCGGATGCCTCCAAGAAAGCCATCGATGAACTAAAGCCTATCCTCGGTCTGGAGATGACAGCGACTCCGACTGATGAGAAGGGCAAGTCATTCAAGAATATCGTGTACGAATACAATCTTGCCCAAGCTCTCGCTGACGGGAAATATGTAAAGATACCAACCGTTGCAAAACGAAAGAATTTCAAGAAGGACGGCATTCCGGAGAAAGAGCTTGACATGATTAAGATTGAGGATGCTATCAGTATCCACGAGCAGACGAAGACTCATCTTGCACTGTATTCTAAGCAGCACAATGCTCCGCAGGTAAAACCGTTCATTCTGGTAATCTGCAAAAATATTCAGCACGCAAGGGAGACATTGGAGCTGATTGAAAACGAGATGTATGACGGCAGATACAAAGGTAAAGTTCTGCAGATTGACAGCTCTACCAAGAAAGATGAAGAGATAGACCGCCTGTTTGTTTCTCTTGAGAAGCCGGACAATGAGATTGAGATTGTCATTCATGTCAATATGCTTAAGGAAGGATGGGATGTTACAAATCTTTATACCATTGTACCTTTGAGAGCAGCGGATGCCCCTATTCTTGTGGAGCAGTCAATCGGTCGTGGACTGCGCCTGCCTTTCGGAGGCAAGAGAACCGGATATGATGATATTGATAAACTCACTGTTATCGCACACGAGAATTTCGAAGCTGTCATTACCAAGGCAAAAGACCCAAATTCTGTTTTAAGTCGATTCTCATACATTGAACTTGACGATGACGAACTAAAACCAGAGCCAAGCCGTATCGTTAAAGCTGAAACATATCTTGACCTTCAAGAGAAGTATGAACTGCAGGAAGCGACCGCTAAATATGGGGAGAAATCAGCAAAAGAAACAGCAGATGCGAAACGAGCAGTATGGGATGTTCTTGCAGATATGCCAAGATTAATGGGCTCAAGCATAACAAGAGAAAACCCAATAAAGAAAGTGCAAGACCTCGATAATCCTGAGATGATACAGTTTATCAAGGAGAGGACAAAGGATGTAATCAGAAAGTCAGCAGCAATTGCCAATCCAATGTTTGCCGAAGAGGAAGCTAAACCTCTTATTGAGGCTGTTGATGATGTCGTTGAAACCGTTTTGCATAACTTTATCAACAATATCATTGAAATTCCTCGAATGACGGTTCAGAGGGAAGCATATAAATCCGAATATAAGTGGTTTGACCTTGATACCCGTATGGGATTTGATTTGCCTGCTATGAAACAGGAAATTATCCGAATGGGACTTGTCGATAATTCCGTGGAGACAATCAAGGTTGAATCTGGAAGAACTTTCGAGCAGCCTGTTGACCAGATAGTTAGTATGCTTCTTGATTATGACGAGATTGATTATGACGAAAATTCAGACCTAATCTATCATCTTGCTGAGCAAGCGGTCGATGCCATTTCATGCCGTAATGATTCCGAAGAAGACATAGCAAGTATCGTATTCAATTTCAGAAAGGCGATAGCAGCAACTATATACGACCAGATGAAAGCTCACTTTGTTATGACCTCTTTGGGATATACTAAGCCTAAGGTGCTGCCTTTCTCTGGAATTGTTGAGCAGCATTTGGTGGAGAATCTTGCCTATGGTAGAATAGATTACAGAGCTTCATTACCGCCAAAAATAGTTCCGAAATACATTTTTACGGGATTCACCAAGTCATATTATACTCAGTGTAAGTTTGACAGCAAGACTGAGCAGGATTTTGCTATCGTTCTGGAGTCCGACAGGAAAGTTCTCAAATGGCTGCGTCCTGCGAGCCAGCAGTTCAGTATATATTGGTCAAATGGCTCAAGAAGATATGAACCGGACTTCGTGGTAGAAACTGAAGATTGCATATATCTCGTTGAAACCAAGGCTGAGAAAGAAGTGACCGCAGCGGATGTGCAAGCGAAAAAGAGAGCAGCCGAGGAATACTGTAAGAATGCCTCCGAATACACGGTCAGTGTTGGAGGTAAGCCTTGGAAGTATCTTCTTTTATCTCACACCGAAGTGGAACGAACTTCAACATTTGAGTATTTGAAGGCGGTTGCTTCATAGGATGTACGAATGCTGCTATGAGTAATTACATCTTCATAATTGGGGCGGTACTTGCAATCCTTCTAATTGTAATAATTCC
The DNA here is from genome assembly GCA_051870215.1 of Candidatus Cryptobacteroides sp. Lineage (GTDB taxonomy): Bacteria > Bacteroidota > Bacteroidia > Bacteroidales > UBA932 > Cryptobacteroides. The sequence continues at coordinate 31,095 of JBJEBQ010000050.1, read as the reverse complement.
ATATCTCCGTTATCGAGCAGATATGAAATTGTTATGTTCCGTATCTTCGTCTAAGAGAGGGACAAGGTCGGAACGCAGGCTTGTAGTCAAGATGTTAAAGCAAGGAGTGCATCCAAAGGCAATCTTCCATGACTTATACCTTCAGAAGAAAAATGGCGAGTATTCGCAAATCGATATTGTGGTTGCTACACCGCAGGGATTGCTTGCCATAGAGGTTAAGGATTATAGCGGATGGTTATTTGGCAATGAGGGGCAGAAATACTGGACTCAAGTTCTGAATTTTGGAAAAGAAAAGCATAGATTTTACAATCCTTTGATGCAAAATGAAGGACACATCAAGACTTTGAGAGAACAGTCCGAGCAATTCGCTTCTTTGCCAATATACAATGTTGTGGTTTTTGACGGAAACTGCACCCTCAAGAATATCTCATATATGTCCGACAATACTTTCGTTGGATATGCCAGCCAGATAAAATATGTTCTGAAGCAGCTGAACACATTTGGATTAGCCCAATATACTGACAAGAAGGAAATCGCTCGCTGTTTGCATAATGCTGTTAAGAACGGGGATAATCCGGAAATTGTTGCCAGCCATCTTGCATCCGCACAGCGAACAGCCCGTTGGCAATAATGGTTATAAGGTTAAAAAAACCTTGCTGAATTTATGCATCTTGACCTTAAAAAAGTGTAACATGTTACAGATTTTTCAGATGCTATGGACAACAAGCATATGCCCGATGAAATAGGTAACGCCTCCCAAGTGTGCTGTCTTTCGACTCGCATGGGAGGCTTATTCCAAATAATCACCGTAGAATTTCATCCAGATGACTATAATTCAACAACTTGATTTCTCCAGCAGAATTTTCCAATGTTCCGGAATAAACCACGGCTTTCCCTTCTACCGGAAGAGTGACCCAACTGTCCAATTGCTTGAGAGATTTTTCAAAATCCGAATGATATGTCATTGCAGATTTGATTTCAATGCCATATAGTCCTGAGTCTTTTCTCAGCAGAAGGTCAACTTCGTTCTGATTTGAATCCCGATAAAAATAAAGATTACTTTCCTTGCCCTCATTATACCGTTGTTTCAATGCCTCCATTATAATGAAGTTCTCGAATAATGCTCCTCTCATCTTGTCCCGTGAAAGTTGTTGCGGAGATTCGATGCCAAGCAGATGACAGGCAAGCCCCGTGTCTGTAAAATATAACTTCGGTGTTTTGACAAGGCGTTTGCGTACATTCTCATAAAATGGAGGAAGCAGTACAACTATGTAGGATGCCTGCAGGATAGACATCCAAGCAGTAATGGTATTTGCACTCACTCCGACTTCATTTGCCAACTCAGAGGCGTTGAACAACGAACCGATACGTCCGGCACAAAGTTTTACGAATGTATGGAACTGCATCATATCCTTTATTTTCAACAAATCCCTGACATCCTTGTCGAGATAGGTCTTCATATATGCCGGATATAGGAATTTGGCGATATTGCGTTCAGAATATATTGCAGGATAAAATCCGTTGAAGAGCAGATTGTCGAGTGGGACATTTGTCACTTCATTGCGGATTTCCGAATACGACATCGGCAGCAGCTCGAAAACTGCAGTACGCCCTGCCAACGACTGTGTCACATTTTTCAGCATGGCGAACTGAGAGCTACCGGAAAGGATGAACCTCCGCTTCGGGTCATCGTCAACAATTCCTTGAATGTAGGATAAGAGTTTCGGGCAGTTATGTACTTCGTCAAGTATCATTCCTTCACCGTGTTGATTGAGGAATGCAAGAGGGTCATTTTCTGCATACTCACGCACATCCAAATTCTCCATTGAGTAGTAAGGCAGATGCTCAAATAGATTTCTTATCAATGTGGTTTTACCAGATTGACGTGGTCCGGTAATAGTAATTACTGAAAAATAACGGTAAGCCTCCTTTACTACCGTTGCTAACTCTCTATGAATGAATCTTGTTTCCATTGTTTATGCAAATTCTCAATACAACTGCGAATTTACATAAAAATATTATTCCCGACAACTTATTATGAAAGTTTTATTCACAAGAGCTTTAGTAGTCTATTTTACATTTTTGGCATTTTTGCCAGAAATGTAAAATAGGAATATAACATCAAAGCCTAATAATCAACTTCCGCCAGCTCTTGAAGAGCCTGCTTCACTTTCTCCTTACCGAAGACACACCGGAGCAAATCAAGGCAAATATCCAGACACTCGGTCACACTTGAGAGCGGTTCGACATACACTATATGATTCGGTTCGAAGGTCTCTTCCGTGCTGGGTATAGGAGCGAAGTCATACCTGTGGGTATAGCCTTCGGACTTGATTTCAATGCTTTTCATTTCTTTTTTATGGTTTTTAGAAGTTCTTGAACTCTTCTCCTATCCTGTGCGTTCAACGATGGGTCGGGTCTTAGAATAACATTGCAGTTTTCATCTATCTGATTGGAGAGAAAACCGTTGACCCACTTGTCATTCGCTTCGTCCACAGAGAGATTGAAATCTGCAGTGCTGAAGTAAAGTCCCGTCCCATCGCAGTTGTGGTAACGCCAATAATGACGCAATTTCGCTCTGCGGTCAAAATGCCGTTGGGAGATTCCGAGATATTCTGCTGCTTCTTTTTGGGTCAAGAGTTTTGCTTTTTCTTCATTGGTAGCATCGTGACCGCAAATCATCTTGCTGATGTGTTTTTCTATCCGGAGCTGGAGCCGGATAAGCGAATCGTTGAGCTTCTGCAATTCCTGCAGATAGTCCATTGAAATATTGTTCTTCATGCTAAATCTTGTTTTCAATCGCCTGCAAACATAAATAACACATTCGGTAACAGCAAGTTAAGTGCGAGATTTCTTCGAAATGACTTGACACTCCGGAAATAATGTCTCACATTTGTCCGGAGTACAACGATGCGGTACAATAGAGATAGTTCTTTGACGATTTTGAGTAACCTATTTGTAACCCACGGATTTTTGCGGAAATTCAGCCTTTGTTACAGAGAGAGTTGCACAATTAGGTTCAAATCCCCACGCCTCCGTCAGGAGGGCAAGATTGGCGGTAAAGCAAGCAAAAATAGCCCAAAAACGTCTATCCGAAAGGTTGTGAAAGTGAAATCTGGATGTAGTCAAAACATTGACAATCAGTCTATTGACGAAGCAGGGACATCGATGTCGTTAACTTTTAGACAAAAAGTAGTAACCTATGTGTAACCTTTGCAGACATCGGGGCTTGTAACGAACAAGCACATAAAGACTTACAAAATAGTCCCCCGTAACCTCTCTCTCCGCCAATCACGAAAAGAAATCAGCGTCAAGCTTGCTTGAATGCTGATTTTTTTGTGATTGGCAACGCCCCGCCGCAGGCGGGGAGGGATGTGCAAAGGAGCGTAGCGACTGCGCAAATCCCGGAGAAGGAGGGTTGGCCGTAAAGCCGTGAGCTTCAAATTGTTTGCAAGGGCTCCGTGGCGTAGAGAGGGATATTAAATTTTGCAACTTCCTCTTTTTCTTTGAATTAGGTTTACAACTTCCGATATAATGATATAAATGCCAAATCGTTGAGATATAAGATATAATGCCAAAAATGATTGGTAATTATGAACTATTTGCAATTATGCCGGGCAGCCCGGAGTACTTTTAGAAAATCAAATAATGTTGTTTTTTTTCTTGCTTAAAATCCGATGGCAAAGGTCTCCATTAGAACATCTTGATTCAAGAGTACACTCAATGAGTACCCTTACACGAAACACCCGTAATTAATTGTATTTCAGAGATAAAAATTTTCAATCATTTTCGAATCCCTCCCTTTTCAAACGGTCAATGAAGACCGTCCGTTTTGTGGAACGGGAGAGGATTCTGCTGCGCTCGTTATAGATGTCCGAGACAATGGGAATATTGAAAAAACGGGCGAACTCTCTCACCAGACGGGCGAATGATGCCTTGCTCCCGTCCTCGGTAATGATGCCGAGGTTGTCAAGAGCAATGAGCAGTTCTATGAGGTCGGATTTGTTAGTCTCCCAATGAAGTGGAGATTTAGCGATTGCCGGAGGCTGGAAGGAAACGAATAGTTCCGGATTGGTGAGTCTCCTCTCGTTCTGGCAGATGAAGAGATGGAGCATTTTGACGGCAAGTTTTAGATAATCCGTCAGCAAGGTATCTTTTTTTTACCTCCGAGGGACAGCTCGATGATATCGAGAGCCTCGGTCAGATCCTGTTCAATGGAAAGGAATCCAGCATCGCAGAAAAGAGTGGAGTGGGCAAGAGTCTTGAACTCTTCGAATTGTGCGGAGTAGTCATCCGGCATCTGAGCTGAATCGCTATGCGTATTCTGCATCAGACGACTTTGTAACAATTTGTTAATCATGTCTGATATAATTTAAATGGTTATAGTGTCTGCATACAAACAAGCCCATAATCCCGATAATTCGAGACTATGGGCTGATTTGTCAATATGTCCGTGTTATCCGATTCTGTCTTAAAACTTTATCAAAAGTTATAATATGTAATAAAAGTAGCAATAATATGGTACATCACGGCAAAGCGAGTGGAAATTTTTGCTAATTTTGTAATTCAAAGCAAGTTTACAGAGAACATATCCAGCAGAGAATACACTGGTCATTCAACATCCTCGTGCTTTCGCTTGTTGGTGAAATGGAGATATTATGTCAAGTACTTTTAATGAAGCGACTCGTGTTCAGATGCCTGCAATGGTTCATCTGACACGGTTAGGATATAGTTACTTCGGAAAGATTTCTGAAGATAAGAAAGGTGTGGTCTATGATGGAGATACCAATATTCTTATTCAAGTATTCAAATCACAATTCGAACGGTTGAACCCGAATCACAAGAATGAATTCGAACAAGTATTCCAAGATATCAAGAGGGAACTTGACAACAACGACCTTGGAGAGGCATTTTATAAAAGGATAAAATCAGTTTCTCCAACTAAACTTATTGATTTTGAGAATATTTCAAATAACACATTCCATTTTACGAGCGAATTTACTTGTAAAAATGAAAACGAAGAATTCCGTCCGGATATTACACTTTTTGTTAATGGATTGCCGTTAGTCTATATAGAAGTAAAGAAGCCTAATAACAAAGAAGGAATTGTCGCAGAGCGAAACAGAGAATATAATCAGCGATTCCCGAATAAAAAGTTCCGTAGATTTAACAATATCACCCAATTCATGATTTTTTCAAATAATATGGAATACGACACGATGGGTGGTATTGTTCCGGTACAGGGAGTATTTTATTGTACAAATGCATATAAACGGGCTCCGTTCAGTTGTTTTCGAGAGGAAAACCCCTTGAATGAGGAAGTCGCACCATACAATAAGAGATATCAATACAAAGAGATAGATCCACGGGAAGAATACCAGATTCTTGCCGATTTCAATTGTCAAGTCATTAAAAACCACGAAGAATACAAGACTAATGTCGGAATAAACCGCCCGACTAATCGTTTATTGACTTCGATGTGTTCTCCGGAACGGTTGCTGTATATCTTACGATATTCACTTGCATATGTTCATAAGCAGAGAGAACTTAAGGATGGGACAATCGAAAAAATAGATGAAAAGCATATAATGCGCTATCAACAGTTATTTGCGACTTATGCGATAACTGATAGCCTTTCGAATGGTATCAAAAGCGGACTTATATGGCACACTCAAGGAAGTGGCAAAACAGCATTGGCGTATTATCTAACAAATATTTTAACTGACTACTACGCAAAAAAGGATACCGTAGCCCAATTCTTCTTTATCGTTGATCGTATAGATTTGCTTGACCAAGCCACGAAAGAATTCAAAGCACGTGGACTGAAAGTATCAACAGCTGATACAAAAGAAGATCTTTTGGAGCTTTTAAGAAAGCCTCAATCTGCGCAAGGCAACACTGGAGAGAAAGAAATGATTGTCGTTAACATTCAGAGATTTTCCAACGACAACAAAAAAGTACAACTGCCGGAATATGCGATAAAACGTCAAAGAATATTCATAATTGACGAAGCTCATCGAGGATATAAGCCAACAGGATGCTTTCTTGCCAATCTGTTTGATGCAGATAGGGATTCTGTTAAATTAGCACTCACGGGAACTCCATTGATTGGAGAGGAAAGAAACTCCTGCAGCGTCTTCGGAAATTATATTCACACATATTATTACGACAAATCAATTCAAGATGGCTATACTCTCAAAATTTTGAGAGAAGACATCGAAACATCTTGGAAAAACAAATTGCAAGAAGCGATGAGTGGGTTGGACAAGTTGGTCGAAAAGAAGGAACTCTCCAAAAATGACATTATCAGTCACGATAGCTATGCCCGTCCTCTCATAAGATATATTATCGAAGATTTGATTAAATTCCGCCAAAATAGAGGTGATAACACTTTAGGTGGAATGGTAATATGCGAAACATCGGGACAAGCGAGAAAATTATTTTCCTTGTTTGACCAGACCGTATATGAGTACAACCGGAATGCGTCTCAAAAGGTTAATTTAAGAGCAGGTCTGATTCTGTATGATAGTGACGACAAAGACACCAGAAAACAAGTCGTGGAAGACTTTAAAGAAAACATGACCGTTGATATTCTGATTGTTTACAATATGCTCCTTACGGGTTTTGACGCACCGAGACTCAAACGTCTTTATTTTGGCCGTAAATTAAAAGACCACAATCTGCTACAGGCCATCACTCGTGTAAATCGTCCGTATAAAGATAACAGATATGGATATCTAATTGATTTTGCAGATATAAAACAGAATTTCGAGCAAACAAATGAGGCATATCTCAAGGAACTAATGAGATTCAACAATCCGGATGAAGTGGGGATTGATAACATTACAGACACCTTTACTCAAGTCTTGGAGAATCCCGACAAGATTATTGCCGACATGAAGGAAATCCAAGACAAGCTATTTAATTACGCCACGGACAATGTAGAGGATTTTACAACCCAAATATCCACGATTGAAGATAAGCAGGAACTTCTCGAATTGAAAAAAGTGGTCACAGCTGCACGTGATATGGCAAACCTTGTTCGCTCTTTCGGTTCTGAAGAGTTTAAAGAAAAATTCGCACAGGTTGATTTGCCAAAACTTCCGCTAATGCTTGGCGAGCTTAACAGAAGGATTGATTTGATAAATATAAAGGAACGCTTTAATCCGGATGAAAAGACACAACAGATAATCACGGATGCTCTCGCCAATATCGAATTCAGATTCAATCTGGTAAAAACCGAGGAAATGAAGTTGATTTCTGGTGGAGAAGAACTTAAAGATAAATACAAGCGAGCTATCCACTCTTTTACATCCTATTTCGATCCAGACGACCCCGAGTATATTACATTGCAGGAACTTTTCATCAAAAGATTCAAGGAGCACAATTTTGTAATAGATTCACTTGCCAAGTTTAATGAGGAAACTAAGGCAATGGATGAAATCATCCAAAGATTACAGTCGTTGTATAACGCAAATAAGGTATTGCTGAAAAAATACAATGATGATGTGAAATTTGCTCGTGTACACAAACGCATACGGGAAGAGAATGAGCAACGGAGCAAGAAATCCGAGAGTCCGATTATATCTTCGTCAGAAACAGAAATTTACAAGACCTTGTTTTTTATAAAGGGAATGGTTGATGGGCAAGTATATGACAGGAACGATATACTTAAAAAGGATGCTTACTTCGAATCAACCGTAATGAATATAATCACAAATAGTTTGAACAATTTGCAAATTGCAAACAAAAGGAGTGACCGTCAATTCATACAGTCAAGAATATCAAAACAATATCTTGACCAATACCACGCACAATATAATTAGAAGATAGAAGATATGAGCATAAAAGAACAGACATTCCAACTGATTGATGCGCTTAAGCTGACCTGTACGGCATATGGATTGGGTAACGATGGAAACGAATACAAAATCATCACCCAGATATTCCTATACAAATTCTTGAACGACAAATTCGGATATGAAATCAAGAAGATTTCTCCCGAACTGGCTGCAGCAGACCCTGCCGTCAAGAGGTGGGAGGCAATCTATTCCTATATGACCGAAGATGAGAGATTGGACCTGTGGGATGCCATGTCTCCGGACTTGCCGAGATTGAAGCCGGAGCACCTCATTGCCAATTTATGGAATCAGTCAAGCAAAGGTGATTTTGACTTGATCTTTGATGCCACAATGCGAGATATCGCAGATGAGAACATTGAGATATTCAATACTCATACAACTGAAGAAACCAAGATTCCGATTTTTGAAAATCTGACTATATTCGTTACGGATACTTCTCAGCGCAGTGCTTTTGCCAAAGCCCTTGTGGACAAATTGGTCAATTTCTCATTCGAAGAAGTGTTTGGTGAAAAATACGACTTCTTCTCAGATATTTTTGAATATCTCATCAAGGACTACAACAATGCAGGTGGAGGCAAATATGCCGAATATTATACTCCTAAATCCATTGCAAACATTATGGCAAGGCTCCTTGTTGGAGACAATGCAAATCTGCATAGTGTGCAGTGCTATGATCCGTCAGCAGGAACGGGAACTCTTTTAATGGCTCTGGCGCATCAGATTGGGGAAGACAAGTGTACGATCTTCAGCCAAGACATCAGCCAGCGTAGCAATAAAATGTTGAAGTTGAATCTCATCCTCAATGGTTTGGTGGCTTCTTTGGATAATGCAATCCAAGGCGATACGCTTGTGAGCCCTTACCATAAAAGTGAAGATGGGAAAAAACTGAAGCAGTTTGATTTCATCGTTTCAAACCCGCCATTTAAATTGGATTTTGTGGATACATATTCTGACATAGTAGCACAACCTGCCCGTTTCTGGGCTGGTGTGCCGAATAAAGTCAAGAAGATTAATCCTCAGAAGCCAAGCATGTCAATATATTTATGCTTCCTTCAGCATGTTATAAATTCTCTAAAGGATAATGTCGGTAAAGGAGCTATAGTCGTACCCACCGGTTTCATTACCTCCAAACAGAAGATAGAGCAGAATATCCTAAAGAAGGTTGTCGATGAAAAAATAGTATATGGTTGCATTTCAATGCCTTCAAATGTCTTTGCAACTACGGGTACTAATGTTTCCGTGCTGTTTTTTGACAAATCCAAGAAGCACGACAAGGTGATTCTGATCGATGCAAGTAAATTGGGCGAAGAATACAAAGAGGGCAATAATCAGAAGAGACGCCTGCTTACAGAAGAGATTGACCTTATCGTAGATACTTTCAACACCCAGAAGTCCATTGATGATTTCTCCGTGGCTGTAACATATGATGAAATCAAAGAGAAAGGCTACTATCTTTCAGCAGGCCAATATTTTGACATCAAGATAGACTATGTGGACATTACTGCCGAAGAATTTAATATGAGGATGACAGAGTACAAGAATAAGCTGACGGAGTTGTTTGACGAAAGCCATCGTCTTGAGGGTGAAATCATAAAGCAGATGAACCAGCTGCATTTCAATGAGTAATATAGCTGGAAACTACTGGCGTTGGCTGAAAAAGAAATTATCCGATAGTGGGTATGAAGCGTCTGCCGGAAAATGTTAATGAAGGTCATAGATTACTCACATTATTATAACAGGAAAAATTAAGAATGGATATTTTAACACAGTGGTCGACATTATTAAGCCCAATAATTAGTGTAGTTGCTATAATTGTTGCGTTGTTAGTTGCAAGAAGCTCATCGAAAGATGCTCAAAAACAGATTAATGCAATTCATAATCTCCTTGATGTCTTTGTGGCGGCCAATAATTTGGATATCGTTGAGGCACAAAGAAAATATCAACAACAGCTTTCTGATTTGGATAAGCAGATTGAAGATGCTCGGATGGATTATGAAACGGTTTCTCCATTTGTAAGTCCTGTTCGAATTGAACGTTTAATTGCTGTGCAAGAGAAAGCTCGGCAAAAAGAACATCTTGATCAGTTACTGGTTAAGCGTAAAGAAATAGAGATTAATTTATTGCTGATACAAGATTATATCAACAAATCTGTTAAAAGGTAGGTCGTATGGAACTGAAGAAATATAAGTTAGGAGATATTCTTGATGTAACCAGAGGTGCAAGTCTTAGCGGAAAGTATTATTCGACTGAAGGTGTTTATGTCCGTTTGACTTGTGGCAATTTTGATTACAAGAACAATTGCTTCAAAGAGAATAAATCAAAGGAAAATATTTATTACACTGGTAATTTCAAGTCTGAGTTTTTGCTGGAAGAAGGAGACATAATCACCCCACTGACCGAGCAGGCTATAGGATTACTTGGCTCTACCGCTATCATTCCAGAAAGTGGGAAATACATTCAGAGTCAAGATGTCGCAAAAATTGTTTGCAATAAAACTCTCTTAGACAAAAATTTTGCCTTTTATCTTATTTCCTCCGATATTGTCAAACAGCAATTAAGTGCCGCAGCCCAGCAAACAAAAATCCGGCATACCTCACCAGATAAAATCAAGAGTTGCACTGTATGGATTCCAGAATTATCTGAGCAGAAACGCATCGGAAGATTACTTCGCTCTATCGATTATAAAATAGAGTTTAACCGAGCGATAAATCATTATTTAGAAGCGATGGCAAAGCAGCTGTACGACTACTGGTTCGTGCAGTTCGACTTTCCGGACGAGAACGGCAGACCTTACAAGTCCAGCGGTGGGAAGATGGTTTGGAATGAGAAGTTAAAGAGAGATATTCCGGAGGGGTGGATTTGTTGTCAACTTGATGAGATTGAATCAAATATAGTAACCGGTAAAACTCCATCAACTACTGATGAGTCTTATTTTGGAGGAGAAATTCCTTTTATAACGATTGACGACATCCGCCAAGCTCGATACGTTTTTCAAACAACACGTACTTTGTCTGAAAAGGGAGCAAATACCCAATCTAAAAAATATCTGCCCGTAGGAGCTTTGTGTTGTTCGTGCATTGGTACTGTCGGCCTGCTTGGATTTGCAGGAAAAATAGGACAAACAAATCAGCAGATAAATTCAATTGTGTTTAAACAAGACTATAACAGAGAGTATCTTTACTTCTCTTTGCACTTGTATTTTAGCCATGCAAGTGCAAAAGTTGGTAATATTCTTCCGAATATGAGTAAAGATGATTTCTCTAAAATTCCATTACTCTACCCAACTAAGTCTTTGGTAATGAAATATCATCAAACTACACAAAACATATTTCATCAAATAGAGAATAGTATTACTGAAATCAATATCTTAACTAAGCAGCGAGACGAACTTTTGCCACTTCTGATGAACGGGCAGGTGTCGGTAAATAATGATTTATTGCTCGGTTAGCAGCAATTTTAGATTCAAAATTAGATATGGCGGTCGCTATTGAGTGTTGCACCTCAATGGCGACTTTCTTTATTTTAATAGACTTGAACGCAGAGTCCAACATCAAATTCTTTAGTCCGGAAGTTTTCCCTTCAAAATTAAAGAACACACCTGCATTATAGACGAGTTGTAAGTAATAATAGACATACTTGGCATCCCAACCTTCCTTTATACGAAAGGCGGTGCAGAAATTGGAACAAACAACCTTCCGCCTCTCCGAAAGAAGTTCTTGTGATATATATACAACTCTTCCCGTAGATTGAGTCGGACTTCCTCCCGATTTTTCTATAACAATATCTCCTTTTTGAAGAGAACGGGTTGCGAATGAGCCTTCAGAAATATACCGGAGGGGGATGTTGCTAAAATCAGAATTGTATATGGGAACAATATCCGCCCCTCTAATACAAGCAATAGCACAAGGGGTTTCCGCAGATTCTGTTTCGCTCCCCCAGTCTCCAGATATGTATGTTTCAACTATCTCGTCAATGCAATATATTTTTTTTACTTCCATTATCCTCTATTCTTCCTCTTTCTTGAAATCTGCGCTCAGTTTTGCCTCAATTTCCTTGATGGTCGGAATTGTGCCCTCTACTTTCTCCGGATAGAATTTTTCAAGGTCGTATTCTGATATTCCGATAGGCTGGCTGCTTGACTCCAATGCGTATTGAGCCTGTATCCTGTCTTTTTCTTTGCAGATTAGCAACCCTATGGTCGGATTGTCCCGTCCTTCCTTTTTGAGAATATGGTTGCAGGCAACAACATATCCACCCAATTGACCGACATCCGCGAACTCGAATTTTCCGATTTTAACCTCAATCACGACATAACAAGACAATGTGAGATTGTAGAAAAGCAGGTCTATGAAATTTTCAGTCGCACCTATCTGCAGGCGGTATTCCTTGCCGACATAGGCGAAGCCTGTTCCTAATTCCGTAAGGAATCGAGTAATGTTATTCAGCAAAGCATCTTTAAGTATTCGCTCGTTGTATGGTTGCGTTATTCCCGTAAATGCGAAATTATAAGGGTCTTTCGTCAGCTCTTGAGCGAGGTTGCTTTCAAGTGCAGGGAGTGTGGTTTTGAAATTGGTTAATGCTTTTCCTTGTCGTTCGAAAATATCAGTGTTAATGAAATTGAGCAACATAGACCTACTCCAACCATTTTCAACAGTCTGTCGTATAAAGAATACAGCCTTTTCAAGATTGTCTCGACATCTGTCTATCAATAGTTTATGATGTCCCCACGGTACACTGAATACATCATTCCTCAATTGCTCCTCAACTTGGGGAGCAATTGCCTCATTGTGTTGCTCCCCAACTTGGGGAGTAAATGTAAATACTGAGTTATATAGAAGGTAAAAGTTCTTCATATACAACAAGTTAGTCTGGGAAAAGCATTTCGCATCAGGCATGAACTTACGCAAATCCATAGAAAGATTTGATAAAAATTTGTCTCCCCAACGCTTTTCTGCTTTAAGTTTTACGATGTCCCTACCTAATTCCCAATAAAACTCAAGCATCTCACGGTTCACTTTGACAGCTGCCTTAATCTGGCTTTGTCTATATCGAACACTAAGATCTTCCACCCATTTGGTGTAGTCACTATCTAATATTGTCAACGCTTTGCTCATTCTTTGTAAAATATCGATTCACCCAGCTTGAGGCAAGAATCGACACTCAATTTCGGGTAACAGATGCAAAGTTAGCAAAATATGCGCTATCCAAGGTATTTTCGATGAGACATTTTAACATTATTTTGATTAACCATTGCATAATGTAAGGTTGTGTCAATTTTAGCATGACCAAGCAACCGCTGTACCTGCTCTATAGGCATTCCTTTATCTATGGCTTGAGTTGCTACTGTTCTACGAAATTTGTGCGGATGAATCTTCTGCTGATTGACTCTCCGGCCAAGAGTCCGCACCCTTACTTCGACTCCACTGATTGTAAGTCTTGTATGTGGGGACGCAAATGTGACAAATAATGCCGGATTATCATCCCTGCGTTGCTTTAAATATTGTTCCAAATGAACTTTTGTACGAGCATTAAAGTACACCTCCCTCTCTTTATTTCCTTTCCCGAAGACGATACATTGCCGTTCTTGAAGATTGATATCGGAAATATTCATTTTAACCAATTCCCCGACACGCATACCTGTGGAGGCAAGAATATCAATCATCGCCAAGTCTTGAATTTCCGTACAACTATCTCTCAGAATTTCCAGACATTCATCACTTATAGTTTCTTTGAGAAGTGTGTCTGTTCGCACTCTGTGTATTCTACGCACAGGACTTTTCACAATATAGTCCTCATCTTCAAGCCATGCAAAAAAGCTTGAAAAAATTCGCCTCATATTGTCTATTGTTACTTTGCTGGCGTTCTTTTTGTTTTGATAATCAGAAAGATATTGCCTTAAATCGGCTGTAGAAATTGCTCGCACCAGCGTACTACGTTGTTCCAACAAATTTGTAATTGTCGCTTTGTAATACTTTAGAGTCTTATCAGAACACCCTTCTATTTTTTTAGCAGCAAGGAATGCCTCAAGCAGTTCTTCATTTTCTCTTTCTGTCTTTTCTCCGGAAGATTCCGTCTTTTGAATCTCATAGTTGCAGAGTGATGCTTCAAGTGTGTTTTTAAGGACTTTTAATTGAGCAGAGTCCAAAAAGCCACTCATCTGCCCCATGATTGTGTTTATTATTTCATTCTTCATACTCTTTATGTTTTCTAAATGATAATAAAAACTACAATACAATGAGCTGATAAATCATTATTTAGAAGCGATGGCAAAGCAGCTGTACGACTACTGGTTCGTGCAGTTCGACTTTCCGGACGAGAACGGCAGACCTTACAAGTCCAGCGGTGGGAAGATGGTTTGGAATGAGAAGTTAAAGAGAGATATTCCGGAGGGGTGGATTTGTTGTCAACTTGATGAGATTGAATCAAATATAGTAACCGGTAAAACTCCATCAACTACTGATGAGTCTTATTTTGGAGGAGAAATTCCTTTTATAACGATTGACGACATCCGCCAAGCTCGATACGTTTTTCAAACAACACGTACTTTGTCTGAAAAGGGAGCAAATACCCAATCTAAAAAATATCTGCCCGTAGGAGCTTTGTGTTGTTCGTGCATTGGTACTGTCGGCCTGCTTGGATTTGCAGGAAAAATAGGACAAACAAATCAGCAGATAAATTCAATTGTGTTTAAACAAGACTATAACAGAGAGTATCTTTACTTCTCTTTGCACTTGTATTTTAGCCATGCAAGTGCAAAAGTTGGTAATATTCTTCCGAATATGAGTAAAGATGATTTCTCTAAAATTCCATTACTCTACCCAACTAAGTCTTTGGTAATGAAATATCATCAAACTACACAAAACATATTTCATCAAATAGAGAATAGTATTACTGAAATCAATATCTTAACTAAGCAGCGAGACGAACTTTTGCCACTTCTGATGAACGGGCAGGTGTCGGTAAATAATGATTTATCGGTCTATTCCGCAGAAATCATTTGGTTAATTTTACATTTCTGGCAAAAATGCCAAGAATGTAAAATGGGGAAATGGATTCGAAGCTTAATAATCGACCTCATCCAACTCCATAAGAGCTTGTTTTACTTTTTCCTGCCCAAAGACGCACCGGAGCAAATCGAGACAAATATCCAAGCACTCTGTCGCACTTGAGATCGGTTCAACATACACGATATGATTCGGATCAAATGTTTCATCCGTGCTGGGTATGGGTGCGAAGTCATACCGGTGGGTATAGCCTTCGGATTTGATTTCAATGCTTTTCATTTTTGGAGCTATTTAGGATTTCTTTAAGCATCTTGGAATTCTTGCCTTTCGTCAATGGATTCTCCTTTCTGACAACATTGCAGTTTGCATCTATCTGCTTGGAGAGTATGCCCTTTATCCATTTGTCGCTCAGTTCATCTTTTGAAAGACGGAGGTCAACTTTGTTGTAGCGCAAACCTGTTCCGTCATAATTCCGGTAACGCCAGAAGTGCCACTCCTTTGCCCTGCGGTCAAAGTGTCTTTCGGAAAGTCCGAGGTATTTTGCAGCTTCTGCACGGGTCACAAAATTAGACTCTTCCGCACGGGCGACAAGCAGTTTATTAAAATGCTTGTCAATCCGGAGTTCAAGGCGGTCAAGGGCTTCTGCAATTTTCTGCAGTTCCTTCAGATATTCAATTGTAAGATTATTTTCATCCATTCCTGCATGTTTTTAACCTAATGCAAACATAAATAAGACATTTGGTAACAGCAAGTTATGTGCAATTTATCTTTTAAAGAAAATAACTTGGATAAGACTTGATACTTTCAAAATAATGTCGCACATTTGTCGGTGTACAAGATGTAGTACAATAGAGAGCGAGTTCTTTGACATTTTTCAGTAACCTATTTGTAACCTACGATATTGAGTAGAAAATTAGGCAGTGAAACATAGCGAGTTGCGCTGAAAGGTTCAAATCACCACGCCTCCGGCAGCAGAGTAAGAAGGACGGAAATACAAGCAAAATCAGCCCCCAAATGCCTGCTCGGAGAGTGACGGAAGAGGAGTCCGGATGCTGTCGGAATGTAGACAAAAGCAGCGATGTCGAGAAGCCATAGACAAAAGTCGACAGAAGTCGGACACGATTCCGTATCCCATTTGTAACCTAAGGCGGTTTAGGACTTTGTAACAAGCAAACACATAAAGACTTACGCAAAAGTCATCCTTAGCCTCCCTCTCCGCAAAGCACGAAAGGAAATCAGCGTCAAGCTTGCTTGAACGCTGATTTCTTTTTGTGATTTGCAACGCCCCGCCGCAGGCGGGATATAATTGCCAAAAGCGGTTGGTAAAATCGTTGTATCTTGTTAATATCCTATAATTTATAGAAATTAGATGAAAAGCTTTTCATCTAATGAGTAATAATAAAAAAAATAAGGGATGTGCAAAGGAGCGTAGCGACTGCGCAAATCCCGCTTTACGCCCTGCGGGAATATAACTGGACATTTACGCAAATTTGATACAGCTGCGGATTGAAATCCGCAACGTTTTACTAAAACTGCGGATTTATTTCTGCAATTTGTTATATTTGCATCAAAATCAATGAGTAATTTGAATCAGTTTAAGTCAATCTGCCGATATGTCCATTACTCTTGACGAACTCGCAGTCTCATTGGGAAAATCAAGGAGTACCATCAAGAGAATCGTTGATGCCCTGAAGACAAAGGGGGTGCTTGACCGTGAAGGTGCCCGTAAGAATGGACGGTGGGTCTTAAAATAAATCATCCATTGTCACCTTGGTATTATAATCAACGGAATAAGCATTTTCTTTAACGCCATACGAAGTAATCAATGTTGTAGTCACGGATTTTCTTGGTCGTTTGCTTGAAATCACTTCTCTGAAAATCTCGGATTTTTTCTCTAATTTGTCTCGGTATGATTTGTTTATCGTAAAGACAGAATCATAGAATTTAATCTCGCAAAGGTTGATATGATTGTCCTGTCGGTCGATGACCATATCAATCTGTACTTTGTCAGTGTCATAATTGTCACTTCTCCAAGAAAATACATTTGTATTGACGGAGCCTATCCCTAAAGCGTCTTTGATTTTCTGAATGTGCTGCAAGCATATAATTTCAAAGGCATATCCTGCCCATGTCGTATATTTGGGCTTTCCTTGCAGGCTCATCCAAGGGGTTGAGGCATTTCTATAATCTCCATTTTTCATAAAATGGTAATAAAACAAAGTGAACGGGTCAACTAATTGATATAATGGATTGTTCTGCTTGTGGGAATAATCATTATATCGCCTAACGAAATGACAATTTTCCAAATCCTTGAGAGCTTGACTTCTGTTTCCTCCTTTTGCAATTTTGGCAATATCTGATATTTCATCAGCTGTCAGACCTTTTGCTTTGGAAGCCAAGGCAGATATGATACGCAAATAGTAGCCATGGTTGCTAAATAGAGATTCATATAATCTGTCAAATTCCGTAACCATTTCTCCGGACTCACTAAATAGCAAATTGTCGATGTTCTGTACCAATGATAATTTGGGATTCAGCAGACTCAGATAATAAGGAACTCCACCCAATACCATATAACATTCCACGATTTGTTTTCTGACCCAGCGTATTCCCATGGAGTGAAGCATCTCTTCTGTTTCACTTAATGAGAATGGCATAAGGTGAATGGTATGTGTTAACCTGTTATGAAGTCCAGCCTTATTATTGATGAGCTTGTTTGTCATCCATGTGGTAGCAGAGCCACAGGCAATCAAGACTATATTCTTTTGTCCGACAGCCCATCCGTTCCAAAAATGCTCCAAGGCACTGAGGAAGTTGCTGCGCTGAGTATCCATCCACGGCATTTCATCTATGAAGATCACTTTCCTTTTGGATTTTAAAGATGACAAATAGTCCTCCAAAGCATTGAATGCGTCCATCCAAGTTTTCTGCCTGTCTCCTTCCCATCCAGCCTTTTCAAGAGAATGGTAGAAGTTGGATAATTGCACAGCGGTAGTGACTTTAGCCATACCTGTGACTTTCAGACAAATCTTATCCCCTAAGACTTCGTCAATCAGATAAGTCTTGCCGATTCTTCTTCGTCCATATACTGCGATGAATTCTGATTTGTCGCTTGTCAAATATGAGATTAAGTTCTCTCGTTCTTTATGTCTTCCAACCATATCCCTAATAGTTTTATTGCTCTGCAAATATACTCTAATATTTTGAGTTTGGGCACAAATGTTATAAAAAATCAACATTTGTGACGAAACTCATAAAAGAAATCCAGGATAAAGATTTGAACGAATAACTCTGCAGATTAATCCGAAATGACTTGACTTTGCCGAAATGATGTCTCACATTTGTCTACCCACACGATGTGGCAGAGTTCTTTGACCAAAACGAGTAACCGATGCGTAACCCATAAAAATTCGCTCTGAATAAATCCCTGCAAGTAAGCAAGTTACAAAATCAGATTCGAATCCCCTCAACTCCGTAAATAGTTGATTTTGGCAGAAAAATATCCAAAAAACAACACTGGGAACATCCTCCGGAGAGTAGTCAAAAAGTAGACAAAAATGGGGATGTCTACAAGGAAGACATGGAACAGACAAAAGACAGACACTTTTCAGTAACCTATTCGTAACCTACGGCAGATTGTTTGCAACTTCCCTCTTTTTCTTTGAATTAGACTTACAACTTTCGGGGTATAATTGACATTCTGGTGGTATAATTATATCAGAAAAATTTACCTGGAGGAGTATAATGCATATATAAAAAAGCAAGGAGCGACATTAGAAATGTCGCCCCCCCCGTTTCTCCTTCAACACGTGGTTGCTAAGATGGCGCAAAGATAGTATACGAATAAATACTTTGCAACAAATTCGGATAAAAATTTTAAATTGTATACGAAGAATAAACCGGATATAATATTCAATAGTATCAAGTAACGCCTGTCGCTTCGCGAACCATTAGCCGATGCTCTCGAAATCGTTGCCAGCCATCTTGCCTCTGTCCAACGTGCTGCCCGTTGGCAATAAGGAGTCCAACATTAGAAAAATCCTACAATTTTGTCAAATCTCATTGTTTTTTGACAAAATTGATATATTTTTGTCGTGCAGCAACTAATATGACAGTAACAGAATCCATATTGAATTATGCTTCGAGGCAGAAAGGGACTTTCAAACGGAAAGACCTTATAAATGGCATTGTCAGCAAACATCCTTCCGTTGCCGAGAAGTCGATAGACATACAGATCTCACGCCTTCTGAACACCGGCAAGCTCCAACGCAAAGGATACGGGCGGTATATGCTGGCTGAAAACATATTGCCGGAATTCGTGTATCATTCCTCCGAATTTGAGAAGGAGATTTTTTTGCATCTAAAAAAACAGTTTCCATTCTTGGACATTTGTGTCTGGTCGCCAAAAGTTTTGTCCTCCTTTATGTTGCATATCCCGAATATAGGATATACATTCGTGGATGTAGAGAAAGATGGAATGGAATCCGTATTCTACGCATTGCAGAATATGAATATAGACCGGAACATACTGCTTGCACCATCGGTCAAAGATTGCGAACGATATCTTATAGGGACGGATGCCATTGTTGTGCGCCAGCTGATAGGACAGGCACCATTGACTGAAATAGACGGCTGTACCGTTCCTCGCATAGAAAAAATCCTTGTAGATGCTATAGGAGACAATGAATTGCTGTTTGCAGGCGGTTCTGAAATTTATAACATATATGAATTTGCCCGTGAACGGCACAATATCAATATGAGCAAACTGAACAGATATGCCTCACGTAGAAACCGTAAAGATAAAGTTCAACAGATTATTGCCACAATAGACTATGATAAATCCGAAGAGTAGAACCATTGAATGGATAACAGAAGCTGCAGAGCGACTCAGTGTCCATGATATAGCTTTAGTAGAAAAGACAATCCGTGCATTCTCGCTTCTTGAGGCTCTTGCTCGCTCCGGCTGTCCTTTCCTGTTTAAGGGTGGGAGTTCGCTGATGCTCCATCTGAATACCAGCAAGCGATTGTCAATAGATATTGATATCATCTGCCCTCCGGAAACGGTCATCGAAGATTATCTTAATCAATATTCGGAAGAATACGGCTTCGGTAAAGTCGAACTTGTAGAGCGTATTTCCAGAACAGATGTACCTAAGCAACATGCAAAGTTCTATTATGAGGTAACGTATCCTGGAAATGGAGGGCAAGACAAAATCCTGTTGGATGTTCTTTTCGAGGAGACACATTATGCCAAAATCACATCTTTTCCGATACAAAGTCCGGTGTTGATAACAGAAGCCCCTGCTGTTTTGGTCAATCTTCCAAGCCATGAAGATTTGTTGGGAGACAAACTAACTGCATTTGCACCTCATACCACGGGCATCCCGTATTTCAAGGGAAGGCGAAACTGCTCGATGGAAATCATAAAGCAACTTTTTGATATTGCTTCTTTATTCGACATCACCGATGACTTGACGATAACACAGGAGACTTTTCATAAATTCGCCTCCTTAGAACTGCAGTACAGACACTTGCAGGCTGATAACATTCAGCAGGTTCTCGATGATATTTATCAGACGGCTCTTTGCATCTGCTTGAGGGGGCTGGACAATCCTGAAGAATTCAAACTGCTTCAAGATGGAATTTCCCGTATAGGGGGTTTTATTCATAGCGAGAAATATACACTTGACTCCGCCATAATAAATGCATCCAAAGTCGCATATCTTTCCAGACTGATTTCAGAAGGGGTTAATAAGCCAAAACATTATAATGCAGATAATATTGGCGTGTTGGCTACACAAACCGTACACGACCCGATACCAACAAAGCTCAACAAGTTAAAGAAAACCCATCCGGAGGCATTCTTTTATTGGGTTGAGATACAATCATTCATTTAATTCATCCCTACCTGAAAAATGTGTAATATGTTACAGATTTTTCAGATGCTGTGTCTTTCTTCATTATTAAAATCATATACTCTATTTTACATTTTTGACAAGAATGACAAAAATGTAAAATGGGAATATGGATTCGGGCCGGCATTGGTTGACAATGAAAATCGCTCCTGTTTTATGGATGTTTATGCGTCAAATATGTCGCTCTTGGGTTTTTGCGGGACCAGAGAAAATACCAAGTCATCATCGGCAAGGTTATATAGTCGGGCAAGTTGCCGAAGAACGCGGATTTTCGTATTAGTGTCACTACAAGTAAGTACCCATACGTCCTTGCTCACCTGCTTGCAGGAACTGTCGCCTGAAGGATTGCTGATAATCCAAACATTTTCTTTGCTGATGCTCTCTTTTTTTAGAATTTCAGGATTGATTTCGTAAAGCAATTTGCAAACATCCTTGATGGTGTCTGCCCAATCGTTTACAGGATAGATTGTGCCGTTCAGATTGAAGCTTGTAATCTTCCTGCCTGTAAAGACAAATTCTTCATCGAAAATGGAAACTTCGTCATCCGGGCGGACGGCAGGCTGGAATGCTGTCTCGGGATAAGCCCAGATGGAAAGGGCCATTTTTCCGAGCTCCTCTTTCCTCTGCTTCATTTCCGATACCGTCCATTTGTCAAATTTAGAAATATACCTGTTAAGCCTCAATGGGCTAACTGCAAATCCGTTAGGGTCTTCCTTCTTTTCTTTGAAAGATCTGTTGCTATATTGGATATTGTATCCGGTCAGGGTCAGATTTGCAATGGTGTGCAGCCACTCTTCCTGAATTTTTGAGTAATCGCTGCCGAGCTCGCTCTTCCAATGATCAGTCAGAGTTTGAGGCATAATATGTTCAACGCTAAGTTCGCCCTTTTGGACGTTGTCGATTATATTAATTTTCTCTTTACTGTCACTATTCTCAAGACGGTCAAAAATATATGTCCGGCTCTTTGATCTCATCAGATATATCGGTTTCTCTACAAAACTCTGCATGAACTCGTCATCTTTCGGGAAAACAACTGTTTTCTTGCGGTTCTCAAGAAGATAGACCATTACATCGTAATAGCTTGTATCCTCTTTTTTATTCTTGAGGACCTGCTGATGCAAGGTAGCAAATATCTTATTCAGCGCATTTGTAGGATAGCCACAGATTAAGCGTCTGAATACAAAGACTTCAATACAGGAAAGGATCTTTGTAATCTCGGCCTCTTCCAAATGCTGCTCTTCCACATAAGTAAGCATACCGAGCAGGAAAGCATAGGTAATGGTCAGTTCCAAGTAGTTCAGACGGGACATTATCTCATTCGTAGCCGAATCTCCGATCTGAGAAGATTTGATGCGTTTGTACAGGGCTGCATATCTTTTCATCTCTGCCAGCACAGGCTCTATTTCCCTCCCTTCTGTAAAAGCTTTGAAAGCCGGATAAATGTCCTTGAAATTAGGGATTTCTCCGGCAGGAGATTTGATTGTCAGATAGTCTCTTACGAAATTGTCCAATTCATTCTTTCCGGAGCAGTCCCTCTCGATAAAGCTCCAATACTTTGTGTAATACTCCTCCTGTCTGTCTTCTTCCAATCCCATAAGGACGTAATTACGAATTTTGTCAGCCTCGGTCAGATCAAGTCCCGTTGAGTTCAGACTCTCAAAAATCAGCTGCGGATCGTCATCGGATCCAAGAAAAATATCAATGACAACCAGTTTTCTTATAGCATCGAAGAAGTCGTCAATTTTGATAGTCAGATTCTTGACTCCTTCATAGAAGTAATTGAAGTTGGTGACCACATTGGAACCTGTATAACTGCCACCATCCCCGAAATCAACAAGATGGTCAAATGCCGCGCGATCCTCCTTGTTCAACTTCAGCCTTACCTTCTTTTCTTTTACCTCATACTCGTCCACCAGGAATTTCTTGAATATCTTTTCTGCAAGTTTCGAATCCTCAGCCATAATATTCTTATGCTCAAGGTTCCAATAGATTGCAAGAAAAATCAGGCATACGGTTGTCATTCGCTGCTGTCCGTCAATTATCAGAAACTCATCTGCGCGGCCGCCCTTTGATCTGGCTCTGACTATGCAGCCGAAGAAGTGGCTTGGTCTTTTATATTTTACAATGTCTATAAGGTCTGAAAACAGCTGCTTGCACTGGCTGGTTCCCCAGTCATAGTTGCGCTGATACACAGGTATGATGAATCGGTTCTCCGAGCCGTCCATTAGTTTCAACAGGGATTTATCTTCTCCTTTCATTGATTATTTGTGTTTTTTATGAATGTGCTTCTTTCAATATTTTTTCGTACGGCAAAAACCATTTTGGCGTACGAAAGCTCTTATATGCCCCATTCCATACGGGAGACAGGCTTTTGGCGTACCAAACATCCGATTTACACCGTTCCGGCCGGGAGAGGGGCTTTTGCCGTACAAGGTGCCTGTCAGCAGATGGCGGAGAATTTGGGGCGGAAGGACTGGCGGATGGAGATGGCGAATTTTACCATTATTTCATCTTCGGAATATCCGAAGACGGTGGTGCCGATCTGCTTCATCAGCTCGATTTCTTCGCGTTTGAGTTTGTTGTCCACCATGACCAGGTCGATGATGTACTGGAAGAGGGATTCCTTGGCGTCGGGTTTCAGTTCGAGAATTTTCGAGACGGATTTGTTGAAATATGCCACGGGATTATTGCTTTTGAAAACTTCGTCGAGTACATCCTGAGGGAACATTTCGAAAGAGGACAGGCTGATGAGTATGCTTTCCACTTCGTCCTGAGTGATATTCCCGTCGGCGTTGGCCATAAGCAGTCCAGCCGAAGCGATGAAATACGGCATGTGTTCGTCAACTTCCTCCCTGCACATCCGGGACATGGCTGAAATCAGTATGTTCATTCCATCATCAAGTTCCGTCCTGGATTGGGATGTGGCGAAAAGGTTCAGGGCTTCCACACGGATTGCGTCCACAGGGTGATCGTAATTGTCGAGGCTCAGGAATTTGCCGTCGGTGTAATAGCGGAGCAGACGGCGGTTATTGTCGATAAATGCCTGAATGTCAATGTCCATCCTGCGTAAGTTTAGTCCGGAGTGCATCTTGAAGAAGGCTGAGACGCAGACATTGAGGTCTTCCACTGCGAGGAAACCGTAGCGGTCGGCGACGAGTTCGCAGAGCTGTTGCCAGAATCTTACCTTCATCTGAAGCAGGAGCGGCGACATCGTGTCAAGATTGGGGTACACGAAATTGATCAGCTTGGTCAGTTCGTAGTTGCCGTCAATCTGGTGTCCGAGTTCGTGGCCTATGACGAAACGCAGCTCGTCCTCGTCCATGAGTTCAATCAGGGATGAGTTTAATTCCACAATAAGCGGGCGTCCCGGCGTGGTCCCGAAATAGGTGCAGGCATTGACCTGTGGCGAGTTGGTGATGTAGAACTCGATGTCCTGGGTGAAGCCGAGTTTGTCTTTGACGGAATAGAGGTTGCGGTAGAGCTTCGGCATTACGCTTTTCTCCACCTTGATGCTGGTGACTTCCATGCCTGCACGCATAAGGCTGTCATCACGGTGCTGCATGGCTCCGGTCCGGTTGATCACTTCGCTGATGACATCTCCTTCGAGAGCCGTGTAAATCTGTTGTCCGAGATGTTTTTCCTGCGGAATCCTCGGGTCGAATTGTCTGTATCCCATAGTCTTATTGTTTTGCTTTGTTCATAATTTCGATGGCGGTCGGGTCTCCGTGCTCGGCTGCACGTCTCAGGAAGGTCATGGCTTTCATGTCGTTTTTTGCACAGCCGTAGCCGTGGGTATAGCAGGTGGCGAGTTTCAATTCTCCATAAGCGTTGTTTTTCATTGCCGCCAGATGCAGCAGGGCAAGTGCTGTGTGGAGGATATATTCCAGCTCGGCTCTCGGAAGAAGATTTTCCTCCAGGCCCAGGCTCAGCAGCCAGTCGCCGGTTTTTGCCAGATTTTCAGGCAGCTTGGGCAGTCCGTTGTTCAGGCCGACCAGTATCCATCGGTAGAAGTTGATGATGCTCTGTTCCACTCCGTTGCCTTTGAGAAAGGCTTCTGCAATCACGAGGCAGGCATCAATGTTCTGATATTCATTCCAGGCTTTCAGGGCAAGATTCAGTGCTGAGTCGTAGTTTCCTTCCCTGTAGTCAAGTTCAGCGGCATAGTAATAGTCAGACGAAGAGGCTTTGCCCTGCGCAATTCTGATTCTGCCCGCAACTCCATCATATTCATCCGGAAAATAATCTTTATACAGTGCGTCCGCCCTTTCGTGGCCTTCTTCCATGGCTTGAACAAGAAGAAACTTTGCTTTGTCTAAGTTTTGGACAACGGTATCTCCTTTGAAATAATAAATCGCCAGATTTGTTTTGGCGTATCTGCATCCTTTTGCTGCCGCTCTACTGTACAGTTCAACGGCTTTGCTTTTGTCCATGGCAATTCCGTGCCCCGAAGAGTAAAGCACCCCAAGGTTGTTGAGTGCGGTTATGGAGCCTTTTTCTGCAGCATAGTTGTAAAATACTAGTGCTTCTTCGTAGTCTTTGTCCATATCGGCCTCATACGCAAAGTTGAAAGCCTCATCCTGGCTCATCCCTTCCGGCACTGTTCTGAACAGCTTGTCATATTGTGCCTGAGTTGCCCTACCGGCTTCCACGGCCTTGCGACCCCATTTCCTCGCCTCGTGCAAGTTCTTCGTAACATATTTTCCGTCAGACAGATACAGGGCTAAAGGCCAGAATGCGTCATTGTAATTTTTCTCCGCAGCCACAAGCCACCAGCGGACCGCTTCCGCAACGTTCTTTTCAGTGCCGTAACCGTTTGCATAGCAGACTGCGACATTGTTTGCACTTAAGCCGCTTCCATTTTCGGCGGCGTACAAAGAAATATGGAAGCCTTTGCTGTAGTCCACCTCACGTCCCATTCCCATAAGATATGCGGCTCCGAGCTCCGACATAGGTTTTGTACAACCCTTGTTCAGGGCACGTTCCATCAAATCCGCTGCCTGCCTTGCCAAACTTGCTCTCTGCGTCTTGTCCGTTTCTTTTATTGCCTGACCCCAAAGTCCCTTGCCTTTGGCATACAAGTCATCGGCTGTATCAAAAAATCCCATAATCTTCAGATTTCAAAGAATTTACAGATATTTGTTCACCAGATCCCCGTTCTCCTTCGTGCTTACCGTAGAATAAAGATGCCGGGCAATGTTGAACGCCTCCTCACTGCCGCTTGCTTTCAGCCCGTCCAAAGCATATTCCAGTCCGTGCATCAGGCAGCTTGTCCTTTCGGCTTCATATTTCATAAAGTCGTATTCTTCCATTTCCTCTCTTTCAGGAGCTTTGTCCTGGTCTTCGCTCGGACTTCCGCCGAGATTGCGGTTTATTCTGTCAAATCTGCTGTTGTTGTCGTCATCCAGATAGCCCATAGTGTCAATATTTTCCCCAAATATATGAATTAATTTTTAAACGGCTGATATGATATATAGTAATATGAAACCGAACATGAAAATCTTTGATATATATTCGCCCAAGGGCGGTATCAAATGATTTTCATTGTGAGAGTGAGCGATAGCGAACGGCTATCAGACTCTCATAAAATTTTTATAAATGTAAAAATTTTTGATAGTATGAAATAATTGACATAATAAAAACGGGCTGCGCCGGCAAGGCACAACCCGAGGATTTTTCAAAAAGCGAAAACTGTCTTTTCGTGAGTCTGCAATTTATTTCACACGCTCGCCGTAGCTGCGGTCAGTAGTGTTGACTCTGATTTTTTCGCCCTGGTTGATGAAGAGAGGAACCATGATGATGGCGCCAGTCTCCAATGTAGCCTCTTTCAAGGCACTTGTAGAAGCTGTATCGCCTTTGACTGCAGGCTCTGAATATGTCACCTCAAGCTCAACGTAGGTAGGGAGCTCGCAGGTAAGGCATCTTTCCTCGTCAGCAAGGAACATCATTTCCACGTGCTGGCCCTCTTTCATGAGGTCTGCATTCTCAACAAGGTCAGTGTCGAGGTGGATCTGCTCGTAAGTCTCCTCATGCATGAAGTTGAAGCCGTCCTCGTCCTTATAAAGGAACTGATAAGGTCTGCGCTCTACATTGATAGTCTCGATTTTTGCACCTGCCGTAAATGTGTTTTCAAGAATTCTTCCGTTTTCGAGGTTGCGGAGTTTGGTTTTTACGAATGCAGGGCCTTTACCCGGTTTTACATGCTGGAACCATACAATTGAGCAAGGTTTGCCATTGTAGTTGATGTAAAGTCCGTTTTTAAAGTCAGCTGTTGTTGCCATAGTATTTGTAGTTATTTTAATTTTTTAATAGTTTCCCAAAGTCCGCTGCAAAATTACTAAAAATTAGAATATTTGCAAAATGCGGGAAATCAAAGTAATGCGAAGCGATAAAATTTTTTCGAAGATTATTGCTTCTTGGGGATGTGGACGGTGAAGGAGGCGCCTCCTAAAGAGAACGACTTCCGGTAGCTGATGGAACCGCCGCATTTCTCCATGATATTGCGTGAAATGGCCAGGCCCAGGCCGGTGCCGGAACTCTTTGTCGTGAAATTAGGCGTGAAGAGCTTGTTCCGGTTTTCAGGCTTGACTCCGTAGCCGTTGTCGTCAATCGCGATGTCATAATAGCCGTCCTCGGAACTGTTGCGCAGGCATACCGCAATCTTGCCGGCATAGCTTTCACCGCTCTCCTTCAAATCCTCCTGCTTGATTTCAACTGCCTGTATTGCATTGGAAATCAGGTTGATGAACACTCGTGTCAGCTGAGGCTTCGGCGCCATCACAAGCGAATCGGCCTGACCTATATACATCAGCTCGATATTCTCCTTGTTGTCGAAAAGAACAATCTGGTCCTTGAGAAGCTTGTCCAGATCAATCTCCACCGGGTCTTCGCTGTACAGTTTCGCGAAAGTCGAGAATTCATTTGCCGTATCCGCAAGAATTTCAATTTGTTCCAGCACAACCGAAGCCACGCTGTCAAAACGCTCGGTCCATGCTGGGTTGCCTTTAGCTTTCATACGGATAAGTCTCTGGATTTCCAGCTTTATAGGCGTCAGCGGATTCTTGATTTCGTGCGCCACCTGACGGGCCATTTCGCTCCATGCCTTGTCCCTTTCCGCCTGCGTCAGTTTCATCGTGGATTCCTTCAGATCTCCCACCATTCGGTTGTAGGCCTCCACAAGCGTGGAAATCTCATCCTTACGTCCGTAGCTGATATATTCAAGATTATGTACATCCGTACGGTTCATCTTTTCTCCGATTTTGATGATAGGGTCAAAAATCCTGTTCACCACATTGGAACTGAAAATCAAGGCCAAAATCAGGAGTATCAGGAAAATACATAAGACAAGCGAGCCGTGTACGTATGCTTCCCGAGTGTAGTTGAAATCCCTGTCCGTGTACGGAGTGCAGACAAACCCCATCAGCACATTCTCGTCATTCATTATCGGGGCATAAAGGAAATATATGCCCTTGTCATCAAAATTCTCCTTATTGATGAAATACCTCTGGCTCAGATATTTGATGTTGTAGAAAGCGTCTTGGTTCATCCTGCAGCCCAAAATCATTCTTGCAAAAATCTCCGGTGTGGTACTCTGGATGACACGTCCGTCCGCCGAATAAATCGTGATGTCGGATTTCGTCGTGTTTCCGATGAGTTCCAGCTGTCCAGCAAAATCCTGGAAATTGACATCATCCCAGCTATGTGCCCAGCGCAGCCTGTTCTCGAGCATGGCCTGTACGGTGTTGATTTTGTCTGACATCATGTTGTTGAGGTTGGTCCGGTTCCTGTTGTACACAAACCAGACGCTTATGCTCGCCATACTCAGCAGAATAATGATTGAGAAAAACATCAGTATCATATTCAGGCTGTGCTTGAAATATTGGTTTCTGAACGGGCTGCGTCTTCTGCGGGCGTGTGCAATGACGAAAAGAATCAGCGTAAGGGTCAGGAAAAGAAAGGCGAAAGAGGTGAAGAATATCACGGTCTGATTGCCGTTGCGCGAAATCACAATCACCTCATTATTGCTTACATAATGCACGAAATGTATATAGCCTTTCCTCCTCTGGACGTCATGGTTCCTGCCTGATGCCATAGGTCCCGAGAACCCTTTGTACACCATTGGATAAGGGTATACTCCCTTGTAGGACACCAGCTTGTCGTTGATATATTTGGCATAGGAATAAAATTCCGGTATGCGGACCTCAGTCAGATTCGTATTGTGCCCCATCAGTCCGTAATAGCCCCTGTCCTCCATATTGGAATTCGGTTCGATGGTCAGCAGCAGACGTGAAAGGCCTGTTTTTTCGTTGTAATATTGGAAAATGCCTATATAGCGGCTGTGCCCCGAATCATCTGAAATGAACATGAAATGCGACCCTTCGGTAATCGGCTGTCCTGTCCTCAAAATGTTGTTGAGTACTCTGAGGTTGGAATTGTCATCGAATTTCCTCAGATTGAGATTATATGTCTGGGCTATACGCCCAAGATAAAATTCGCTGATTCTGTTCAGTATCAATGCATTGGCGTTGTCAATCCCGGCCAGCTCGCTGATGATTTCATCGGACGCTATGCCGTCTTCCATCGAACTGAGGGAAATCTCTAAGGCCAGGTCTCTGTCCACGCTCAGGCGGTTGGCCCATACGCGCACCTTGTTCTGTTCCTTCTCGAAGCCGAACATATAAATCATTGAAGTGAAATACAGCGAAGCCAAAGCGGCGGCAATCAGAATGCCCGTCTTGCTCAAAACCGAAAAATTGACCCCGAAGATTTTCCTTACCACCGGTTTGAGTGCCTGCAGGTGGAGCATAAGTCCGATTATCAGCAATATGAAAGAGAGGTAAACTATCACTGAATGTCCCGGATTGTTCACGATGCTGAAGAAATTGAGGGAAATGTTGGAGTTCAGTATCAGACTTTTCAGCGCCTTGTGCAGGTAGATGAATACGACAGTTGCGGAAAGAAGTGTGCAGCCTCCGAGAATCCCGTATCTCAGTTTGCGTCTGTCTCCTCTGCTGTCAATCATTCCCGTCCAGACGTCAAGCATGATGTAGTTGCAGATGGAAATGATGGAAACGAAGGCATTCACTATGATCAGGGCTCCGAGCGAGAAGAGGAACGGTCCGTCGGCGTAGGTGGACGGAGAAAAAATGGACGATACTCCGTTGAGCTGCAGACCCCAGATGTAGGTTGTAGCCATGACGGCCACTATGGTGGCGAGAGCGAGGATATAACGCTTTATTGTCTTGTGCGACAAGAGGTTGAGTGTGATGCCGAGCACCATCAGGAACATCGCGATCCATCTGAGAAGGGAAGTGGAGTGGAAATGCGTCAGACTTTCGGGTTCGTAAAGCAATTTGAAAAGCGGTCTGCCATGGATATATACGGGATAGCCTCCGCTTTCGCTGAGATCCGTGATGCTGATCTGATTGGCAAGCTTCAAATTGGGATTGGTCCCGTTGCTTTCGTTGAGGTGGTTCCGGGCCAGGGAATTTTTGATTTCAAGGCCTGAAATGATGGTCTTGCCTGGCGCACCGTAGGTCTTGCTGATGATGTACCATTTTGTTCCCATGCTGACAAAACTCTCATCTTCAGTGAGTTCTGCGAGTGGAGATATGATATTGCTTCTGATGTTGGTCAGCCTTTCTATCATCAGTTTTGATGAGATGTCGTCGTTGACCAATGGGAACTGATTGCTCCACGAGCGCAGGGAATCGTTCACATATCGGTAGATGACCATGTCTTCGGGCAGGTCTTCGAGCAGAAGAAAATCGTCCGTCGGAGCCTGCAGCGCCTGCGTTGTATAATTCTCCATCAGGGCAAGCCTCTTTTCCACTCTTTCGGAGAGTTTCACGGCCGCCTTGTCGATGTTCTTGTCATAAGGTGAATTGAACAGGGACACAAGCACAAGCACGGCTGCCAAAGCAATGCAAAGCCTTGAAATCAGTTCGGTGACAGATGTTTTTAATCCTTTCATTCGTGATGGTAGGGTTCTCCTTTAATTATTGTAAATGCGCGATAGAGCTGCTCTGCAAAAATCGTTCTCACCATCTGATGCGAGAAAGTCATTTTCGACAGGGAGATTCTGGAATTGGCGCGGGCGTAGACTTCTTCAGAAAAGCCGTAGGCTCCGCCGATTACAAAACTCATATCTTTGCAAATATAGGAAATCTTGTTCTGAATAAGCTTCGCAAATTCGATGGAAGTGTAGACCGAGCCTCTTTCGTCAAGCAGAATCACGTCGTCGCCGGCTTTCACGTTTTTCAGAATCAGCTCTCCCTCCTTGGACTTGATCTGTTCACGGCTTAGTGCCGCTACGTT
>JBJEBQ010000049.1:0-8350 GCA_051870215.1 Candidatus Cryptobacteroides sp. | reverse complement strand
AATGTGTTGAATAAGTTGATAATAGCATAGCCGAGTATTCCGAGAAGAATGCCTGAAATGCCGTGCTGCAATGCGTCCCACCACTCAAACTTACCGTAAAAATCAACAACATCCCCAAGTATCAGCGAGCCGAAGCAGAAAAAGACGAAACCGAAATCCATCACTGCCGGCACCTTGATATCTGCAACAGATTTCAGCATTTTCGGAAGGAAGATGACAAGAATCATCAGGAGCACCTCGAACATCTGAAAAGCGACGCGGCTGACAGTTGCATGGTCGTCGTGGAAAAAGACAAGGGAAAGAGCTGCCCCGACAAGGAATAGCACGCAAAGGACAAAAATGGCGAAAGAGAGCCTGCTGAGGCCCATAATCTGCTTTTTATTTTCCATAACTCAGCACAAGATCGGTGATTATATCGCAGGTACGGTGATTGGAATTCCTGTTCTGGGCATCGAGCATACGTTTGCGGTATGCCGCGTCCTCACAAAGCCTCAGTGCAACGGTAGCCTGCTGTTTAGGGTCCAGCGAACTGTAAGACATATTATGATAGTGGAAGAAACGGGCGTTTCTGTCTTCAAGACCAGGAATAGGAGCCGTGTGAATAAGAGGAATATTCTTGATTATGGCCTCAGTACTGGTGATTCCTCCCGGTTTTGTAAACAGCACATCGCTTGCATCCATCAGAACTGAAACGTTGTCTGTATATCCTACTGCTTTGATTCTACAGTCTTCAGCAAACTCCTCGCGAATGCTCTCCAGAATATCCTCGTTTCGTCCGCAAATACATATAACCCTGTCATTATCATTTATTTGACTTTGGAGGGCTGAAATCAGTTCGTTCATATTTCCGAACCCCATGGAACCGCCCATGAGCAGGAACCATCTGCCATCAGTGTCGTCCCATGCAAATTCGGCGTTCATCTGCTTACGGGCCTGACCGTCAGGAATTCGAGCAGCGAACTTTTCTTCGTTGACAGGGATGCCTACAGGTACTATCTTCTCACGTGGAATGCCTTTCTCGACGAATTCCTCAATCAGATCTTCGTGAGGAATTACGTAACTGTCCAGTTCGGTTTCCGTGAGGAAAGGGATGCAGGTGTAGTCGGTCATTATGAAAATTGCAGGCAGATGCAGGACGCCGTTCCTCTTGAGCGCAGTAATAGCCTCTGCCGGAAAAAGATGGACGCAGATAACTGCATCATATTGGTTGTCAATAATATATCTATATAATTTCTCGGCATATAATTTATTGGTCATATATACCGGGGACTTGATTGAAGGGCTGTTGATGTCGCTTACCACAGCACCTATCTTGTAGGCCTTTTCAAAGAGAGTGTTACCTGTGGAGTAAACGTAAACGTCTGATACCTTGCGCGATACGGCAGGACTTATAAGTGCAATTGTGTCTTGTACATCGCATTCCAGACCTCTTTTCAGCATAGTGCTCTGAAGGGCTTTGGCACTGGAATTATGGCCTTCTCCAGTGTTGCATGAAAGAATAAGAATCTTCATAAATATGTGTTCTTTTGTTCCAAAAGTGTTCAATTAATCTAATGCTATAAACACACAAAAGTATAGTGTTTTTCTTAAATTTGCACGATTAACGTCAAACTTTATCATAAACACTAACGATGAAACTTGAGTACTTCCTGCAATTGGCAGACATGATTATTTTAGAATAGTTGTAGATATTTTACAAGTAAAAGTATCTTTTCAGCACTAAATCGGAATTTATCGAACCGTTCAACAGAAATCCTAATAGCAGAAGAGGCTGACTTTGTTGTCCGTCATCCACTGGTCAAAGAGTGACGAACCCCATTTGTCCGGCAAGGAATCTGCTATGAATTCAGGGAGTCCCTGATAAAGGTCTCCGGCTTTTCCAAAGAATGCAGCCAGCGTTCCTGTTCCCTTTCTGTGAGTACACGGACAGATATCGTATGGACATTTCAGATAGTCTTCCGAGAACTGGAATACTGACAGCTGTTTATCGGCATCCCAAGAGAGCCTGCCTATCCAGGTTCCCCAAAGCATAACATTTACAGTAAGAGGGCTGCTTATCATAATGAAGTAGAGGTTTTATACGATGAACGGCAATTCTTGCGGGCCTTTCCCGTCTTTTGGTCAATGAGGAACGGAGATTCAGGAACATCCGGGATGAATTCAGCCACTCCCTCGAGCTTGCCACAGGCGCGTAGAATCTTGACAACGGTGCAGAGGTTAATATCTGTGACACTTCCTGTTTCTATTCTCTTGATGGATGCGATGGATACACCGCTTTTCCGGGCAAGCTCTGTCTGCGAAATGCAGCAACTGCGTCTCAACTTCCTGACCTTCTTGCAGACTTCAAGGATTATGGATTCATCTGAGAAGTCGTAAATTGTGTATCTATCGAACATAGTCTTCTTATTGGTATCATTTATGATACATAAGATAGGCATTATCCTAAAATATTACGCATAATTTAGATAAAATCTTGACCGATAGACAAGGGTGGGCAGAAACCTGACGGAAGGTCTGGGCAGCCTCAGAATTTGAGCCCTGTGCCGATTACAATTGACCGTGGCAGAGATGGCCCGTATATGTAGCCGCTGTCACGGAGTTCGCCCTGATCGAAATCCTTCTGGTAGGCATTGAAGATATTCTTCACGCCTGCGTGTATGTTGAGATGACATATACCCATTATCTTGAACTCATAACTTACTTTGCAGCCCATATCCCAGAAAGAAGGAGTGCGCACCGCCACATCCACATCCGTTCCGCTTCCCGCCATGTGCTGTGTAAGCATAGGACCCGTATAAGTCCCGGACAGGTCGATGTCAAAGTTCCTGAAAGGGCTGTAGCAGGCGACAAGGTAGCCATAGCAGTTTGGCGAGCGGAACATCTCCCTGACAGGTTCTACATTCTCGTCGTCACTCCATTGCTGCGGCTGGTCATAACGGCTTCTCTGCAATGTTACTCCTGCCTGAAAATTCATATTGCGGCCTATCGACAGTTTGCCCTCGAAACTTCCTCCGAACACTTTTGCGCCCGGACCGTTGTATCTTTCGGTTATGGCGCTCATCCCTCCATCAGTAGTTTCGCCTGTCTGCCTCAGCGCGTAAGTGTCCTTCAGGATGGTAAAAAATCCCTCCGCCATAATATTTAACTGAACGGAACCGATATGATGATACCAATCACCTGAAAGGCTGAAAGAATGGGACCTTTCCTCTTTCAGGTTATCTGCAAGAGTGATGCGAATTCTCTCGCCGCCGGCAACCAATACGTGCAGATCCTCGTCGAATGCTTGTGGGGCGCGGAAACCGCTGGCGTAGATTGCACGCAAAGCAAGGTCGCGGAATGGGCTGTAACGTATATTTACACGCGGCGAAAATATAGGCCTGCTTATGAGATTGTGCTTATCCATACGCACACCGGCAAGCAGACTCCAATGTGCGTTTTTCCATTCGTTCTGCAGATATGCTCCGAAAATGTGGACGGACTGCTCCGTCTCGTGATCGTAGCCCAGGGATATGTCGTGCAATCTGTCGTAGTTGTATTCCACTCCTGCTGTGAGTTGTGCCGGCATAAAGAATAGGCGGTCGAATTTGTAAGAATACTGGCCGCCTGCGACACCAGTGAAATCAGTGGTCTTTCCGTATGCATTCGGATCCATCCCTCCGCCATAGTAGCTGTTTCTGTTTATATGCTGGGCTGAGATGTAGGCATTCCAACTGTGCTTGCCTTCCGGACTTTGGCCTTCGTAGCTCAGCGAACCGCTGTTGTTGATATGCTCTGTCTGTTCGGCGATAAGTGCTTCATGTGCCGGATGATCCAGGCGGTCGCCACCCCGTCTGTATTCCTTCAGAGCGTGGTATTCGAAATTGATTTTTGAATATGGATTTACCCTCAGATGGCCCCTTGTCCCGATTGTCAGGGAATTTAAAGTCGGAATCTCTGTAAATCCATCGGAATCAGCATCGTATCCATCTCTTGAGCGCCTCTGTCCGAATATGAATATTCCTGCCTTTCCGTCGTCTGAAACCATTGAGGCATTGATGTTTGTATTGTTGTCAAAGGCTGAACTTATGCCGATGGAAGTGAAATCGTGTCTGATTTCAGCGCTGGATCTCATTGTTTCTTTTGTGATGATGTTGATTGTCCCTCCTATTGCGGATGCTCCGAAAAGTGCTGAACCACCGCCTCTTACGACCTCAACCCTGTCAATCATTGCCGCAGGAATCTGCTCCAGTCCATAAACTCCTGCAAGTGCGGAGAAAATGGGTCTTGAGTCTATGAGTACCTGTGAGTAGTGACCGTCCAGCCCGTTTATTCTTGCCTGGACGAATCCGCAGTTCTGGCAGTCATTTTCCACTCTCACTCCGGGTTGGAATACAAGCCCGTCAGCAAGAGTAGGGGATACTGTTCTGGCGAAGATGCTGTTGTCAACTACGTTTACAAGGCTTGGAGCTTCCTTTCGCGAGGAATGGTTTCTCGTGGCGCTGACCACAACTCCGTCTATGGCAAGATTCTCCTCTTCCAGGATGAAATTAGCTTCGTAGGTTTCTCCTTTCTTTAATTCCTGAATTATTGAAGATTCTTTGTATCCCATAGAACTTGCCACTATTTCGAATGTTCCTACTGGCAGGTTGCGCATAGTATAATGCCCTGATGATGAGGTTTGTGTGCCCACGTTTGTTCCTTTGAGCATTATGGTGATAAATGGGAGGTGTTCGCCTGTCCTGGCGTCAGTTACGTGTCCTGAAATGCTTATGTCCGTTTTTGTCTGGGCATAGGAAAAGCCGCTCGCAGACACGACGAGCATAGCCGCTATTGCGGCGAAAATATATGTTCTGTTCATAGTATTTTTGTCGTTATTAAATAATCTTGAGGGGGGACTCAAAAGTCTGTCATATCGAGCGAAGCACGAAGTGCGCAGTCGAGATATCTTATAATAACGACGCAGGAGGCGCCCTCAGTCCAAGGACGTGATGGAAGATTTTGTTGACGTATATCTCGGGCAGAATGTTTGAGATATATGTCTCTAGGGAGAGGACGGGGAACTCGAAATTTTCCTCTTCTCCGGCCTGGAAAATGTTGCTCGAAAGAAGCTGTATGATATGACATTGTGCGTCAGTGTGGCTGTGTGATTTGCCGCTCCAGGGATGGGAGTGTACAATCCTTCCCTCAGGACCCTCGTGTACGTGGGTGAAGAGGTTTGTTGATGCAAAAAAGAATACAAACAACGCCAGCAGCAGCGCGCTCCAATATTTGTCAAGTTTTCTCAATCGGCCGCAAATTTAGGAAAAATTATTACATTATAAATCTTCAAAGTCCATAGGATAGAGGGTAAATTCATCTACCTTTCCTATGATATATGTTTTTCCTACCTGTCGTGCTCCTTGAAGGATGAGGGGCTTGTGGTCGGGTCTATTTTTCCAGGCAACGAGTTGTTCTGTAATCTTCCTTTTCATCTTGTATCATATTCAACTTGATCCTTGACTATCTCATTTGAAGTATTCAGTGATTGCGAAGGATGAATTTCTCCACGACATGTGCTACGCCGTCTTCCTGATTGGACCAGGTGATGTAGTCCGCCTCATCCTGCACCTCTGTAGAAGCATTGGCCATTGCCACACCCAGCCCTGCATAGCGTATCAGACCCAGGTCATTGTATCCGTCCCCAACGGCAATCACTTCGCTTCTGTCTATGCCCATGGAGGAAATCAGTTTGTCCAAAGAATTGGATTTTTCGATGCCCGAAGGCACACATTCGAGGAAGAAACCGCTTGAACGATAGATGCTTAGTTTATCGGGATATTTGCCGGATAGCGATTTCTCCAATTCATGGAGCGGCTTTGGATCACCCACAATAAGGCACTTGTTGACAGGATGCTGGACTTGTGAGGGAAAATCATCCAATTCGACGACAGGCATCTTGTTTATGAAGGCCTCGTGGAGGACATATTTGTTTTTCCTGCTTGAGGCGGCAATGGCTTCCCCCTGGTATGTAAGGATTTCCATTCCTGCAGTTTTGGATTCGGCATAAAGGATGGGCACCAGGGACGGGTCCAGTGTCTGATTGAAAACCGTTTCGCCGTTGCGGCAGGAAATGATGGATCCGCCATTGTAGGCAAGTATGTAGCCGTCATATTTCTCCAGTTGCAGCTGTCGTGCAAGTGGTACAATGCCATAGGTAGGCCGGCCTGATGCCAGCACCACTTTCACTCCTGTGCTTTGTGCCAACATAAGCGCATTATGTGTACGAGGCGTAATCTCCTTGTTGTCGTTGGTCAAAGTGCCGTCCAGATCCAGCACGATCATCTTGTAATTCACTCGCGAATCCATATTTTTCCCATTTGAATTCACAAATATAGCAATTAATTACCAGAAAGGACGGCACGGAATCTTTTGTTCTGAATTGAGTCTCATAGTTAGATTCCGATTCCGCTCTTTCCGGGCGTTTCATCGGAGTGACTGCATTTCTGCATCTGAATCTCTCTCATATCTGATCTTCAATGCACGGGCATTCCGTAACTGAACCTTGATGTCTGTTATGACACCCATCGGGATGCTGTTTTGGGACTTTATGTGAACTGTAGCCTGATGAATAGGAGTGCCGGCAAAGAACTCTTCTACGAGTTTTCCAATATCTTCCATGTGTGCCAACTTTCCATTGCAACTGATGAAGTATTCTTCGCCTGTTTCAGGATTCTCCGTCCCTTCAGAAATGTCAATGATGAAAGGTCCCTTGACAGGCTTGTCTGATGTGAAAAGATCAGAAATAGTATAGTTGAATTCCTCACCTTCGTCCTTGATGACGAGAGTGTTGATTGGCTTTGAACAATCGATGATGCCAGTCACAAATTTACCATAATCTGCAGAAATAATTGCTCTGACTTTGTTGCCGTTCTTCAGGTATGCAGAAAGCAGGACAGCATCCGGGTCTTTTTCCAGTGCTATATCTGCAGCTCCTTTAGTTGCAAATGAACCATTGATGAAATATGATTCCTTGCCAAGAGGCAATCCTGTAATCTGTGATTTGCGTTCCTTGCCGTCAAGGCCGTAATATATCATTGTCACGACGTCGTTTTCTTCATCGACAGTGATACGTCCGTTTTTAAGATTCTTTTCTTTGAAAGATTTTTTCGTATCTTTGTCTACTGGAGTGCTGTACTTCTCGACCAGTTCGGTATTGTCAGGAGTCTGGTCTTCATACTGGTAATTGTCTCGGCAGTCGCCGCGAGAGAGATTCCTACGAGAGGAATGACGTAGAGAGCCTTCCAGGCACTCATACGAGATGATTTTTTGTTCAACATCATAGTAATAC
The DNA here is from genome assembly GCA_051870215.1 of Candidatus Cryptobacteroides sp. Lineage (GTDB taxonomy): Bacteria > Bacteroidota > Bacteroidia > Bacteroidales > UBA932 > Cryptobacteroides. The sequence continues at coordinate 1,044 of JBJEBQ010000049.1, read as the reverse complement.
GAGCTTTAAGTGTACTGTGATTAAAGCTGTTAGCAACTGAGTAGCCGCTCTTGCTGACAGCTTTTCTTATTAGTAAATATTGGTATTCCTTGATATTCGCTCCGCTTCTCAGGACCGCATCATCCGCCTCGAACTCATGGAGGGCGCGAAGGTCTGCCTTGAGCATCCAGATCGCCGGGTTGAACCACTGGAGGGCAGTGATCATGTCGACGAAGAGGATGTCCCACGAATGTCTGAGTGCGATATGTGCCTTCTCGTGAGTCAGGATCTGAGAGTAGCCGCTCTCGTAGTCCTCACGGGAAATCACGATGTATTTCATCCAGCTGAATGGAGCTGTATCAGTTTCTGTAATTATGAGCGTCTCACCGCTTTCAAGCGCCTCGCTTCTTCCGCTGCGGATCATTCTTCTTATGCCGATGATTGAAATTACGACATGTACAAGCACCGCCAATGCACCGAGGGCAAAGATAGAGCAGAGGACGACCGGCCATATAGGTTCTGATACTTCAGGAACCATTGCGGCAGTCCCGGCCACTTCACCGGTGAAGGTCTCAGATGATGCTGTCATTGCCGGAACAACAACAACCTCCTTGAATGTGATCACGCAGAGGGGGAGTATGAACGAGAGGGCTGCCGTGCCCAGAAGCACGATGCGGTTGAAATGATGGAACGTCTCCTTGCTGAGCAGCAGACGGTAGAACATATAGAACACCGCCAATGCGATCGCCGCCTTGCCTTGATATATGAGGAATTCAGTCATGGCCTATTTGTTTTGTCCGTTTTCAATCTGCTCGATAAGCTCCTTCAGCTCTTCTACAGTGATTTTCTGTTCCTTTACAAGTGTAGATACTGCACTGAGATATGAATTGTTGAAGTAACTGCTGATGACTCCCTTGAATGTCCTTCCTGCGTAATCCTCACGCGAAACGACAGGGTAGTACTGATATGAATTGCCATATGCCTTGTGGCTCACATATCCGTTCGCCTCAAGATTGCGTACCATAGTGGAAAGAGTGTTGAAATGCGGCTTCGGCTCATCATAAT
>JBJEBQ010000048.1:0-40610 GCA_051870215.1 Candidatus Cryptobacteroides sp. | reverse complement strand
CCTCAGGAAAAAGCTTGAGGCAGGCTTCCTTGGGGATAATGGGGTAAAAGACCTGACGCTCCGGATATTGCTCGCATTGACTTAAAAAATCGCGAATCCCAGCAGGGGTCACAAGGGGAATATCGTCGCACACATAAAGATGGCGAAGTGAAATTCCCTGAGGCTGAAGAATATACGGTAGAAAAGATTGAGGCATACATGAGTGCTCCTTCAATCAAATATGTGACTTACAGCGGAACGGTTTCGCAGTCCGGCGTGTATACGAATTTTGAAATTGAGGGTACAGAGATAGTCGGGAGTTTCGACTATATGACGGAGGATTTCATCAAAGAATACAACAACCACAATCTGACCGTAACAGGCTGGATTTTCGGTGCCTACAAAACTTACCTTTATACTGTTCCGGTCGAGATTGAAGATGAAGGCCATTACGAAATCGTAATCCCTGAGTCTGTCGTTTATTTCAGCGATTTCGACAAAGAACAGTCAGGTCAGATCATTGACGGCAAATATCCTTTCCTCGATCAGTTTGACGGTTGGATCCACCACTTCGGTTCCGGTGTCGGCAATGTGACTTACAGCTATCAGTCAATGTCCGTTCGCAACAATCAGTCTTCAAAGGGCTCTCTTTCCCTTTATCCGGGTTCAGGAAAGAACAATATTTTCTTCAGTACCGCTCCGAACTATTTCATTATTGAGAATATTGCTCTTCCTCAGACAAAGTTGAAACTCTTTTTCGGTGCCCAGCGCTATGCCCAGGGCGCTTCAAACGATTTCCTGAAATCAGATTTCGAAGTGCGCGTCTCAGCTGACGGCGAAGTCTGGTCTCAGAAACTTGATTATGATTTTGGGGACGTGGCTGATGTGCCGGGGCAGTGGAGACGGGCTTCTGTTGACTTCACTTTGCCGGATGGAACAAATACTCTGTACATCAAGTTCGTGGCTAAATCAAGCAGCGTGAACAGAATTGATGATGTTATGCTTTTCCCTGGCGAGGGCGGTCAGGTGATTGAGTTCGGCAAGGAAGAAGTTGTCAATACTTCTACCATCGCTGAAATCCTTACTTCACCTATTGACAATGTCTACAAGGCAGAAGGCCAGGTGGCTGCAATCAGTTCCAAGAGTTTCCTCCTCACAGATGCTACAGGCTCTATGCTTGTCTTCAAGAAGAACCATGGCGTAGTTGCAGGTGACAAGGTGACTGTTGAGGGTGCAACCGCAGAATACGGCGGCTTGAAACAGTTCGGTGAGACTTCTGTGATTATCAGGACTTCAGAAGGATCTTTTACTCTGCCTGAACCGAAAGCCCTTGACGCTGCATATTGTGAGGCCTTTGTGAATGCTCCTAAGATTGAATATGTAAGCTTTGCCGGGGACCTTACTTCCTACAGGGACAATATTTATCAGATGCACTACAATGTCGCCATCGAGGGTACTGACATTCAGATTGCAGTCCAGTATCCTATTATGGCCATTGACAAATTCGTGGGCAGCAAGGTCAGGATTGATGCCTATGCAATCGGGGTTACCAACAGCTCGGATACAAAATACCTCAATGTGATGGCCACTTCAATTGATTTCGCGGAGTCCGAGGAAATCCCTACTGAGGAACAGGCCATTTCAGTGAAAGAATTTAATGCCAAAGCTGTCTCTCTGACTGCAGGGGCCTCTCTTGCAGATATGGTTGCGCTTGTCGGCTATGTCGCTGCAAACAATGAGGGCGGCGCCCTGTATCAGGTGATTTCGCTTGTGGACAACACCGGTGAGCCTAATTCAGGAATTATCATCAAAGATGATGACTTTACCGAGGCGACTCTGCCGGTGGGTACCAAAGTGATTGTCAGTCTGAAACGTGCCGTTTACGACGTCAACAAGGGTCTTCCTCAGATCGGGAAAGCTACTGTCTATCCTACAGAGACCAAGGCGGAAATCGTTGTTCCGGAAATTGAGGCTACCCAGTGTGCAGATTACCTCGGGCAGTATGTCAAGGTCAAGAATCTTACGGCTCCTGCCGACGCTACAACCTGGGTGGTCAATGACAAGTCGACAACTACTAAGTTTACAGGAAAGGATGATGCCGTTGTTGCAAGTTATGTGACCAAATATGCAGTCTATAAGGATGAGAAAATTGCTCATGTCACTGCAGATCTTCTTGGAGTAATGGAGGTTTACAACGACTTGTATGAGCTCATCCCGACCTCAATGTCTGACGTTGCCGGCTTCAAAGTCGAGGAATAATATCCTTACATACACAATGTAAAGGCTGTCCTTCGGGGCAGCTTTTTGTTTTGTTACAAACACATTGGATGACGGAAGTTTTAGCTTGAAATAATTTTATTAGTAATAACATTATTAGTAACAGTATTGTTACTAATAACAATTTTTCTTGGCTTTTGTCTTGAGAGGACTTTATCTCCACAAAAAAGCGACCTTCTGGGGTGAATGTTTTAAGCAGTGAAACTGCGATTACTGCAACGCAGTACGCGACCGGAGGGAGCAAAATCCCCCTAATAGGGGGTGCAGGGGGTTGAGAGGACTTGATGGAGCAAACGAAGTTTGCGATTGCGGCTCCAGCCGCAGTGGTCGGCGGACCGGTTGACAAGGTCAACATTAGGGACAGAGGCCACCGCCACAAAGTGGCGCACGCCCCTGGCAGGGGCTGTCTGCGAAAGCAGACTGGGGTTGAGAACTTTGTTCGACTCCGACTATCTCCACACAAAAAAGCGACCTAATTGGTCGCTTCTGTGTGGAGATAGTCGGAGTCGAACCGACGACCCTCTGCTTGCAAAGCAGATGCTCTAGCCAACTGAGCTATACCCCCGAAATATTTTTGAACTCCCTTGAAAGGGATTGCAAAGGTAGAAAAAAAATTCGACCCTGCAAATTTTTTTTTGAAAAAAGAGATCGACTTTTCAGGTCGACCTCTTAAAAACACTAATCAAGCTTGTTGCCGGCCTGATCGTAAAATTCATTCTGCAGGACATAGAAGTCTGTGACTTCCTGCAAATCAATCTTGCATTTGTATTTTTTCTTCCATTTGGAAATGATGGAGGTAAACACCCCTCTGGTGAGGTAAGCCCCCAAAATCGGTCCGACCTTAAGCGTCAGGCTTTTGATGCCCTTCTCATTCACATAGTAGGTGAGTCTGCGCTCAATCGCGTCATCAATGAGAATGCTCGAAGCAATTTTGCCTGTGCCGTGGCACATAGGGCATTCTTCCGTCGTGTTGATCTCGGTCGCGGGCCTTACCCTCTGCCTTGTGATCTGCATAAGACCGAACTTCGTGAGCGGCAGCACATTGTGCTTTGCCCTGTCGGTACTCATCAGATCCACCATCTTCTTGTACAGTTCATTGCGGTGCTCCACCGAATCCATATCGATGAAATCCACAATCACAATACCTCCCATATCGCGAAGCCTGAGCTGTCTGGCAATCTCCTCGGCAGCGTAGCAGTTGACGTCGAATGCGTTCTGCTCCTGCTCCTTGTTCTTGGCGCGGATTCCGCTGTTTACGTCGATAACGTGTAAAGCTTCTGTAGTCTCTATCACAAGGTATGCTCCCTGTTTGATAGGTACAACCTTACCGAAAGAACTCTTGATGTGCCTTGTGACATCGAAATGGTCGAAGATCGGAGTCTTTGCGTCATTGTAGAGTCTGACGATTTTCTCCTGCTGCGGCGCAATCAGAGAGATGTATTTCCTCGTTTCCTCATACGTTGTCTCGTCATTGACATAAATGTTTGAGAACGTGTCGTTGAGGAGGTCTCTGAGTATGGTTGTGGTTTTGCTGTATTCAGTGAACAGCAGTTGCACGTCTTTCGACTTTGCCAGTTTTGCCCATGAACTCTCCCATTTTTCTATGAGCGACATCAGTTCAGCATCAAGGACGGCCGCATTCTTGCCTTCCGCCGCCGTGCGTATGATGGCTCCGTAGTTTTTCGGGAGAATGTTTTTGACTACTGTTTCAAGTCTTCTCTTTTCCTCTTTGGAAGAAATTTTCTGGGAAACATTGACTTTGTCCGCAAATGGGAGCAATACAATATTTCGTCCTGCCAATGAAATTTCCGCTGTCAGTCTTGATCCTTTGGTCGAAATCGGTTCCTTGACAATCTGCACGACAAGCATCTGTCCGACTGTGAGCACATCCTCGATGCGTCCTTCCTTTTCCAGGATTTTGTCGGCTTTGATGTGTCTGTAAATGCCCTGGGCATCCGTGTTTGGATTGATTCTTTTGACGAATTCATCGAAGGCTGTAAAGTGAAAACCCAGGTCCAGGTAATGTATAAAGCCTTCTTTTTCATCTCCGATATCGACAAAAGCTGCATTGAGCTGGGGAAGGAGCTTCTTGACTTTGCCCAAGTACACGTCTCCTACCGAGAATTTGTGCTCTTTGCTCGACTCTTTGTTGAGTTCGATGAGTCTGTGGTTTTCCATCAATGCGATGGACACCTCAGCCGAACCCACGTCAATAATCAGATCTTTTACAGATTCCATCAGAAATTTTCAATGGTTATACATGATAATCTTCAAATCGAAGATTACAAAAAGAGACGAGCCGCATGGGTCCGCCTCTTGTTCTCAGCTGCTAAAATGGCAGACAGACTGGAGAATTACTTTCTCTTCTTATGTCTATTCTTACGCAGACGTTTCTTACGTTTGTGGGTTGCCATTTTATGCCTTTTATGCTTCTTTCCGTTTGGCATAATCTTATGGTTTTAAATTGTAAATTATTTCTTGACCTCGTTCATGAACTCCTTGGCAGGTTTGAATGCCGGGATGTTATGAGCCGGGATAGTCATTGTTGTGTTCTTGGTGATGTTGCGTGCAGCTTTTTCTGCTCTGCGTTTGATGATGAAGCTACCGAAGCCGCGGAGGTAAACAGGGTTACCTTTTATAACGGAAGACTTGACGCTCTTCATGAATTCCTCGACAACTTTCTGAACGGTTGTCCTTTCAATGCCGGTTGTTTTTGCAACCTCATTTACGATTTCTGCTTTAGTCATTTTTATAAATTTTTATTTAATAATACTCTATCGTTCAGTCTCGTCCGTACATTTCTGAGTACTTTCGATAAAACCTTGCAAAAATAGACTTATTTTTTCAATTAACAAAATTAAAATTGAATTTCCTGCACTGAAACCGCACTTTTCCACGCCTTTTAATTTTAATTCTTGTCAGTTTTGTTTTTTTGACTAAATTTGGGCAAAAATAGGAAAACTGCTTCTAATCAGTAAATAATGGAAACTTCAAAAGTATATTACACGGACTTTCGCTGCAAGGCCGATGAAAGCCCCGCAACAAAATTGAAAAGGCTCGTCAAGGCTGCCGGCTTGGGTGATATCGATATGGACGGCAAATTCGTGGCCGTCAAAATGCATTTCGGAGAACTCGGAAACATGAGCTATCTTCGCCCGAATTATGCCAAGGCGGTGGTGGATTTCGTGAAACAGCATGGTGGAAAACCGTTTCTGACGGATTGCAATACCCTGTATCCTGGCAGCAGGAAGAATGCCATCGAGCATCTGTACTGTGCGTGGGAGAACGGTTTCACTCCGTTGACCGTCGGCTGTCCTGTGATTATCGGTGACGGTCTCAAGGGTACGGATGACATTGCAGTGCCAGTGCGTGGAGGGGAGTATGTGAAGGAGGCGAAAATCGGACGGGCCGTGATGGATGCGGATATCTTCATTTCGTTGAGCCACTTCAAGGGCCACGAAATGGCGGGCTTTGGCGGCGCTATAAAGAATATAGGTATGGGCTGCGGCTCGCGTGCCGGCAAGAAAGACCAGCACTGCAATGGCAAACCTGTCGTGAACCAGGCTCTTTGCCGCGGCTGCAGGATGTGTATGAAGGAGTGTGCCAACAATGGTCTGAAATTCGATGTCGACACAAAGAAAATGCAGGTTGTCACTGAGAACTGTGTCGGTTGCGGACGCTGCATAGGCGCCTGTAATTTCGATGCCATCAGATTCTCCGAGGACGCTGCCGTCAGGGAACTGAACTGCAGAATGGCCGAGTATGCGAAGGCTGTGGTGGATGGCAGACCGAATTTCCATATTTCACTCATCTGCGATGTGTCTCCGACCTGCGACTGTCATGCAGGCAATGACGCGCCTATACTTCCTGACGTGGGTATGTTCGCATCTTTCGACCCGCTTGCTCTGGACAAGGCCTGTGTGGATGTCTGTCTCAAACAGACTCCGCTTCCAGGCAGTGTGCTGAGCGAAAATATGGCCCTGCCGACTTTTGTCGACCGCTGCGACCACTTTGACAACGCCAATCCGAATGCCGAGTACAGGACCTGCCTTGAGCACGCCGCCAAAATCGGTCTCGGCAGCCTCGATTACGAAAGCATTTACGTCAGGTAGGGACTTCCCGTTTTATTTTCTCATTAGAGCTGTCAATTTATGTCCGCGTTTTTATGGCATAGGGATTGACAATATTATTTGTGCCTTTGCAAATCAGGGTAAGTGTGCCAAAATGTCAGAGTTTTGGCAGAGTTGTACCTTGCAACGGCAGAGACTGTATTACGATAAATTTTTATTATTTGGTATGAAAGATTTTAAAGACGGTTTGACATTCGGTTCGCCGGAAATCAGTGTGATTCCGGTTGTGCACGGAGATATGATGCCTAAGGTGGATTCTGCTGAACTGCCTGATACTCTTCCTATACTTGCACTGAGAAATGTGGTTCTCTTTCCGGGGACGGTGTATCCTGTGACCATAGGAAGGGAAAAATCGAAGAAATTGGTGAATGAAGCTGAGAAGAACAACGGTTTCATCGGTACTGTGCCTCAGGTTGATCTGATGGTGGAGGAGCCGGAACTGGACGATTTGTATGAATATGGTGTGACGGCCAAGGTGATGAAGGTTCTTGAGATGCCGGACGGTACGCTTACGGCCATTATGCAGGCTTTCTCAAGGTTCAGACTGGATGAGCTGACTGATACTGAGCCGTATCTGAAAGGTAAGGTGACTTATCTGAAGGATGTGGACATGACGGACGAGACTGAATCGAGCACGCTCTGCAAGATGGTGAAGGAGGATGCGGTGAAGCTGATCAAAATGTCAGGAAACCTGCCTCATGAGGCTATAGACGCCATTCAGACCATTGACAGTCTGGATTTTCTCGTGAATTTCATCGCTACTACAATTGATTTTGACAGCTATGATGACAAAATGTCACTTCTTGCTTATGATGAGATTCATCAGAGGGCAATGAAATTGTTGTCAATGCTTGATTCACAGCTGGAACTGCAGAATCTGAAGCAGGAAATCAATATGAAGGTCAAGACCGAGATTGACCAGCAGCAGAGGGAGTATTACCTCAACAATCAGCTGAAGACCATTCAGGAAGAGCTCGGCATGGACGAGGAAGAGGACTTTGACAGGTTCAGAAAACTTGCCGAAGAGAAACTGTGGTCGCCCGAAATCCAGAACATCTTTGAGAAGGAGATGAACAAATTGGAGAGACAGAACCCGTCGTCTCCGGAATACAGTACCCAGTACAATTACATTCAGTTTATGCTCGACCTGCCATGGGAGAATATTTCCCAGGACAATCTGGATCTGAAACACGCCCAGGAGGTATTGGACGAGGACCATTATGGTCTTGATACGGTCAAGGAGCGTATCATCGAGTATTTGGCCGTACTGAAGCTCAAGGGAAATATGAAATCTCCTATCCTTTGTCTGTATGGTCCTCCGGGAGTCGGCAAGACCTCGCTCGGAAAGTCCATTGCAAGGGCTTTGGGCCGCAAATATGTGAGAATCGCCCTCGGTGGTGTGCATGATGAGTCGGAGATCCGCGGCCATAGGAAGACCTATATCGGAGCGCTTCCCGGACGTATACTCTCGGCCATTGCGAAAGTCGGCACTTCAAACCCTGTGATTGTGCTTGATGAGGTGGACAAAATCAGCTCTGACGTGAAGGGTGATCCGTCATCAGCTTTGCTTGAAGCGCTTGATCCTGAGCAGAATACCGCTTTCCACGACAATTTCCTGGATATAGATTATGACCTTTCTAACGTAATGTTCATCACCACTGCCAATACCATTGACACCATTCAGCCTGCGCTCAAGGACCGTATGGAAATGATCAGCGTCAGCGGTTATTTGGCTGAGGAGAAAGTGGAAATAGCCAAGAACTACCTGGTGCCAAAACAGTTGGAGGAACACGGTCTGACGGAGGGGCAGTTAGTGCTCGATACCCCTGTGATTGAAAAGGTTATTGATGAATACACAAGGGAGTCCGGAGTCCGCGGCCTTGAGAAGCAGATTGCGAAGCTTGCCCGCGTGACTGCGAAGAAAATCGCCCTTGGAGAGTCCTTCGAGCCGGAACTGAAAACTTCGGATCTGAAAGAATATCTCGGTCTGCCTACGAATTTCCACGATATGCAGAAGGGAAATGAGGCTCCGGGAGTCGTTACCGGCCTTGCATGGACGGCTGCAGGCGGTGAAATACTCTTCATCGAGAGTTCGGTCAGCGGCGGCAAAGGGGTTCTGACAATGACAGGTAACCTCGGTGATGTGATGAAGGAGTCCGCAACCATTGCCTACCAGTACATCAAGGCCCATCCGGAGCTTGTCGGCATGGACTACAAGGAATTTGCAGAGAAGGATATCCACGTCCATGTGCCTGAGGGTGCCGTGCCTAAGGACGGACCTTCTGCAGGTATCACTATGGTCAGCTCCATGGTGTCTGCCTACAGGAAACAGGCCGTGAGGAGCGGTATTGCAATGACAGGAGAGATGACCCTTCGTGGAAAGGTTCTTCCTGTAGGGGGAATCAAGGAAAAAATCCTTGCAGCCAAGCGCTCGGGCATACATACCATCATTATTTCCGAGGAAAACAGAAAAGATGTTGAGGATATTAAGGAAATTTACATAAAAGGTCTTAACTTTGTATATGTGAATTGCATTGACGATGTTCTGCAGAATATCTTTTAGTGCGCTTAAATAAATCTTCTGATGGAAGTAAAAATAGAAAAATCCTGGAATGACGCACTGCGGAGTGAATTTGAGAAACCATATTTCGCTTCGTTGGTGCGTTTTCTGCATTCGGAAAAGGACGCGGGTGCAGTGATTTATCCTCCCGGTTCGAAAATTTTCAAGGCTTTCGAGCTGACGCCTGTGCAGAATGTGAAGGTGGTGATTTTGGGGCAGGACCCCTATCATCAGCCGGGCCAGGCTATGGGCCTGTCTTTTTCCGTGCCTGAAAATGTGCCGGCGCCGCCGTCTCTGAAAAATATTTTCAAGGAAATCGAGAGTGATTTGGGGGTCAGGATGAGCGGGCGACCGAATTTGGAATCTTGGGCAAGGCAGGGAGTGCTGCTTCTGAATGCGATACTCACTGTGCGTGCAGGCCAGGCGGCTTCACACAGCAGAATCGGCTGGGAGGAGTTTACCGATGCTGTCATCAGATATCTCAATGACAATTGCGATGGCATTGTCTTTATGCTCTGGGGCAATTTTGCGCGCAGCAAAAGCGCTTTGATTGATACGCGCAGGCATTATGTCCTTGAGGCTGCCCATCCGTCTCCGCTTGCACGCGGGGCGTTTTTCGGATGCAGACATTTTTCAAAGGCTAATGAAATTCTGGTTCGGGAAGGCAAAACTCCTATAAATTGGCAACTGTAATATGAAACGAACAGCATTGTTCCCGGGCTCTTTTGACCCTTTCACCGCGGGACATCTGAATATATTGAAAAGGGCATTGACCATGTTTGACGAAGTGGTCGTGGCTGTGGGCGTGAATATAGACAAACAGGGCTTTTTCTCCAACGAAAAGCGCCTTGAAATCATCAGACAGGCCACTCAGGGGCTTGACGGCGTGAGAATCATGCAGTACGACAATCTGACAATTGACGCCTGCCGTGCTCTCGGTATCAGACATATCGTAAGGGGAGTCCGCAATATGATTGATTTCGAGACGGAGCGCTCCATCGCTGACGCCAACCGCAAGCTTGCTCCTGAAATAGAGACCATCATCATCCCTACGGCACAGGAGTTTGCGCATATTTCTTCGACTGCCGTGAGGGATTTGCTTAAACACGGAGGCGACATTTCTTTGTTTGTTCCTGAGGGAGTGACGCTATGAGACGCCTGCTGCTGAGCTTCATTACTGCAGTTCTTCTGCTGCCTTGTTTCGCCCAAAATGCTGTGGACGGCCTGTCCGCGAAATTGGACGAATATTTTGAGGCATTGAAATATGAAAGCATAGATGTCAGAGTGCAGGAGATGGATTTTGTCATTGCAGCTTGTACGGATTCTCTTGTGCGTCAGACAGTTGCATATAAGGTATATAGGCATTATGCTGATTCCCGCATTATGGGCGATGAAGATGTGGCTATACGTGTGTTTCAGAAATGGTATGAGACAGGTAAGGTGAAAATGGCCGATGAAACTGAGTATTATGCCGCCAAGCTGCTTGCGGATTTATCCAAAGAGTCTCTTATTGGCTGTCAGGCACCGCAGCTTGAGTTGGAAGCTATGGACGGAGCTTTCCGCATTTTTCCCGGCGATTCGAAACGCTACAAAGTGTTGTTTTTCTATGATACAGCATGTGCCAACTGTAAAATCCAGTCCATACTGCTCAGAAATGTGTTTGAGGATGAGGATTACCCTGTGGATTTTTTTGCGGTGTATACAGGTGCCGGGCGGGAAGCCTGGACTGAATTCGTGGACAGTCAGTTGAAAATCAATACTCGGCATACGCAGGCCTTCCATTTGTGGGATCCGGCTTCAGCGTCCGGCTTCCCTGCAAAATACGGCGTGGTTTCTACTCCGAAAATGTTTTTGGTCAATCCTCAGGGCATGATTGTGGGCAGGGGGCTGGATGCTCTTGCTCTGAAGGCCATGCTGCAGCAGATTTTTGCGGAAAGGAAACTCGACTACGGCTCAAAGGAAGCGTCGGAGTTCTATGCTTCCGTATTGGGTGATGAAGCACAGGTCTCGGCTGAACAGGTCTGTAGTATAGTTGACTATATCTCTAAGGCTACTTTGGAAACTGCAGATACCGTTATGTTCCGTCAGATGTCCGGTGATTTGCTTTATTATCTTTCCGGCAAGCGTGGCGAGGCATATAAGGAGGGATTGAAATATTTGATAGATAATAATATACATGGACGGTCGGACGTATGGAGGACTGAAGATGACAGCTTGAAGGTCATAGGAATGGCGGAAATCTACAGGGATCTCCTGTCAAAGGCCGCTGTCGGAAGCAGGATTGCAAATCTTGATGTGCATGGAACTCTTTTGGGCGGACGCAGGGTAAAAAACGGAAGATTCAAATTGGCGAAACTTCCGGGAAAGCACAATATCATTTTGTTCTATACTTCGTCCTGTCCGAACTGTAAGGCTGAAAAGGCCGCTCTTGAAGCCATGCGCAAAACCATCGGCAAAGACCGTATTTTCCTTGTCAACATAGATGACTGCGGCGTAGGAGAGCAACTGTTTGAAGCCTTCGACCTCACAACGACTCCTCTACTCGTTATGACCGACCGCCGCGGCATAATTATCCGACGTTATTTCTCGGTGCTATAGCCGGCACAAACGTCTTCATGTATGCGTTCAATAAATTATTGTGCAATGAAACGGTAAAGAATATCTCCCTGCTGGCGGGCCGGGGCATTTTTCGGGGCTGAGAAACGTGACAGACGGGCAGATCTCACAGCATAATTCCGCAGGCATTTGTCGTCGGAAGACATTTCCTCCTGCACTTTGGCGTTGACGACTTTACCGCCCTGGTCAACTGTAATGATTACGCATACATCTCCGCTGCCCATGCATTTGTATGACGGAGTGTGCAGATAGCTGGCTTTTCTGCCTTCAAGATTGTAGGTGACTAAAGACGGACCGCTGTATGTTTTTTTCTTGTCATCGTCTTTGCGCTGGTGCTGCATTTCCACGGTTTCGCCCCTTGCGTCCTCTTCTATGGCATTGCTTTTCAAGTCTTTGGCTATGCGTTCCGCGTCTTTGTATAACTGCTCCGCATCAGTGTTCCTGTCGTCCTTAAGCGGAGCATTGGCATCCACCGCAATGTTTCTGATATTCTGCGGATTCTGCTGTTTCGCCATGCTGATCAGTTCGTCAAGTTTGCGGCTTATGTCTTCCTTGAACTCGATTTCTTTCTGTTCCTTTTCGATTTTCTCCTGTTTTGAAAAGTCTAAGACAAAACTTTCCTCTCTGCGCAGAGCAGAGTCAACTCCCGCAAGCAACAGAACAATTATCACCGCCAAATGGAATATGACGGTGATGTATATGCCTGCTTTGTTGGAAGTCGTTTTCATTTTTTTATAAGTCTTTTATTTGGAGAGAGCTTTTTCGATGGTGGCTGAGATGACGTCAATGGCCACTTTGTTGTGACCTCCCTGAGGAATGATGATGTCAGCATAGCGCTTGCTCGGCTCGATGAACTGGAGATACATCGGCTTCACGGTTTTGGTGTAGCGCTCGATGACTGTCTCAACGGTCTTGCCTCTCTCGATAATGTCTCTTGCCATGACTCTCATCAGCCTGTCGTCGTCATCCGCATCAACGAAGAGTTTGATGTCCATCTGCTCCCTGAGCTCCGGACAGGTGAAAATCAGTATGCCCTCAATGATGATGACGTCGGCAGGGTTCACCTGCACTGTCTCAGTCTGGGAACGTGAGCAGGTGATGTAGGAATACACAGGCTGCTCAACGCTTTTCCCTTCCTTGAGGTCTTTCAAATGCTGAACAAGAAGCTTGAAGTCGATGGAATCCGGATGGTCGAAGTTGATGCTCTGCCTCTGCTCGACAGGTACGTGACTCGAATCCTTGTAGTAGGAATCCTGGGGAATGACGACTACTCGTTCTTTCAGTTGTTTTGTGATGGCTTTTACAACTGTCGTTTTTCCGGAACCGGAACCACCGGCTATACCAATTACCAGCATAAGACTTGATTTTATCTGTTAATATTCGGCGTTCTTAGGAGTTCGTGGGAAAGGAATGACGTCCCTGATGTTGCTCATGCCGGTCACGAAAAGCAGCAGTCTTTCGAATCCCAAGCCGAAGCCGCTGTGAGGGCAGGAACCGAATCTGCGGGTGTCGAGATACCATTCCAGACCTTTACGGCTCATTCCGAGTTCGTTGATGCGTGCGTCGAGTTTCTCGTATGATGCCTCACGCTCGGAACCTCCGATGATTTCTCCTATCTTAGGGAAGAGCACGTCCATAGCCCTTACGGTCTTTCCGTCCTCGTTCTGTTTCATATAGAAGGCCTTGATGTCCTTTGGATAGTCGGTGAGGATGACAGGTTTCTTGAAGTGCTTCTCCACAAGATATCTTTCGTGCTCGCTCTGGAGGTCAACGCCCCAACTTACAGGATATTCGAATTTCTCGCCTGACGCTTCAAGTATCCTGATTCCCTCGGTATAAGGAAGTCTTACGAATTCAGTCTTGGTCACGCCTTGGAGTCTTTCGATGAGCTCGTTGTCATAGCGGTCGTTGAGGAACTTGATGTCGTCCATACAATGGTCCAGAGCATACTGTACAAGGTGTTTGATGAAGTCCTCGGCCAGATCCATATTGTCTTTGATGTCGTAGAATGCCATCTCAGGCTCAATCATCCAGAACTCTGCCAGGTGGCGCGGAGTGTTGGAGTTCTCCGCACGGAAAGTCGGACCGAAGGTATAGATTTCACCGAGAGCTGTCGCTCCGAGCTCGCCTTCGAGCTGTCCGCTCACCGTAAGGCTGGTCTGTTTTCCGAAGAAATCCTGGCTGAAATCAACTTCGCCCTTCTTGTTCAAAGGAATGTTCTTCAAGTCGAGGGTTGTCACCTGGAACATCTGGCCCGCACCCTCGCAGTCAGAAGCTGTGATGAGCGGCGTATTGAGGTAGACGAATCCTTTGCTGTGGAAATATTCATGAATGGCGAATGCCATCTGGTTCCTGATTCTGAGTACGGCACCGAAAGTGTTGGTCCTTGGCCTCATGTGGGCCACGCTCCTGAGGAACTCAAATGAAGTGTCCTTTTTCTGGAGAGGGAAGCGCATAGGGTCGCATTCTCCGTAAATCTCGATGGCGCCTGCCTGAATCTCTACAGCCTGGCCGCTGCCGACAGACTCCACGAGTGTACCGGTCACACCGATGCAGGCTCCTGTGGTGATTTTGCTCAGAAGTGCATCGTCAAACTGTGTCTTGTCGACTACAATTTGTATATTATTGATAGTAGAACCGTCATTGAGGGCAATGAATGCCACGTTTTTGTTGCCTCTTTTTGTTCTGACCCAACCTTTGGCAAGGACAGTACCGCCCGGAGCGGCCTTGACTAGATCTTTGACTTTGGTTCTAATTACAGTTTCCATAATTTTTATAAGTTATATTTTACTTCAACTTACAAATATACGACTTTCGTATTTATTCTCCCAATATTTTTCCTTTGATTTGGGTGTTGTCCATCATACCGGTGAATTTTTCCGCTCCCTTGCCCACAGCAAAGACAGGAACAGGTGCTCCTGTGTGGCCTGTTGTTCCCCAGGTGATGTTGGCAGCGCGTTGTGTTTTCTCCATTTCAGGGAGTTTGTAGCCGTTGGCAACCCAAGTGCTGTCGAGTGCGGCCCAACCTATGGTCTCGTATCTGTCGTCCACGGCGAGAGATAGTCCGCCTGTTTCGTGGTCTGCGGTTACCACGATAAGAGTCTCGTCAGGGTGCGCGAGGTAGAAGTCGTAGGCGTGCCTGATGGCATCATCCATGCCCATAATGGTCGTTACGGTTTCCATAACAGCGTTGCCGTGGCACTGCCAGTCGATGGTGCCGCCTTCACACATGATGAAGAACGGCTGCTTGTCGCCGATAAATTCCATGCAGTCAAGGAACATCTGCTCAAGAGACATATTGCCTTCAGGTGCAATGCTCGTTACATCATAGTTTGACGGCTCTTTGCCTTTGTTGTATGCCTGGCAGAGTACCATTCTGTCCGTTGTAGTCTTCAGTGAATCGAAGGCTTCCTGACCCCATGCGAGGGTGTAGCCGCCTTCCTTGATAACTTCGTCAGATCCCGGCTGGTCTTTCTTCTTGCCATAGTATTTTAGGAAGCCCGAGCCTGCGAAAAAGTCGAAGTCCGAGCCGGGCAGCTGCTTTGTTATATTGTAATAGTCGCTTCGTTTCTGTGAATTGGCGTAGAATGCTGCCGGTGTGGCATGGTTGACTGCAACATTTGTCATAATTCCCACTTTGTAACCCATTTCCTTGAAGTCGTATGCCATACTTTTGAGCGGATTTCCTTCGGCATCCACGCCAAGGCTGCTGTTGTTGGTTTTATGTCCGGTAGCGATTGCTGTACCTGCCGCCGATGAGCAGGTCACTCCGCTGTCGTTTGAATACGTTGTACATATTGCCGAGTATGGGAAAGAACTGAAACAAAGATGTTCTCCTCCGATTTTTCCCTCCTTGTAGGAAAGATAGTAATCAGTCATGACAACCTGAGTTATGCCCATACCGTCGCCGATGAAAAGAAATACGTACTTCGGTGCCTTGTTCTCCTCCTGTTTGCAGGAAGTGGTGACAAATGAAGTTGAAACAAGACAAATGAATGTGATAAGAGAAAATATCGCTTTTTTCATATTTTATGTTTTTATATTTTTTCTGTTCAAACGACAAATTTACAAAAAAATCTTGGTCTATGGTACAAAAAAAACAGCCGCATGAGCGGCTGCTTCTTTAAATATGACAGTAAAACTAGTTTGAAGTTTTACGTGCTGTGTACATGATCTTAAGTGCGGAACATCTTCTGAGTTCCTGCTTAACATCTGTAACGATACCCATTCTGACATTTTCGTCCGCTCTGATAGCGACTGTCATAAGCTGCCTGTCAGACTCACTGAGTGCGTCACGCTCAGCAGCGATGAAGTCCCTGATTTCTGCGGTTGTCTTGAAAGAGTCGTTGAGCTGTATACGCGCATCGTTACCGTACTGCGCCTGCAGTGAGGCGATAGGAGTACCGATGTTGATGTATGAAGTCAAGTCTTTCCTTTCAAGTTTTGCCACTTCGCTTGCCTCCGGAAGTTTGACTACAACTTTGTTTTCAGTCTCACGCATTGTAGTTGTCACCATAAAGAAGAACAACAGCATGAACACAATATCCGAAAGCGACGAAGTACTCATTGAAGGTACGCTCTTTTTACCGCTCTGTTTGAATTTTGACATAATGTTAATCTCCTTTATTTTTTGTTAATATCCTTAGGCTCTGCCTCAGAAATGTTCTGTGGAACTGCTTTTCTTACGATAGCCTGCTGATCTTCGTCCAGTGACGCATACTTCTTGCCGTAGTTTACCATAGAGAACTGCTCACGGATGTCGTTGATGGCACCTACGAGTTCGTTCTGAACTGCGATATAAGCCTGGTATGAAGTACCACGGTCGTTCTGGAGTGAAATCACACCCTTGGAAACATTATATTTTCCGAATCCTTCGATGTCTGTCTCGACTTTCTCGGGAAGATTAGGGTCGTTGTTAGGGTTCGTAAGGAATTCTACAATCTTAGCTCTGAGTTGGCTGACATCCATAGGCTCGTTACCAGCATAAAGTCTGTCTGCGGAGTTGATCTTAACGATGATGATGTTTCGTTTGTTGACTTTCTGGTCTTCAACTTTCTGATTTTTGTCAGGCATAGGCGGCAGACGGCGCTGCAGACCCATATCCTGGTCCATTGTAGTGGTCATCAGGAAGTAGCAAAGCAGAAGGAACGCGATGTCCGCTGTTGAACTTGAATTGATTTCTGGTGTCTTCTTTGCCATAGTTGTCAATTATTTACGTGTTGCAGCAACGATAGCGCCAACAAGGACCGAAAGCACAGCGGCACCGCAAACAAAATATGTAAGATTCAGAATTGTATCTGTGAATTTGAGAGTACTCTCTGCAGGCTGGTCTACAAGCAGGCCGACAGCCGGAGTACCCGGAGCGAGCAGATATGCAATGCCGATGACAGCTGCAGCTGCCACGAGCACGATGAGCAGTCTGACGAGGCTCTTAGGGTCGTTCATGCCGTTGATGATGAGAACGCCGATAAGAACTGCTGCCAAAGTCAAACCCACCATTGCATACGCCCAGTAGAGCAAAGTGTCGACAGGTGCATCACCGTTGGCGTCGAATCCGATAATGAATCCGAGGACACCGATGACAACACTCGCGAGGAGCAATGCCCATGATAACCATTTTATAACTTTAGCGTACATTGTAGTGATAATTATTTAGCCTGATATTTAACCAAAACGTCGATCAATGAGATTGATGCGTCTTCCATTTCAATTGTGAGACCATCGATCTGTGAAAGAATGTAGTTGTAGAAAATCTGAAGGATGACGGCAACGATCAAACCACCTACGGTTGTGATCAAAGCGACCTTCATACCACCTGCAACAACGTTTGGAGACATATCACCTGCAATCTGGATAGCGTCGAATGCCTGGATCATACCGATAACCGTTCCCAAGAATCCGAGTGAAGGTGCGATGGCGATGAAGAGGGAAATCCATGAAAGGCCGTTCTCCATCTGGCTCATCTGAACTGAACCGTAAGAAACGACTGTTTTCTCTACAACCTCAATGCCCTGGTCCATACGGAGAAGACCCTGGTAGAAAATGCTTGCGACAGGTCCGCGTGTGTTGCGGCAAACCTCTTTGGCAGCCTCTACGCCACCTTCGTTGAGAGCGGCCTCAACTTTGGCGAGCAACTTCTTGGTGTTGGTCTTTGAGAAAGAAAGGTAAAGGATTCTTTCGATTGCAAGAGCAAGACCGAGGATAAGACAGATGATAACGAGGGCCATAAAGCCGGCGCCACCTTCGATGAATTTAGTTTTGAGAGCCTGGTGAAGAGGAACTTCTTCAGGAGCCTCAAGTGCAGTAGCTGTTTCAGTTACAGCTTCGGTAGCTTCAGTAGCAGCTGCTTCATCTGTCTGATCCTGAGCTGCTGCGCTCTGTGCAGAAAAGGCCATCAAGCCCATTACTGCCAAAAACATGAAAAATCTTTTCATAATTGTTTTTGTGTGTTTAATTAATTTAACGTTATTAAAATTTATTTATAGTTGTTTTCCGTTCGTTGCCGGCGTAGTGCAATACGCCTACTTCAAAATCGCTGCAATTTAGCAATAAATTTAATACTATCAAAAATTTTGTGCCCTAAAATTGTATTTTTAAACTTGTACGTGTCTTGCCTATTTGGAAATCTCACCGCGCAGATTTCTTTCGATGAGTGCCTTTACAACCGAATTTTCGCGGTTTTCACCCATCAGATAAAATAGTTTTGCGAGGGCGCTTTCGGTCGTGCTGTCATAGCCGCTGCACACTCCTGCGTCTTTCAGGCCCTTTCCTGTGGCATAGATGTCCATGTTGACTCCTCCGCTGAGGCATTGGGTTATGTTGAGTATGATTTTGCCCATGGATGAGGCTTCCCTGATGAGCGGGAGAAACCAGTTTTTTGACGGAGCGTTGCCCGAACCGTAGGTTTCGAGTATTACGGCACGTGTTTCCGTGCCGCAGAGTATGTTCCTTGCGACCTGTTCGGTGATGCCGGGGTGAAGCTTAAGTATGGATACGCTGGTGTCGAGTCTTTTGTGAAAAAACGGTCTTACGCTCCAGTCTTTGGGCTTGATGATGACGCTGTCGTTGTATCTGATGCTGATGCCGGCTTCGGCGAGCGGCGGCAGATTTGCGGATTCGAACGCGCGGAAGTTGTTGGAGTTTATTTTGGTCGTGCGGTTGCCTCTCATCAGTATGTTGTCGAAGCATATGCAGACTTCAGGTACGAGGGCGTGTCCGAGGGCGTCTTTTGCAGATGCTATTTCAACGGATGAAATGAGGTTTTCCTTGCCGTCGGTGCGGGGCACGCCGATGGCAAGCTGGCTTCCTGTGAAAATTATCGGTTTGGTCAGGTCTTCTATCATGAAGCTCAGGGCTGAGGCCGAGTATGCCATGGTGTCGGTGCCGTGCAGTATGACAAAGCCGTCGTATTCGTCGTATTTCTCCTCAATCAGCTGTACGAGGGCCAGCCAGAGCGAAGGTTCCACGTCGGAGGAGTCGATGAGCGGGTCGAAGGTGAAGGTATCGAGCCTGCAGGTGAATTTGCGGAGTTCGGGCACTTCTTCGAGTATCTGGGTGAAGTCGAAAGGCACGAGGGCACGTGATGTCACGTCTTCTTTCATTCCTATTGTACCTCCGGTGTAGATCAGCAGGAGGGAGGATTTGTGTTTGTATGTCATATTCTGAATAACTGTTTTGCATTCTTTGTTGTGGTCTCGGCGACTTCCGCTATGTCCACGCCTTTCTGCAGGGCAAGTTTTCCGGCAATGAAAGGAATGTAGGCGCTTTCGTTGCGCTGCCCGCGGTGGGGTGCCGGGGTGAGATAGGGGCAGTCTGTCTCCAATATAATATGGTCGAGGGGAATGCTTTTGACGGTCTCGGCTATGGATGCCTTCTTGAATGTAAGCACTCCGCCTATGCCTACGTACCATCCACCGTATTTTTCTATGCGTCTGTAGGTCTCAATCGAGCCGCTGAAGGCGTGGAAGACTCCGCGGAGTTCCTTTCCGTGGCACTCATCCAGTATGTCGAAAATGGCTTCCGTGGCTTCGCGGGAGTGGATTATTACCGGAAGGTCAAGCCTGCGGGCATATTCGAGCTGTTTGCGGAAGGCCTCTTTCTGCTCTTTCTCGAATTCACGTGACCAGTAGAAATCCAGCCCGACTTCGCCTATGGCCCATATTTTCCGCTTTTTGCGTGAGATTATGTCTTCGATGGCTTCCAGCTCGGTGCCGTATGAGGCGTCAGTCTCGGTGGGATGGAGTCCGAGTGTGGGAAAGACTGTGCCGGGATGTCTGTCTGCGAGAGTGAACATGGCTTCGCGTGTGGCGGAACTGATGTCCGCTGAAATCATTTTGCTGATTCCGGCAGACACGGCTCTTTTCACGGCCGCGTCCTCTTCGCCTGCGAAGGCTTCATCATAAAGGTGCGAGTGTGTATCTATGAAATTCTGCATAATAAAAAACTTGTCATGCATCCCGGCAGGCAGTGTGGGTTTGGAGAGGTTCCGTCGGAACTTTGTTCCGACTTCATCCCTCCCACGCCTACAGCGTGGGTCCTTCCCTCTAACGAGCCGAGGGTGGCTGGCCTCTCCAAACCCACACTGCCTGCCGGGACCGTTTTCTGCAAATTTAGGGATTTTTTGCGTTCATAAAACATCTTTGGAACAAATCCGTGCGAATTATCGAGTCGGCTTCGAGAAGAAAGACGAGTTCTGCCGCTGAATTGTATTGGACATCAAGTCGCGTGGCTATGTCTTCGGCGGTGATGCCATGGGAAGACATGATGAGACTGAGTATTGCGGTCATGAGCCTGACTTTCTGCGGAGGGAGACCGTTTTTGTATCGTTCGGCTATTTCTTCCGGAGAAATGGCTTTGAACACGCTCCGGCCGGAGTCGGGACAGAGGGCTTCGATGAAACTGCCGATGTCGGAAATGGGCTCTGCGACTTTGGCGCGGATAAGGCGGTTGCATCCGGCCGAGTGAATGTCGTCTATGCGTCCCGGCAGGGCGTAGACTTCTCTGCTGTAGGAGAATGCGAGGTTGGCGGTAATCATGCCGCCTCCTTTTGCGGCGGATTCGATGAGGACGGTGGCGTCGCATAGCCCTGCTATGATGCGGTTGCGCCGGACGAAGTTGTAGCGCATGGTCGGAGTGCCTGGAGGGTAGTCGCTGATGATGGCGCAGTCCGGAGTCTCGCACATCTGACGTGCGAAGTCGCTGTGCAGGGCCGGGTAGATTGTGTTCGGACTGGTGGCGAGCACTGCGATTGTGGGCAGGCCGGCACTTATGGCAGCGCGGTGCGCGGCGATGTCTATGCCGAAAGCCAGGCCGCTGACGATTGCAGGTTTTCCGGCCGTGCGCCCAAGGGCGTCAACGAGTCTGCTGCACCAGCTTGTACCGTAGGCTGTGGCATCCCGTGTTCCTACTACCGCTATTCTCTTGCGCGGAGCAAAAAGCCGCTCCGGCGGCGTGTTTCCACGCACATACAGCCCGACCGGCGGGTCGGGACACTCTTTCAGGAGCCGCGGATAGCTGTCGAGGGTGTAGCCGATAAAACTTACTCCGAACCTTTTCAGTGCCGCCAATTCCCTTGCCGCGCTGTCCAGATCCCTCGGCTGTATTCCCTCTGCCACAGTCCTGGGCAGCTTGTCCAAATCGCTTCGGCCCAGCGAATACAGCGAACATGCACTCCCGAAAGCCTCCAACAGTGCAATCGCTGTTTTCGGTCTGCTCCCAAAACTTTTGTTCAGTGCGCAAAGCGCCACTGTTTCGTCACTCTTGTTGTACATTTATCTTTTTTTGAATTCTTCTGTTTTACAAAAGCTGTGTTATCTGCAATATGGGTGCAAGCTTTATCCATGCGCTGCGTCCGGCCGGAATGACAATAAAACACCGGGCTTAATGACAGTGCGGAGAGACAAAATTAAAAGAAAAATCTGCACTACGGCAAGCCGCAGCACAGATTTCTGAAAATCTTTTGGCGATTTTTAATATTTTGCTTTTTCTTGCAATCCTATGTTAAATCTGTTTCTACAGAATTAGCAGTGCATCGCCGTATGGACCGAAACGGTAGTCTTGTTCAAGAGCTGTCTTGTAAGCTTTCATGACGTTTTCATAGCCACCGAAAGCAGCCACTGACATCAGCATGGTAGAGCCGGGGCGGTGGAAATTCGATACGATGGCTGTAGGAACAGCGTATCTGTAAGGAGGGAAGATGAACTTGTTGGTCCAGCCGTCGAATGGATTGACCTCATCATTGGTTGTCACGTAAGTTTCCAGGCCGCGCATAACGGTAATACCAACGGCAAGCACCTGGCGGTTTGCGTGTTTGGCCTTGTTGATGACAGCTGCCGTCTCAGGGGTGATAATCAGACGCTCCGAGTCCATTTTATGCTTTGAGAGATCCTCTACGTCCACTTCTCTGAAATGTCCGATACCCATGTGCAGAGTGATGAAGGCTTTCTCGATATCCTTGAGTATCATTCTGTTGAATAGCTCACGGCTGAAATGCAGGCCTGCTGCCGGAGCTGAAACCGCCCCTTCATGCTCGGCGAAAATCGTCTGGAAATTCTCAGCGTCTTCAGGGGTCACTTTTGCTTTGACCCACTGCGGTACAGGTGTCTCTCCGAGGCTGTAGAGCGTCTCTTTGAATTCCTCGTACGGACCGTCATATAGGAAACGCAGTGTCCTTCCACGTGAAGTGGTGTTGTCAATTACCTCAGCTATAAGAGATTCATCCTCACCGAAATACAATTTGTTCCCTATACGGATTTTTCTTGCGGGATCAACTATTACATCCCAAAGCCTCTGTTCTCTGTTGAGTTCTCTGAGCAGGAATACTTCAATGTCAGCTCCTGTCCTTTCCTTGTTTCCATATAGCCTGGCAGGGAAAACCTTTGTGTCGTTGAGCACAAATACGTCACCTTTTCCGAAATAGTCGATGATGTCTTTGAAAATCCTGTGCTCTATCTCTCCTGTATCTTTGTGGAGCACCATGAGTTTGCACTCGTCCCTCCATCTTGTAGGTTCCTGGGCAATCTTCTCTGCCGGCAGATTGAATTGAAATTGTGAAAGTTTCATGCTAAATACCTTTCTATACTTCTAAATTTTTCCGTATTTTGTTCTTTATGTCGTGCAAGTTGCGACAAATCATTACATTATACGATATTTTTTTATTTTTGTTTCACAATTTCTGAGATTTTTAGCAAAAAACTTGTCTGAACTCTGGAGTACCGGCTATACTTTGGCTTCGCGGAAGACTTCCACTATCGACGGAAAAGTATTGGTCAGGAATGGCGGCAGCGAAGATTTCGCCACCCAGGCGGCCTTTGAAATGTCTTCCTCGCGCTGTGGGGTAAGGTCTGTCGTGTTGTCCGTCATATTGTACCACCATGTGTGTTTGAGGTGCCACATCCCGTTCCGGCGGTAGCAGTGGTCGGTAATGCATATCAGGCTTCCGAGCTCAAGCGACTGGATTCCGGTCTCCTCCTCGACCTCCCTGAGCGCAGTCACTGAAATGTCCTCGCCAGGCTCCTGATGTCCCTTCGGCAGGTCCCAGAGCCCGTTTCTGTTGATGAGCAGATAGTCTCCGCGCCGGTTGCATACCAATCCTCCGCCGGCATTCACTTCCACGAATTCCCTGCATATCCTTTTGTACGTTCCTTCCACATCATCGGTCGGGATATAGATTTTGTGCAGCGAGTCCGAAATTTCAAACATATTGATAAAGGCGTGCACATCGAGGTCATCTCCGACCTTGAATTCCACTGCATTTGCATCGGAAAGCGCCTTCTCCTTCGGCGGGCAGATGATGATACATCTTTTTTCAAAATAGATTTTATGCATTGTACCGATATTTTGCTAACTTTGTAAATTGTATATTAAAGGCAAAGGTAATAATAATTAAGGAATAAAATAAATTGCAAATAATTTAAAATATGACTGAATATAAAAGCAAACACGGTACGGTTTCCAAGGCTCCGTATGAATTGTATATGGCCTTCTGCGATTTGAGTAATGTCGTGAAACTCTTGCCTGAGGACAAAAAGGAAATGGTTTCTGCCGATTACGACACTCTCGATTTTATGGTGCAGGGCTTTAATATAGGTGTGAAAATGGTTCAGAGAACTCCGTATTCACGTCTGGAACTTGCTGACAACGACGCGCCTTTCCGTTTCAACATTACCATGCATTTTGATGCCTCAGCTGCAGATCCTTACAAGACGGATTTCTACATTGACTTGTCTGCCGACCTCAATTTCATGATGAAAACCCTCATCGGAGGCAAGATCAAAGACGCTCTGAACAAGGTTGTGGACGCTTTGGTGGCTGTATCTGAGGGACGTATGCCCGAGGGAGTGGACGAATCAATGTTTCCTGAGGGTTTCAAACCGAATAATTTCCCGTCATAGTATGGAGCTGAATCCCCGTTTCAGGGAGATGATGGAAGAGGCGATAGGGCAGGAAAGAGCCCGTGTCGCTTTTTCTGCGTTTGACAGTCCGGCGTCATGTTCTGTCAGACTTAATCCTCTGAAATACAATGCCTCCGCTTGTCTGCCTGAAGGCGAAAAAGTGGAATGGTCGCCCTTTGGAAGAATACTTGCCGGGCGTCCGAAATTCACCCTTGATCCGGCATTTCATTCGGGCTGTTATTATGTACAGGACAGTTCGTCAATGTTTGTGGGACATCTGTTCCGCGAAGTTTTGAAAACTGTGGCTTCCGATGGCAGGATGCTGAAAGTCCTGGACTTGTGTGCTGCTCCCGGTGGCAAGACCACTGACTTGGCGGCATCGTTGAGGGCGGCTGTGGGAGAGAATTTTATATTGGTTTCCAACGAGGTGATGAAGCAGAGGGCCGGAGTGCTCGCTGACAATGTGGCACTTTGGGGCGACCCGAATGTGGTGGTGACAAATGATGACCCTAAGGCTTTTTCGGGTATGAAAGGCTGGTTTGACCTCATTGTAGCCGATGTGCCCTGCTCGGGAGAGGGAATGTTCCGCAAGGATGAAGAGGCTGTGGCCCAGTGGTCGGAGGACAATGTGGAACTCTGCCGCACAAGGCAGCGCAGGATAATCGCAGATGTCTGGGACGCGCTTGCACCCGGAGGAATAATGATTTATTCTACCTGTACTTTCAACCGTCGCGAAAATGACGGGAATGTCCAGTGGATAGCTGAAAATCTTGGTGCTGAGCTGATAAGCAACGATTTGGATGGCAGTGGAGTGATAAGGACGGAATTCGGATATTCGCTCGTGCCGGGTTTTGTACCCGGGGAAGGACAGTATTGCGCAAGTTTGAGAAAGACGTCCGGGCTTGATTGGAAGTCTTCGGCCAGTTTTCGCCAGTCCAAATATAAGGCTTTGGATGATAAAGCCTTGGCTGTCAAAATAAATGATTTGTTTACTCTTCCTGTTGTTTTGAAGCTTAAGGGAGAAACGGTCGTGGCTGTTCCTGAAAATATTTCTGCAGAGGTGACTTTTGCGGAGGCTTTTCTTCACGTGATAGCCGCTGGAACTGCAGTGGGAACTATCAAAGGCAAGGATTTAGTGCCGGATGCGGATCTTGCGCTTAGCGTCATTCTGCGCGACGGTGCTTTCCCTTCTGTTGAAGTCGACAGGGAGACTGCTTTGAAATTTTTGCACAGGGACGCAATTGTGCTGCCTGTTGCTGAAAGGGGATATGTTTTGTTGAAATATGGCTCACGGGGGCTTGGCTTCGTGAAAAATCTCGGAAACCGCTGTAACAATCTGCATCCTATGAGCCGTCGTATCCGTATGGATATATAAAATGTGGAGCGGCATGAAGCTCCATGACGATTATATGCTTACTTAAAATGATGGAAATGAAACGTTTGACTATAGTATTTGCAATGGCCTTGCTGCCGCTTTCTGTTTTTGCCCAGGATGCCGCCGAGGCTGCACGTTATCAGCAGAGATATGATAATTTGGTGTCAAAATTCGGCCCTGCCGGCGTTGGAGTCGAGACCGTGCTGAACAATTGGGAGAAGGCTGATTCCACCTCCGCCGCCATGCTCATGGGCAAATTCAATTATTATTTCAACAAAGCCCGCAGCACTCAGGCCATCAAGCTTCCGGCTAAGAAATATTTGGGCCAGGATCCGCTTATCGCCCTGAAGGACAGTACCGGAGCCGATGTCTATTATTTCGAGGATCCTGTTTTTGATGACGAACTTTTCGGCCAGGCCGTTTCAGCCATTGATAGGGCAATAAAATTCCATCCTATTGACATGGATTACCTTTTCGCCAAGGCAAATGCCTACCTGTCATACGAAAAGGAAAGTCCTGATATGGCTTTGGACTATCTGCTTCAGATTGTCGGGCTATATAAGACCAAGCCGAACTGGAAATACGAGGGCAAGGCTGTAGACGACGAATTTTTTACCGGAGCAATGCAGGAGTATTGCTATACCTTCTATACTATTGCTTCGCCGCGCTCCTACAAGGCTTTTAAAACCCTCTCGGAAACGATGTCGAAGCAATATCCGAAAGAAATGATTTTCGTCAGCAATCTCGGCAGCTATTATCTCGTGGCTGAGCAGAACTACAGAAAGGCTTTGAAATACTACAACACAGTCCTGAAAAAGGACCCTTCCAATTATCTCGCAATGCGTAACTGTGCCCTTGCCGCCCGCCGCCAAAAGGATGTCAAGGCCGAGAAAAAATATCTCCGCATGATGCTCCGTTATTGTCCCGACACCGAACGCAGCTCCACCCAGGCCCGGCTTGACTATCTTGACAGACAGTAAAATTGCCTGTGTGTCCTGAGTTTAAATATGACTGTCGATGGTGCGGCCGATGATTTTGTCGACTGGTCTCTCGAATAGCTTGATTATCAGGCCGGTGATGACTGCGGAGACGAGTGTGCCTTCGCGGATTACCGCTTCATTTATGCCGTTGCCGGACCAGTTGTCGAATGCTATGTAGCTGATGAGTGCGGCGATGATGACGAGAGAGCAGTCAAAGGCGATTTTCACATTGCTGAATTTGATTTTCGTCACGTCAGACAACACCACGCAGGTTTGTTCGCCGGCGAGCATCCAGGCTTTTGAGCGTACTTCGATGGCGATGCCGAAAGCGGTGACTATGCAGGAGAGCAGCATCAGGCAAAACTTTGACATATAGCTTGTAATATGTATCCATTCAAAAGCCCAGATGGCCGCGTCAGTCAGGAAGCCAAAGACGAAAGCTGCCGGAATCTGCATAAGGTATGAGAGTCTGAAACGCTTTCCAAGGAGGGCTACCTGCAATAAAATGAAAAGTCCGTGCATTGCAGCAGTCCAGCCGCCGACGCTCAGGCCTCCGATGAGGGCCACGACGTAAGGAGGACAGGAAATCGGTGCTGTGCCCAAAGCTGATTTGATGGAAAGTGCGACTCCTATTGCTACGAAAACCAAACCCACGGTCGCGATGGAATAACGTACGAGTACGTTTGTTATATTTTTATTTGCCATGTTTTATAATATTGTATTCTTTTTCAAATTTACTTTATTTCGTCCGTAATCCCAAATTTCTGCCGAAATTTTCATCTCAAACGGCCTTTTGTCATGATAAAATTGTATTTTTGCAGGATAAAATCTATTTATTGCCAAGTTGAACGCTGCGGATTTCATATCACGGAAAATCAGATTCAAGGGGGACATTGCTATGGTGTGCATAGCCGTGAGTTTCCTTGTGATGATCGTTGCCGTGGCTGTGTCGTCGGGGTTCCGCAGTGAAATCCGTCGCGGGCTGTCGCTGATGACTGCGGATGTAAGTCTGACGCCTCCGAGCATGAATGCGATGGACGAAAGTTCTCCAATCGAGGCCCATCCTGCGTATCTTCCTTATATTGAAGAGCTCGACTGCGTGGCTTCGGTGGAGCCTGTCATCTGGCGCACCGGTATAGTCAAGAACGGGGAGACTATCCATGGGGTGGTTTTCAAGGCTGTCGAGAGGCATGATTCGACGTCTTTGGGAGTGAGCATCCCTTCTCGTCTGTCTCAGATTGCGGGATTGAATGAAGGGGACAGGATGTTGGTTTATTTCGTGGGCGAAAAGGTCAAAGTCCGCAGATTCACTGTGACTTCTGTCTATGAACCTGTGCTGCAGACGGATGACAAATTGGTTGTATTGGCTGATATTGAGGATTTCAGAAGGCTCAACGGCTGGGATGAATCCGCTGTGTCCGCTTTTGACATTTATCTTGCGCCGGCATGGAAAGCTGAAGCGAAAATGCAGGAGGCGAGCCGTCGGATAGGCACTTATGTAAATGCATATTCAGAGGAAAGCAGCGCTCCGGTGATTGCGTCATCCTCAGCCGACCGCTATCCTCAGATTTTTGACTGGCTCAATCTCATTGATTTCAATGTCTATTTCATTCTGATTCTCATGACGATAGTGGCAGGCTTCAATATGATTTCAGGACTGTTGATTATGCTTTTCGAAAACATTTCGACCATAGGAATGCTCAAGGCTCTCGGTATGCGTGACGGTCAGATTGCGCATGTCTTCCTTTCAGCTTCTGCGGTGCACGTCGCCAAGGGTATGCTCATCGGCAACCTTTTGGCTTTTCTGCTCTGCGGCATCCAATATTTCACTCATGTGCTGAGACTCTCCGCCGAGAACTATTTTGTTTCCTTCGTTCCTGTCAGTCTCAATATCCCTTACATCCTCTTGGCCGACCTTGCAGCTTTTGCAGTCATTATGCTGCTGCTTCTCATTCCTTGTATCTTTATCTCAAAGGTCGACCCTGCCACTACCATCAGACAGCAATAATCTAAATCAGCGGCAGGGTAAGTTTAGAGAGGTTCCGTCAGAACAAGTTCTGACTTCATCCCTCCCACGCCTATGGCGCGGGCCCCTCCCTCTAACGAGCCGAGGGTGGCTGGCCTCTCTAAACTTACCCTGCCGCTGATTTGTCTTACATCACTGTGGCGCAGATGTCATGATACAAAGACATGACGCTGTCTACGTATGCAATGGTCTCTGTGCCCTGGAACTTTCCGAGCTTGACGGATTCTTCGGAGAGAATGCTGCTCTCGCGCATAAGCGGAATCACTGAAACGATTTCTTCCCATTTGTTGTTGTCCAGATTCCTGGAAGCAGCAAAATTACGGCAGTCAAGTATCCTGCCTTCGCCTGCATTGTAGGCTGCAAGAGTGAACTTCACAAGCTCCTCTCCTTCAAGGCCCTGCTTCTTCATCATATTCTGAAGACGAAGGAGGTGGCGTGTGCCCGCCATGATATTGTTCTCCGGATCAAGCAGATTGTCAACACCATAAATTCTGCCTGTGGAAGGCATTACCTGCATCAGACCGACCGCTCCGCGTGAAGAACGCATACCAATCGCGTATTTGGATTCTTGATAGGCCACAGCCGCAAGCATTTTCCAGTCCCAACCCAACTCCTTCGCATATTTCTTAAGCAGCTCGTCGTATGGACTTGCTGTCTTTGATATTATGCCTTTCTCAGCTCTTGTGTGAGGGTTGTATGAACGTGCATACTTGCTCATCAGGCTTGCATACTCGTCCGAATTTTCGTAGTAGCTGATCCAGCGGTTGAGGTTCTTGACCTGGCTTTCCCTGTCTTCCTTCACCGCCCAGACCGAATTTTCATTTATAGGCTTGGACAGCCTCAGTCCGTCAGTTGCCATATCTGCGGGCAGAACAAGAATGTCCAGTTTGCCCGCTTTCAGAGAATCGGCATACGATGCGGCATCACTTGCCGCAACAATTTCAATATTGCAATGGTGGTCCTTGGCAAAAGACTGCAGAATCTCATAATTCATGTCAGTGTCGAGGCTGTAGCCTCCTTCAATACCGCCAAGCGCGCAGACTATGTCCTTTCCGTGAAATTCCATTTCACTGCTTGCACCATTCAGATTACTTCCAAGTTCACAAAGCGGAACCAGACTTACAAACAATGCCATCACGGCACAGATTCTTAAAACTTCGTTTTCTCTTTTCGTTAATTTCATTTTTATCTTCTTTGTGCACTCATCCTGCTATTGCCGGCAGACAAGCCGCCAGGAAGCCGCGTTCCGCCGACCGACTCATTTGAGCCTGCGCCTGCGTTACCGCTTTGTGCGTTCTTACCTCTGCCCGGACTGATGTAGAAAGGCCAGGAAATACCGACTTTGAACGTAAGCGGGTGGGCAATGTAATTCCGGGCCGAGAAATAGTCAGCCTTGTTGTCCGGTTTGCCCATCGTCACGTTTTCAACTCTCAGGAAAAGACACACACGTTTCCACTGCATATTCACGAACACGTCCAGATACGGGCAATTTCCGAACTTCTGCGTGTTTTGGTTGTGGAACACTCCGACGTTAGGATTGTAGGCCGGGGCATACCAAAGCGTGTTATACAGCAGATTACCTCCGATTTGCATGTCCATTGCGTCTTTCACGACAGTGAATTGAAGGTAATACCTGAGGTTGAGGGACAACAGCGGCAGAGGCAGTACTTCACTGTCGGTAGAGTACTGAAACAAAATTCTGTTGTCCAGATGGAATTTCCATAATGTCAGATCCTCTCTGAGCAATGCGGTGAAAACACTCATTGCCTTGTTGTTCTGTCGTACGATACCTTGGGTGTCGTAGTATATATTGTTACTCAGCAGGCCATATCCAAAGGCGGTCTCAAAGCCCCAGCGCGGAATGGACAGGGTTGCCTGGGCCTTTGTTACGGATATTTTGCTGAAATTATTGTCCCATCTGTAATGGTTGTGCAGCAGGTGCTGCTGGTAGTAGTCCGGTTCTTTGAGAGTCGTCTCGAAATGCAGGAGGAGGCTCAGCGGACTCTTGCGGTCGCGGCGGAAAGGATAGAAACTCATGTTGACATTGGCGAATACACCGAAATCATTGAGCTCATAGCCGAGAAAATTGTATTTTCCCTGGGCGTTCCATTCCAGGTAGTTCTTATACTGGCCTTTCAGACCTGCGTAAACGTAGAGCGAATTGAGGTTTGTGTTGTTTTTCGCTCCGAGGTAGCCCATAGGGGAGAAATTGTAATAATTGAGCCATTTGTCACCCAACCCCACGTCGATGCGGGAAAGAATGGCGTCGCTTGCCCACGGCTGGAGTCTGAGGAAAAGTTTGTTCTCGAATTTCATCACCCTCATCGAGTCCGAACTGTTGGTCGGATGAATGTAGAAAGCGTTGTTGTAGAAATCCCTGCCCGTAATATCGCTTGTCTGGATGATGTCCTTGTAGTATTTGCTGAAAATTGAAAATTCACTGCTGTGGCCTATGAAGGCTGTGGTGACATTTCTATTGACCTCTTCCACTGCGTCTTTTTCAGCCTCGGCTTCCTTCTCTCTTGCGATTTCCTCATTCATGGCCGCTATTGCGAGACTGTCTCCGTAAGTCCGGATGCTGTCTCTGTGTGCCTGCAGCTTCTTTTTCGCCTTCTTTTCCTTTATTGCGGTGAAATCGAAAGGTATACGGTAGCTCTGGTCGGCAAATACCGTGTGTTTGGTCACAGTGTTTTTTGCCTGGGAGAGAGTGACCGGAATTTCCCTCACGTTGACGGTGGTGTCCCTGATCCAGCTTATGTCGGTGATACCTCCGTTCTCCGAACGGTTAATCTTGTTGAAGATGTAGCCTGCATGCAGGAGATAACGTTTCCCCAAGAAATTTGTGGTGATGACGGCCTGTTTGTTTTTTGTGGCCTCCCTCTGAAGCTGTCCGTTGCTGCCAAAAAGCCGGTATTCAAAAGTGACGTTCCATGACGGGAGTATGTTCTGGGTGGTGAACAGCCTTACATTCATCTCCTCCTTTTCCCTTCCGTTGAACAGTGTGCCGGAATAGCCTAAAATCGTGTAAGGTGTCTTTGTGTTGTAGAAAGGGACATCGTCAGCGGAGACTCCCCACATTCGGTAAGGCGTGAAGAAAATTGCATTGTCCTCTTCCTTGCGCTGGAAAAAGTTGTAATACTGTGCGGCAGAACCCGCTACGCCGAGCCAGGTGGAATTGACGTCGTTTTTCGTGATTGGAAAATCGTAGTAGGCTGCCTGATATGAAGTGTCGTGCGGGTGCAGGGCCACGTCAGGGAAATTGATGTCCCTGGTCCAGGTGATGATTTGCTTGAATTGCATTGAATCCGGGATGGCGAAGGTCTCAAGGACGCGTGGGGTAGCGCCGATAATGCTGTCCTTTACGGCACGCAGGCTGTCTTTGATTTCGGCCTTGCGGTTCATTTCGGCTATTTTTGCAGGCAGTTCCTGTTCATATTTTTTTTTCTTCTGCTCTTTCTTGTATGCCCGTTTCTCTTTTTTGCTCAGGGAACTGTACCATGAGATGAACGCCGCCGTAGCGGTCTCCGTGCTGTCCTTGAAATAGAGAGAATCCAATTTGTGCAGTTCGAGGGTGTCGGCTGCGGCCATGAGCGAGTCCCTGGTTTCCGCGAGGGTGGCGGAGTCTTTGATTGCGACGTAATATTTGAATTTGAATGGGTCGCTGAGTCTGAGTGAGTCAGGAGGAATGATCGTGTCGCGTGCCGTCAGCAGTATCTGTTCATCTTCGGTCTGCAATGAGTCAGCGGTGCTGTCTGTAACGGTCCGGCTTGCCGAATCCGCCATGGCAGTGGAATCGGCAGCTATCGTTTTGAGGGCTGAATCAAGGGGGTGAAGTGAGTCCGATGCGTTTTTTGCGATAGAAAGTGATGAAGAATCGGATGGAACGGCAACGCCAAGGCTGTCACCTTGTGAAAACCAGCCTGCTGCCCTTCCCGCGTCTATGCCAAATGACTGTACAACAGCGACTGTGACAAGAATAAGGGGAATCCATAATTTATTTGTTCCTTTCTTCATATCAAGCCTGCAAAGATACGATTTTTTTTCTTATATTACAAAAATCGGTCGGAATGGCATTATTTTCCATATTCCGTAGGCAGACAGCCCATGTATTTTTTGAAACAGGTGGCAAAATATGAAGGACTGTTGAAACCGACCTTGTAGCTGATTTCGGATACGGTCAGACTGCCTTCCTTCAGCATCCGGCAGGCCTCCACAAAACGGATTTTCCGTATGAATTCGAGAGAAGAGATGCCTGTGATGGCTTTCAGACGTATGTGCAGATTGGAACGGCTCATGTTCATTGCCTTGGCGAATTCTTCTGTGGAGAAGTCCGGATTGGCTATGTTCGCATTCACGACTTCAATGGCCCGGTTCAGGAATTTCTCATCCATTGCATTGAATGTCACCTTCTCCGGGTCAATATAGAGATTTCCGCTGGTCCTGTCCTCCAGGTGGAACATCGTGCGTATGATATTCCGTATTTTCGCTATGAGGACTTCCATCGAGAAAGGCTTGACGATGTAATCATCCGCTCCGGCTTTCATTGCGTTGAGCTGGTGCCTGCCATCCGCCTTCGAGGAAATCACAAGTACGGGAATGAAGCTCGTGTCGTTGTTCTGCTTGATTTTCGCGCAGATTTTCACGTTTTCTCCCGACATGTCCACCAACACTACATCAATGTTGTCATTCGTCAGGATTTCCATGATTTCATCGGTTTTCTCCGAAGTGATAATTTCAAATTTGCCCGACAGGGCTTCCTTCATATATTCCCTCACCTCCTGATTCGCCACTGCCATAAGGATTTTTCCGCTTTTCTTCTCGCCGGTGCTTTCGGTTATAGTGTCATTGTTCTCATTTTCAATGACATACATATCACGTGTGTTGTCGCTGAAATTTTCTTTCCTGTCGTTCCGTCCTATTTCCTCTTCACTGTAGACGCTCAGGTCCTGAGGCAGCAGCACGGTGAAAGTGGAACCTTTGCCTTCTTCGCTGCTGAGTTCTATTGTGCCGTGATGCAGCTCCACGAGCCTCTGCACAAGCGAAAGTCCGATTCCGTTGCCTATGTTGTCGTTGTTTTCACTGTTGAACTGTTCGAAAATCTTCGTCTGTGCGGCTTTCGGTATGCCTATGCCCGTGTCGGACACCTCGATTGCAAGATTGTTGCCCCTGACGTAGGCTTTGACCGTGATAGAGCCGTTGTCCGTGTATTTGAAAGCGTTGGACAGCAGGTTGTTGAGTATCAGTTCGACATACTGGCCGTCGATATAGAAAGTGCGGTCTTCGATGTCCGAAATGAAGGTGTATTTCAGTTTTTTGTCTTTGGCGGTCTTGCTGTAGAATTCGAAATTCTCGGCAAGGATGTTCTGGGCTATTTCCGGCTTCACATTCAATTTGAATACTCCGAGTTCCGCCTTTCTGTAGTCCATCATCTGATTGATTATATAGCTGAGCCTCTTGGTGTTGCGCTCGATGTACTTCAGCTGTTTGCGCATCCACGGGTCGCTCTCCCTGACGATCATATCATGCAAAGGGTTGAGGATCAATGTCAAAGGAGTACGCAGTTCGTGTGACATGTTGATGAAGAACCTTGTCTTCATCTGGTGCAGATTTTCCTGACGCTCACGGTCCTGTTCATCAAGAATGATCTTGTCGTTCATCCTTTTGTGTTCGTAGGTGAAAATTATGGCTGCGGTTGTGATGCCGAGTCCGAGGACCAGAAAAAGGAATATCGCCCAGCTTGTGGCGTACCATGCTGAATGTACCTTGATAATCAGCTCGGTAGGAGTTTCGTTCCATTTGCCGTCATTGTTTGCCGCCTTGACTTTGAAACGGTAGGTCCCGCTGCTGAGGTTGGAGTAATAGACTGTATTCGCCGTGCTTGTGTACCATTCTTTGTCGAAACCTTCGAGCATGTAGGCGAAAGTATTGTTCTTTTTAGCCAGATAGTTGGTGACTGAGAATCTGATGGAAATGGAGTTCTGTTTATGCGAGAGATCGATTTTGTCTGTAAGACATATGCTTTTGGGGAGAACACCGCTGTCATCTCCGGTTTTGACAGCTTTGTTGAAAACGCTAAGTCCGGTGATGATAGGCGCTGGGGTGAATCTGTTGCTCTGCAGCTTTTCAGGGTCGAATTTCGTAATGCCGTTGATGCCTCCGAAATACATTGTGCCGTTCTTTGCACGGCAGTGGGCGTATTGACAGAACTGGCGGCTCTGAAGGCCAACGTCTCCAGTATAGTTGACGAAAAGTTCTGACATGGGGTTGAAGCAGCTGAGACCGTTGTCCGTGCTGAGCCAAAGCCTGCCGAAGCTGTCCTCTTCAATGCCGTATATGACGTTGTCCGGCAGTCCCGAAGCTGTAGTGAATTGCCTGATTTTGGCCGCTTTGTAGCCTGTTTCTCCGAGATTCAGCCCACTGAGGCAGTACAAGCCGTTTTTAGTACCTATCCAGATTTCATTTTTAGTCTGGTATATACAGTTCATTCCTCCAATGGCATTCAAAATGTTCTCATTTGAGTCCTCCCCGGTGATTTCGATGGCCGCCATGCCGTCCGGGGTGCTTGAGAAACATTCTATGCTTTCTTCGTCAGCTGCCCATAGTATATTGTTCCTGTCAATGAAAAGCATGCGAATGCGCAGTCCGTTGAGATTTATTCCCCTCGTATCATAGACCTGGTTTATCCGGCGGCTCAGTTTGTTGTAGCTGTACAGGCCCTCCAATGTTCCGAGCCAAAGCTCATCTGCATTTTTGGGCTTGATGTCGTAGATGTCGAGCTTGTTCTGCGTGAGCTTTCTGATTTTTCCGCCCTGAATTATGCTCAACCCATCTGCGTGTGAGCCCACATAGATGTCTTTTCCGTCAATATGAATGGCTTTGACGTCTTCCGGACTGTTCGGTGACATATATACCCTGATATTTTCCGTGTCAGGAAAATAATGATTTATTCCTCCGTTATTCGTGCCAATCCACAGATTGCCGTCACTGTCTTCCACAATGCTGCTTATTACCTTGTTGCTCAATCTTTTATCCGAATTTCCGGCTTGAATGTGCTGGAATCTGTCCGCTTCTTTGTGGTAGTAATTCACTCCTCCGAAAAAAGTTCCCAGCCATACCCCGCCCTGGTTGTCACAACAGATTGAGCGTATTGAATTCTGGCTTAGGCTCCCTTCGTCATCATACGAGGCATTCAAGTGTCTGAAATTCCTGCCATCGAAAATGCTCAGTCCTCCTACTGTACCTATCCACAACTCATCGCCGCATATTCTCAAAGTCCTGACATAGTCTGATTTGAGACTGCCGTCTGCGCTGCTGAAGTTGCTGACTGTGCCTTTGTCCATATCAATGCAGTACAGGCCCGATCCCTCGCTTGCAAGCAGCAGATTGTTGTCGTGAACCAGCATTTCATGAACTGGTCTTAATCCGCTTATGCTTGCGAATTTGCGCAGTTCCCGGTTTTTGATGTCATAGACGTATATGCATTCGCTTTCCGTGCCGACGTAGATTTTGCTTCCGTGCTTGAGAAATGTTGTCGCTTCTATATTGTTTGCAATCTCGTTGAGATAGCTGTCGACGAGTTCGCCGCTATTGCTGTCCATACAGTAAAAACCCTCTCTGCATGCTACTAAAAGATGGTTTTCGTCTATATCCACGATGTCATTTATCTGACGTCCTTCGAGGAAATTCCTGAAGTTTTCGCTCCCTGCGTCAAACAGGGCCAGACCTTTGCCTGTGCCAACCCATAGTCTGCCGCAGCCGTCGAAATGAAGTGCGCGTATGCTATTGTGGCAAATGCTGCTTTCATTGCCGTCCTCGTGGCGATATGAGGTGAAATTGTAGCCGTCATAGCAGTCCAGGCCGTTGCTCGTTCCGAACCACATTCTGCCGAGGCTGTCCTGGACAATGGCGAAAACAGTGTTCTGGGAGAGTCCGTCGTCTATGGAGATGTGGCTGAATTCTTCCGCCTTGGCTGTATGGCCGGTGAACAATAATGACAGTGTCAGAATTGTTGAAAACAGGGCGTATAGTGTCGTTTTCATATAGTGTTTTCAAATATGTTCTGTACAAAAATACAAATTATTTCAACAAATGTGATATCCGTCGCAAGTATTTGATATTGCCTGGACTTAGTTTGATGAGAAAAAAGGTAAAATATGATAAAATAATAGTAAATTTGCAGGATAAATTGTTTTGAATTATGATAAAAGAGGCAAGAATCGAGTCCGCACTCAAAGAAATGTTTGAGAAACTGAAATTTACGGAGAGTCCGGAAGGACTGTATGATCCGCTCAGGTATATGATTGAAATCGGTGGCAAAAGGGTGCGCCCGCGCCTGTGTCTTCTGACTTATGCTCTTTTCAATGACGAGTTCTGTGATGAAATTCTGAAGCCCGCCACAGCGCTTGAAGTCTTCCACAGCTTCACCCTGATCCACGATGACATTATGGATAAGGCTCCGGTGCGCAGGGGCGTGCCTACTGTGTACAAGAAATGGGATGACAACACTGCCATACTTTCGGGCGACGTGATGTCAATCGAGAGCTACAAGCTGATTGCGAATGCTCCGGCTAAGGTGCTGCGTGAAGTTTTGGATTTGTTCTCGACCACTGCTGCCCAGGTGTGCGAAGGACAGCAGTATGATCTTGATTTCGAGCACATCGAGCAGATTCCTATGGCTGATTATATGAAGATGATAGGCCTGAAGACGGCCGTGCTGATTGCCTGTGCGGCTCAGATGGGGGCGATTATCGGAGGTGCCGGCCGTGAGCGGAGCATCGCGCTTTATGACTATGGCTTCAATCTCGGTATGGCTTTCCAGATTGCTGACGACTATCTTGACACATACGGCGATTCGTCGGTTTTCGGCAAGGAAATCGGTGGCGATATTGTGAACAACAAGAAGACCTGGCTGCTGACCCGTGCTCTTGAGAAAGCTGCAGAGTGCGGTCTGCGTGATGAGCTGTTGTCCGCAATGCAGCTTCCGGTGGCTACGGCTGAGGAGAAGGCGGAGAAAATTGCCGCCGTGAAGGCTTTGTATGGGAAATTGGATATGGCCGGTGAGGCCCGCGAAGAAATCACCGACTGGCACAGTCGGGCTATGGGTGCAGCCAAAAGCTTGAACCTCGGCAATCTGCAGGTGGAAATGCTGCAGCGTTATGCCGACAATCTTCTCGGCAGGACAAAATAATAATCCGGCAGAACAATTTTTTATCATTTGCGAAACTTGAGTTATAGACTAATTTTAAAACAGCTTCTATGCAATTGAATATAATGGCTCCGGCAGGCAATTTCGAGTGTCTGCGTGCTGCGATTCAGGGAGGTGCCAATTCCGTTTATTTCGGAGTGGAAAATCTGAATATGCGTTCACATTCGGCAAACAATTTCAAGATGACAGATCTAAAGGAAATTTGCAGCGAATGCCGAGCACATAATGTTCAGACCTATCTGACTTTGAATATTGTCCTCTATAACGAGGACCTGGAAAATATGCGCAGGACTCTGGACGCCGCCAAAGAAGCCGGAATTACCGCGGTGATAGCTTCGGACATGGCCGCCATTGCATATGCGCGTGAGATTGGCGTCGAGGTGCATATTTCCACCCAGCTGAGCATATCAAATGTGGAGGCATTGAGGTTTTATGCACAGTTTGCCGATGTCATCGTGCTGGCGAGGGAATTGAATCTCCATCAGGTGAGGGAAATCAAGGATATAATTGACAGAGAGCAGATCAAGGGTCCGGGCGGCCGTCCGGTGGAAATTGAAATGTTCGCCCACGGAGCTCTGTGTATGGCCATTTCCGGCAAATGCTATCTGAGCCTTCACGAGTATGGTGCGTCCGCCAACAGAGGCTCGTGCTATCAGATCTGCCGCCGCGGCTATGAGGTGACCGATCTTGACACGGGTAATCAGCTTCATGTGGACAACAAGTATATCATGTCGCCTAAAGATTTGTGTACCATTGAGTTTATGGACAAAATCATTGAGGCCGGCGTGACGGTCTTCAAACTCGAGGGCAGGGCGCGTTCCGCTGAATATGTGAAGAAAGTCACTTCCTGCTACCGCCGTGCCGCTGATGCGGTCTGCGAAGGCCGATATACTCCGGAACTGGCTGCCGAGCTTAAGTCGGAACTCTCGGAAGTGTTCAACCGGGGCTTTTGGGATGGCTATTATCAGGGAGCCCGTCTTGGGCAGTGGAGCGAAGTTTACGGCAGCAAGTCCACCCGCAAGAAGGTGTACAGCGGCAAGGTGACCAACTGGTTTGCAAAGTTGAACGTGGCTGAGGTGCTGATTGAGTCGGCTTCGTTGAGGACCGGTGACAGAGTCCTTATTATGGGCCCTTCTACCGGGGTTGTGGAAACGGTTGTGAGTGAAATCAGGGTGGATTTAAAGCCTGTGCCTCAGGCTGACAAGGGAGTTTTCTGCTCCATACCTGTTGATTTGGACACGATCAACAAGAATATGTCTGTGCCGGTGGAAAAGCTCCGCCGCTCGGATAAGGTTTATATTTGGGCTGAAGAATAATGAGAAAGGGACAGGCAACGGTTGTGAAACATACGGGAAGTCATTATCTGCTTTCCGAGCTGCCGCAGTGGGAGGTCTTTCCGGCTGTGCTCAGAGGTAAAATCCGTCTGAAAGGCAGCACTGCGACCAATCCGGTGGCAGTGGGGGATGTCGTGGATTTCGAGGCGGAGGACAATCCGACGTTGGAAAGTCCTGCGGCCATTGTTTCCATTCATCCGAGAAGGAATTATGTAATCCGCAAATCGACCAATCTGTCGCGTCAGTCGCATATTATCGCTGCAAATGTGGACAGGGCTTTCGTGGTGATGACGATGAAATACCCGGAGGTGAAGTTGCCTTTTTTGGACAGAATACTTGTTACCTGCGAGGTCTATAATGTGCATCCGACCATTGTTCTGAATAAGGTCGACATAGATGACGCAAGGCAGGAGGAAAAGATTTTCGAAGAAATCTACAAGGCTGCAGGCTATGAAATAATGCGTGTCTCGGCTCAGACCGGAGAAGGGGTGGAGGCCCTCAGGGAGGCCTGCAAGGGCAGGGTTTCGCTCTTTTTCGGCTATTCGGGCGTGGGCAAATCTTCGCTTATCAAGGCGCTTGACCCTTCGCTCAATCCTCGTGTGGGCGAACTTTCCGAGTCGAATGTCCAGGGTATGCACACGACCACTTTCTATGAAATGTATCCTCTCGGGAGCGGCGGCTTCATCATAGACACTCCGGGGCTGCGCAGTTTCGGGCTTGTGGATTTGAAGAAAGAGGAAATAGGCTTGTATTTCCCTGAACTGTTGGAACTTGCTAAGGACTGCCGTTTCACGCCTTGTACTCATACCCATGAACCTGGTTGTGCCGTGCAGGCCGCTCTTGACGCGGGAACTCTCAGTCCGGACCGTTATTTGTCTTATATAGGAATGCTTGAGGAGGACGAAAAGTACAGATAATGAACAAAATCAACAGAGACATATTCAGACTCGCCCTGCCGAGTATGCTTGCGAATATCACTGTGCCAATTGTCGGTATGGTGGACATTGCCGTTGCCGGGCATCTGACAGTTGCCGGCAGCGGTGCGGCTACTCTTATCGGCGGCATCACCATAGGCACTATGCTCCTGGACCTGCTCTATTGGAATTTCTCTTTCCTGAGGGTGAGTACAGGAGGTCTTGTGGCCCAGGCTTACGGGCAGCAGAACTGGAAGGAATGTGCGAGGATATTTTCGCGTGCCGTAGGAATTTCCTTTGCCATAGCCTTTATCATTCTTTCTCTGCAGTGGGTTTTCATCAAACTGGCGTTTTTAGCTGTGGACTGTACTCCGGAGGTGGCTGTACTTGCAAAAAAATATTTCTTTATCCGTATTTGGGCGGCTCCTGCGACTCTTGGCCTGATGGCTTTCAAAGGCTGGTTTGTGGGTATGCAGGACAGCGTCAGTTCGATGGTGACTGACCTCGTGGTGAATATTGTGAACATTGTGCTCAGCATTGTCTTGGCTCTCGGCCTGACTGTCGGCTCGTGGCATTATGATGGAATGGGCTATGCCGGAATTGCGGTCGGAACCGTGATTGCCCAGTATTCGGGGCTGCTTGCCGCCGTGCTGCTTGTGCTTGGGAAATATCGGAAGAAAGTCTTTGCGGATTTCAGCTTTGCAGATTTCAAGGATGTGTTCAAAGGCGGACAGACCAGGAGGTTTTTTGCAATGAATGTGGATCTGCTCATCAGGTCGCTGTGCTTTATAGGAATATACATAGGATTTACTTCATTGTCGG
>JBJEBQ010000047.1:0-8903 GCA_051870215.1 Candidatus Cryptobacteroides sp. | reverse complement strand
CAGTTCAAAGCCAATGGGTTCAAAGTGTATCTGCTGACGCAAAGCCTGTTCAGCTTTTCGGAGTATCTGGTCGTGATCGAAAGCCAGCTGCGGCACTTCATCCAAAGCAAACCACCGCGCATCGGCCGCATCATCGCCACCTTTCACTTCCTGCATCCTCACCAAGGCATAGTATGCGATAGTGATAACGCGTTCACGAGGATCACGATGTGGTGCAGTGAAGGTGTGGAACTGCCGGATGTATGCGCCCTCCAAACCTGTCTCTTCCTGCAACTCGCGCAGCGCACCATCTTCAGCACTCTCGTCCATCTTCATGAAACCACCGGGGAAAGCCCATCGCCCCTTATAGGGTTCAATGCCTCGTTGCACTAAAAGAACTCTTAATTTTGTACCATCAAATCCGAAAATGACACAGTCGGTCGTTACACTCGGATGAGGGTACTTATAGCAGTATTTCAACTCTTCGTCTGACTTGTTTATATTATCCATATATTATTGTGTTAAAATTACGCAACAAAGGTAATATGTTTATTTTGAACAACAAAATTTTTTGCGTAAAATTTACACAAGATGAACGATTTTCTAAACAGCATCAAATCGTCCGCCCGTGATCGTGATTTAAGATCCCGTGACAATATATCAGTAATATCAATAGTAATCATAACAAGTAATTATTCAATATTGCAAGCCTCTTTTACCACAGTTCCGCAACTTTTTACAAAATAATCTGCGGAAGTATATCATATTTACCATAGCTCCGCAGATTATCGCAAAACAGGATACCACGAATGGCATCCTGTTCCAACAAATAAAATCAATATTATCAGACACTTACAAATAGTGTACAAGATCCCTCCACGCGCTTCGCTTGGTCGGGATGACAGGGACGCTAATACTTCAGGTCGGCGGGCATGGCGGGCATAGGGCCGTTCTGGGTGCAGACGTAGGCACTGACGCGGACGGCCTGCCTGTGGGCCTCGCAGACCGGTTTGCCTTTAAGTATGCCTGCGCAGAAAGTACCTGTGAATGAATCACCTGCCCCGACAGTGTCAGCGACTTCCACCTTAGG
This sequence comes from Candidatus Cryptobacteroides sp., assembly GCA_051870215.1. GTDB lineage: Bacteria > Bacteroidota > Bacteroidia > Bacteroidales > UBA932 > Cryptobacteroides. The sequence goes on along the minus strand of JBJEBQ010000047.1, from coordinate 7,834 downwards.
CGTCTCCTGGAAGTACATAGCGCCCGGAGTAAAGACATAGCTTCCGTTCACGCCGCAGGTCAGCACAAGCATATCCAAATTGTACTTGCCGAGGATGAGCCAGCATTTGTTTTCCATATCCAGACCGGGATAGCCGAACAGACGGCCGATGGTCACAAGCTCTTCATCGTTAATTTTCAACACATTGCAGCGCTTAAAATTCTCGCTGATGATTTCTTTGGTATAGAAATTCTGACGCAGGTTTATGTCGAAAATCCTCAGGCAGTCATCCGGAGTGTTGTCAAGAAATCTGTTGATGGTCTCACGGCTCACCACATTGCGCTGCGCCAAGGAGCCCCAGCACACTGCACGCGTATTCTGCGCAATCTCCTTGAGTTCATCGCTGAAAGGAATATTGTCCCATGCCACATTCTCCTTGATATTGTAGGTAGGCACACCCTCACCGTCAAGTTCCACCTGAACCGTGCCTGTAGCGTATGGCACCCGCGGCATGTGATAATTCAACTGCTTCGCCTCAAGCTGCTCCACAATCTCGTCGCCCAACTTGTCTTCGCCCAAAGCGCTCACAGCGATTGATTCAAGGCCGTGCTGCCCTGCATGATAAGCGAAGTTTGCAGGCGCACCACCCAATTTCTTTCCCTCGGGAAGCACATCCCAAAGTGCCTCACCCAAGCCGACTACATATTTCTTTTCCATAATTGATTTTACTCGGCAGATGCGGCGTCTGCAGGGTTTGCCTCAACAGTTTCTGTCGGAGTCTCAATGACTTCTTCGATGACAACGGTTTCCTTTTCAGGGAAGAAAGGAGAATGCCAGCCGGCCCATGCGAAAAGGTTACAGAGCCAGAGGGCTACAACGACGACTGCTACACTGACTGTGGCGATAAGCCAACGCTGCCAGACAGGAAGTCCTTTCTTTGCGTAAGGGTCTTTGAGTTTCAACTTAGGGAATTTGACCACATCGGTCAAAGTCGCGCCGAACATTATGCTGATGTTGCTTGAAGCGTTCATAGCCCAACCGTTGGCATTGAGCAGAGGAGAAATGTTTCTTCTGCGGAGCTTCATCCATGCCATGATCATCGACGGGCCTGAAATAATGAGAAGGATACCGACAAAAACGAGGACATCCTGCCACCATTTGAGGGCGAAGATGCCTTCGGCAAGAGAAGCGAGGAAGGTACCTATCATGCCCAAAGCCATACCTATGGCAGCGAAAATTCCGGCAAATTTGGCGATGTCGAATTTCGGAGCGGCAGCCTGGGCAGTCGCATCACCGGCAGGAGCGGCCGTGATTTTTGCATTTGCCTCAGCCATTATCTTGGCATCCTTTTCAGCTGCAGATTTGTTTATCATATTCTCCACGGTCTTGGCCATTCTGCGGTAAGGAGACCAGAAAGCCTGACCTATGCTGATAGGATTTTCCACAATTTTCGTCACTACGGCATTCCATACGAGACCTTTGTTGTCATAGAAAAGCGCATTTTTACCGACATAAAGATCACCCACATCACCGGAAGTGATTGCTGCGACTATGCTGCGTTTGGCCGCGCTGAGTTTCTCGGTGCAGTCGCAGTAGAGCAGGTACATTCCGCTGGCAGGAGCCATGGCGGCGTGTTTTCCGGCATCAGCCACATCAAGACAGATGCGGCAGGCACGCTGGTCAATAATCAGGGTACCGACCTGGAATATCGCTTTCAGGGACTTGTCTGTAGAATAGAAATCCTGGAAAGTCACGAAGTTTTTGAGCAGGGTGAAGAAATCTCTGCGGATATGCAGGAACTTGTCTATCAATGCGATGTTGTCGGCATCCTCTTTTACGGCCAGATCCCTTGCAACGAGTTCGAGCAGTGAGGCCTTGCCGTCAGCCTTGAGGATTCCGCGGATTTTTTCTTCGCCGAGAGCCTCAACACTACTGCCCGCTTTGGCAGCTACCCAGGCAGTGTAGGCGGTGAACTTGGCGCCTATCGCATTCCAATCCTCCTCAGTGAGTGTCTTATAGTTTTCCGGCACCACGATGGACATCAAATCATTAAACTCAGCCGCCCATGCAGGGTTCACAGGCTCATCCAAAGCAATCTCGCTCTTGCCAGTCACACGCGCGATAGGATATGCAGCAATTTCTTCCACCTTTTCGCTGAGGTTGTCAGCGCTGATTGTGGCTATGCTTGCAGTCTGGACATCAAGGGCTGAGACGCTGTCAGGAGCGAAAGCCGCGAGACGTGAACGCATGAAGAAGTCTTTGACCTTGCTGTCCAAAGCATTATATAACTTTATGGCCTCGTCGGTCTTGTCTCCGAAAGGAGCCTCAACGGCCGCATCCTTCCACGCGGCGTATGCAGCAAGCTCGGCATAGAATTTCTCAATAAGCTCGGCATTGACGCCATCCAGTCCGCTTCTGTCGACAGCCTTGCCCTGAGTGGCGAGGATTGCAGCGACAACTTCCTTCTGCTCGGGAGTCTCTGCTGTGGCATCGGTGATGACGCCGTCGCCGTTGAATATGGTTTTTCCGAAAATCGCAGCGCTGTCAGCAATGTCCGCGAGCGAAATCACAGAGCCGTCTTTTCCAAGATACCCAAGTATCTGTTTTGCCGAATTGAAGATTTTCTGTCCGGCTTCGTTCCCGGTGTTGATTTCATTCAAATCAATGAAATCCTCCTTCTTAAGAAGCAGGTCGGCGTCTTTCACAGCCGAAGTGATCCACTGCGAAGTAGCTACCACATCATCAAGGTGAATCACACTGCCATTGTCTTTTGCAATGAACGCGAGACTTTTCTCGTCGATTTCAAGCCCTTTGGTCGGACATGAAAGCACAGTCCACATTTTACGGTCAAGCTCTGCAAGGTGCTTCAGATCCTCACCCTTGGTGATTTTTACTCTTGTCGAGCCTCCGATATTCTCAAATTCCCATTTGTATCCGGAATTTTTCTTCAGTAATTTTTTAGCCATATTTCTTATTGTTTAATTATCATTTGATTGCACATCTTGCAAAGTTAATAATTTTAGTCTAAAAGTCAATTGTTTCTATTTTGCACCTGCTCAAAAAATGTACAGGATCCTTTGTCAGTGCTCAGGATGACAGGGGCTACAAAAAAGAAGAGGCTTGCCAAAAAAAACAGTCATTTTAAAATCTGACTTGTATATTCTATTTTCCAGGAATCATATTTCTTTGTACTGCCTCACATACATGAGATACTTTCTACATGTTTTGACGGGAATGGTTTATAGTGATTCCCAATAAGGTTTCAGCCGCTCTCTTATCAATAGGCCGACAGTCTGAAAATCTATGGCTTCCGGGTATTTTATTTTACGCAGAAAACCTTTCCAGAAAGATTGGCGTTCCTTTGATGCAAAAAACTCTTCTGTAAATAAGGGGTGATTCTCCCTATAGTTGGTCTCTGTTTGCAAAAGTGGATTTAATGGCATCCGACAGAATTTCACCGTCCACCTTGTCTGTCACCAGAATGCGATAGACATCAAGGAAATCTTTCATACGACTATTTGCCAAAGAAAGCACTATCATGGCATGAAACTTCTCTGCAACGACAGTTTCCAATGAATAAGCTTTTATCTCCGCTGTGGTACGGTATCAATCAAAGCAGGGAAAGCCAGTTCTTGAGGTGCAGGCGTAACGACATCACCAAAACCTATATCCATAGATACGCGCTGACGGGCGGTGTCAAGATGAGCAACGACTGAAACCCGAACTCCGTGATATTCCTTGTTTACCGTTATATCCTCCGCTTCTACCGTATCAGCGTCATAACTGGCACCGTCAGGAGCACATTCAACATTGCATATTTCTTTGACAATGCGTTCAATGTTCCCCTTATCATTGTTGATATGGGTTGCCATAAAGTCTATATCCAAGGTCGGACGGGCTTCAAAGCGGTCGTGAGCGTAAAGCAATGCACCGCCCTTCAGAATAAGACTTTCACGATAGTTGCTGATGGACAAGCGATAAAGCAGTCGTTCCTGCATATAACGGGAAATCATCATTTGCGGATTGTAGTTTTCCGCTCTTGACAGATTAAGCAGCCGTTCCTTAACCGATTTTCCGGAATTTGTATATGTCTTGCCCATTATAGTAGGAATTTTATCAGTTCATCAATCTTTTTACCCACACGCAGCTGCGATGCATATTCATAAAGGCGGGTAATGTCATGGTCTTTGCGTGACAGATAGTTATTGAATATTTCTGAACTTACGTCCAAACCTATCTTATTCCGATATTTGATGGCATCGCAGACCGATTTTTCCAAATCATATACTTTAACTTTGAAACCGTCAATTTCCACTTCTATAATTCCAAGTCCGTAAGCCTTTTGTGTCATAAAACTAAGCTCTATAGGTGGAAACACAGGAAGCGTAACACGGCGTGTACGTTCTACTGCAATGTGGTATGCCTGCGGAATTTGAGTCGTAAGTTCGTGGTATGACCACGCGGAATAAAGACACAATACACCGCCCGGTACCAATGTTTCAACATCAATCATCTGTTTGGCCAGCCCATTGTTGAGTGCATACACGCCTCGCCGCACCCGTACAATTCGTCCGGTTCTCGTACCATACAATAACTGGTCATATAGCGATACCTTTTTGGCTTCAGCTGACGATATGTAGCCCCCATTGTGTGTTATGTATTCCGTTATATTCATTTCATTCCTCTTATCAACGGCAAAGTTACTGCATTTTTTTTAATATGCAGTATGTTTGACGTAATAATTGGGGTTAAACTATGATTTTCCACTATCCCTTGATTAAAGTCATTGAGATGACATATTCCGCTCGGGGCTACAAAAAAAACCTCGTGGCCGACCACCACCCTACTTCCTTGCACCTTGGGACCAAAGATATACTGTGCTGGAGCAGATGAAGTCTGCGATGACCGCTTCAGCGGTCGTGCCCAAAGGACCGGTTGCCACAGGCAACATAAGGGACGACGGCACCGCCACTTTAGTGGCGTACGCCCCTAATAGGGGCTGTCTGCGGCAGCAGACTGGGGTTGAGAGGATACATATTCCGCTCGGGGCTACAAAAAAAACACCAGAAAACTGGTGTTTTTTTTGTAGCCCCGAGCGGAATCGAACCGCTATCTAAAGTTTAGGAAACTTCCATTCTATCCGTTGAACTACAGGGCCCCGGAAAAAAGAAGCCGATTACTCAGCCTTCTTCTCGATAATCTGACGACCTCTGTAATAGCCGCACTCAGGACATACATGGTGGTACATAACTGTAGCACCGCAGTTTGAACAGGTTGCAAGTGTAGGAACTACAGCAACGTCATGTGTTCTTCTTTTGTCTCTTCTCTGTTTAGAGACTTTTCGTTTAGGATGTGCCATTGTTAAATATTTTTTTTAATTATTAATTATCTTAATTTTCAAACATTCCTTTAAGGGCTGCGAAAGGATTGTCAAACACCTCAGTCTCCTCCTCCGCTGCGCCTGTCTGCAGATACTTCATTGCTTCAGGATTGCACTGTCCATCCGGATGAACCCTCTGCAGGGGCAGGGCCAGACATGAATAGTCATACAGAACCTGACTCAAATCATATTCCGGACTGTCTCCCTCCAACACAATCACCTCCCTGTCATCATCAATGCTCTCCTCCTCGTCATACTGCAGAGCCAGTTTGAACTCTGTCCTCACAGGCATTTCCACCGGCTCCAGACACCTGTCACACGCCACCGTAATATGACCTGCCAGCGTGCAATCCAAGTTCACTTTTCTCCCCGCCTTTTCCTCAAGCACATTTGCAAGCACCTCAGCATCAAGGATTTCCTCATTCTCAAAACTACTGAAGAACAGCTTGTCGAGAACCCATTTATATTGGCTTTTCCCGCAAGCAAGTCCATTTAAAGGTATGATATAACAACTATCCATTCCTCCAATAAATAGAATTGAGCCTGCAAAGATAGAAATTTTATTTATTATTCGCAATCAATTGAGGCAGATTTTCTCTTTCTCTCTATTTCATCAAGAATAATCTTCCTTATACGCATTGAATGAGGGGTAACTTCCACGAGCTCATCCTCCTGGATATATTCGAGCGCCTCTTCGAGAGAGAACACCACCGGAGGAGGAAGCATAACCTTGTCATCCGAGCCGGAAGCACGCATATTTGTCAGCTTCTTGGTCTTGCAGATGTTGATGTTCAAATCCCTCTCACGGGTATGCTCGCCCACAACCTGACCTGCGTAGATTTCCACACCGGGTTCGATGAAGAAACGTCCGCGGTCCTGAAGTTTGTCCATAGAATATGCCACAGACAAACCTGTCTCAAGAGAAACAAGCGAACCGTTGGTCCTGCGCTCTATGTCTCCTTTGTATGGTTCGTAATCCTTGAACCTGTGGGCAACGACTGCCTCGCCCTGTGTAGCGGTAAGCAGATTGCTTCTCAGTCCCATAAGTCCGCGCGAAGGAATGTCGAACTCAAGGTGAGTTCTGTCACCCCTGCTCTCCATCTGGATGAGAGCCGCTTTTCTGCGGGTTGAAATCTCTATGGCCTTACCCACGAACTCTTCAGGCACGTCAATGGTAAGATTCTCAATAGGCTCGCAGCGCTGTCCGTTGATGACTTTGTCGAGCACCTTAGGCTGTCCCACCTGAAGTTCGAAGCCCTCACGGCGCATAGTCTCGATGAGCACTGACAAATGGAGCACGCCTCGTCCATAGACAATGAATGAATCGGCATTCGGGCCAGGTTTCACCCTAAGTGCGAGGTTCTTCTCCAATTCCTTCTCAAGACGTTCCTTCAAATGGCGTGAAGTCACATATTTGCCCTCTTTTCCGAAGAAAGGAGAGTTGTTGATACAGAAAAGCATACTCATAGTAGGCTCATCGACAGAAATAGGAGGCAAAGCCTCAGGATTTTCAAAATCAGCCACAGTATCGCCGATTTCGAAGCCCTCAATGCCGACCAATGCACAGATATCACCGCACTGGACCTCGTCGGTACGCACTTTCGTCATGCCGTCGAAGACCATCAGATCACGGATTTTCTGTTTCTCGACTATATCGTACCTCTTGCAGAGGCTGATGTTCATACCCGCCTGGAGAGTTCCGCGCGTAAGCCTTCCTATGGCGATACGTCCCACGTAAGGAGAATATTCGAGTGAAGAAATCAGAAGCTGAGGAGTACCCTCCACCTTTGCCGGGGCAGGAATTTCTTCAAGGATCACATCCAAAAGCGTAGTTATGTCAGTCGTAGGTTTTCTCCAGTCGAGAGACATCCATCCCTGTTTTGCACTTCCGAACACAGTCCTGAAATCGAGCTGTTCCTCCGTCGCATTGAGGGAGAACATCAGGTCGAAAACCTCCTCCTGCACCTCGTCCGGACGGCAGTTCAATTTGTCCACTTTATTGATGACCACGATAGGCTTCTTTCCCATTTCTATCGCTTTCTGAAGCACGAAACGGGTCTGAGGCATACAGCCCTCAAATGCATCGGCAAGAAGAAGCACGCCGTCCGCCATATTGAGGACACGCTCCACCTCTCCGCCGAAATCGCTATGGCCCGGAGTGTCGATAATATTGATTTTCACTCCTTTATATGTCACTGATACGTTCTTCGCCAGAATTGTGATACCTCTTTCCCTTTCAAGGTCGTTGTTATCAAGGAGAAGTTCGCCCATTTTTTCGTTCTCGCGCTGCTGGCGGGTCTGATAAATCATCTTGTCCACTAAGGTCGTCTTGCCGTGGTCGACGTGCGCGATGATTGCAATGTTTCTGATTTCCATATAGTTCAAATTTCGCAAGTATCCGACTTGCAATGTATTTTTTCCTAAGTAATTCTCAAAAAATAAACTGCTTCATTTTGAAATTTCTTTTTGGTCTAT
>JBJEBQ010000046.1:0-40861 GCA_051870215.1 Candidatus Cryptobacteroides sp. | reverse complement strand
AGGCCTATACTTATGATGAGTTTGACAGAGTTTCAACATTGAAGGAAATAGTGCCTGACGGCAAATGGCTGAAGAAGAGCTATACTTATACATCCGGCAGCAATGTCAGCTCGGTTGCATACGAATCCCAGAATGGGGCAATAGCTACTGAGAATTTTGCATACGCAAATGGAACAAATATCAGAATCGGACTGCAGGCAACACATGTCCGTCTCATAAACGGTGAAAACGAATTCGGCCAACCGACGTCGGTTGTTACCGGTTCTGTCAACCGCAGCTATTCGTATAATGCTTTTGGTATACCTACGAGAAGGACGATGGGTGATATGATGGACTGCTCCTACACTTTCGACCCTCTCACTGGAAACCTCCTGAATCGGACAGATAATCTGCGGAATCTGACTGAGAGTTTCGGCTATGACGAGTTGAACCGGCTTACTGCAATTGGCGACAGGACTATCAGCTACGCAGCCAACGGCAACATCACAAGCATGGATTCGGTCGGCGAAATGACATACGGGAGCAGTTCAAAGCCTTATCAGTTGACTTCACTGACTTTGGAAGAGGATGTGGTGCCTTCGCGTGTCCAGAACATCAGCTACACCTGCTACAGCCGTCCTTCAATCATGACGGAAGGCGGCAGGAGTGCGGCATTCACTTACAACGGAGACGGTGAACGTGTCAAGATGAATGTGGCTGACGGCACTACTTCTGTCCTATCGAGATACTATATCGGCAATCAATATGAGCTTGATATAACTCCTAATGGAGTGACTGAAAGGCTTTACCTTGGCGGTGACGTATATTCCGCTCCGGCCGTATATGTCAGAGAAGGGAATGGTGAGTGGACATTCTACAACATCGGTCGTGATTATCTCGGAAATATAACCCATATTGCCACCAAAGACGGTACTCTGGTTGAGGAGAACAGCTATGATCCTTGGGGTAGGCAGAGAAATTCTGAGACTCTGGAAATATATGCTCCCGGTACTGAACCTGAGCTTATGCTCGGACGCGGCTACACCAGCCACGAACACCTCACATGGTTCGGTCTCATCAACATGAACGCCCGTCTCTACGACCCTGTCCTCGGACGTTTCCTCTCTCCTGATCCATATGTTCAAATGCCGGATTTTACCCAGAATTTCAACAGATATGCATATTGTTTGAATAATCCGCTTATTTTTGCAGATGAAACAGGAGAATTTTTCGTGCTGGACTCTTTTCTCGTCGGATTGTTTGGTGGTGGTTGGAAAAGAGCGGTACAAATGGCAAAAAATGATTTAAGAATTTGGGGCGGTTTGTTTGTTACGGATCCAAATAAGAGTTTTTGGGGTAGGGTTGGAGAGTTAGTGTCAAGATTTACTTGGCAATTACCTCAAACCGTATTTGGTTTTTTGACTGCTCATGCATTCAATACTTGCCGATTATTTAAAGGCGTTGAAAATGTTAAATACTTGGCAGGGACTACAGTCGTGAATACTTATGGCGATGGGGCGGATCTTGGATTTGTAGGAGTAACTCAGGGCAGCTTTATTGTCGGTGATAACGAGTTGAAAGCTGATTTTGCAAATTCTGTGTTTCAACACGAGTATGGGCACTATATTCAAAGTCAGAAATTTGGACTGCTTTATTATGGAAAGTTTGGTATACCGAGTCTATTTAGCAAGAATACAGCAGATAGTCCTCATTATAAAAATCCTGTAGAGCAAGATGCAAATATCAGGTCACTTAAATATATGCATAGATATGGAATGGAGTCACTTTGGAATGAAAAAGAAAATAAAATACTTGGCTATAATAAAGAACGTGGTTATAATGATCCGGATAATCAGTCAGCATTAAAGAATCTTATTAAGCTTAATTGGTATGACTTTTTTGATCCAATTGTAATAAGTGGTATTGTAAATACATGTACATTAAATTCAAAATATTAAAACTATGCGTGATATTGTAATTTTTATAGTAATGGTAATTGTGGCCTCTTGTGGATTGTATTTTGGATATGATCCATCTGATTTTTATTTGCAGAATGATTCAAATACGGTCATTACTTACTACTTCCCGACACATTCAACGCAACCGTCGGATTTAGCCGTGCAGCCCTGTTATCCAGACACATCTATCACTTTTCCTTGGTGGAAGACAATAGGTGATGGTGTTGTCTCCAATGAAAAAACTTTGGTATTCAAAGGACTTGTTCAAGGTGTGTATTCGGTACATAAGGCAGATACTTTATCTTTCTTTATTTTTGATAATCGTTTGATTGATGGTAAAAAATGGGTGGAAGATTCTGAAAGTGGCGGTCATTGGGAAAATGAAGTCTGGGATAAGGCTGTGGAGGAATATGATGTTCTTGTAAGGTATGATTTATCATTGGATGACTTGAATAAACTACGTGATGACAAGGATTTGATTACTCTACATTATCCTCCGTCTACGGAGATGAAGGACATCAAGATGTGGCCTCCGTATGAAGAGGTGATTAAAAATGCAAGTAAAAACTAAAATGACACGAAAATGACAAAACTAAAAATAATAGTAGCTGCAATCTGCAGCACAATATGTATGGCGACAGCCTCGGCCCAATGGGCAGTCAGGGCTGATTTGGGAGCTATGTGCTATTACAGTATTACTCCTGCCGAGTCGCACGTGGGCATAATGCCTGGCTTTGGCGCCCAGGTGGGTGCTGATTATGATATGCACGTAAAAGGGACGTTCTATGTGACTCCCGGTTTGTATTGGTCGTACCGTGCAGCGGTATCCGGTAATTTCTCCGGTTCGGATTTAGACAGTGAATTTCTTCAGGAGCACTTTCTGAATGTGCCGCTTTATGCCAAATGGAAGTTCGACATAAAGCCAGACAAATTCGGTATGTATGTGTATTGCGGTCCGACAGTTTCGTTTTGTCTCGCTTCATATTCAAAGCTTGACATGTCCGCGTCCGGTTATCATATTACCGGAACTTACGATTATTTGGCGAAAAAGGCAGATTTTGGAGACGGTAATATGGCGTCGATTTTGGAATACGAAATCGAGTCATACGGCTTGGGGCTCAGCTGGGTTGATATAAGGGCAGACCTTGGAGTCGGTTTTGTTTTCAAACGTAGTAATGAGCTTGTGCTTGGCTTTGATCTCGGAGCGCTCGACAGAACTGACAACAATCTGCCTGAAAAAAGTTTTATGAACAGCTGTAACTTTTATTTAGGCTACAGATACCGCTTCGGCAAGAAATAACAGTAGTATGAAAATCATAAAAAATGTCGAGGGAAAGGGCTTGAGGGCCTTCTCCCTTCCGGAGATGCTGGTCGTATTGGTGATTATCGGCATACTTGTGCTGATTGCACTTCCGAACCTGATGCCTCTGATTTCGAGGGCGAAGGCGACTGAGGCCCAGCAGCAGTTGGCCTTTGTGCACACTCTTCAGAAGAGCTACTTCTACACATATTCACGCTATTCTGACAGTCTGGATGAGATCGGTTTTGAGCAGCAGCCTTTGGTGACGGAGGGCGGCAATGCCAACTACCGCATCGAGATAGTGGAGGCGGGCGAGTCCGGCTTCAAGGCCCAGGCGGTGTCGGTCGTGGATTTCGACAAGGACGGGCAGTACAGCACCTGGGAGATAGACCAGGACAAGAAACTGACTGAGATAGTTAGGGATTAACCTATGTGGAGTATTATCTGTGTTCCGCCTTTGGCTGCAATGGTAGTGAGTGACCTGCACAACCGGAGGATAGGAACGGTATATCTTCTTGTTTTCGGAATCATGCTTTTGGCGGCATCCATGCTTGATTTCGGATGGAGGCAGGTGATGATCAATGTCGGATTCAATCTGCTGACGGTCGGTTTTCTATGGCTGACCCTCTACGGCTGGTCACGCCTGCGCGGTATGAGGCTGTCGGATATGATTGGCGGAGGGGACCTTGCCTTTGCCATGGCTGTGATGCCTTATTTCGAGCTGAGGGACTACGTGCTTTTTCTGCTCATCTCCTGTCTGCTGACTCTTGCCGTGTGGTGGCTGGACGGGATAGGAGGAAGGAAGCGCTGCTGCGAAATTCCTCTGGTGACGGGTATGGGAGCCTGTCTCGGAGTCTTGATTATCTGTCGTGTAATAATATCATTGATTTAATCATGGAGGAAGTGAAAGTTTTCACGGAAGCCCTGCAGCTGCTGAGCGGCGATGAGGCCTTCCACTACCGTCTTGTCCCGTATGAGCTGTCCGCTGACGGGACACTCTGCTGCTTCTCTGATGCGGAGCGGGACTACGGAGACATCATCCGTGAGATTGCCATAGTGTACGGCTATGACGTGCGGGTCAGCCCCGTGCCTCCCGATGAACTGACGCAGCTGCTCGGCACCTATTACCGTCAGTCGGAGCCGGAAGAGGTGTCCGCTGCCGGTGCTGACCTTGACTTTGTGTCCGGCCTGATTGAGGAGGCCTACAGGCTCAGGGCCAGCGACATCCATATGGAACCTCTGGAGGACAAGTGCCGAGTCAGATTCAGGATAGACGGCAGGCTGATTGAGAGCCATGTCATCAAACGGAGCGATTATCCGGGCCTGGTGAACAGAATCAAGATTATGTCCAATCTGGACATCTCTGAGAAGAGGCTGCCTCAGGACGGCAGGATAATGTATTCCCATGGCGGGATCAAGTTCGACATCAGGACCTCGGTGATGCCTGTGAACTACGGTGAGAAGATAGTGATGCGACTGCTTGACAGGGGCGGAAAGCATCTGACTTTGGATGAGTTGGGACTTGACCGGAGACAGATGGAAGACTATGTTTCTTCGATTACGAGACCTCACGGACTGATTCTCATCAGCGGACCGACAGGCTCGGGCAAAAGCACGACGTTGTATGCGACTCTGGAACGTCTCAACCGTGTGGACAACAATATACTTACGATTGAAGACCCTATTGAGTATACGCTGGAGGGAGTGAGCCAGGTGCAGCTCAAGGAGGAGATAGGCCTTACTTTCCCTGTGGCTCTGAGGACTTTCCTGAGGCAGGACCCGGACATCATCATGCTCGGAGAAATTCGTGATGAGGACACGGCGGAGATGGCCATCAGAAGTTCTCTGACGGGACACCTGCTGCTGTCAACTCTGCACACCAACAGCGCATGGGGCTGCATTACCCGTCTGACGGATATGGGCGTGCATCCCTATCTGCTTTCGGAGACTCTGATTGCCTGCGTGGCCCAGAGGCTCGTCCGTCTGCTCTGTCCCGAGTGTAAACGGAAGTCTGAAGGCCATTATGTCAGGACCGGCTGTCCACACTGCCATTATACGGGCTACAAGGGCAGGAAGGCTATATATGAAATAGTAAAAATGGATGATTATCTGTCGGCGGCTGTCAAGGGCGGTGCTCACGATGTGGGACAATATCTGTCCGGAAAGGGCGTTAAGACTTTGAGGGATTCCGCTCTGACGCTGTATGAGAACGGGGAGACGTCGTATGAGGAGATAATTCCTTTATTGAATGAAGCATTATGAGAAGGATATTATTTGTTTGTATTGTTTTCTTTGTGTCTGCACTGTCTCCGGCCTCCGCTGACGACGCCCGGTCGAAACGTCTGCGCTCGGATCTGGATGAACTGGCGCTGCGCGACACTGTGTACAGGCAGAAGGTGGACGTCTCGGTGACGAATTTCTCGATTGTCGAGCTGGTCAAGGGACTTGCCATCGCCAACGGACTGAGCATTGATGTGAATTTCGACAGGAAGAAGACGGTCACCTGCAATTTGGTAGGGCAGCCTGTGAAGGATGTGCTGTATTTCATCTGTACGGAGAAGAATATTGACGCCCTGATTGTCGGGAATATTGTGACTCTTGTCGATTATGTCCCGCCTGTTCCCGCTCCCGTCATTGATGTCGTGTGTGACAGCTCCGCCGTTTCTTTTGATTTCTCCTCCTGCCGTCTCGATACGCTTTCGCGGCGCTTCACTTCTGCTACGGGTGTGAATCTTGTCGTGCCCAATACTCTTGCGGACCGCGAGGTGTCGGCATTCGGCCGGGGTATGAGTGTGGATGACGCGGTGCAGAGCATTGCGATGGTGAACGGCCTGTATGCCCGTCAGGAGAACGGCAGGGACTGGATACTGTCGAAGGAGAACAGAAAGCCCCAGACGGACCGGCTGAAGCCGACCGGCCCTGTGGTCACCGTGTATCCGATGAAGTACAGGACTGTGGATAATGTCGTGGAGCTGATTCCTGCTGAGCTGAAACGTGAGATGGAGATCAAGACCTTCCATGATCAGAACAGTCTGGTGATAAGCGGCGACGGCACTAAATGTGACGGGATCACTGACTTTCTTGATGAAGTTGACAAGAGTGTGCCTCTGATTTCGATAGACGTGATGATAGTGGATGCTACGACCAACAGTGCCCAGACTCTCGGCCTTGGCTTGGGCGTCGGCTCCGAGAAGAAGACTTCAAAAGGTACATTAAGTCCCGGACTGGACGTCACACTCAATGCGGAGTCCATCAACAGGATATTGGCATCGTTCAGCGGTCTTGGCTCAATCAATCTCGGTCCGGTGACTTCGCTTTTCTATGCTGACCTGCAGCTGCTTGAAGAGGCCGGCAAGATAGTCCTCCGCTCCACTCCGCGTCTGTCGACTCTCAACGGGCACAAGGCCACTTTGAAGAGCGGTGAGGTCAAGTATTATAAGGAAAGTCAGGTGAACATCATCGGCACCCAGAATCCTCTCCAGTCGGAGTCATTCATGTGGAAGAATGTCGAGGCGAATTTCGTTCTTGAAATCACGCCTCATGTGAGTCGTGACAGTACGATTACAATGGACATCAATCTCAGCCAGGATGAGTTTACGACGTCAGATGATGACAAATATACGCCTCCCGGCATATCGAAGAGGAGTTTCACTTCCATTATCAAGGTGAAGGACGGGGAGATGGTTCTTCTCGGCGGAATAGAGAAGAACCTCAGGGACAACAATTCCAAGGGCCTTCCATACGTGTCCCGTGCTCCGGTTCTGCGGTCGATTTTCGGCAAGACGAAGAAGCTGAGGACTGACAGCAGGCTCAATATTTTCATAAAACCAACGATAGTGCAATGAGAGTGAAGGATTTCATACTGCCATGTAAGGTTTCGATGGCTGTGCTGAGACTTGCCTCGGACGGGAGTTCCTCTCTGGAACGATGTGGCCAGGAGGGTGATGTCGCCGTGCTCTTCGTGACGGGTGACGTTGTCGGGAGCAGACGCTATGATGCTTCGGATCCTATAGTCCGGAGGATAGAGTCGAATGCGGAGCTTTATGTGTCGGTCCATGATGACGGCACTGTGGATTATGTACGCAAAGCTGTTGTGGAGACTGTCTTGGCGGGCACCGGTATCAGGATTGTGGCAGTCGTCGTGTGCAGGGATGTTGGTTCCGTGGATATGGATGCTGAGGTTCAGGCTGCCAGGCGAAAAAGCCTGACGCTGTCGGCTGTTTGGCAGGATATGTCTTTGGTAGATTACCTTGCTTCGAGGTTGCTGAAGCGCATTCTGCTTCCGGTGCTTCTTGTGTATCTCGCGGTGCTTCTTGTCAATTTCTTCGTCCATTCGCAGCTTACGGAACGCTTGGGCGAAGTGCGCAGTGCTTATGCGAAGGAATCTGTCGAGGCCAAAAAACGTTCTGCGGTGACTCAGGCTCAGGCTCGGCTATTGGCGGAATATGCTGCAGTACCGGAAGTGGATTTTGCCCGCTTGTCGGATCAAACAGCTTCCAGGGTCACTGAGGACATCCGACTGACTTCTCTTGTGTTCGATGCACCTCAGATAAAGATTTGCGGTGACGCTTTCACCTCTGTCAGCATTATGTCTTTTGTTGACAGTCTGCGTCGGAATGTGGAGTGCGGGGCTGTCAATCTGCTGAAGTTAGAAAAGGATGCAAGGGAGGATTTGTTCAAATTTGAGATACAGATGATGCCATGAAGAAGTATTTTTCCATATTGAAGTTAGTCGCTCTGCTTGTGCTTGCTCCTGTAGCGATTTATTCCCTTTCCTTGTCTGATACGCTGGGGCTGTACAGGGAGTATCGTCGGGCTAAGGCGTCTGCTGACATCGTGACTGTGACAGATGACGTCCGGGATTTCTCCGCGTCTGTTCCTCTGCTCAGCAGTGGGGTTCTGATGGGTATGACGGCGGATCTGTGCGCTGAAAACAAGGTTGTTGTCGGACATTTTTCTCCTGAGGAAGTCGGCTATGAGGGCGCTCTGCATCTCGTTTCCGCAGAACTGAAGCTGAGGGGGGATTTTCTCGGACTGTTGAAGGTTTTGTCAGGCATCGAGGATATTCAGGATATAAAGCTGAGTGCTGTGAAGTTCAGGGCCGTCAGGCTTGGGAGGAACGGCAGGACGGTACAGCTGGAACTGACTGTGCTGCAGTTGGAGGATTACAGCCTATGAATGAAATGGAGAAGCATGGATTGGGGGCGTTTGCCCTTCCGGCGGTGATAGTGGTGGCGGTGGTGATACTGCTATTGGTGCTTTTTGCGTATTCTGCGCTCACTCTTGACAGGTACAGATATTCGCTGTATCACGAGAAAAAGCAGCAGCGTGAGGATTTGAAGTCGGCTTTGGTGCTGTATTGCGCAGACAGTACTTTGTGCGCTGTCGGGGATTCGGCCGTTGTGGAATTGTTTCCGGGGCATGAGAAAGTGAAGCTGTCAGTTGAGCGCTTTGGCCTGTATGAGAAGCTTGGTTTTTCCAACGGCTATCCGGATGAGTACAGAGTGCTTGTCGGCAGGAGATGTGAATGCGACGCGAAGGCTGCGTTTTGGCTCTGCGACAGGAACAGGGCCTTGTCCCTGGCCGGGGATGCAAGACTTGGGGGTCTTGTGTATATGCCACTCAGCGGCATCAATTACACTGAGGTGAACGGCAGCTACTATTCAGGGAGGCAGCTTTCTGAAACTTGTCTCAGAATATCGTCTGCAGAGCTTCCTGCGGTGGATTCCTCTTGTTTGGAATATGCAGGAGAATTATGTCGGCGGAGCAATGAGACTGTGACGCTGAGCCGCTGTGCCCGTGACAGCATTGTTTGTGGGAAAACCGTGAGGGTGACCTCTGACTTTCGCGGAAGCCTGCAGCTGTTTGCGTCTGATTCTGTGATAGTTGAAGCAGGTGCTGTGCTGGAATATCCTTCAGGGATATTTGTGGATTCCGGCGATGACAGGCCTTATGTGGTTTTGGAGTCCGGTGCAGAAGTCAATGGCTATGTAATAGTCACGAGCCGAAATTCGGACAGTCAGCTGCGTTATCCGAGTTATGTGCAGAAGAAAGGGGCAAAGTTGAATGGCCTGCTGTATGTGGACGGTTCATGTAACATTGAGGGAGATATACGTGGAGCGGTTTATGTGAAGGATTGCTATTACCATTCAGACGGCAATGTATATGCGGGGACCTTGTATGATGCTGTTGTGATGCGGAGTGATTCTCTGGCATTCCCGATATTTCTGAATGGCCCGTATGAGCGCAGGATGATAAAGAAAATGCATTGATTATGGAAAGAAAGAAGATTATGACTGTGGTTCTGCTGATTGCGGCGGTTCTTGTCTGGGGCGTCATCATTTTGAAGGTAGTGCGTGGAGCGGAGAGTGTGGAACTGCCGGTCGTGGAAAGTCAGCCCGTGAAACCGGTGAAGAAGCTTCAGAAGGATTCATTGAGACTGGATTATCGGGACCCGTTTCTTGGGGAATTCGTCAGGGTGAAGCAGGAAAAGAAGCCTGTCCGCCCTGAAGTCAAGTCTGTTCGAAACGAGCCTGTGCAGCCACCTGTGCCTGATTTTACCTTCAAGGGCATGATTGTGAACGATTCCGGCAGGAAAGCCATGCTGATGAAAAACGGCAGCCTGCTTATGCTTGGCCCCGGCGGGATGATTGGCGATTTTAAGATTTTGGAAATTTTTCCTGAGTGTGTGCTTGTGCAGAACGGAAAATATAAAATTGAGGTGAAAGTGAAATGAAGAATTCCTTGAAAGCGGCTTCCCTTGTGGAGGCATTGGTCGCGGCTGTGATTTTTATGACGGTGTTTATTATTGCGATGGATTCCATGACGAATATAGCCCGGATAAATTTTTCAGCTGTGTCTCCTGTGGAGGTAGAGAATGCGGTCAAGGATTGTATGGAGAAGTTCGAAGCCGGGACTGATGACAGGACGTCTTATGAATATTCCTGGGGCAAGGTTGAAATTAAGGCGGAGACCTGCAGGATGACGGATGCTCTGTCGGATGTGACGCTTGTCGCAAAGGCAAAGAACGGAAATACAGTGATTTATAGATATTTGACATGTCGAAATTCAATTCAGCAATGAGAGCGGGCACTTTAGTGGAGGTGCTCGTCACGATGATTCTTTCCGGCTTGGTCCTTCTTGCCGTGTATGACGGGCTGGAGCTTGTCAATGACTGGTTGGGGAGAGTGGGGCATTCGGATGTTTGCGGACAGCTTGACTGGCTGGAACATTATGAGGTTTTGGAGTTTCGTTCTGACAGTATTGGACAGTTTGAGAATGGAACTGTGTTTTATTTCTGTGGGGAAGCAATTGATACACTTATGAACTATGGATTTTAAAAGGACTTTCTTTTCGGAGTTGCAGACTCTGATACGTTCGGGCCTGAGTTTTTCCCGTGCTTTTGAATTGATAATTGAAGGTTCAAGGGCTAAGGAGAGGACGGCGTATGTCCGTATTTTTGAAGAGGTGGTTTCGGGAAAGGAGCTTTGGCGTTCATTGGAAGCGGACAAGTCATTTACTGAACTGGACAGAAGTGTCGTCAGAATCGGAGAGGAGACCGGCCGTTTGGCGGAGGCCCTGGAATTTCTTACTGATTATTACGGAAAGCGTGAGGAACAGAAAAGGATGGTGACGAGCGCTCTGAGTTATCCAATCATCACCTTGTCTATTGCAGTGGTCGTGCTGGTGTTTATGCTTTTGGTGGTGGTCCCGATGTTTGAGCAGGTATATGCAAGGATGGGTGGCGACTTGCCTGGGATTACCCGTCGGATTATCAGTATGTCAGCATCAGCACCGGCAGTACTTGGAGTCATTTTTCTTCTTGCTTTGTTCTTTTATGGCGTCAGATATTTCTATGGGGCTTCGGAAAGGTATCAAAGTTTTGAATCCGGTCTGATAATGCGACTGCCTTTGGTTTCGAATCTTGTAAGGAAGTATCAGCTTTCGCGGTTCAGCAGGATTATGCATCTGCTTGTCTCTTCCGATGTCCCTATTCTTCAGGCACTTTGTCTGATGCAGGGGATAGTCAGCTTCCATCCCTACCGTAAATCAATAGAGGAAATATGCCGGATAATAGAGAGCGGAGGGACTTTGGCTGACGGCCTGGAGCGCTATGAGAAACTGTACGATAAACGATTCGTTGTTCTCATGAAAGTCGGCGAGGAGACAAATTCCATCGAACAGATGCTGCTGACCCAGGCGAACGACACCAATGCTGAACTGGAGTACGAAATCAGGCAGCTCAACAACGTTGCCGAGCCGCTGCTCATTTTGATTATTGGTGTCATCGTGGCTTTCGTGCTGATTGCCATGTATATGCCTATGTTCAAACTTGGCATGACTATACAATGACAGACAAATTGCAATTGTGCATAGCAATCAGAATGTCCCATAGCCTGGAGGGAGCGTTGCGGAGCGTCTTTTCAGCTCCCGGAAGGCTATGGGACATTCTGACGGTAGAAAATAGGTACAGAAAGCCCCAAGGCGTGAAGAGGGACTAAGCGAAGCGCTTAGTGAAGCGTAGCGGAACGCTCCCTCTGATGCCTTGGGGCTTTCTGTTCAATAATAAGTGCAGAAGGCTAAAAGTCCTCGCTGTCAAGACGGGAGAGAAGGACCTCATTGCTGCCGTACTTCACCATCTTGTCCTGGAGCAGTTCCATAGCCTCAATACTGTTCATGTCCGCAAGGAACTTACGCATAACCCAGATACGGTTGGCAACTGCCGGATCGTAAAGAAGGTCGTCACGTCGCGTACTTGACAGCGTAACATCCACGGCAGGGAAAATACGCTTGTTGGACAGACGGCGGTCAAGCTGCAGCTCAGAGTTACCGGTACCCTTGAACTCCTCGAAAATCACCTCATCCATCTTGGAGCCTGTGTCAATCAGGGCTGTGGCGATGATGGTCAGGGAACCGCCTCCCTCAATATTACGTGCCGCACCGAAGAACCTCTTAGGCTTGTGCAGGGCATTCGCATCCACACCTCCGGAAAGCACCTTGCCGGATGCCGGCTGAACCGTGTTGTAGGCACGTGCAAGGCGGGTTATGGAATCCAGGATGATGACCACATCGTGACCGCACTCAACCATGCGTTTTGCCTTCTCAAGCACCATATTGGCCACCTTGACGTGTTTCTCGGCAGGCTCGTCGAAAGTAGAAGAAACCACTTCAGCCTTCACGCTGCGTGCCATATCGGTTACCTCCTCAGGACGCTCGTCAATCAGGAGTACAATCATGTAAACTTCAGGATGGTTGTCTGCAATGGCATTGGCTATGCTTTTGAGCAACACTGTCTTACCTGTCTTAGGCTGGGCCACGATAAGAGCACGCTGACCCTTTCCTATAGGAGTGAACATGTCTACGATACGGCAGGACATATCATTGTGACCGTTGCCTGTAAGATTGAATTTTTCCTCAGGGAAAAGCGGAGTCAGATAGTCGAAAGGGATCCTGTCCCGGATAAATTCGACCGTACGTCCGTTCACATATTTGATTTTTGAAAGCGGGAAGAATTTGTCGCCTTCCTTCGGCGGACGGATTTCTCCTGTGATGGTGTCGCCTGTCTTGAGGGCGTTCACCTTGATCTGTCCCTGTGAAACGTAGATGTCGTCAGGGGAGTTGCAGTAGTTGTAGTCCGAAGAACGGAGAAAACCATAGCCGTCAGGCATGATTTCGAGTACGCCGGTTGCCTCTACAGTACCTTCAAATTCAATCTTGGGAGGTCTCTGTGGCATAGGAGCCTGGTTCTGATAATTGTCCCGGTTGTTGTACTGGCCGTTATTCTGTCCATCGTACTGATAGGATCTCTGTCTCTGGTTGTGATAATTGTTCTGATTGTTGTATTGCTTCTGCTGGTAAGGCTGCTGTGCCTGTTGCAGGTTGTCCTGCTGAGACTGCTGATAGTTGTTCTGCGGAGTTTCGGCACTGTCTTCGTTTGCAGCGTTTTCCTGAACTTCGACAGCCCTGCGCTCTCTACGTGGTCTCAGACTGACGCTGTGAGCGTTTGTGTTCTCGCGTGGCTCTTCAACTTTCGGCCCTTCTTCCGATGTGGCCGGCTCGGACTGTATCGCTGCGGTATTATTTGCAGCTTCTTCCTGTACATCCTGCTGCTTCGTTGCTTTAGGCTTTCTGCCACGCTTCTTAGGTGCGACTTCGGCTGTTGGCTGTGCAGGTTTCTGTGCCGGTTGTTCTGCAGTGCTTTCAGCTGCTTTCGGCTGCTCTGCAGATGCAGGATTCTCGGACTTTGCTTCCTGCGGCTGTACTGCTTTTGGCTTTCTGCCCCGCTTTTTAGGCGCAGACGCTGCATCTGACTGAGCTGACGGCTGTTCCGCTTTTTCTTGAGGCTTTGCAGCAACATTTTCCTGGGCTTTCGGGGCAGTTTCCTGAATTTTTGCTTCAGGCTGAGTCCTTGCTGTCGCATCCTTCTTATTTTCTTTGCGTGGTCTTCCTTTCTTAGGAGTTTTCTCCGGAACTTTGAGGGAATTCTGAACCGCCTCCTCATCAATAATATCGTAAATCAGATCTTCTGTTTTCCGCTTCTTGGCGTTCTTAATTCCAAGTTCCGTAGCGAGCGAAATCAGTTCTTCCGCTCCCATTGACTTCAATTCAAAAATTTTGTGCATATAAAAATGTTGTATATCTCTTTTGTGATAGTGTTTCGGGGATACCCGGAATAAATTTATAAAGATAGCTATTTCAGCCTTTACATTCGCAAATGTAAGTATTTTTTGTCAGACTGCAATAAAAAATATACAAAAACTGAAAAAATATAATTCCCAATCCCCAATTCCCAATTACTAATTGCTAATTGCCAATTGCTAAAAGTCATTGTTAAGACGGTTGTCCATATAGCTGCTGCTCTTCTTGTATTTGAGAAGGTCAGCCAAAGCCGCCGCATTGGCCGCAATACGGAACGACCAGCTCTGATACATACCGGTAGGCACCCAAGAAAAGGAGATGTTGAAACAATGAAGATCATAAGTCGCGCTGAGCTGCGTACCGCTGAACTTGAGTTTCATAAAGTCGAAGTTCGTATTCATCTGAATCGCAAGACGCGGAGTAATCTTAACGTTTCCGCTCAGTCCCACAGTCTGTGAGAAATCATTCTTCTTTATGACCTTGTCGTTGGAGAACTGATATGAACGTCTGTAACTGAATGAATAGTTGAAGTTTACAGACCACGGAACATTAGGATTCGTATAGTACAGCCAGCCTCCCGGAATATATTCTCCCGTGACCGGATGGTAGTATATGCGCTGGTAGTAATCGGCAACGTTGCCCGGAGTGCCCGAACCGTCGTTACCCTTGATTTTGCCCTCGCCGGAAAGCGAGTAGGAGAGTGAAACGCTGGCCGTGTTGAGTCGCAGCAATCCCTGCTTCTCCTGGACGGCAAAACGGTTGATTCGTTTTCCGGAAGGGTTCTCCTTGTTTACAAGTATGGCGTAAGGGTCGAAATTCATGTTTGCGCTTATGCCCAATTTTCCGAATACGGAAGTCGACATGGTGATTCCGACATTGCTCATTCCACAGGAGTCAGCGAGGAAATTGTATCCCGTAGTGATGTTGAACTGGTCGAGGAGCTTGATTTTCTTCGTGCCGGTTCCTGTAGTGTCGCGAAGGTCTCGGACCTTGGCCTCGAGGTTGTTGCCGAGACTGAGATTCAGAGATGCGGTCTTGCCTTTGCTCGGTGGATTATACAGCTGGCCTGCATAGAGGTTGTAGTCCAGGCTGCGCTCAACACCGTCTTTGTCCACATAGTTCAGCGTTCTCCATCCGTTCATCCTTATGCCTTTTTCTGGCGAGAAATTGGCCGAAATCGAAGGCGAGAACACGTGTCGTATGGCCTGCAGCTTACGGTGCTTGCCGAAATTGAACATACCGTAAAGCCTGGTACTCATGGAGATGCTTCCCGAATATGTCTGAGTCACTCCGAATGTGCCGAACTGCTTGCCTTTTACGTCTTCCACCCTGTTGGTCTCAGCATTATACACTTTCTTCGTATCCCTGAAAAACCAGTTCATGCCATAGCTGATGCTCGGCGTGACATTAATATACTTGAACAGGGAAAAATTCGGCAGGCCAATCTGGAAGTTGTGCGTCATACCGTTCTGGAATTTGTCCCAGAAGCCCGGTTTTCCGAATTCGCTCGCCTTGAAATTGATTTTGTTCTGAAGCGTCGTGCTGTAGCCGAGGGAGAATTTCTCGTACCATTTTTCCTTGCCCACGCGGTTCTTCTTCTTGAAAGGATAAAACCTGCTGACCGAGAAAGTTACGTTAGGCAGGGTGAATGAATATGAACTGTCCCGCGAGTTCTGGTTGTGCAGCATGTTCACGCTGAGATTGAACTTTCCGTTCCAATTTCGTCCGTATGAAATTGATGATGAAATCTGGTTCTGCAGAGCCTCATTCACCGAAGTTGAATTGTATTTGTTGCTTGACGGGCTGGAGAAGTTGACCGAAGCGCTGAAAGTCGTCCCCGGACGGGCTTTGGAATCCATCGCATGGTTCCATCTGATGCGGAAGTCGCTTGATTGGGTGAAGTCCGTACTTCCTTTCTCGCCTGTCTGCGTGTTGGAGTAGGTGAGCGAGAAGCCTCCGTTGCATTTGTAGTTGACCTTATATCTCGAGTTGAGGTTGACTGCCCACGAACCGAGGGTATAGACATCCGCAGTGGCGGAAATGTCAAAATACTGTCCTATGACGAAATAGAATCCGAAATCCCTGACGTAGAAGCCTCGCGCGGTCTCCTCGCCGAAAGTCGGAAATAGGATACCTGAGGCCCTTTCAGGCTTTTTGGGAACAAAACCGAAAGGAATGCCTATAGGCAGCGGCACGTCTCCTACGACAAGGTTCGCGGGGCCGAACATGGTCTTCTGCTTGGGTTTGGTGACCACTTTCGCCATTGTGAGGTTCAGATAGTAATGCGGATGCTCGCAGTCACAGACGGTGTAGCGGCCCTTTGTGATGTTGATGGACTGGTCAGGCATCATCTTGATGTTCTTGCCGTGCAGCAGTCCGTCGGCCTCTTGGGTGGACATGTTTTTGATGCGGGCCTTGCGGGTGTTGAAATTGTAGCGCATTTCCTCCATGGCGTAGGTCTTGCCGCCCTGTTCCATCACAGGCTGGCCCTTCCATTCTCCGTTGGCGTCCTTGTTGCCGCGCGCGAAAAGGGTGCCGTTGGAGAGGTCGTATTCCATATAGTCCGCCGTCAGCTTCATCCCGGCATAGTTCACAGTGACGTCACCATAATAATATATCATGCGTTTCCCGTCGGCGAAATCCTCCACGATGGAGTCTTTGGCGGTCGAGAAAGCCGGAGCCTCGAGCGAACTTTTCTTAAGCAGGTCGATGGAATCACGTTTGAAAAGTGAATCCGCCCTGAAAACCGAGTCCCTGACATGGCGCAGCGAATCCGACATTTCCGGCAGGCTGTCCGCGACATTCTCGATTTTGGCTTTGCCGCGGCGGCCTCTGCGCCTGTTTTTTTCCTGGGCGGACACCGATAACGAAGCAACAACCGACAGCAGCAGTGCTGTCAGCAATACTTTCAGAAAAATATTTTTTATCGCTCCGTTTGTATTTAAATACATCTATTCTCTTTTAAAATAAATTTTGCTATATTTGTGCTTCGCACATATATATGCAGGGCTTTTTTCCCTTATCAAGCAATTTACAAAATTAGGATTATTTTACGTTAATACCAAAATAACTATGGACACAAACAGAAAATTTCGCATTTTTTTGCTTTTTGCGCTGGCGTTTTGCCTTTGTTTTACCTCAAATCTAAGCGCTGAAAAGAAGGCCGGACTCAAAACCGTGGTCATCGATGCCGGACATGGCGGTAAGGATGCCGGAGCCGTGAGCAGGGACAAAAAGACCTATGAGAAGACGCTCACATTGGATATAGCGAAAAGACTCGGCGAGAAAATCAATGAAGCTTATCCGGAAGTGAAAGTGGTTTACACCCGTACGACAGATGTCTACAAAACGCTGAACGAAAGGGCGGACATCGCCAATAAAAACAATGCCGACCTCTTTATCTCCATCCACATCAATTCCAATGACAAAACTTCGGTCTACGGACCTTCAGTACACATTTTAGGTCAGAGTACCAAGAGGGATGTCTTCGCCGGAAACATGGACGTATGCCAAAAGGAAAACTCCGTCATGCTGCTTGAGGACGATTATACCACCAAATATCAGGGCTTCGATCCGACCGCACCGGAATCCTTCATCTGTTTTTCGCTGATGCAGGATGCCTTTTTCCGTCAGAGCATCCTCTTCGCTTCAGAGTTGGAGAAGCAGTTTCACAATTGTGCGCTCCGTTCAAGCAATTATACCGGCATCCACCAGGATCCTTTCTGGCTGCTCTGGAAAACCGCAATGCCTGCCGTGCTGGTGGAGTTGGGCTTCATTTCCAATCCGACTGACCTGAAGACTTTGCGCAGCGAGGCGGGCAGGGGTAAGCTGGCCGAGTCTCTGTTCAAGTCATTTTCGTCATTCAAGAAAAAATACGACTTAAGTGTGGCGTATACCGCTGAAAATGCCAAAAAAGCGGCAGAGGCTCTTGCTGCCCTGGTTCCTGCACATGTGTCTGATGAAGGCGAGCAGGACAATACGGTGCATCCTCAGGCTGTTGTAAAATACGGCGTGCAGATTATGTGTCTTGGAACGGAACTGGAAGCCGATGATTCCAAACTGAAGGACTACAAAGCCAAGGCCTATAAAATCGACGGCAAACAATTGTACAAATATGTTGTGAATATTTCCTCCTCAAAGGAAAAGGTAATAGAGCGGCTTCCTGAGGTGAAAAAAGATTTTCCTGACGCTTTTATGGTCAAAATAGTGGATGACATTGTCATCGTGTACAGAAATTAACGAAGTTTTCAACAGTTTGAGATAGCCGTCCGGTTTTTTTTGAATTTGTTATAAAAAAATCAGACGGCTATTTCTGTAAAATGAAAACCACGGTTTTTGTTGCTCTCGTATGCCTGAGCCATGGAGTAAACGTGATATGATTAATTTTAAATTATTAAAAATTATAAAATTCTGATTATCGGATATATAGCGCAAAATTGCTTTTTGTAATCTATTGATTATGTGTATATTACTAAAATAGTAGTTTTCGCTTTCCATAATCGTTTCTATGTAAAAAAAACATATAATGCAATAGTATAAAATTTTTTTTATTACTTTTTTTTTCTCACCTTTGTATTCCGATTTGAAGCCGAGTAGGAATTTACAGCTTGCTAACCATTCTTTCGGGATACGATTTAAGCAAATTTTAACAGCAACAATTCAGATGAGACCTGATTCACATATATCAGTGTGGAATAATTGTCTGCACTTCATCAGTTCAAACATTGACAAGAAGCAATTCAAAGTCTGGTTTGAGCCGATAGTTCCTGTGTCTCTGGTCGAGTCCACGTTGACTGTTGAGGTCCCTTCAGAGTTTTTCAGGGAATGGCTTGAGGAGAATTACATCGAACTGCTTAAGGCGGCCCTCAAAAAGGAAATAGGAACGGCGGCGAAACTGGTGTATGTGGTGAAGCCTGTCCAGAAACAGCCGGCCCTTATATATCCGGGCAATCCGTCCCGCACTCCGGTAAATGCACCTATATCAGTGAATACCTTCACTTCGACCAACAATTCCGGTGCACTTGTGTTTCCGGGCATACAGAAACTGAATGTCAATCCCCAGCTCAATCCTGTGTATTCATTCAGAAACCTGATTGTCGGCGAGTGCAACAAAATGGGCTATACCGCAGGTGAAAACATTGCTGCGGCTCCGGGCAAGACAGTTTTCAATCCGCTCTTCCTTTTCGGTGGTCCGGGTCTCGGCAAAACTCATATAGCCCAGGCTGTGGGTATCGCTATTAAGGAGAAATTCCCTGAACTTGTGGTACTTTATGTGCCGGCCAACAGGTTCAAGAGCCAGTATATGGAAGCGGTCAACGTGCGTAACAAGCTCAATGACTTCCTCGCATTCTACATGAAGATGGATGTGCTGATTGTGGACGATATTCAGGATTTGAACGGTCCGGGTACGCAGAATGCCTTCTTCAACATTTTCAACCACCTGCATCAGAACGGCAAGCAGCTGATTTTCACTTCAGACCGTGCGCCTAAGGATTTGGAGAATTTTGAGCAGAGACTGCTTTCGCGTATGAAATGGGGACTTTCCGTCGAGCTGACCGCTCCGGATTACAATACCCGTCTTGAAATGCTCAGACAGAGGGCTTTCAGAGAGGGAATACGCCATCAGATCAGTGACGAGGTCTTCGAATATCTCGCTTCACGCATCAAGACAAGTTTCCGTGAACTGGAGGGCGCTCTCATTTCCTTGATTGCGAATGCCACTCTCGGACGCAGGGAAATCACTGTTGAACTTGCCCGTCAGGTGACAGGCAATATCGTCAGTGAGGAGCAGAGCAATGTCACAATCGAAAAGGTGCAGAAAGTTGTCTGCGATTATTTCAGCATTTCCCGTGGAGATCTTGTTTCGAGCACACGCAAGCGCAATATCGTTCAGGCACGTCAGATTGCCATGTTCATGTCCAAAAAGCTTGTGGCCAACACTTCGCTCTCGACTATCGGAGCCGAAATAGGCGGCAAGGACCACGCTACCGTGCTGCATTCCTGCAAGACTGTGGCCGATCTTATGGATACCGACCGCACTTTCAGACAGTATGTCGACGACATCGAAAAGATGCTTGTCCCGGTCGGTTCAAAATAATAACCAATCTGCTGCGTTATTTCGTCTTCGGGCTAAGTCACTTACGACAGTAAGCTCCTGTCGCCCTCATCCTCAAAGCCTTGCATCTTGGTCATTCTTTTGAACCTTTGATTAAAGCCTTCTTTATCATTTGGATTATTGCTTCGCTGTCATTCCGACCGAACGAAGTGAGTGGAGAAATCTTGTACATTTTAGCTTTGTGTACAGGATTTTTTTGTATATTTGAGGATAATAAAAAATAATGGAATTATGACAGCGGAAAATGTATTGAATATCTTTAAGGAGATTACCACTGTGCCGAGGGAATCGGGGCATGAGGAGAAGATTATCGCCTGGCTTCAGAACTGGGCTGCAGTGCGCGGACTCGAGTGCAAAACTGACGAGGCGGGCAATGTGCTTATTGTAAAGGAGGCTGATCCGGGCTACGAAAATGTACCGGCTATCGTGCTTCAGAACCATTCTGATATGGTTTGTGAGAAAAATTCAGGCTGTGACCATGATTTCGAAAAAGATCCGATTAAATACATCATCGAGGACGGCTGGATGATTGCTCCGGAGACCACTCTTGGAGCAGACTGCGGCATTGGTATGGCTTCGGCCCTCGCTCTGATTGACAGCGGAGAACCTATGGGCAGGATTGAATGTCTGTTCACTGTGTCGGAGGAGACCGGTCTGGACGGAGCCTTCGCTCTGAAACCTGATTTCTTTTCCGGAAAAGTGCTGATTAATCTGGATTCCGAGGATGAGGGCGAGCTTTTCATCGGCTGTGCCGGCGGTCTGGATACCACAGCGCGTTTCGACTATGTGCCTGAATGCTTTGACAGAACTCTCTCGCGCTTGAAACTCAGGGTTTACAATGCAATGGGGGGTCACAGCGGTGATGACATAGACAAAGGCAGGGCAAATGCTGTCCAGATTCTTGTCCGTTTCCTTTATTCTGAATTGGAGTCGGGCTACAGGCTTGTGAGAATTGAAGGGGGAAACAAACGCAATGCCATCGCGCGTGAGGCAGAAGCTGTCATTGCGGTGCCTGCCGGTGCTGTCGAAGGACTGAAATCACGTTTCAATGCTTTTGCGGCTGATGTGAAAGCAGAATATGAAGCTGTGGAGAAGAATTTGGCGCTGAGTATAGAAGAGATTGCAGACAAGGCTGACAGCGGCATTCCAAGGGATTGTGCCACAAGGCTGATAACTACTCTCTGCGCTGCTCCTCACGGGGTTCTTGCCATGAGCATGGATATCCCCGGCCTCGTGGAGACTTCCACCAACCTCGCTTCGATAAAAATGAATGAGCCTGGCGTAATCCGTATCGGCACGAGCCAGCGCAGCAGCATTACCTCGGCACGCCACATGGCCGGTCAGAAGGTGGAGGCCTGCTTTAAGCTTGGAGGTGCACGGGTGAGTCATGAGTCCGAATATCCTGGCTGGAAACCGAACCCCCACTCTCATCTCCTGGATGTCTGCGTGGCCTCTTACGAGAAGCTTTTCGGCGTGAAACCTGTAGTGCGCGCCATCCACGCCGGTCTTGAATGCGGACTTTTCGTGGACAAATATCCGGGGCTCGATATGATTTCCTTCGGTCCGACCCTCAGGGGAGTGCATGCTCCGGGCGAAAGGCTCGACCTTGCATCCCTCGACAAATTTGTGCTTTTGCTTGAAGATGTTGTAAAGAATTATGAATGAAAGTGTCAGAATAGCCCCGTCAATGCTGTCAGCAGACTTTCTGCACTTGGAAAAAGATGTGGAGTTCGTTAATGAAAATGCTGATATTTTCCATCTTGACATAATGGACGGGACTTTCGTGCCGAATATTTCTTTCGGTTTCCCGGTGGTCGAGGCCATAGCCAAGAAGGCCGTCAAGCCTATGGATGCCCATCTGATGATAGTTCATCCGGAGAAATACATTGAGCGTTTCGGCAAGGCTGGGGTTAGTATGCTCAGCGTGCATCTTGAGACTCTCGATGAGCCTGAGGCAGTTTTAGAGCAGATACGTGCGAATGGAATGAAGGCAGGCCTGGTCATCAATCCTGATGTGCCGGTGGAGCGGCTGTTTCCATATCTGAAAATCTGTGATTTCGTGCTGCTGATGTCCGTGTTTGCTGGCTTCGGAGGGCAGAAGTTCATCGAGGCAAGCTATGAACGCATACGTGCAGTGAAGGCCGAGTTGACAAGAATTGCCCATAATATCCCCATTGAGGTGGACGGCGGAGTCGGCGTGGACAATGCCGCGAAGGTCGTTGCCGCCGGTGCTGACATACTTGTAGCCGGAAGCGCAGTCTTCAATGCAGAGGACCGGAGAAAGGTCATTGCTGCATTTCGGGCCGTGTAGCTTGCGTTGTCATGTTAAAACCTGTGGAGAAATCTTGTACATATTATGAGGATATTGAAAAATGAATAAATAACAAATACTGAAACTATAATGAAAAAGTTTTTATTGACAGCCCTTGCAGTGCTGACGTGCTGCGTGGCAGTGGACGCCAGAAAGGTGTCAGGCTCAGTAGTCTGCGGCAATGAAAAATTGGAAGGCGTCGTTGTGACCGACGGAACCCATTTTACCCAGACCAAAGCCAACGGTAAATTCAGCCTGAATATCAGCGACAATGCGGATTTCGTCTACATTTTCACACCTTCAGGTTATGTGGCTCCTTATGAGACCGGTTCGCCCCAATTCTATCAGAAAGCCGAGAAATCAAAGAAAAAATATGTGTTCGAGCTTCAGAAAACTCTGAATACCGCTGATTACAGTTTTATTGCAATCGGCGACCCACAGACTCAGACAGCGAAACATTTCGAGACCTTCAAGGGAGAGCCTTTCGATGACGTTAAAGCCACTGCGTCCAAATACAAAAACAGCAGCAACACTTTCTGCGTAGCCTTGGGCGATGTCTGCTGGGATACACTCAGGCTTTTCACCCAATACAAAGAAGTTTTCGCCACAGCCGGAGTGCCTGTCTACACCGTACCCGGTAACCATGACCATAACCTGTATCTCAAGGGTGACCACAACACCACGGCCAATTACCGTGAAAATTTGGGCCCTGAGAATTATGCCTTCTTTGTGGGAAATGACGCTTTCATCGGCCTGGACAACATCATCTATGACACAGCCAAGAAATATGAGAACGGATATTCTGATGAGGTCGTGACTTTCGTAAAGAATGCCCTCAAATTCATTCCGAAAAACTCGCGCATATTCATTTTCCAGCATGGAACAGTCAAATTCAGAGGCAAATACAATAAAAACGGAAAAGCAATGTTGCGTGTTCTTGCAGGCCGTGACGTCACCTTCGTTTCCGGCCATCACCACACCAACAGCTATGAGAAATTGGCTGAAGGCATAGTGGAGCAGAATGTGGCTGCGCTCTGCGGTTCGTGGTGGGTATGCTATCACTGCACCGACGGCTCTCCAAGAGGATATAAGGTGTTTGAGAACAGGAACGGCAAAGTGAAATGGTATTACAAGGCTGTCGGAAAAGACAGGGACTACCAGATTCAGGCCTTCAGACTCGGTTGCTGCAAAACTCATCCTAACGGCGTTGTCGTGAATGTCTGGGACTACGATCCGGAGTGGAAGGTTGAGTGGTACCAGGACGGAAAATACATGGGCAGAATGAAGCAGATGAAAGGCTATTCTCCTGATTATGTGCAGGAAATAAATGCCCGTTATACCAACAGAGGCAAAAAGATT
The DNA here is from genome assembly GCA_051870215.1 of Candidatus Cryptobacteroides sp. Taxonomy (GTDB): domain Bacteria; phylum Bacteroidota; class Bacteroidia; order Bacteroidales; family UBA932; genus Cryptobacteroides. Next base: position 17,201 of record JBJEBQ010000046.1, on the reverse strand, counting down.
CCGGCATACAAGAAGCCGACCGAGACAGATCATCTGTTTTGCTGCAATCCTGAACCTATGGCGAAGAATGTACGTGTGACTGTTACCGACCGTTGGGGAAATACCTATGTTGAAGACATTGACCTTATGTCACATACGGATGTACAGGCACATAGGGGCGGAGCAGGTCTTATGCCGGAAAATACCTGGTGCGCGATGAAAAAAGCCATCGATCTTGGAGTGAATACTCTTGAAGGCGACCTGCAGGTGACAAAAGACGGTCAGGTTATTTTCTCGCATGACAATTATTTCCATAGCAGATATTCAATCCGTCCTGACGGAACCATGGTCCAGAAAGATGACCCAAAGGAATACATCTACACCATGCCATACGACAGCGTGAAGAAATATGACGTGGGTTCGCGTCCTACCTCAGTATGGCCTGACAAATGCTGTGTCCCTGCAGTGAAACCTCTTGCTTCGGAGCTGATTGACAGCATTGAAACGTATGTCAGAAAGAACGGTCTGTCTCCAATGCGATACAACATCGAGATCAAATCGAAGTCATCGAAAGGGGAGGGCAAGAACTGGCCTCATTACAAGCTTTTCGTGGATACCTGCATCCCTGTGCTGCTTTCAAAAAAGCTTGGTGATCGTCTTGTCATCCAGTGCTTTGACTACAGGGCCCTGAACTATATGCATGAAAAATATCCGGAACTCCGCTATTCTTATCTTATCGACAAGGAGACTGATTTCGAGCAGTATATGTCATTGCTGAATTTTATCCCTGAATGGCTTAGTCCTCACTATTCAGTCGTGGATGAGGAACTCTGCAGGAAATGTGCGGAGAAAGGCATCAAACTCGTTCCGTGGACCGTAGATGACCCGAAGGAAATGCAGAGATTGATTGAACTCGGCTGTCCTGCCATCATTACCAATTATCCTGACCGCCTCCTCCCGCTCACTCGCGGCTACTTGGAAGAATAGTTGATGCGCTTCAATCAACAAACAAATCACGTTTTGGAAGCCGGGCCGAATATTTGGCCCGGCTTTCTTCGAAGAGGGCGTTGGTGTAGCGGGCGAGGCCCGGGCCCTTCCATGTGGAAGTGTTGGTCACGAAAATCCAGCACTCGCCGTCAGGAAAATACTTGATGAGGGCCGACGTGCCTGCAAGCGTACCGGTGCGGGACCAGCCCTTCAGCGGATTGGTGTCATTCCAGCCGAGCGAAAAAGTCGCGCTGTCGATGTATTCCACCATCTCCTCAAAAGCAGGCTGAGAAATGATGTCCTGAACTCCCGGCTCTGCATCAATCGAAGCCACAAAACGGGCAAGTTCAGGCGTGGAAGCCGTCCAGGCTCCCGCTCCGGAAAGCAGGGGAATGTTGTTGCCGCCGTAGCAGCGTTCCACCTGATTGCAGCTGCCGTTGAACTCACTGACAAATTTTCCATCACCCTCATGTGTATAATAACGCACCTCATTGTCCCGGCGGTCCGAGTAATAGTTCCCGGCAATGTGCATATCAAACACTCCTGCCGGTTCGAGTACATTCTCGCGGATGAAATCCTCATAGCTGACGCCGGAAATCTTCTCGACGATTCTGCTGAGCAGCAGATAGCCTACATTGCTGTAGCGTTGGCTTGTTCCAGGAGCGAAGCGTAGTCTCCTGCCAAGAGTGACACGGAAAAAATCATCCGCCTCGGGCGCATGGTCGAGTTTTAGCTGGCACCTTACATCATTTGACGAGAATAAAGGATCACGTGAGAAACCGGCCTGATGTCTCAGCAGATGTTCCACAGTAATGTCATAGCAGTGTCTGTCAGCAATCATGGATGAATACAAACTGTCACATAGAATACCATCCTCGCCGAAAACCTTGTCATTCAGTGAAATAAGTCCTCTATCCCGTAGAACCATAATGCCTGTTGCCGTCACTAACTTTGAAACTGAAGCTATGCGGAGAATATTGCCTGGCTGCATTCTTACATTTTTGTCAGCCCATCCGTAACCCTTGCAGTATAGCAGGCTGTCATGCCTCATAATGCTGAGTGATGCACCCTTGATCTGCCATTTGCGCATAAAGGCTTCGACTTTTCTGTCAAGTCCGCGCAGCTCTTCAATCTCTTCATTGACTATGCTTTCATTCAGTATTTTCGTAGTCACGGGTGTCGGTTGGGGCTCCTCAGATTGGGATTTTCCCTTCAGATGCACTGCTACAAAGCCTCCGGCCACCAAAGCAACGATGGCAAATACAAATATTTTCTTCATTTCCTTACGCTTCACTCTCGATAATACCTTCCGCAGATTCCCCGTCCTGAAGCTTTACAAACTTGCGCATCAGCCTGTCCATCATAATGATGGTGGTAATCGATGCCAAAAGGTCGGAAATAGGGAAACTCCACCAGACTCCGTCCACTCCCATCCACAGAGGCAGGATGTAGACACATGGCACGAGATAAAGCAGCTGTCTTGAAAGCGAGAGGAAAATTGACTGCCTGACCATACCTATGCTTTGGAAAAGATTGGTGGAAACTATTTGATATCCAATGATTAAAACTACAATGTTCATCTTTGTAAGGCCTTTTGCGGCTATGTCAATCATCTCAGCGTCGTGAGTGAAAATCCCGGCGGCAAGCCGAGGGAAGAAAACTGAGATTATCCAGCATATCAATACGACAATTGTGGCTAAAACCGCCGCCTGCTTGTGGACTTCGCGTACCCTGCTGTATTTCTTGGCTCCGAAATTGTAACCGGCGATTGGCTGCATTCCCTGGTTGAGTCCCATGCAGATCATAATGAACATGAAGGTGATGCGGTTGCAAATGCCGTAGCCTCCGATAGCGAGGTCTCCGCCGTATTTCAACAGCTGCTGGTTGATGAAAAGCGCGACCACACAGGAAGCCGCATTCATGAGGAAAGGTCCGAAACCTATGGCAAGCGACTGCCTGGCCACTTTCCAGTCCAGCCGTAGTATGCCTTTCTTGAAATGGATGGCGTGTTTCTCGTGACTGAAATGCGCCATGACTATGGCCATCGCCACTGCCTGGGCTATCACAGTCGCCCAAGCCGCACCTGCAATTCCCATTTTGAATGTGAAAATGAAAATAGGGTCAAGTATGGTGTTGAAAATCACTGTGAAAATGGTCAGTCCCATAGCCTTCTTCGGATCTCCTGATGCACGCATCATATTGTTAAGACCGAAATATATATGGGTGATGACATTGCCGTAAAGTATGATTTTCATATATTCCCTGGCGTAGGGGATGGTGTTTTCGCTCGCTCCGAAGAAATAAAGAATTGGGTCGAGGAATATAAGTGCCACAACCATGAAACTCAGACCGATGATAAGATTGAGACTCACTACATTGCCAAGCACTTTTCCCGCTGCCTTGTAATGCTGTTTGCCGAGAAGGATTGACAGCAGCGTTGCCGCTCCGGCGCCCACGAGTGTGCCGAAAGCAGTGGAAAGGTTCATGAAAGGGAAAGTGACCGCCAGGCCGGAAATGGCAAGCGGACCCACTCCATGGCCGATGAATATGCTGTCCACCATGTTGTACAACGATGACGCCACCATTGCGACGATTGCAGGCAGTGCATATTGTTTGAGGAGTTTGCTGATTTTTTCTGTGCCGAGTTCTGTTGGAATTGTATTCTGTACTTCTGTCATAAAACCTCCTTAATTATTCCTCCGGCTTGTCAACAAGTTCGATTTCAAAAAGAAGAGGTGAATATGGCGGAATCATCGAGCCGCTTCCGCTTGAAGCGTATCCGAGCGGTGACGTGAAAATGCCCACAGCCTTTTCGTACGGGTGCATGTTCCAAAGAGTCAGGGCGAAACCTGTGATTATCGAACTGCTTCCCAATTTGATGTCCGTATATTTGTCAGCCATGGTAACTGATTTCGGTGCATAAGTCGTTGTTGCACTGTAAATTCCGCTGTCTTTCGCAATGCGCTCTACGGTGGTGTCGAACACCTGGCCGTTGAGCAGCCTTCCAGTGTAATTGATGTACACGGTGGTGTCTTTATGCATAACCCAATCTTCTTCCTCGTCCCCTTCTTCTTCGCTGTCAGCCTCAGCTTCCGGCCAGCCATAGGATTTGAAGTAGAAATACTCTGCGTCTTCCTCCGGATTTGTCCATCCCTCATACTCGGTGTGATGCGTAAGGAAAGTCCTGATGGAATCATTCTGCCATCTGTTGACGTTCTGTGTGGTATCAATTACGGTGAATTCGTATATGGTCTCGGATGCGGAAGACGAACTGTTCATATAGGCCACTGCATCTTTCTTTTTGTCGTAGCTCATCAGCCAGCGCGGAACCATGATTTTCTTCCTTTCTCCGACTTTCATGCCCTTGATGGCATCGCGTACGCCCGCATAAACGGCACCTTCGCGTGTGCTCCAGAAACTCGGGCCATAAAAATAGGTCTTGTTGTATGCCCCCATCTGTTTTGCGTGCTCCGCGTCGCTATAGGATTGCAGATTGCCTTCCAGGTCTGAGATGCAGTAGTCCACGTAGACATACGCGCTGTCAGACATTGGAACAGTCTTGCCGTCACCCTCCACTTTGTCGTATTCGAGTATTATGGTTCCCAATTCCGTCTCATCCCAGTCAGGGTATTTGTCCTTATTGATTGTCTTCCATGCTTCTACAAAACGAATTGCATCTTCGTTCACTCCTTCTTTCGCTTCTTTTCCGCATCCTGCAGCCACTATGGCAAGTGCGATATATAAGAAAATAAAACTGTATTTCTTCATTTTTTTATAATTTGACCGACAAAGTTAGTAAAAAAATCACTCATTTGATACCGCTACAACCCAAATCTTGTAGGCGAGGGCGGATTTTGCCGGAATGTTTCCGTAGGCTTTGTTTCCGAATCCGTATTTCCCGGAAAAGAGAATTTCCGCTTCTTCTCCGCCTTTCATTCCTATAAGTCCGTTTGCAAGTCCTTGCAACAGAGTTTTTTTAGTTTCGGCCATATTGATTGTGACTGGTGTAAAATCCTGTCCTTCAAGATTCCAGTTCGCTGCAGCGGCCGTATCTTCGTGGTTGGTCGCGAAAAGACCGGCGTTGCTGAGACTGCCGTTGAAAACATAGCCTGCATAATAGAAACTGACTGTGCCTGATGCGCTCAGTTCCTCCCCCTGGCCTTCCGTCACCACAAGCCTGTTGGAACCCCCGTTGTACACCACTCTGAGGGTGTCTTCCCCTACGACGCGATTGCTTGAAATATAGGAGTCGATTCTCGTTTCCTGGGCGTTGTATGTCGTCTCCAGGTCGCTCTGACAGGCGCAGAACGCCAAAGCGGAAAACAGAGCGGCGAATATTATTTTTTCATTCATTTTCATCGTTGAAATAAATATGTGTTTTTTCTTCTATATATGCCGGCACCTCCGTGATGTCCATATAAAGCTTTCCTCCGGCCGCCTGTTCGTGCCCGCCGCCGTTGAAATACAGCCTTGAGCAATTGTTCGCACTAACCCCTGCTTTCGAACGTATCGATACCCTGACTTCTCCAGGATTGTGTTCGTCCTCCTTGCAGAGTATGCTCATTCTGACCTTGGCGATTTCCAAGGGCTTGTTCACGAAACCTTCCGTGTCGCCTTCATGCACATTGTATTCTTTCAGCGTCTTCTTGTCAAGTATTATGTAGGCTACTCCGTCGGGAGTGACGGCCAGCAGGTCTTTCAGTATATGGCCGAGCAGACGGGTGCGGCTTTCGCTGAAATTGTTGTACAGCCTGCAGAGTATCGCATCCCGGTCCACTCCTGCTGCAATCAGTTCCGAAGCCATGAGCAGTGTGGTCGGCTTCACCGAATTTGCGAAATTGTTGGTGTCCGTGGTCATTCCCGTCATCAGGGAAGTCATGGACTTTAAAGGCAGACGGGCCTCTTCGTTTCTCAGTTCGAGCAGGCTCTTCAATATAAAATAAATGAATTCCGAAGTGGATGACACTTCGGTCTCGGAAAAGCTGAGCCCGAAAGCCTCTCTGTCCGGCGAGAGGTGATGGTCTATCAGGATTTTCGTGGCTTTGGACAGCTTCAGTACATTCCCGTAGCCTCCTGCACGGTGGAATGCGGGGAAGTCGCAGCATATGATAAGGTCACAATCAAGCAGTTTCGCTTCTGCTGCGCTTTCATTGCCTTCATGGATGACAATCTGTTTTTTCACTTCATCGTCAAGCAGAAAATCCTGGGTGTGCTGGTAATCTCCCGGCAGGAAAATACAGCTTTCAGTCTTGCCTGTACCGTTCAGAAAGTACCAAAGGCCGGTGGCCGAACCCAATGCGTCGCCGTCCGGTTTGATATGGGTGACTATGCCGATTCTGTGCGCGCCGGCAATCATTTCATCCAATTTGTGAATATTTGCTGTGTTGATATCTTTCATTCTTCTTTTTCTTTCATTCTGCAAATTTAAAGATAAAATTCACTATTTGAAAATTTTGGACTTGAACAATTAATTTTTTCAGATTACAACGAGAAAAATATTGCATTTCAAAAATCGTTTTACTAACTTTGTCCGGAATTAGAATAAATCGCTGCAATTGCTTTGTGCGTTGGCGCTTTAGCATGGATAATAATAAATATTAAAATAATGAACAAAGTAGTTAAAGGTATTTTGACCTATTTTATCTTTCCTGTGATCATCATAGGATTGGTCTACCTTCTGGTAGCAAGTATTATGGAGCCTGTCAACTTCAACAAACAGAAGGCTTTCCGCGAGAGCATCGCAGTTCAGCGTCTCAAGGATATCAGGGACTTGCAGGTTGCGTACAAGAATGTCAACGCCAAGTATGCCGACAACATTGCCGAACTCCAGAAGTTCTACAATGAGGGTAAAATCAAAGTCGTGATGCAGGTGGGCTCACAGGATGACTCTCTTGCCGTGGCCAACACCAAGGCTCTCAAGAAGAAAAATCCTCGCGTCAAACCTGAGCAGATGCTTGAGTTGTATCAGCAGGGCCAGAAACTTGTGTTCCAGATTGAGAATGAACTTCCTGTAAAGGATACTCTCTTCCACTCACGTACCGATTTCAATGTCGATTCTTTGGCATTCATTCCGTTCAGCGGTGACTCTGTCATCATGCAGTCTACAATCAAGACTGTATCCGGTGTGAAGGTTCCTTTGTTCGAGGCTCAGATGCCTTACCAGTCGCTTCTCAAAGGTCTTGACAGACAGCTTCTCATCAACCTCAAGGCAGAGAAGAGGGATCAGGGCAAATACGAAGGTCTTATGGTAGGTAGCATCACAGCTCCTAACAACAACGCAGGTAACTGGGAGTAGTCGGATGACAGACCGGCAGAATAATAATAGAGTAATATCCGTCCAATCTTCATTGGATGGATATTATTTTACACATAAGTTCAGCCTTATTCCCGGACAGTTCTATTGTGCGGACAGGGCTTTGGAGCAGTTGTCCGAGGTTGTGGAGCTGGATGAAGCGGACACTGTACGCGTGATGGGTGTGCCGGAGTTCGCCTCGGTCCTGCTGTATTCTCCGCGCGATGTCAGAAGCGATGACATTCCGATTACCGCCTTTATGCTGAAGCATCTGCTGAAACTGGAAGCCTACAACAAGATTTTGGCGGGCTACAAAGACGGTTGGCTTCATCTCTGCATTGCTCAGGGACGTAGTCTCCAACTTTGCAATGTATTTAAGGCGCAAGACTTTACGACGGCGGAATATTATATTTTCCTTGCCATGAAGAAGCTCCAGCTCAATCCTGAGATGTCATCGATTACCTTCATTACCCCTCTGAATGAGGATGAAATGATGTCGCTCTACCGCTATTTCAATAATGTGGACGTGCTATGAGGATAATCGGAGGTAAACTCAGGGGCAAGACCATCTGTCCGCCTCAGGGCTATAAGGCAAGGCCGACCACGGACTTCGCAAAGGAGGGGCTGTTCAATATTCTCAACAACGAATATGAACTGGAGGGACTGCAGGTGCTGGATCTTTTCGGTGGTACAGGTGCGATTTCCATGGAATTCGCCTCACGAGGTGCTTCCCGTGTTTATTGTGTGGAGATGGCTCCGGCCAATGCGGGGTTCATCAGGAATACCGCTGCGGCCTTGGGACTGGACAATCTGACTGTTGTGCGCCACAATGTTTTCGAGTTCCTGCCTATCTGCCACGAGAAATTCGACCTCATTTTTGCCGATCCTCCCTACGCTTTGGATGACCTTGCCGGCATTCCGGACAAGGTTTTTGCCCGGGACATCCTGCACCCCGGAGCTTATTTCATCCTTGAACATCCGCAGGAATATGATTTTTCTTCACATCCGCGTTTTGTGAAAGAAAAGAAATACGGAAATGTTCATTTTTCCTTTTTTGAATAAAAAATCATCTGACCAGATAACACAACTAAAACTGATGTCGATAGAAGAATTTTGAGAGTAATTTTAACTTAAAGACATGAGTTTCAATCTAAAACAAGTGTTCCGACCTAAATTTTTCGGACTTTTCAAACCCGGCAAGTACAACAGGCAGATATTTGTCTCTGATCTGATTGCCGGAGTTATCGTGGCCATAGTTGCCATGCCTCTTGCCATTGCTTTCGGTATCGCCAGCGGTGTGACTCCGCAGCAGGGGCTGATTACCGCTATCGTGGCAGGTTTTCTCGTTTCACTTTTCGGAGGCTCCAACTTCCTCATAGGGGGACCTACAGGAGCATTCATAGTCATTATTGTCGGGGTTATCCAACAGTATGGCATGCAGGGACTTACGCTTGCCACGATTATGGCCGGCCTTATGCTTGTGGCTATGGGGCTGTGCCGTTTGGGAGTGATTTTCAAATTCATTCCTTATCCGATTGTCGTAGGCTTCACTTCCGGTATCGCGCTGACGATTTTCTCCACCCAGATGAAGGACTTCCTCGGTATGCCGCTTGACCTGGCAGTGCCTGCCGGGTTTATTCCGGAGTGGAACTGCTATTTCCAGAATTTGTGCAATATCAATTGGATAGAGCTCGTGATGAGTGTAGGCTGCCTGCTCGTGATTATTTTCTGGGGCAAGGTGACCAGGAAAGTGCCCGGCTCGCTGATTGCCATACTGCTCGCTACGGCAGTTTCAGTTGTTTTGTCCAGATTCTGCGGCATTCATTTGAATACTATCGGAACCAAATTCCCTGAGCTTGCCGGGGGCCTGCCTCTGCCTAAGCCTGTGGCTCCCCATTTCGATTATGAGACAGTGAAGGGGCTTGTCTCCCCGGCTTTCACTATCGCAATGCTCTGTGCCATAGAGTCTTTGATGGCCGCTATGGTGGCAGACGGCGCGACAGGCAAGCGTCACAACAGCAACACTGAGCTGATAGGCCAGGGTATTGCCAATGTCGTGACTCCGCTTTTCGGCGGTATTCCTGCGACAGGCGCCCTTGCACGTACTATGGCGAGCATCAACAACGGCGGAAAGACTCCGGTGACCGGTATTGTGCATGCTGTCGTGCTGCTGCTCATCTATCTTTTCCTTATGCCGTATGCGGTGTATATTCCGCTGTCCTGCCTTGCGGCGATTCTTGTAATGGTGGCCTATAATATGAGTGAATGGCGTACTTTCAAATATCTGCTCCGTGCTGAGAAGTCTGATGTCGCTGTACTGCTCATCACTTTCTTCCTCACCGTGCTTGTGGACCTTACCGTAGCTATTGAGGTCGGTGTGCTTCTTGCCATTGTGCTCTTTGTGAAACGTGTGATGGAGACTTCAAGCATCAATTTCACTGACGCTGACCATATTGCTGCTACTGAGGATGATGAGATTGCGACTTTGGAGGACACGGAGTTCCTTGACATTCCTGATGGAGTGGAAGTCTACGAGATCAACGGTCCTTTCTTCTTCGGTCTTGCGAGCCGTTTTGAGGAACTTGAAAATATGAAGAATGACGACACGAAAGTGCGTATCATTCGTATGAGGAAGGTGCCTTTTATGGATTCTACCGGTGTGAAGAACTTGCGCAACTTGTGTGAACGTACGCGCAAGAGGGGAGTCACTATTGTGCTTTCAGGCGTTACAGACAAGGTTAATGCCACTTTGGTTAAGTTCGGCCTTGACAAGGAGATCGGCACGGAGAATATTTTCCCTCATATTGTGCCGGCACTCGAGCATGCACGTGAACTTGTCGGTGCTCCTTCTTCAAAATGATTGTTTTTACATCAGATATTTTGAAATGTCCTTCCCATTGGCTGCCGCTTGGCGGAGTTCTGTTGAGGATATGTTTACCAGGGGCATTTCAATCAGAGTGATTCTATAGAGAGGATTTTCTTGGAGGAGATCCTCTCTTATTTTTGCCGTGTCGAAGCCTTCGCGTGGGAAAACTGCTACGCCATAATCGATGAGAATACGTTTGTAGTCTCGCCAACGGCGGAAATCCGCAATCTGGTCGCCTCCGACAACAAGGCTGAAGTCATTGTCCGGCTCGCGTTTTTTCAATTCGTCAAGAGTGCGTATGGTGTACTGCGGAGAGGGGAGGGTGAACTCGATGTCATCGACTTTGACTTTCAGTTCATGATGTCGCGCCACCGCTTCTTCCGCCGCTTCCAATCTTTGTGCGGAACCGCTCTCGTCGATATCCTTGAGAGGATTTTTCGGCGAGACTATGAGGTAAACGCCATCGAAACAGCCGCATTCACCCAGTCTCCTGAGTATTGCGAGATGACCGATGTGCAAAGGGTTGAACGAACCGCTATAAACCGCTATCTTCATCGTTTAACAAAAATGTTATATCATTTAACTAATTTGTTTTATAAATTATCTTATAATGTTATACAAAATATGTATAAGATTCTTCGGCTGCGTTGGGGATGACAAAGAGGTGACTGCTCCCGGAGGCTTGTTGGACAAGATTATTCTGCAAGGAAGTCATTGACGATTTTTTCGCTTTCGGCGTATGCCGTGGCAAGGTCGTCATTTATGAGTGTGTAGTCGAATTTGCCCTCTGCAAACGCAAGTTCGGATGCAGCCTTGGCCACCCTTTCATTGATAGCCTCTTCGCTATCCGTGCATCTTTTGATGAGCCTGTCCCGGAGTACTTCGATGGAAGGCGCCTGAATCAGCACCGATAGGGCGCTGTCTCCGAAAATCCTTTTCAGATTCGCTCCTCCCTTCACATCCACGTCGAAAACGATGACGTGGCCTTTTGCCCAGATTCTTTCCAACTCGGCTTTGAGCGTACCATAGAATTTGTCGTGGTAGACCTCCTCATGCTCCACAAATTCGTCATTTTCTATTTTCTTTCTGAATTCCTCCGCCGTGAAGAAATAATACTCCACCCCGTCCTTCTCAGTACCTCTCGGTGCACGTGAAGTTGCCGAAATCGAGAATTCCAATTCCGGATGCAATCCTAAAATGTGGTTCACTATAGTGCTTTTGCCCGATCCTGAAGGAGCGGAAAATATGATTACTTTCTTATCCATTGTATTTGTAGTTTTATTTTAGCAGATTGCCGAGAAGACTGCGGACGAGAGACTGTGTGGCACTGCCAACAGCTTTGCCGGCGATATTCTTTGCTGTAGAACCTGACGACTTCCTGCTCTTCGGACTGCCTCCGACGATGCTCTTGGCCACCTGATTGCCCACCTGGCGTGAAGCAGTAGTAGCGGCGGCGGCAACGGCAGCGGTCAGAATGCCTGCAATTGTGCCGCGCCCCTTGGCCTTGCGGGCTTTCTCCTCCTTCTCAGCCGCCTTGCGTGCAGCCTCAGCCGCCTTGGCCTCGGCTTCAGCAGTGCGCATAGCTTCCGCCTCCTCGGCAGCCTTCCTTGCCTCCTGCTTCGCCTTTTCATACTCAGCCTGCAGCACTTCATAGGCACTCTCGCGGTCAATCATTTTGTCATACTTGCCATAAATACGGCTGCGGTTGATGCACAGCTGCCTTTCCGCGTCACTGATGGCACCGATCTGACTCAGAGGGAAAAGGATCTTCGCGCGCTCCACAACAGACGGCGCACCCTTCTCATCCAGGAACGATACTAAGGCCTCACCTGTGCCCAGTTCCATAATCGCATCCTCGGTCCTGAATTCCGGATTAGGCCTGAAAGTGCCCGCTGCCACTTTCACAGCCTTCTGATCCTTAGGAGTGAACGCCCTGAGAGCGTGCTGTACGCGGTTGCCGAGCTGTCCGAGAATAGCATCAGGGATATCGCAAGGACTCTGTGTCACGAAATACACGCCTACACCCTTGCTTCGGATAAGACGCACCACCTGCTCAATCTTGTCAACCAAAGCCTTAGGAGTGTCGTCAAAGAGCATGTGCGCTTCATCGAAGAAGAATACTAACTTAGGCAGGTCCATGTCTCCGACTTCAGGCAGCTGCGCATAAAGGTCGGAAAGCAGCCACAGCAGGAAAGTCGAATACAGTTTGGGCTGCAGCATCAGCCTGTCAGCCGCCAAGACATTCATCACGCCCTTGCCGCCCTCACACTGGAGCAGATCGAAGACGTCAAAATCAGGCTCGCCGAAAAATTTGTCAGCTCCCTGATTGTCAAGCGTCAGAAGAGCCCTCTGGATGGCTCCGACACTTGCGGTGGTAATGTTTCCGTACTCGGACACAAAAGCCTTTGCATTCTTCGCTACGAAATCCAGCATGGAACGCAAATCCTTCATATCAATAAGCAACAGACCGTTGTCATCCGCAATCTTGAACACGATGTTCAGGATGCCGGTCTGAGTCTCGTTCAGGCCTAAAAGACGCGCAAGCAGCTGCGGTCCCATATTTGACACCGTCGTACGCATGGGGTGGCCCTGTTCCCCGAAAACGTCATAAAAACGCACGGGACAAGCCTGGAAATCAGGATTTACAATTCCAAATTCAGAGCAGCGCTTTTCAATGAAGCCGCTCGTTTTGCCGGTATTGCCGATACCTGAAAGGTCTCCCTTCATATCCGCCATAAAGCAAGGCACTCCCGCCTGGCAGAAGCTCTCCGCCAGTACCTGCAGTGTCACGGTCTTGCCCGTACCGGTCGCACCCGCAATCAGTCCGTGGCGGTTCGCCATTTTACCGTTTATGGCTATCGGCCCATTTGCCGAATGAGCCACATATAGTCCGTACTTATTGTCAAACATAGTGTGAATTTTTTATTTGGGTAATGAATTATATTCTGCAAAAATACAAATAAAATTTATTTACAGCAATTCGGATTGTGCCATAATATGTACAGGATTCCTTTACGCTGCACTTATAAATCCATTTTCAAAAATCTTATTCATTTTGATGCACTTTATTTTTTTCATATTGCTAAAAATGTTAAATTTGCAGCGCTTTACAAGCAATTTTATTTAAACTACTAAATAATTATGGTATCTTACAAAGAATTGGGCCTTGTAAACACAAGAGAAATGTTTGCTAAGGCAATCGATGGCGGTTACGCTATCCCTGCATTCAACTTCAACAATATGGAGCAGCTGCAGGCCATTATCCAGGCTTCAGCCGAGACCAAATCTCCGGTTATCCTCCAGGTTTCAAAAGGTGCGCGCAACTACGCAAACCAGACTCTTCTCCGCTATATGGCAGAAGGTGCTGTGGAATATGCAAAAGAACTCGGTTGGGAGCACCCGCAGATCGTTCTTCACCTCGATCACGGTGACAGCTTCGAGCTCTGCAAGAGTTGTGTGGATATGGGCTTCTCATCAGTTATGATTGACGCGTCATCACTTCCTTTCGAGGAGAACATCGCTCTTACAAAGAAGGTTGTCGATTATGCCCACCAGTATGATGTGACTGTCGAGGCTGAGCTCGGCGTTCTCGCAGGTGTCGAGGATGAGGTCGCTTCAGAGGTTTCACACTACACCAAACCTGAGGAAGTCATCGAGTTCGCTACACGTACAGGCTGCGATTCACTCGCAATCTCAATCGGAACTTCACACGGTGCCTACAAATTCACTCCTGAGCAGTGCACTGTAGATCCGGTGACCGGCCGTCTCGTTCCTCCGCCACTCGCATTTGACGTGCTCCACGAGGTTGAGAAGAAACTCCCTGGTTTCCCAATCGTTCTCCACGGTTCTTCTTCAGTTCCACAGGAGGAGGTTGACACTATCAACAAGTTCGGCGGTGCCCTCAAGGCAGCTGTAGGTATTCCTGAGGAGCAGCTCCGCGAGGCAGCCAAGTCAGCAGTCTGCAAGATCAACATCGACTCTGACTCACGTCTTGCAATGACAGCGGCTATCCGTAAAGTCTTCGCTGAGAAACCTGCAGAGTTCGACCCTCGTAAATACCTCGGTCCTGCCCGTGACAATATGAAGAAGCTTTACATCCATAAGATTGTGAATGTATTGGGCTCTGACGGCAAAGCCCTTTAACCGCTATGTCATAATGACATAATATCATTTAGGGACAGGTTCAGGCCTGTCCTTTTTTCGTTTTATAAATGTGCTTTATTCTTGTAAAGTGTGCGGAAGTTCCGATTGGAGCGGAAATACCGATTAAAATTTGACTTCTTGGGAGATTATTGCTATATTTGCCTTAAATGTAACTAAACAATAAGAAAATGAAAAAAGTTATTTTGATTTTTGCGGCTATGGTCGCAAGTGCGACAATGTTTGCACAGCAAAAGGGTGACATGTACATTCAGGGTAATCTCGGACTCGGTCTGACTTCCAGCGTCAATAACCTCAGCACATCGGCAAAAGCCGGTTCAGAAAAACACACCGGACTTACATCTGATGCCAACAATCTTTTCAACTTCGGAATCGCTCCTAAGTTCGGTTATTTTGTAGCCGATAATCTTGAGGTAAATGTTGCATTGAAGTACAATCTCGGACTCAACGGCAACAGCGGATATGAAAAAGTGGATGATGAGAAGACTGACGGTACTCCTTCCAACGCAACGGTCCACACGTTTATGGTAACTCCAGGCGTCAGCTATTATCTGCCTCTGATAAGCGGCAAGCTGTACTATACACCTGCTTTCGGCGTAGGCTTCGGTATGATGGCCACGGCAAGCAAAGTAGGCAGCACTACTGAGTCCGGCGACCCTGTATTCGCTTTCGGCTTCAATCTCGACCTTGCCGCATTTGAATACAGATTCAACAGCAAGATGGCTTTGACTGCAAATTTTGCAGGATTTGAATATCTGTTGGGTACCAAGACAGAGACAAATAGCACTACAGTTGCAGGTACAGAGATTAAGGCAAGCGCTACAGCAAATGCCAATGCTATCAGCTTCGGCTTAGGCAACGTGACTGTCGGTTTCAAATATTATTTTTAATTGCAGGATTGATTTACATTAATAATTTTAAATGTGAAGAGAGGGTTGTATCAAATTTGAATGATATGACCCTTTTGTCATTTATTTTATTAAATTTGCGTATGTTAATTAAAACTAACGAAAATGAATGCGATAAAAGAATTTACGGTTAAGTCCGATTATGACGATTTGGATCTGAGCGTGCTGACGCTTGTTCCGGAAGAACCGGTGAAGGCTGTGGTGCAGTTGGTACACGGAATGTGTGAACATAAGGAGAGGTATATTCCTCTGATGGAATTCCTTGCCGGGCACGGTTACGCCTGCATTATTCACGATCACAGGGGGCATGGCAAGTCAATCAAAGCTTCAGATGACCTTGGCTATTTTTATGA
The DNA here is from genome assembly GCA_051870215.1 of Candidatus Cryptobacteroides sp. Taxonomy (GTDB): domain Bacteria; phylum Bacteroidota; class Bacteroidia; order Bacteroidales; family UBA932; genus Cryptobacteroides. Next base: position 1,655 of record JBJEBQ010000046.1, on the reverse strand, counting down.
AGGCGGGGCAAATGCGATGATTGAGGACGCTTATAAAGTGACTGAGACGGCTAAGGGACTTTTCCCTGAAAAGAAAATTGTGCTTTTCGGTCATAGTATGGGCTCTATGGCGGTGCGCGCGTACACCAAGAGACACGATGATGCCATTGACGCCCTGATTGTGTGCGGAAGTCCGTCGGACAATCCTCTAAAGGGTGTCGGCAAGGCTTTGGCCCGGGTAATCGGATGGTTCAAGGGACAGCGTCACAGGTCTGGTTTGATCCATGGAATGAGCTTCGATGCTTTTGACAGGAAATTCGCGGCTGATGGAAGGCTTAATGCCTGGGTATGCTCGGATGATGATGCATTGGCGGCATATAATGCGGACCCTCTGTGCCAGTTCCATTTTACTCTGAACGGCTTTGTGGCGCTGTTTGAATTGATGGAGGAGGCTTACGGCAGGAAAGGCTGGAAGATGTCAAAGCCTGATTTGCCTATTATGTTCATTTCAGGAACGGATGACCCTTGTCTCGGAGATTTGAAGAAATTTGCTTCCGCTGTGGAGAATATGCGTAAGGTCGGCTACAGGAATGTCACTTCCAAGGCCTACGACGGTATGCGTCACGAAATCCATAACGAAACAGGGCGTCACGTTGTCTGGAATGATATTTTGGACTTTGTTTCCAAAAGTACAATTGGCGAATAAGTGATTTTCACTGTATTACGTATATTGTACTTAATGATTGCTTTATTGTTGGACTTCTATGGTCGTGAAGCTGGGTCTAAAGTCTATATGCAGTCATCGGAGCCGGTGGATTTTTCGGCTAAATCGCAGCAGTTTGCTCCGACGAAATCTATCAGTTGCCGGGGATTGATTTTCAGCTGAAGGCCTCTGACTCCGGCACTGACATAGATGTACGGGAAATCAAGGGCGGTGGAATGGAAGAAGGTCGGGAAGGCTTTTTTCATTCCGATAGGGGAGCAGCCTCCGCGTATGTAACCCGTAGTCGGCAGCAGGTCTTTCATCGGTATCAGGTCGCATTTTTTGTTGCCTGAGGCTTTCGCCGCCGCTTTCAGGTCCACTTCGCTGTCGCCAGGCACAACGCAGACAAAATATCCGTTCTTGTCCCCCTTGAGTACAAGTGTCTTGAAAACCTGCTCTAAGGGCTCTCCAAGCTGCTCTGCAATGTGCCCCGCCGCTAAGTCATTCTCATCCACTGCATACGGAACCAATTCATAAGCAATCTTCGCTTTGTCCAGCAGTCTTGCCGCATTTGTCTTCTCTATTTTATCTTTTTTCATTTTCTTCTGAATTTTGTCTGTAAACCTTGGATTTGCGGCGTAATTCTCCGGACCCAAGGTTTGTATTGCAAAAGTAATAAATTTGTGTTGAAAATGAAAGTTTAACATTGGAGCCACGAAAGTGGCGATTACTGCGCAGCAGTACGCGACCGAAGGGAGCAGACAGCCCCTGGGGGCGGTTGCGTTTGCAACCGGGGGATTGAACTTTGGAGCTGACGCAGTCTGCGATAAGCGCTTCAGCGCTCGTGGTCGGGTCCCGGTTGACTTTGTCAACAGTAGGGACTTAGACCACCGCGTGGTACATAGTACCTAAGCGTATGAGGGTGTTGCAGAACCCCCAAGCCTAAAGTGGCTGAGAATACGATTTTTGAGTA
>JBJEBQ010000045.1:0-9175 GCA_051870215.1 Candidatus Cryptobacteroides sp. | reverse complement strand
TATTTCACCACAGACTTTGTTTCCAAAGACCATCGTTCGTCAGACACATTTTCGCTCCAGTACAGACGCTGTCTTTCATTATCATACTGCAGCCCGCCCGCATTCCACGAGAACTGCCCGACCACACTCTCACGTCCCGTCGAATCGATACGTACCAGTTCATAAGGCTTTTCAAAAGAATTTTTTATCGCATAAAGCTCATCCCCGGCAATGCAGTTGCCCTCATAATCCGCATACAGACGCGGAGTCTTCACCACCTGTTCGGCAGGGATAAAGGGTGCACGACGCGCATCATCAGCACGCCAGAAAGCATTAAGGCTATTGCATATATCCCTGAAAATCAAGTCATTCTTCTTACCGGCCTTTCTCCTTGCAGTCTTGTCGAAAGCATCGAAATTAAACGGATGTTCCGCTGCAAGATGATAGCTGTCAGACATATAGGCAGGATAGTCATACAAAGCCCTTATTCCTGCATTCTTGATGTAGCCGAGAGCATAATAAGTCGGCACATAACGTCTCTGCTGGTCACAATACCAATGATGGCTTTTCCGGAAGTCCCCATTGTCAAATGCCACACGATAATAATTCAGAAAATCCGCACTGCGTCCACGTCCCGACTTCGACAGCGCAGTCTCCATCGTAACACAGTCACCCTCCATATTGCTTATATCCGGATAAATCAACGTCCAGAGTATGTTCCACATCTCGCCGAACACATAATTTCCCCAGCCGAGTTTTCCTCCCAAGGCAAACTGCATCTGAGTCACGTGACGCTGTTCATGGATAGCCAGCATCTGATGCCAGGGCATAGCCTCCGGAGAATACGCCGACGGTATCGTGAACAGATCCATGCGCTTCGGAGCCCAGGCCACAGAGCCGTTTGCGTCATTCCACGCATGCATCACAACAGGCAGACGCTTCGAGCCCAAGCCGCCCGTTGCGGGATAGCCCACAGAATACGCCAACTGGCTGCGGTATTTTTCCAGATTCACGCCGTAGACCCTCGCCAAAGAATCCACCCCGCGCGGATAGATAATGCGGTAATTGTCCGTATCCATATAGCTCCATTTGAGCCTCCCCGGATCATCCCCGGTCACATAAAACTGCGCCGAGGCCACACATGGCACCAGCAGCAACAATGCAATTAAAAACCTTTTTCCGAACAAATTCATCAGCTTCAGTATAATTCAGAGTGACAAATTTAAGAATTTGTTTAAAAACGTTCGAAAAAATCCACAAATAATGCACTTGCTTCTTGCCCTCTCATATAATAAAGTAATTTTTTATTATGCCTGTATAGAATATCAGGATTTATATGTAAATTTGCGGGACATAAACAAATTTTTAGACTTTATGGAAATTGTTCTTCAGATCTTCACTCTGTTGGGCGCATTGGGAATGTTTTTGTACGGAATGACCCTGATGAGTGACGGTATCCAGAAAGCAGCAGGAGACAAGATGCGCTCCTTCATGGCTGCCATGACTTCCAATCCTTTCAAACGAGTAATCACCGGTATGGGCATCACCGCCCTCGTGCAGTCTTCTTCCGCGACGACAATTATGGTGGTCAGCTTCGTGAATGCCGGACTCCTGACCCTGCACAACGCCATCGGAGTCATCATGGGTGCAAACATCGGTACTACGCTCACAGCCTGGATTACAGCGGTCGGATTCAAATTTGACATTGCCATCATCTCCGTGCCTCTAATGGCCTTGGGCTTCATTCTGACCAACTCAAAGAAACCGAAGCACAAATCAATAGGAGAATTCGTCATAGGCTTCTCCATCATGTTCCTCGGACTGAGCTTCATGAAATCCGCCTCAGGAGCACTTCTGAGCGACCAGGAGGCAATGATGCGCTTCTTCTCGCATTTCACGGGCTACGGCTTCGGTTCTGTGCTGATTTTCCTGCTTGCAGGTACGATACTCACAATCGTACTCCAGGCTTCGTCCGCAACTATGGCGATTACCATGCTCCTTGCCACTTCAGGACTGATTGACTTCAGGCTGGCCTGTGCCATGGTATTGGGCGAGAACATCGGTACCACCATCACCGCAAACATGGCCGCATCGGTCGGAAACACCTCCGCAAAACGCGCCGCGCTCGCGCATACAGTCTTCAACGTCATCGGCGTAATCTGGATTTTGGTGATTTTCACACCTTTCCTCAAACTTGTAGGCGGCATAATGGTGTTTTTCGGTCTGCCTAACCCTCTGAATCTGGATCTGACGGCACCAGGAGCGAACACTTCCCTGCTTTACGGAATCTCAATGCTCCACACCCTGTTCAATATCTTCAACACCCTGCTGCTGATATGGTTCGTGCCTCAGATTGTGAAATTCGTGGAATGGGTGATCAAAGCTCCGAAGAACGAAACCGAGACTTTCCGTCTCAAATACATTTCCGGAGGTCCGCTCAGCACGGCAGAACTGTCAATCAAAGAAGCCCGTATGGAAATCGTGCATTTCGCTGAAATCTGCCGCAAGGGCTTCAATTACGTGCGTGCTGCAGTGAACGAACAGGACGCCGGCAATTTCAATGCCCTGAACGAAAAACTCATCAAGTATGAGGATATTACGGATAGAATCGAATTTGAGATCGCCTCATATCTGAATGATGTTTCGAAAGCCGACATTTCTGCAGAAACGGTGGAAAACATCAAAGCGATGTACAAAATAATCGGTGAAATGGAATCCCTTGGAGACAGCGGCGAGGCAATCGGACGTATGCTCAAGCGCAAATTCGACCACGACAAACAGTTCGATGAGAAGATGCTTGCAGACCTCAACCTCATGCTTGACACCGTAGACGGAGCATACGAAGTGATGATTGCCAACCTCAAGACTGAGCGTCTTACAGACATCAGGAACGCAGTCGACGCGGAGGCACGCATAAACAACTGCCGGAATAACCTCAGGGAAAAGATAGCCGTCCAGCTTGAAGGCAATGCCTACAACTATCTCACAGCGGTTTATTTTATGGATATCGTTTCCGAACTTGAACATATAGGAGACTTCATCATCAACATCTCACAGGCCGCAAGCGGCGCCAAGTAATCAAATTTGCCTGATATTTCTGCAGTATGTAGGAATATTTTGATTAATTTTGTGCAATTTTAACGATTTATCATTCAATCTATGAACATAGTTCTTCAGATCTTCACTCTTTTAGGCGCCTTGGGAATGTTCCTTTATGGAATGTCCCTGATGAGTGAAAGCCTTCAGAAAGCGGCCGGAGACAAACTCCGCTCCTTTCTCGCCTCGATGACTTCCACACCATTCAAGCAGGTGCTTACAGGTACCGCCATTACTACCCTTGTACAGTCATCATCGGCAACGACTGTCATGGTCGTCAGTTTCGTCAATGCCGGACTTATAACCCTCGCCAACGCCGTGGGAGTCATTATGGGAGCCAACGTCGGTACGATTCCGACAGTATGGATCACCGCATTCGGATTTTCAATGGACATTGCGGTCATTTCAGTCCCTCTCATGGCAGTAGGCTTTGTACTGGTCTCATCAAAACGCACACAATCAAAGAATATAGGAGGCTTCATCATAGGTTTCGCTATGCTCTTCCTCGGCTTGAGCTTTATGAAGAGTTCGGCCGGAGACCTGCTTTCCGACAAGAATGCGATGATGGAGTTCTTCGGACATTTCACGGGCTACGGCTTCGGTTCCGTGCTGATTTTCCTTCTCATCGGTGCTGTACTGACCATGGTGCTTCAGGCTTCTTCCGCCACTATGGCTATTACCATGCTCCTCGCGACTACCGGCCTCATCAATTTTGACCTTGCGGCCGCAATGGTGCTCGGAGAGAATATCGGTACCACCATCACAGCCAACATGGCCGCGTCCGTCGGTAACGCTTCCGCAAAAAGGGCCGCTTTGGCTCATACTTTCTACAACATTTTCGGAGCAATCTGGGTACTGATACTATACAGGCCCTTCCTCAAACTGGTCGGCCTTACAGTCACAGCCTGCGGTCTTCCGGATCCGCTGACCGCTGACCTTTCAAACCCCGACCCCGCCGCACAGAATTCACTGCTGTTCAGTATCGCAATCCTGCATACGCTGTTCAAACTCATCAACACATTCATTCTTGTATGGTTCATCCCTCAGATCGTCAAATTCGTGGAATGGGTAATCAAAGCACCGAAAGACGAGACCGAGACTTTCCGTCTCAAATACATTTCCGGAGGTCCGCTCAGCACTGCGGAGCTGTCACTCAGGGAAGCCCAGCAGGAAATCATCCATTTCGGGGAAATCTGTCGTACAGACTATAAATACATACGCGAGGCCATTCTCGAACCCGATGCCGGCAAATTCAAGGGCATCAACGAGAAGCTTGTCAAATACGAAGAGATTACCGACCGCATCGAATATGAAATCGCTTCCTATCTGAATGAGGTGTCAAAAGCCGACATTTCCGGCGACACTGTGGAGCGTATCAAGAAGATGTACAAGATCATCGGCGAGATGGAGTCCCTCGGAGACAGCGGCGAGGCCATAGGACGTATGCTCAAACGCATGTTCGACCACGACAAGAAATTCACCGAATCAATGGTGGAAGACCTCAAGGAAATGCTGGATACGGTCCAGGCTGCATACGATGTGATGATGATCAACATCACCAAGGAGCACGTCACAGAAATCAACAATGCACTTGACGCCGAGAACCGCATCAACAACTGCCGCAACAGCATCAGGGAGAAGGTTGCCATTTCACTCGAAGGCAATGACTACAACTACCTTACGGGGGTATATTTCATGGATATAGTTTCCGAGCTCGAGCAAATCGGTGACTTCATCATCAACATTTCACAGGCTTGCCAACCGAACAAATGAGAATAATACGTTTATTGGCTGTTTGTCTTGCCCTTGGTTTGGCAGTGTGCGGATGCAGGCATAAGAAAGCTTCCGACACCCGTAAATCGAGTGTGGTATCCGATTTCATGACTTTTGTACAGGGCGGTTGGGACGTGGCCCCCGGCGGAGCGGAAAAACTTATGCGGGACTTCTATAAGGAAGCTCTCGCCTGCGAACTTGCCGACACGTCGTCTACCGTGTTCGAAACTCTGACCAAATACGTAGAAGATGTGCTTTACGACCCCAATTCGGATTTCCGGGACGAGGATCTGTACGGGGTCTACGCTTCCTGCCTCGCCGAATGCCCTGTGCTTGACAACGCGGGCAGGGCGAAATATGCCCGTGAAGCGCGTCTCTGCAGCCTCAACAAGGCCGGCAGCAAAGCCTCTGATTTCCGTTTCAGCGATGTCAGAGGAAATATCCGCAATCTTTATTCGATTGACACTGACCTGACCATTTTATTTTTCTCAAATCCGGGTTGTCAGAACTGTCTCGAAATCATCAACCGGCTTAATTCGGATTCCGGAATATCATCAATGATAGCTGACGGCAGGCTTTCCGTCCTCAACATCTACATCGATGAAGACCTGCAGGCATGGAAAGAATATATGCCCGTCTATCCGACAAACTGGTACAACGGCTTCGACCCCGACCTGGTTCTGCGCGACGACAGCATTTACCACATACGGGCAATCCCGTCGCTGTATCTTCTTGACCGCGAAAAGACTGTCCTTCTCAAGGACGCCCCGCCGGAAAAACTGATTTACTACCTTAATATTCTATAAATCAAAATATCAGGGAAATCCCGTATTCTTTTCCTCAAAATTATTTTTGGATTGTCCTACTAAATCAATAAATTTGTAAGTCAAGTTTCGCAAATGCGAAACTTGAGTTTGTAAGATACAAAAATCAAGAATCACCATGGAAATCAGGAAAGAACTTTGGGGCAAGACTCCGGAAGGAAAGGAAATCTTCAAATACCGCATTACAAACGCGTCAGGAGCTTATGTTGAACTTTCAAGCGTGGGAGCCGGCATCGTGGCCATTGTAGTGCCGGACAGAAACGGCAGAATGGACGATGTTGTCATAGGCTATCCGGACCCGATGAGCTATTTCGGTGACGGTCCATGCGCCGGAAAAATTCCAGGGCGCTATGCAAACCGCATCGCACTCGGAAAATTCACCCTCGACGGAGTGGAATACAGCCTGCCGGTAAACAACGGTCCGAACCATCTCCATGGCGGTCCGGAAGGCTTCCAGAACCGGGTGTGGGAAAGCAGGGAAAACAACGGAGGCGTAGAATTCATGTATTATTCCGAGGACGGAGAAATGGGTTATCCCGGCAATCTCAAGGCAGTTGCGCGCTATGACTGGAGCGAAGAGAACGAATTGCGGCTGACCCTGACGGCGGAAGCTGATGCGGCCACTATCGTGAACCTTACCAACCATGCATATTTCAACCTCAACGGCGAAGGCAGCGGAAGCGTGCTCAATCATCTGCTGCAGCTGAATGCTTCGGAATATCTGCCGACAAGCGACTCGCTGATTCCAGAGGGAGAAAGCGTTGCCGTGGCAGGCACGCCTATGGATTTTATCACTCCGAAAACTCTCGGACGTGACATCAAAGCGGATTTTCCGGCACTGAAATACGGCAAAGGCTATGACAACTGCTGGGTTATCGACGGCGCCGAACCGGGCCAGCTCCAGACTGCAGCAGTGCTCGAATCTCCGGAAAGCGGACGTGTCCTCGAAGTGACCACCACGCAGCCCGGTGTGCAGGTCTATACGGGGAACTGGCTCGCAGGCTGTCCTGTGGGCAAATGCGGACGCAGCTACAACGACTATGACGCTGTAGCCATCGAATGCCAGAATTTCCCCGACGCTCCGAATAAAGCGGATTATCCGTCACCAGTTCTCCGTCCGGGCGAAGTCTACGAGCAGGCAATAATCTTCGCATTCCGCACCAAATAAATGAAGCGTTTTCTGCATGTCTTTACGATGGCGGCATTGATTTTCACCGCAATGCCGTCATTGCTGCGTGCTGCCGTTGAGGAAAAGGTTTTTGCCGGCTATTTTGACATCGCCTGCAACAGTCCCGCAGGTACGGAAGTCACCGGACGCATTCATTTGGAGAGGAACAAGGACGTGCAGAATTTGCCTATTCCGGCAGGCTATCATTTTGAAATCCTCAGCCAAAAGGACGGGTTGTTCCGCATCGAGACCTGCTATGACCCGTCAAAACGCATTATGGGCGTACTCTATGTCGCGGACGGTCACAAGACAGAAATACGCGAAACGTCACACAATCTTACAATTGCTCTTAGAGACGGCAAAAAATTGCTGAAAAAATTTGACATCTGCGTCAAAGTCACCGACAAGACCCTATGGAAAAAACTGCAGCTCAGGTATATGGCGACAGCCATAGGCAACAGCCGGATGTACGGACGCACGAAATACAGCGATGAGGATCTCACAGGACTCATCGTCGAATTGAGGGACAACAATTGGATGTTCAAAGGTCTGGAAAGGTGCTACAGTTTCAAGCCGCAGTCATATCTCGCGACCCAAGGACTCACAATAGACTACGACTGGGAAACGGTGGTCAATCAAATCGGAGGCCTTGGCTATTCCTATGCAAAGTCAAAGACCTACGGGCCGGAAGGAGACCCGAAGAAACATGACGAATTGCGCGAAGTGCTCTTCAACACCCTGCTGACTTACATAAAAGCTGTAACGATTGACGGCAGCGATGTGAAAATCAAGGGCAAAGCGATAGGAGAATGCACAGGAGACGGAATTTCCCTGCTTTCAGCACATAAAATGGCAAATCACAAAACTCTGACCCATCAGTGGATATTGACTGACGGACTTATTGTCCCGATTCTTTATCTTATGCCTGATGTGGAAAAGGGAATAAGGAATAATGACGGGGCCTGCATTGAAATGCACGACGCCCTGATAAGATATTTCCAGCTCTTCTTCTCTGAAATCAAAAGCCGCCGCGCCATTGACGACCCTGACGGACGCTGGGGTGAAATACGTGACACGCTGCATTCCGCCGGCGCCTGGGCTGACGCGAATCTCGGCCATCGACTGCGCACTATGCTTGCCCTGCCGATTATATGGGCGGATTACAACCGTCCTGTGACCTATGTACAATATTGGTACAGCGATTATTATAAAGAGCCTCCTTTCGAAGGCTTCAGTTTCTCTCCGGGATGGAGTCCGCACGGAGTGGTGGAGGATGTAATTCACTGGCTGACAAAGTTTGAAATTGCAGCGCACAAATACGGGCAGTCAGGCTTCCACCCGGACGGCACAGTATCCCACCACACGGGACAGGCCACAGACGCCGCCATGGTCGCATACGGTTTCGGATGGCTGACAGGCATCAACGACGGTTTCGCCTATTTCAAAGGTACGGATTTCGAACTTGACGACAAAGTACTCAAATTTGAAACAGACCGTCTGCTGAGGGTGTACCCGAAATTGTTTTACAAACAAAGAATGGATTTCCTTGTGGCAGGACGTTCATTGCTGGAAGATATGCAGCAATTTGTCGAAAAACAATATTTGGCCGCAGCAGACCAAGTGATTGAGATGACGAAAAACAATACACGCAAAAACAGTCTGTCAGAAATCAGCAGGCAGATAAGAGACAATGACTTCGAATATTCGGGCTCGGAAGCCTTTTGGGTCAACGAATTTCTTGTACACCGGCGGGGAAAGAATGAAGCTCCGTTCTATGCATCGCTAAAGCTCAAGTCGGAACGTACCGTCGGAGCGGAGGATTTTAACCGGAATTACCGCAGTTCCTGGCATCTGGGATATGGCATATTGCAGGTAAAAGTCGACGGGGATGAATATTCAGACAAGGTGCTCTGCAATTATGACTGGCACGCTGTCCCGGGCCTGACCGAGGAATGGAGGACGGACATACTGCCACTCGGACATTCACAGGCCTCACTGCCCGGGCTTAACAAGATTGCTGGTGTGTTGGCAGACGGAGTGGATGGAATGGGTATTTATCACCACTTCCCTGGTGAAACCTACAGTTCGGCGACAGCATTCAAGACCTACCATTTCATTGATGACAAAATCATCGCATTGGGAAGCGGGGTTTCACGTATCCGTCCCGGACAGGGCGAAGAAATCACCACTTTCATCGAGCAGACGGCCTTTGACGGGCCTCTGACCATCTGCACGGGCAGCAAAGCGAAGGTAATTAAAGCCGGAACATCAGTCAGGCTCTGTGAGGAAATCAGCGGACCATGCTGGCTGCATCACGGCAAAAAAGGCTATATTA
>JBJEBQ010000044.1:0-43586 GCA_051870215.1 Candidatus Cryptobacteroides sp. | reverse complement strand
GAAAACGCACTTCCCTGCGTTGGCCCTCCACGTCCAGATCTGCCATCTGCTTCGCGTAATCCGCTAATTTGATGGAATTCGCCACAGCTCCGCCGGCATAGAGAATCTGGCTGATTTCGGCAGAGAAATTGTTTCCGAAATGCGGGATTTCAGCTTTCATTCCGTTTGAAAAATCCCTGTCATAAATCCTTCCGTCTCCGAGATAGCTTACTGACAATGAGGCCTCTATGTCCGGCAGTGCGGCGAGTCTGGCCGTTTTCAGCTCTTCCGCCGCACTCTCCGCCGCTAATCTGTACACTTTCATTGTTTCACTGTTTTCTTCTGCCAGTGAGAACATTTTCTCGATCCCCAAAGGAATTTCCTGTGAAAAGGCGTCAATTCCGCCGCCCGACAATGCCAGCATAAGGGGCACTGTGAGCAAAATGAATTTGTTCATACTACTAACTTGTTTATTTTTTCGTATTACTAAAGGAACAGCCCTCTGTTGACGTTGTAATTGATTGAAGTAGAAATAATTAAATGTGACACAGCTGAACCTTTTCTTCTACTGCATTTCCAAAAATGCCTGCAAAAGTAATAATTTTTTCAACAGGTTGTGACCCTGGAAATGCAAAAAATGTAGTATCTTTGAAGTCCGTTTTTTTTGAAAGGTATATGAATGAAAATATAGTCATAAAAAGGGCAAAAGTCAATAATCTCAAGGATATTACGGTGGAGATTCCGCGTGGAAAATTCACCGTAATAACGGGCGTGTCGGGTTCGGGAAAGTCTTCCTTGGCCTTTGATACCCTGTTTGCGGAAGGGCAGAGGCGCTTTGCGGAGAGTCTTTCTTCGTACGCGCGTCAGTTTTTGGGGCGTATGAGCAAGCCCGATGTGGAGTCGATTGAGGGTATTCCGCCGGCTATAGCCATTGAGCAGAAGGTGAATACGAGAAATCCGCGCTCGACGGTGGCGACTACTACGGAAATTTTTGATTATCTGCGCGTTGTCTTTGCCAAAATAGGCAGGACGTATTCTCCGGTCAGCGGACAGGAGGTGCGTTGCGACAGCGTGCCTGACGTGATTGACTATATCTACGGCAAAAATGGCCTGACGCTATATATCCTTTCGCCGCTTGGCTGGAATGAACGTAATGATAAGGTGGAACTGCTGTTAGGCCTTAAGGAAGAGGGCTTTACGCGTCTGTATGCGGATGGCAGGCCTGTGAAAATCGAGGCTGTGATGCAGTGCGCGGACACGGGGGCTTTTCCGGCAGATGTGAAACTGCTTGTGGACAGGGTGAAAATGCCCGAAGGAGGCCTGGAAGCTATGTCAGAGCTGGAGCGTGAGGACTTTCATACGAGAATGAATGCATCTGTGGACTTGGCGTTCAATAAAGGGGGCGGCTCGCTTTGCGTACTTGCGGAAGGTGACGGAGAAAGGCTGTTTGTCAACCGTTTCGAGGCGGACGGAATGTCTTTCGTAAAGCCTGACGAGTATCTTTTCAGTTTCAACAGTCCGCTCGGAGCCTGTCCTGTCTGTGGCGGGCTTGGCCAGATTATCGGCCTGAGCGAGGAGCTGATTGTGCCCGACAAAAGCAAAAGCATTTATGACGGGGCGATTGCCTGCTGGAAAGGCGAAAAAATGTCCTGGTTCAAGGACCGGTTGGTGAAGAATGCCTACAAATATGATTTCCCGATTTTCGAGCCTTACTGCAATCTGACGCAGGAGCAGAAGGATTTCCTTTGGGAAGGCCGTCAGGGACCGACTGAAGAAGAATCGATTATAGGACTGACGGAGTTTTTCAAATGGGTGGAGGCGAACAAATACAAGATTCAGTTCAAATATATGCTCAGCCGCTATTCAGGACGCACGGTGTGCCGTGACTGCGGTGGCAGCCGTCTTCGCAAGGAGGCTCTGTATGTGAAGGTTGCAGGAAAGAATATTCATGAAATGCTCTGTATGACGGCGGAGAAACTGCTTGGTTTTCTGCAGAATATTGAATTGGATGAGAATGAGCATAAGATTGCTGACAAGGCTGTTTCCGAGATTGTGTCGCGTCTGCAGTGCCTCTGCGATGTGGGCCTGGGCTATCTCACTTTGAACCGTACTTCCAATACGCTAAGCGGCGGTGAAAGCCAGAGAATCAATCTTGTGACCGCTCTCGGCAGTTCGCTCGTGGGGTCGCTCTATGTCCTGGATGAGCCGAGTATAGGTCTGCATCCGCGTGATACCCAGAGACTTATTGCTGTGTTGAAACGTCTTCGCGACATAGGCAACACCGTGGTTGTGGTGGAGCATGACGAGGAAATCATGAGGGCTGCGGATTTCCTGCTTGATATAGGTCCCAAGGCCGGTGTCAATGGGGGAGAGATAGTGTTCCAGGGTACTTTGACGGACAGTTTTGAGCCATATATAGACAGGTCATTGACTCTGCAGTATCTTAGCGGAGTGCGCCGGCGCTATCTCAGGGAGAAGAGAAAATGGTCCTACAGCATCAATTTGGAGGGCGCTATGGAGCACAATCTGAAGAATATAAATGTGAAATTCCCTCTCGGAGTGCTTACCGTGGTGACGGGTGTCAGCGGCAGCGGCAAGTCGTCGCTGGTCGGAGACATACTGTTTCCTGCACTTAGCCGCCATCTGAATGTAACGGGTTCAGTGCCTGGTGTCTATAAACATCTCAGCGGTAATCTTGACCGTGTAGGCCAGGTGGAATATGTTGATCAGAATCCTATAGGCAAGAGTTCCCGTTCCAATGCCGTGACTTATCTGAAGATTTATGATGACATAAGGAAACTGCTTTCGGACCAGCCTTACGCCAAGATGCAGGGCTACACTTCATCGCATTTTTCTTTCAATATCGACGGCGGACGTTGCCCGGACTGTCAGGGTGACGGCTTTGTGAAAATCGGCATGCAGTTTATGGCTGATGTGACCATGGTCTGCGAGTCCTGCGGCGGAAAACGTTTCAAACCGGACATTCTGCAGGTCAGATACAAGGACAGAAACATCGACGACATACTGAATATGAGCGTGGAGGAGGCGATTGATTTCTTCGGAAAGCAGAAGGAGCCTGTGGCCCAGCGTATTGCCCAGCGGCTGCAACCTCTTGCGGATGTGGGACTTTCCTACATTAAACTCGGCCAAAGCAGCTCGACTCTCAGCGGTGGAGAGAGCCAGCGCATCAAGCTTGCGTATTTCCTTTCGATGAGTGAGGCAGGCACTTCGACCAGGAAGCAGAGCATAGTGTTTATTTTCGACGAACCGACCACCGGCCTGCATTTCTACGACGTGGAGAAACTGCTGAAATCCTTTGATGTGCTGCTTGCAAAAGGCCACAGCGTCATAGTGGTGGAGCATAATGTGGATGTCATCAAGGCAGCAGACTGGGTCATCGACCTTGGTCCCGAGGCCGGTGACAAAGGCGGCGAACTCGTTTTCGAAGGCACCCCGGAAGACCTTGCCGGCTGCAAAACCTCCCGTACTGCACAGTTTTTACGATAAAATGCAACGTTTTGTTCAAAGATGTCATCTATGGAAGCGTAATTTTGTGTAAATTTTAATATATCAACCTAATGAAACGTTTTTTATCATTGGCACTGTGCGTTGCCACACTTTTTTCATTGTCTTCGTGTGTGGAACTGGACAACAGCTGGCAGGCCGGAAGAGAGGGCTTCGATGCCGATTATCATTTTTATTTTACCATGGGCACAATGCCTACCCTTTATGCCGGTATGCTTGCTCTTGAAAACGAGCAGGAATCCTATATGTTCTATTCCCGTCCTTCAACTTTTGATGGAAATAAATTTCCTTCTCATGTTCACGTGTACGAGTATGACCTTGACCCGACTGCAGCCAACGCTTCCGATGAGGTGAAACTGGCGGTCTGCAACTGGATGAAGTCAAAAATCAAAGAAATCAATGACAAAAATCCTAAGGCGACTTTCTCGATCTATATGGATGACCTCAGAAGTTGTGTGGCATATTACTGGTTCGCTTCTCTTGGAATAGATCTCACAAGAGTTAAGGTTACTATATTGTCTGACGGTACAGGTAGTTACAACGAATTCTATAAGGAGTTCGGCAAAGCCGGAGAAGGCGAAAGAAACTGGAAAAAATACGCCACTCAGATTAACCGTCTGAAATGGAACGGAGGCAAAGTGAAGGATCCGCATGCAGGTGATGCTCCAGAAGAGTGGGACAACGACAATCACTGGTGTTATTACCTCTCGACAAATCCGAACTACCGCTATCTGCTTCATGATGCTTCGCTTCTTGAGACAAATGATCCTTATGTGAAGGAAGAAATGAAGAAGATGAATGTATGGAACAGAACTCCATACCAGCTCCTCAACGATCTTTCTGCCGATAAACGTGCCAAATTCTTTGATATGGCTTCTTTTGACAGCCGGGTCTTCGATGAAATGTTTGATGCTTCTCCAAAAGACAATCTCATTATTCTCGGTACTAATCCTGGTACGGATGCTGCCAAAATCAGAGAGCAGAAAGATTATACCAAAAAGGTATGTGACAAATACGGCTCTGATTATGATATTTTCTTCAAACCTCATCCGTCAGACAGGTCAAGTGATGAATATGAGACTTTGTACGCGGAATATGGCCTGAAACTCCTGCCTAAGGCTCCTTTTGAGGTTTTCCTCTGGAAGTTGGGTGACAAAATGCATGTGCTCGGAGGCTATCAGACCACAAGTCTGCTTACTGCACCGAAAGAGAAGGTGAAATTCCTTTTCCATAAGGGACCGGGTGACCTGCCTAAACCGCTAAATCTGCTTTTTGACAGGGACGATGTCGAGTGGATGGCGAAATAAGACGATTAAATGGATATAGTAATTACCTACGTTGACGGCAACGATCCTGTATGGCGTGCCGACTATGAAAATTACACCAATAAACCGCTGTTGGAAAAACGTTTCCGTGACTGGGGAACGCTGAAATATTTGATGAGGGGCATTGAAAAGAATATGCCCTTCATCAAAAATGTTTATCTGGTGGTGTCCGGTGAAACTCAGATCCCGGCGTGGGTGAATCGTGACAATCTCCATATTGTGCTGCACAAGGACATTATTCCCGAAAAGCATCTTCCAGTGTTCAACAGCTGTGCGATAGAAATGTTCCTGCATAAAATAAATGGACTTGATGAACAGTATCTATATTTCAATGATGATATTTTCCCGGTTCTTCCATGTGCGGAAAGTGATTTTTTTGAAAACGGAAAGGGAAAAATCGGCCTTTCCAAACATTTGTTTGCCCTGAATCTGTTTAAAAGGCAGACCAGATATTCGTATAATCTTGCGTGCCGTGCGTTAGGAAAGAAGCCGTCATGTCTGTTCCTCCGTCCTCAGCATATCTGTACGCCGATGTTGAAGAGCGAGTGTGCGGCTGTGTCTGAGGCTTTGGGTGAAGATATAGCCAAATCACTGTCTGGAGTACGTCAGGACGGGAATATAAACCAGTACTTGTTTCTTGACTATATGTATATGAAGGGAATGATAGTGAACAGAAAATTGTCAAGAAAACATTTGTCGATGGCTTTGGCTTCTCCGCAGGCAATAGCTGCTGAAATCATGAATCCTTCGAGACAGCTGCTGTGCATCAATGATGTACAGATGAATGACGGGAAATTTGAAGCCGTCTACAAGGCGATGAATGATGCTTTTGAACAGATATTTCCGGACAAATCAAAATTTGAATTGTAGGTATGAAGCAGCCGTCGTTTTCCATAATTGTGCCTGTATATGGCGTCGAGAAGTACATTGAAAGATGTGCGCGCTCGCTCTTCTGTCAGAAATATGAAAGAATTCAGTTCATTTTTGTCAACGATGGGACCAAGGACCGCTCGATTGAAATTCTCAAAGCTTTGATTGATAAAGAGTTTGCTCAATTGAGAGAAAAGATTGTCATCATTGATAAGGAGAACGGTGGACTGCCTGCAGCGCGAAAGACAGGATTGGAATATGCTACGGGTGATTATATTCTGCATATAGATTCGGATGATTATGTTGACTGTCAAATAGTTGAAAAAATAGCTGAGGCGGCTGCGAAGACCGATGCAGATTTGATTTATTATGATTTAATCAAGGAATATCCACAGCGTATTTCATACAAACGGGAGTACGACTATGCATCTGATGACGCAACAAAATTTGCTTTTAATATTCTTAACGGCAAATCCATGGGTTGGCTTGTTACCAAATGCTTCAAACGCTCTGTATATCAGTCTGGCCCGCTTTATTTCGCTCCCTGCGGTGTGTATGAGGATGTGTATTTATCTCTTCAGTTGCTCGGACGCTGCGGTTCTCTGTACCATTTAAAGGAGGCGCTTTATCACTATGACAGAAGCAATCCTCAGGCTTATACGGCAATGCAGCGGCGGGAAAGACATTATCAGTTCTGTTGCAATATGCTTGATCTCTATGATAGATATGCAGCTGATATTGATAGTTCACCGTTGAAAAATGTTGCCGCATCTTTGATGTATAGAGTTGGAGGATATACTTTAAGACATAAGTTTGACTTTTTTGAAACTCATAAGGAATTGGCTGAATATCTGAGTAGTGCACCGCTTGGAACAAATTATTATATTTCCCTTGCGGCACAGTTGTATGTGCGCTTTGTTGCTAAAATCATAAGAAAAAAATGAAACATCCTTTGATTTCTATTATTGTGCCTGTCTACGGCGTCGAAAAGTACATTGAAAAATGTGCCCGCTCGCTGTTTGGCCAGTCGTATGATAATATAGAATTCATCTTCGTCAATGACGGTACGAAAGACCGTTCGATAGAAATACTTAAGGAATTGATAGATAGTGAGTTTTCTGTCATGAGTCCCAAAATTACTATAGTCGGTAAAGAGAATGCCGGCCTTCCGGCTGCACGTAAGACAGGATTGGATTATGCAACGGGTGATTATGTCCTGCATGTGGACTCGGATGACTGTCTGAATAGTGGATGGGCAGTTCAGAAGATAGCGGAGGCTGCAGAAAGTACAGATGCCGATTTGATCTATTTTGATTTTTTCAAGGAATATCCTGCAAAGACGAAGCATAAGAGGGAAAGAACTTATCATGACGGCATGGGTGACAGGTTCGCTTTGGATATTGTTAACGGAAGGGCTTTCGGCTATTTGTGGCCTATGTGCTATAAACGCAGTATCTATACCGGTAACGAGTTGTATTTCGCCCCGTATCCTATGAATGAGGATACTTATCTCAATCTTCAGCTGCTGCATTATGTCAGGTCCATTTATCATTTGAAAGAGGCTCTGTATAATTATAACAGATGCAATGTGAATTCATATACTTTGTCATCTGATAAGGGAGGACGTCGTCAGTTCTGCCTGAATATGCTGGATCTCTATAATCACTATGGTCCTGATATTAAGGGGACTCTGATGGAAAAAATCGTGAATGCACTTATGATGAGGGTGGCGTATTACACTTGGAAGAACAAATGGGAATTCTTTTCCACAAATAAGGAGATTGCGGAATATGTTGCAAAGGCACCGCTCGGGACAGATTATTATATTCCGATGGTTCTTCAGCTGTATCTGAAATTTTATTTGAAGAAAAACAGAAAATAGACTTTGTTATGCAGGCAATAATTTTGGCGGCAGGAATGGGCAAACGACTCGGAGAACTGACCCGAAACAATACCAAATGTATGGTTGAAGTCAATGGCGTAAAATTGATAGACAGGACTTTGACTCAGCTTTCCTATCTGAATCTCAGCAGGGTGGTGCTTGTTGTCGGCTATCAGGGAGAGGCATTGAAGAATTATGTGGGACCTGAATATAAGGGCTTGAAAATCGAGTATATAGAAAATCCTGTCTATGACAGGACCAATAACATCTATTCGCTTTTTCTTGCCAAAGATCAGCTTCAGGAGGATGATACACTGCTCATAGAGTCCGACCTTATTTTTGATGATGCGCTCTTCCCTATGATAGTGAACCATCCCTATCCTGATCTGGCTATGGTCGCAAAATACGAGACTTGGATGGATGGGACTATGGTGCGTATCGATGATGACAACAATATTGTGAATTTCGTCCCTAAAGCTGCTTTTGAGTATGCTGATGTAGATTCATATTACAAGACCGTGAACATCTACAAATTCAGCAGGGAGTTTTCGCGCAATGAGTACCTGCCTTTCCTTGAAGCCTATTGTAAGGTTATGGGCAATAATGAATATTACGAGCAGGTACTGCGTGTGCTGACTCTTCTGAACAGTTCCACTCTCAAGGCTCTGCCGATAAAGGATGAGAAATGGTATGAAATAGACGATGTGCAGGATCTCGATATTGCGTCGACGATTTTCAGTCGCGACGAAACCAAATATCACGAATATCACAAGCGCTACGGAGGATTCTGGCGTTTTCCTAAGCTGTTGGATTACTGCTATTTGGTAAATCCGTATTTCCCTACCAGCAGGATGAAAGACGAAATGAAGGCTAATTTCGATACTCTGCTTACTCAGTATCCTTCAGGAATGTGGGTTAATTCGCTGCTTGCCGGCAAATATTTCGGTATCGCCCAAGACTATGTGGCTGTGGGTAACGGTGCCGCCGAGTTGATCAAGGTTGTGATGGAGGAGCATAGCGGAGACAGGGTCGGAGTGGTATTCCCTACTTTTGACGAATATCCAAACAGACTGAAACCGGAGCAGATAGTTGCTTATGTTCCTGACAATGAGAATTTCGAATATGGTGTCGGCGACCTTATGGCTTATTTCGGCAGGAAAGAGAATTCGGTTTCCATGCTGCTGCTCATCAATCCTGACAATCCTTCCGGAAATTTCATCCCCAAGAAGGATGTTCTGAAGTTTGCGTCATGGTGCGGGGCGCGGGGTGTGAGTCTGCTCGTGGATGAGAGTTTTGTGGACTTTACGGATGATTCCACGGACAATAGCCTGCTGCACAATGAGATATTGGAGGCGTATCCTCAGCTTATGGTAATGAAGTCCATTAGTAAGTCATATGGCGTTCCCGGGCTTCGTCTCGGGGTGTTCGCATCGTGCGACAAGGCTCTGATCGCGCGTATCAAGAAAGACGTTTCCATATGGAACATCAATTCTTTTGCGGAGTTTTATCTTCAGATCTACGGCAAATATGAGAAGGATTATGCTCTTGCCTGCGAGAAATTCAGGGCGGAAAGGGCATTGTTTTTCAAGGAATTGCAGACTATACCATATTTGAGGGTTATTCCTTCGCAGGCGAATTATTTTCTCTGTGAGGTGACGGAACGTTTCACTTCCGCAGAACTGACTCAGAAACTCATTGAAAATGATGTTATTATAAGCAATTGTGGACTCAAAAAGAATATGGACGGGCGCAATCTCATCCGTCTTGCGGTCCGGGACAGAAAGGATAATGCCCGATTGATTGGAATACTTAAAACTTTGTAGGATGAATATTACAATTTGCGGAGGAGGAAATTTGGGACACGTGACGGCAGGTTTTTTGGCTGCCCGGGCAGGAACCGATGTGTCTGTGTTGACCAGACGTCCTGAACAATGGAGTCGTGTTCTCACTATTTTGGAGCCATCAGGAAACGAATTGCACGGCAGTTTGTCGACAGTCAGTTCAAAGCCTGAGGAGGTGATACCTGAGGCGGATATTGTGATTTTTTGTCTTCCTGCTTTTGCCATCAAAGATGAGCTGAACAAGATTAAAGCTTGTCTTAGGCAAAATACTATAGTGGGTTCTGTTGTCAGCAATGGCGGTTTCTTTTTTGATGCTATGGCGTTTTTGCCAGAGACTAATCCGCTTTTCGGCTTTCAGCGTGTTCCATTTATCAGCCGTATCATTGAATACGGTAAATCAGCTGAACTGAAAGGATATAAGCCGTCTCTCAGTGTGGCCGTTGAGCATAGCGAAAACAAGTCTGAAATCGCAGCCATGCTTTCTACTTTGTTTGAAGTGCCGGTAAAATTGCTGAAAAGCTATTATGAGGTGAGCCTTTCCAACAGCAATCCGCTCCTGCATCCTGCACGTCTCTACACTATGTGGAAGGATTACCGCTCCATGGTGGTGTATGAGAGCAATCCTTTGTTTTATGAAGAATGGGATGATGCCGCTTCGTCACTATTGATTGAAATGGACGATGAGTTTGAAAGGCTTCTGACTTTGCTTCCGGTGGAAAAAGGCAGTATTCCCGGAATTCTTGAGTATTATGAATCTGTTGATGCAGAGAGTCTTACGAGAAAAATAACTTCTATCGAAGCATTCAAGGGCATTAAGGCTCCTATGGTGCAGTACGGGAATGGATGGATTCCGGATTTCAGCAGTCGCTATTTCACTGAGGACATTCTGTACGGAATGAGATTTATCGTGGAAACGGCCGAAAAACAAAAGTTTGCCCTGCCTGTGATTTCCAAGGTCTACAAATGGGGCTTGAACTGTATTAATTCAACCTTTTAATTATGATTGACCAGAGTTTGCAGAGGGAACTGAGGGCGCGTTTCAATCCTGAAGGTTCTGATTTGAGGAATATGCAGCTGAGGATGTTGGAGATGCTTGTGTATCTTGACAGACTCTGTCGTGACAATGGCATACGCTATTGGCTGAGTTCTGGTACTCTGCTGGGGGCGGTCAGACATGGAGGGTTCATTCCTTGGGATGATGATGTGGATATTGAAATGCATATTGATGACTACGACAGGCTTCTGGCGCTTCTATCTAATGAGAGGACTTATGTGCTGCAAACCCGTGACACTGATGTGAATTATGTGCTGCCGTACGGAAAAATACGTGACAGGAATTCGTCAGTTGAGGAAACCTACAGATATATATCCAAGTATGACGGCTGTTGGATAGACCTTTTCCCTCTGCAGAAAAAAACTAAGCTCAGGGCAAAAATAGCCAATCGTCTCTATGCTTTTCTTGTGTGGTATCCTTTCCTGAAATCCCCTGCTGAGGGTGTCTCTGCCAGGGTAATAAGGGGTAAGAAGATTTTTTACGGAGGTTTTGCCCGCTTCGGACGCTTTCTTTCCGAACATCTTCCGTACAAATATCTATATCATGCTTCAGGTTCGCGCTTTTATGCCAAAAGGCTTCCTTCGGAAATTTATCCCCTGTCTGAGGTGGAGTTTGAAGGACATAAGTTTCTCGCTCCCAAAGACTGTGATGCCTATCTGAAAAGAATTTACGGGGAGTATATGAAACTCCCCGATATAGATAAAATTGAAATTCACGCGCTCAAGCTGAAATTGTGGTAATCACTTGAATTAGAAATGCAGCTTGTGCATGAGGTTGTGGATTTTGGCGGCAACTTCTTCTATGGTACCGAGGCCGTCCACTTCCCTGTATTTGTTTTTGGCTTCGTAATGCTTTATGATAGGCTCGGTCTTGGCATGATAGGTCGCAATCCTGTTGTTGATTGTGTCCTCGTTGGCGTCGTCAGCGCGGCCTTCAATATGGGCGCGGTGGCGTATTCTTTCTTTGATGGTATCGTCAGGAATCATGATTGATACGACTGAGGTGACTTCTTCGCCGTTTTTTGCAAGCAGGGCGTCGAGGTCCTGAGCCTGGGAAATGGTGCGCGGGAAACCGTCCAGGAGGAAGCCGTCCACGTCTTTGATGGTGCGGAAAGCATTTTCAATCATGCCTTCGACAACTTCGTCAGGTACGAGATTTCCGGCAGAGATGAGTTTTTCGGCCTGGATGCCGAGTTCTGTTCCTGCTGCGATTTCCTGGCGCAGGAGTGCTCCGGTGGATATGTGGCATAGATTGAATTTTTCTACCATGGCAGCCGCCTGGGTGCCTTTGCCTGCACCCGGAGGGCCGAATAAAATATAATATTTCATAATATTTTTGTTTTTTGTGTTATTGTTTCTGTTAAAATCAGAGGTGTGGCGGAAAAACAAAAATATATGAAATGTTCTGTCTTAACCCCCAACCCCCTATTAGGGGGTGTCACCCTCTTTCTCCCCCTCTCCGGGGGATCGTCGGACTTTTGTCCTCCATTAATATGCGTAAATTTAGTATATTTTTATAATATGTACAAGATCCTTCAACTCGCTGCGCTCGCTCAGGATGACAGGCGTGGTGCAGTTGTAGTCCGGATGATAGCTGTTGTCCTTATTCGAGGACGTAGATGTCGCGGGTGTTGCGGCCGATTTCGTCGTAGTCGAGACCGAAGCCGACGATGAAGCGGTTCGGAATTTCCATGGTGACGTAGTCGAGCTTCACATCCTTTTTGTAGACCTCGGGCTTAAGCAGCATTGTGCATATCCTGACATCGGCAGCTCCACCGTCCATCAGCATTTCCTTCAGCGCCACGATAGTGTTGCCTGTATCGACGATGTCTTCCACAATAATGACTTTCCTGCCTTTGATGTCGACGGTCAGCGGGCTGGTGACTTTCACCTTGCCTGTGGACGACATTCCTTCGTATGATGACAGCTTGATGGTCGCGAATTCGCAATTGAAATCCAGGCGTTTCATCAGTTCGGCGGTGAACATGATGGAGCCGTTCAGTACACAGAGCAGGATGGGGACGTCCTCACTTCCTCTATAATCCGCATTGATTTTTTCTGCGATTCTGTCAGTGGCTTCACCGATTTGCTCATAGCTGATAAACGGTACGAAACTCTTGTCGTTCAATACTAATTTCTCCATAATGTTACATTTACTCATTGTGTCCAAGACCCGTTCGACTCGCTGCGCTCGCTCAGGGTGACAATCTGGGGTACTGTGCCCAAGACCCATGTTCGCTCAGGGTGACAATCCGGACTGTAAAATAAAAAGCAAAAGTAATGAATTGCGTCCGAATTATGAAATAAAAATAAATTTTCTTAACTTTCGGACTGAAAAGCAACACATACGGGACTGACGAAGAGCGTGGAGGAAAGTCTATGCGTTTGTTTTTGTGTATTGTGTTGTTTGCCGTCATGCCGTTAGGTGATGACGATGAGATTCGTCTGATTGCCGATCTGCTCGGTGTTGTTGAAGTTGAGACGTTGTCTGAGGAAGAGGTGGAAAATTTGTCTGCCTATCTTGTTTCCCCGTTGGATATCAATTCTTTATCGCGTTCTGTGCTGCTCTCGTCGGGGCTTTTGTCGGCGTATCAGGTCGAGAGTCTGCTCGATTACCGGAGGGAGAACGGGGCTGTGGCTTCGTTTACGGAATTGGGCTTTGTGGATGGTTTCGGGGAGGATTTCGTGCGGAGGCTTGCTCCGTTTGTCTGTCTTGGGGCAGATGTGCAGGAAAAAACGGGCTGGAAACCTGTGCGGAATGAATTGGCACTGCGCTCGGGGACTGTATTGAAGGGACGTGTCTTGAGTGGAACCGGCGGAACCGGGCAGGACGGTCAGGGAAAGATGTCCGTGGCTATACCGGTTGGGCTGAAATACCGCGTGACTGCGGGCGAAAGGCTGGGTCTTTCGTTAGGTGCAAGTCTTCCGGATGCCGGTGCGCCGCATCCGAAATATACCGGCTCGCTGTCTGTGAATTTCAAGAAAATGCCCTGGAGGATGGTTCTCGGTGATTTCAATGCGCGTTTCGGCCAGGGCTTAGTGCTGTGGAACGGTGCGATGATGACGGGGTTGAACGGCATTGCAAGTTTCGACAGACGTCCTTCCGGAATTTCTTCATCGTGGTCATTTACAGGTGGTTCCGCTTTGACGGGCCTGGCTGCGGAGATGAATTTCGGGCGTTTTTCGCTCTCGGCCCTTTTGGCGGCGCCGGGGCTGAAACAGATGACGGAAAAACTGATGGAAAAGCGTACTGCTGTGGTCCCGAAGTTGCTTCCTGCGGTCAATCTCAGATATTACGGGCGTAACGAACAGTTCGGATTTACCCATTATATGACATTCGGGGATTACACGGTGCCGGGCAAGTTCAGAATCCCGGATATGAAGACGTCTCTGGATTTTCGTGGGTGCTACGGCGGAGTGGATATTTTCTCCGAAATGGCATTCGATTATGTCACGCTCTCTGCCGCGGCGCTTGCCGGTTGTGCATTCCCTGCCGGAGACGCCCTCAGAATGGCTCTGCATGTCCGCTACTATGGCAGGAATTACACTGACAGCTACGGAGGGGCGCCCCGTTCTTCGGGCAAATGCTCGAATGAATGCGGTCTCAGCTTGGGTGGCGATTTCAGGGCGGGGAAGCGTGTGAAACAGCAGGACGCCATGGATGTGAATATGCACAGCGGCTCCTTCACTGTGGATGTGGCCTGTTTTCCTTCAGGCAAAGCGTCAGACGTGTATGTGCAGGGGTTCCGTCATCGTATGCAGGCCAAAGTCATTTTCAATTATCTGCTGCAGTGCAGTTCTGAGTGGCGGCTGACGTTCAGACTGACCGGGAGGCTGCGCAGCTGGATGGTTGAACCAATCCGAACTGATTTGCGCTGCGATATCAATTATGCCCGTGGATGGCTGTTTTCAACGCTGAGACTCAATGCGCTGCAATGCAGCAAAATCGGTTTTCTGACCTATTTCGAGGTCGGTTGGCGCAATGAAAAAATAATGCTTTGTGCCCGCCAGACATATTTCAGGACCGAAAATTGGAGCGATAGAATATACGCCTATGAGCGTGATGCACCGGGCTCTTTTCTCGTGCCGGCCTACTATGGCCACGGCCTGTCAAGCTCCGCATTTCTTTCGTGGAAGCCGGGACGGAAACTCCGCTTGTATGTGCGTGCGGGTTGGACAGGGTATCTGCCGCCGACACGGGATAAAGAGGGAAAGTTGGATGTGAGGGTGAATGTTGTTGTGAAGCTGTGAGCACATTGATTCTAAGTGTACAGGATTTCTCGGCTTCGGACTTCGTGCCAAGAGGACAAAAGTCCACTGGACTGTTTGTCTTGGCCTCTTGGCTATGCTCGAAATGATAGGGTAGAGTGCTTCGCTCGAAATGACAGGAGCGTGTGCTTCGCCCAAGATGACAGAGGAGAGTGCTTCGCTCGAAATGAGTTGGTAAGTTCGGTTCAAAATGACATAGGATTTTGTTTGGAAAAATACAACGGTAATCCGGTAACGGAGAGATAGGTCATGGCATGTAGGAAGCGTTTTTTCAGTCCGGTTAGCGCCCGGAATGTCATGACCTATCTCCTTGTATGATAGTTTTAGTTACTCAGGATGGAATATAAGTTTGCGATGAAGTCGGCGCCAGAGAGCGAGAGGATAGCGGCGGACCGGAACGAGTATGTCCCAAATCCATGAATAAACCTTCCAGGCAAAGCTGTCAGGAGTGATTGTATGTCCCTTTCGTTCAAGACTTTGCATAACGCCGATGATATTGGCGCGGGTGCATTTTTCCGTCATCTCCACATTGCCGTCCCCAAGCATAGTGACAACATCGCCGTTGACCGCAAATATCCGGTGAAGTACATAATGCCCGTCATCCGTCAGCACCAAAGCCACGGTACCTTTGCGTATATCAGCGTCCGTAGCCTTTCTAAGGGTCATGCTGTCTCTGAGATGCACGATAAAAGGATTCATACTGTTGCCTTTCAGGCTGATGGTCACAGTCTTCCCGGAGCCGATAAGTTCGCGGACCGTCTCCATCATCAAGGCATTGTTTTTTGTCACTGTTTTGTTCATGTCTGCCGGTCAATTCTTCGGGTATTGTCAATCGGATTGCGAATTTACGGAATTTATTCGTAATTTTGCATTTATGACAAAAAAATGCAAATATAATGTTGCCGGCATTGGCTTTACAATCAATCTGCCTGCCGGGTATGACGAAAATGAAGTTCTCGCGCCTTATATCCCTTTCAAGGATGAGGAAGTGGAGGCCGTTTTTTCATTGGAAATCAAATTCGCTGAATTGGAGATCGGTGGGGATTTGGTGGAAATCTTCAATGATGAGCCACCGTATCTTTGGCTGCTCAAAGGTGGAAATAATTGTCTGTCAAATTCATACGAGTATTATTTCGGCTTTTCTCTGAATAGGGAGAAAGCCGCCTGTCTGCTCTTTGTGTCGGATGACTTCACCCGTGCAGAGTTGCGGCTCAGGGAAAATCCGTCGGTGCATAAACTGGAATTCGTGATTTCAAATGCGATGATGCTGCTCTACACGCTTAATTCCAACGGCAGAAATACGCTTTTGGTTCATGCCGCCGTGAATGAATACGAGGGCAAAGGCTATATGTTTCTCGGCAGGAGCGGTACCGGAAAATCCACACACACAAGGCTTTGGCGTGAACATCTGCAGGGCGTGACCATGCTCAACGACGACAATCCTGTGGTATATGTCAGAGACGGTCGG
Source organism: Candidatus Cryptobacteroides sp. (assembly GCA_051870215.1). Lineage (GTDB taxonomy): Bacteria > Bacteroidota > Bacteroidia > Bacteroidales > UBA932 > Cryptobacteroides. Next base: position 27,374 of record JBJEBQ010000044.1, on the reverse strand, counting down.
GTGATGGTGAGCGGAAGTCCGTGGAGCGGAAAGACGCTGTGCTATATCAATAGGCAAATGCCGCTCGGGGCTGTCGTGAGGTTGTCCCAGGCTCCGTACAACAAAATCACTCCGCTGAGTCCTCTGCACGGTTTCGCGGCTCTGCTGCCTTCGTGCTCCTGTCTCCGCTGGGATGAAAAAAGCAACGGGCGTCTGCAGAAGACCGTTGAGAAAGTGGTTATGAATGTGCCTTGCTATAGCCTGGAATGCCTGCCTGACGGGGCTGCGGCACATCTTTGCTTTGATACTGTCGTGAAATGACAGGCCTTCAAAACAGCATATAAAGCTATTTGGAAATGAAAAAATATCTGCATTGGCTTCATCAGGTAATCCGTCCTTTCGGCCTGGAAATGGCAGTGGTGTTCACTTGCCAGTTGCTCCTGTCGGCCATTGCGGTATTTTTTGTGATTGTCAGCAAGAAGGCCGTGGATTTCGCCGTGGCCAAAGATATGGACGCCCTGCTGCTCTGGTGCATTGTCTTTGTGGCAGTCGTTCTTGTGCGCATCGCTCTGCAGGCTCTGCAGAATTTCTTTACAAGCAAAACTGAAATCCGCATAAAGAACTCACTCAGAGCGCGTATTTTCAATAATATGCTGCACATACAGACGGACGGCAGCGTGCGTCACCACAGTGCCGATGTCATCAACCGTATGCAGGAGGATGTCAGGGTGATTTCCAACACCTGCGCCGCCGTGCTGCCTGGTATTTTCGGGGCAAGTATGAAATTCCTTGCGGCTTTGGCATTTTTCCTTGTGCTGGATTACCGTCTTGCGCTGATTATTGCCGTGATGCTGCCTATAGGTGTTTTTTCAGGAAAATATATTGTCAGGAAAGTCAGGGCTTTGACTCTGGATATAAGAAAAAATGATTCTGATGTCCAGAGCCATCTCCAGGAGAGCGTCCAGCATCTTTCTTTGATACAGTCTCTTGAATATGAGGGAGAAAGTTCGGCCACTCTCAGCACGCTGCAGGGCAATCTCTACGGCAGCGAGCTCAAGAGGGCACGTTTCAGCATAGTGTCGAGGGTTCTTGTTTCTCTTGCTTTCGCCCTTGCACATGCGGTGGCCTTCATCTGGTCTGTTGCCGGAATCGCATCCGGTACAGTGACTTACGGCATGATGACCGCTTTCCTTCAGCTCGTCACCCAGATACAACGCCCATTGATGGAAATGAGCAGTGAGATTCCTTCGCTGATCCGTTCCGTGGCTTCCATTGACAGGCTGATGGAACTGGAGGATATGCCCAAAGAGGATGACGGACGCCAGCTGCTTTACAGACAGACTGCAGGAATTGAATTCTCCCATGTGGATTTCGCTTTTAATGATGCTCCAGACAGATTGATTTACAAGGACTTCTCCTGCACTTTCGCACCCGGCAGCCGCACTGCCATTGTCGGCCGCACCGGTGTGGGCAAAAGTACGATGATACGCCTGATGATGTCTTTTCTGAAGCCTCAGGCAGGCAAGGTGGAAATCTTTTCCGACAAGGACGGGCGTCACGAAGTCAGTGCCGCAACGCGCTGCAATCTGGTCTATGTACCTCAGGGCAACAGCCTTTTCAGCGGCACGGTGAGGGACAACCTGCTGATGGGAAATCCGGAAGCTACGGACAGACAGTTGGAAGAGGTCTTGCATACCGCCGCTGCGGATTTTGTCTATGAACTCAGGAACGGCATTGACACCGAGTGTTTTGAGTCGGGCGGCGGACTCAGCGAAGGTCAAGCCCAGCGCATAGCCATTGCCCGTGCCCTGTTGCGTCCAGGAAGCATTCTGCTGCTCGACGAGTTCAGCTCAGCCCTCGACAGCGAAACCGAAACTCTGCTCCTCGAAAGGCTCACCTCCACTCTCGGCCGACGCACAATGATTTTCATAACCCACCGCGAGCGCATAATCGACTACTGCGACAGTGTCTTGAGGTTGCAATAGGACGGATTGCTACTCCTCCATCCTTTTAGATTGTGCGTAGCAAAATCCTGTGCATATTTCCTAAATGTACAAGATTCCTCGGCTGCGCTCGGAATGACATGAGGCGGCTCTGCCTGGAATGACAAAATCGCCTCGGCAAACAATTCAAATAAATTTGATTGTCTGCTCTCGGCTTTTTGCTATATTTGCAGATTAATTCAGTTTGGAATGGGAAATAAAAAACATAAGAGAAAGCCGTCGATGCGGCGCAAATTGGTGCTTAGCCTCGGGGCTATCGGTACCATACTGCTGTTGTCCTGTGTCATTTCTGTTGTGGAATACGGCAGAATGAGCAATTACGAGTCAAAAATCATTGCTGCCAATATCAATCATATTTATGCCTTTTCGGAAATTTCCGTTTTCGTGGAGGATTATAATTCAAAGATACTGGCAGCCATAGGTGATGACAGCAAAGAGGTCGGCCCCCATTTTGATACAGAAGGAGTCCATGTACTTATAGACAGTTTGAAAAACAATCTGCGTTCTTCTGAGCTTATTGCGACTGCAGACTCTATGGAGCATGCATATCATGATTATATGGAGACTGCCGCTAAATTTTCAGCAGTTTCGGATTCTGCCTTCGTGGATGTGAGAGAATGGTATTTTGCCACTTTGCAGCCGAAATACAAAAACCTGAATGACAGTTTCGTTACTCTTGACAAGGCGATTTTCGATGAGGTCAAGACCAATGCCGAACATTTCGACGAGAGTTTCTATCGAGGTATTACTCCTGCCCTTGTGGCCGTCGGAGCCGGTCTGCTTCTGATTCTGCTTCTGTTGTTCTTTATTCTGACGGACTATGTCAAACCTATATATAAAATCAGCGAGGGAATTGACAATTACAGAAGTATAGCACGTCCCTACAATTATACTTTCGATGGTGATGACCAGTTGAAGAATATAAGCAATGGCGTGGCTGACCTGATAGATGAGAATATCGAACTGAAAAAGCGCATCCGTGCTTTGAAAGATAAAATAAACAAGACTGAAACACGCGAATAATGAATGTCAAAGCCATAGCATCCAATGTCGGCAGAGCGCTGCTTGTCAGTGCCCTGTTCATGTTCATGTCCATGATAGTCTCTCTGATTTACGGATTGGACGGTGGCTTCGGACCATTGCTGATAAGTTTCATCATAACTTCCATTTTCGGTTCCTTTCCGTTCATTTTTGTCAGGGGACAGCATGACGTGTCACAAAGGGACGGTTTCCTGACCATTGTCCTGTCATGGCTGCTGTCCTTCATTTTCGGAATGCTTCCATACGTGCTTTACGGCGGGGAATTTACTATTGTCAATGCATGGTTTGAATCCGTTGCCGGTTATACTACGACGGGGTCGACTATTTTGTGTGATATCGAGTCTGTCCCCAAAAGCCTGCTTTTCTGGAGGAGTTCAACTCACTTCATCGGTGGTTTGGGCGTTGTCGTCTATCTCTTGATGATTTTGCCTGATGACAGCCCTTTCCGTCTGAAACTCAGCCACATGGAGATTTCTTCGCTCTCAAGGGAAGGCTATCATTATAAATCGGCCAAGTTGGTGAAGATAATTTTTTCCGTATATTTAGGTTTGACAGTGCTGTCGACTCTGCTGTATTGGCTTGCCGGAATGTCCTTGTTTGATGCTGTCAATCATGCATTTTCTGTGGTATCAACAGGAGGGTTCAGTACAAAGAATTCGAGTATTGCGTCATTCAATTCTCCGGTAATCGAGCTTATTACCTTGGTTCTCATGATTATAGCCGGAATGCACTTCGGGCTGATTTTTTCGATTGTCGCCACACGAAGTCTGAAACCGTTGAAAAATTCTGTGTTTCTCTATTATGTAGGCGCTCTTGCGCTGATGTCCTTGTTTGTCTTTGTCAATCTGATGGTAAAAGGGGTCTATACTGACTGGTCTGTCGCTTTGAAGGACGCCGTTTTCAATGTTGTGGCATATAGTACAACGACGGGTTTTGCCTGTGCTGACAATGCAGGCTGGCCGATGTTTTCCGGGGCTGTCCTTATGTTTGCCTGTTTCCAGTGTGCCTGCTCCGGCTCTACTACCGGTGGTGTCAAGATTGACAGAATGCTTATTTTCTGGAAATCAATTGGCCGGGAGGTCATGGCAAGGCTGCATCCGACTTCCGTTGTGCCTGTGAGAGTGAACAGACGTCCTGTTTCCGAGCAGATGGTCTATTCAAGTTTGAATTATATAACCCTGTATGTTGCCTTTCTGCTGATTTCTGCACTTGTACTTCTGCTTAGCGGAATGGATGCAGTTGAGGCTATATCAGGTACTTTTGCTTCGTTGGGTAACTGTGGACCGGGGCTCGGAACTGTAGGTTCGATGGGTAATTTCGCTTCTTTCAATGTGTTGCAGAAATTTGTCTTTACTGTTGATATGTTCCTCGGACGTATCGAAATATATCCTTTCCTCCTTGTGGTGGCAATGATGTTCAAAAAGGAGATGTGATGGCGGTATCGGATTTTTTGTATAAGAGTTTTTTGTCGAAGCTGAAGTATGAGCCGACCGGGTGTCAGGAGAATTTCTTTTCTTCGGTGGCTGAATTCCTTTCGGGCGATGATAATGACATTTTCGTGCTGGACGGTTATGCCGGTACTGGAAAGACCACTGCGGTGTCGGCGGTGATTGCGACTATGGCAGAGAACAAGACGAAGTGTGTGTTGCTTGCTCCGACGGGACGTGCCGCGAAGGTGCTGTCCCATTTTTCGGGACGCAAGGCCTATACTGTCCACAAACATATTTACAGGCAGAAGGCTGTCGGCGGTGACGGTTTCGGGCAGTTTTCCCTGTCTCCGAATAAGGACAGGGATACGCTTTTCGTAGTGGATGAGGTGTCGCTGATAGGCATAGGAAGTTCGGCGGACGGGCAGTCTATGGCTGCTTTCGGTTCGGGCAATCTTTTGGAGGATTTGGTGACGTTTGTACGTAACGGGGTGAACTGCAAACTTTTGATGGTGGGGGATTCAGCTCAGCTGCCTCCGGTTGGCCTGGACGCTTCGCCGGCTTTGTCGAAGGAATACATGGCAATGTTCGGCGGGACGGTGTCTGCTCGTATGCACACGGTTGTGAGACAGAAACTGGAGTCGGGCATCCTGTATAACGCGACTCTTGTGCGCAAGCTGATATATGATCTCTACAGCTATGCAGGTTCGCTGCCGCGCGATGAAGTGGGGCTTTCACTTTACGGCTACACTGATATTGAGCGCGTTGGCGGTGGTGAGCTTATAGATAAAATCACAGAGGCCTACGAGAAATACGGCGAGGACGAGACCATGATACTTTGCCGCTCCAACAAAAGGGCGATACGCTACAATCTCGGTATACGCTCGACGGTGCAGTTCAAGGAGGAGCGTCTTGTGAGGGGCGACAAGCTGATGATAGTGAAGAACTGCTATCAGTTTTTGGAAGACCATACGGATGTGGATTACATAGCGAACGGCGATATTGCCAAACTGATGAAAATAGGACAGTTCGAGGAACGTTACGGACTTAATTTCGCTGTGGCGAGGCTGAGTTTTCCGGATTATGATGATATGGAAATCGTGGCCGAGGTGGTCCTTGATACGCTTGAGTCGGAAAGCGCTGCGTTGACTTACGAGCAGCAGAATGCGCTTTACAGGGGCGTGGATGCGGATTATGCGATTACTTATCCGAACAATAAGAAGAAACGCTATGAGGCTGTGCGGGAGGACAGGTATTATAATGCGCTGCAGTTGAAGTATGCTGCGGCGGTGACCTGCCACAAGTCGCAGGGCGGTCAGTGGAAATGCGTTTTCATTGACAATGCCTTCTGGCAGGAGGAAATGACTGTGGATGATCTGAAATGGCTCTACACGGCCCTTACACGTGCTGTGGAGAAGGTCTATCTGGTGAATTTCAACGATGAAATGTTTGAATGACCCTTCCCTGTCATTCCGAGCGAGGCGCAGCCTTATCATTCCGAGCGTAGCCGAGGAATCTTGTACATATGATGTAAATGTAGAAATAAAAAAATAAATGAGACGAATAGTAAGTGTTTTGGTTTTAGGATTAATGTTGACTGCAGGACTGTCAGCAAAGGATTTTGAAAAATTCCCTATGTACAGCAAATGGCTGGGAAACGGCGAAGTGATTTTTTCATACGACGGGACTTTTGCCGACAGCGGTGCTTTTGTGTATAATGTCAGGAAAAACAAAAGCCGCAAAGGCTCGGCTCCGGAAAAATATGCGGATTTCCCCGTACATCCCGACGGGGCGGTAAATATGACATATTCTCCGGATTCCACCAAAATCGCCTTCACCCGCGACAACGACCTCTATGTCGTGGACATCGCTACAAAACGCGAAACCCGTCTGACTTTTGATGGTACAGACTTGATACTCAACGGTTATGCGTCATGGGTCTACTATGAGGAAATCTTGGGGAGACCTTCAAAATACCGTGCTTTCTGGTGGAGCCCTGACAGCCGCAAAATAGGCTTCTACCGTTTCGACAACACTGAAGTGCCTCTTTTCCCCATTTATTCTCCGTTCACTTCAGAAGACGGTAACATCGGCGGCAGTTTGCGTGAGACCCGCTATCCGAAAGCCGGACAGAACAATCCGAAGGTGCGCATAGGCATCGTCGACCTGAAGAAAACCTTCGCAGGCTCATACAGTTCCGAGCGCACTGTCTGGGCTGATTTCGACGAGAATGAAGACCAGTATTTCGGCATTCCTTTTTGGAGTCCTGACAGTCAGAACTTCTATGTCGCACGTATGCCGAGGCTGCAGAATACCATTGATTTGTATGCGCTTAACATAGTGACGGGAAAGAAAGTGCCTGTCTATCATGAGTCTTATCCGACCTGGCTCAATTGGTTCGAGGGGGTGGAGTTCACGGATAAGGGACTCTATATGGCCCGCAGTTTTGAGACAGGCTGGGAACAGATTTATTTCCTTTCCTACAACGGCATCACTTTCAAACGTCTGACTGAAGGCGAGAACTGGAATATTGAGATAGAGCGCGTGGACGAGACTGCCGGCGTGGTGTATTTTACTGCAAAACGTGATGCGACTGTCCGCAGGGCCTTGTATAAAGTTGATACTGAAGGCAATATCACGGCTTTGACCGACCCTCAGTACAATGTGCAGAACGTGAATTTCTCTCCTGACGGCAAATATTTCACTGCGGTGTATTCAAATTCGGAGACACCTTACAGGCATGCAATCTTCGAGACTGACAAAGCAGTTGCTTCTGAAGGAATTGTCGTTGCAGACATGGCCGGCCGGTCTTTCCGCAAAGAAAATTACTGCCTCGGCCAACTTGTCTATATGACCACTTCGGACGGATTCATCCTGCCCGGAATGATAGTCTATCCGAAGAATTTTGATCCTCAGAAAAAATATCCCGTCCATGTAGACATTTACGGTGGTCCGGACAATCCGTTGGTCCGTGACAGATGGGTTGACCCTGAAAGGTATAAATTCTTCACTGACAATGGAATAATCCAGATTACCGTTGACCCCCGCGATGCAGGACACAACGGCAGGGCTGGTGAGGATATGGTGTACCGCCAACTGACCAAATGGGAAATCCGGGATTATGTGGCCTGGGCGGAATACCTGAAGGCGCTGCCATACGTGGATGATGATAAAATCGGCGTCGAGGGCTTCTCTTTCGGCGGTACGATGACGGCCATGCTCGTGCTGCAGGCTCCTGAGCATTTTCATTACGGTATTGCGGGCGGGGGAGTCTACGACTGGGCGCTCTATGACAGCCACTACACCGAGCGTTTCATGGACACTCCCCGGAACAATCCGGAAGGTTATGCCCTCAGCCGCACAATCGATTATGCCGACAAGTACCTGACGAAATATAGCGATGCAGCCGATGAAGGAAATGCAGGTGTTGAGCCTGTAATGCTGAAACTCACTCACGGCACGGGCGATGACAATGTCCATTACCAGAACACTCTGCTGCTGATTGATGCCCTGCAAAGGCAGAACGCCAAATTCGAATTCATGCTCTATCCTGACGGCATGCACGGCTACCGCGGCTACCAGGACGAGCATTTTCAGAAAGCCAACGAAGCGTTCTGGGCAAAATATCTGCTTGGAAAATAAAAATTTTTCAATAATTATAAGTTGTTTATAAATATTTTTAAAATTTAATATTACCTTTGTGTACTTGAACTTAGTATGCAAAGGTATGTCTGCAAATAGCAAATCAGAACGAATCGCCTCCATTGACGTGTTGAGGGGTATTGCAATATTCGGAATGGTATTATGTGCCCAAATCGGCTGGAATTCAGGGCTTCCTGCGTGGATGTTCCATGCTCAGACGCCGCCTCCCGACTATGTCTTCAATCCTGAGGTGAGAGGACTCACCTGGGTTGACCTTGTATTTCCGTTTTTCCTTTTTTCGATGGGAGCGGCCTTTCCGTTTTCGCTCGGGAAAAAACTTTCCAAAGGCGAAAGCAGATGGAAAATCATTGCCGGGCTGTTCAAGAGGTTTCTCATTTTGCTGGTTTTCAGCTTTGTACTTGGTAATTCCTACCATATTTATGCTGCGGATATCAGTCGGGTGTGGCTGAATCTCATCATGATTGCAATATGGGGAGCCCTTTTTCTTTCGCTCTGCAGGTTCGGCTTCAAAAATGAAAGAGTGAACAACGCTCTGAATCTGTCCGGAGTGTTGCTGCTTGCCGGTTTCGGGGTGTTAGTCCATTTCCTTCCCGGTGGGGGACTTTCGAAAGAATACAGTGACATCATAATAATGATACTTGCATATCTGTCATTTTTCGGGGGACTGATCTGGCTGATGACGGACAAGTCGCATATCGCACGCTGGGCCGTGTTCGGAGTCATCTTCGCGATAAAGGCTCTTGTGTCCTATCTGCCTCAGACCTTTGCTTTTATGCCGTCCTTGGACGGAATAGGCTGGATTTTCGATTGGGACTTTCTGCAGTATCTGCTGATTGTTATTCCTGCTTCCGTTGCAGGTGATCTGATACTCCAAAGAAAAAACGAGCCGGTCAGGAAGAGTCTGCAGAACAGTTGTGCCGCCGGAGCCTGTGTGTTTGCCGTCGCCATTCAGCTCTGGGCTTTGTCTGCAAGGGAGACGGTTGCTGATGCGGCTATAGTTGCCTGTATGTTGTCCTCTGTGACATGTCTGACTTACAAGAGCAGGACCCTCTGGAGCGATATAGCTTCGCTCGGACTCATCCTGCTGCTTGCCGGCATCGTTTTCGACCCGATTGACGGCGGAATCCGCAAGGACTATTGCAACATTTCTTATCTCTTTGTCACCGGAGGTATGGCTATGATCACGACAGGAGTGCTGCTGTATTTCGAGAAGGCTTTCGGCTTGCGTTTCAAAGCGCTTTCGCAGTGCGGACAGAATCCTATGCTTGCCTACACCGTCACAGGTTTCATTATCAGCCCTTTGCTTGAACTTGTCTGCATTCTGCCTCTGATTGACTCGCTTGCAGAGGGTTCGCCATTGATGGGATTGCTCAGGGGGCTGTTCATCACCTTTCTGATGATGGTGCTTACAGTTTTCTTTACAAGAAAAAAACTTTTCTGGAGAAGCTGATGCCCGACCGGAAGAGTTGGTATAATAAGTTTTGATATAGGCTATTCGAAAGCTTTGGCTTCCATTTCCCAACCGGTGAGGGTGGAAATATACGCCGCCATGCTGCATGCTACTTTGATGTGCCCCTTGTAGTTCGGGTGACCGCTTGCCCCGAGTTCGCTGTCATCGTGTCTGTGGACATTCGTCGTGAGCCCGATGTATGAGACGTTCTTCAGTCCTCCGGCCATGCAGGCGTTCCTGATGTAGTCGAAACTGAAAGGTGTGACATTGGAGGCTACGCAGAGAATTGGAATATCCTCTCCGTAGTTTGCCTTGATCTGTCTGAGCAGTTCGATGTAGCGTTCCGCAAAGATTGTCTCGTGCGGTTGACGGGCTGTGGAAAAATCGTTTGTGCAGGCGTAGACGACGACAATGTCGGGCGTATATGGTGCTTTGGCTGCGTCCCAGAGTATGTCTTTCTCTTCATCGAAAGTCTGCCTGTAGCGGTCCGGAATGTTGTAGCCGGGGCGGAAATCGTCGTAGTTTCTGCATATACCCTGGCCTGAGTGGCTCGACAGATTGAAGTCTGCGTTGAAATAACGGGCAAGTATGGCTGCGTAGGTCAGGTTGCAGTTTTCCGTGCGGGCTTCAAAAGGGTCACTTGCGGACAGGCTCTCAGTGCCATAGCCGCAGGTGTATGAGTCTCCGACAAATTCAATATGACGTGTTTTCCTTCCGGCTGCCTGCAGGACTTCGCCGCGGCTCAGAAAGGAATGTATGGTGAATCTGCCCTGTTCGCCCTCGGTGCGTTTCTGGAGTATTATTTCGTGAGTGCCTTTTGACAGGCCTTCGGCCAAAACGATGAGTGTATCCCTGGAGGCAACGGGGAATTTTCTGTCGCAGTTTGGGGACATTTCCTTGTCCACCCACAGATTGAACCATGAATTCTTGGAGTCTGAGCATTTCATCGCAAGGTAAGGGCCTTGGAATCTGACTCTTACGTAAACTCCGCTCCAATCGTAGGACACGTCGCTTCCGTCTGTCAGAGTCCGTCCTGTATATTCAATGCGGCTGTCCGAAGCCGGAGTTTCAATCAATGCCGGAGTCTTTGGCGCAGCAATCAACGGGACGGCTGTCATCATTGCAACAACCGCAAGCATGTAACTGATTCTTTTCATTTTTTGCCTTTTTTATTCCAGTATTCTTCTATTTCTTCGAGTGTCCTGCCTGTCGTTTCCGGGATTACCTTCCACATAATCAGCATATAAGGTACGCACATTACTGCGAAAATGAAGAATGTGCCGGCCTGGCTCCATCCAAGCATTACCGGGGTGAGCTGGCCGATGAGGTAGGTGCCTATCCAGAGGGCGAAACCTGCAATCGACATAGCCCTTCCGCGCACGCTGTTCGGATACATTTCCGAGAGAAGCACGAAGACAATGGCTGAAATCGATATTGCGCAGCAGAATACGTAGCCGAGGAAGAAAGCCAGCATGAAGCCGTTGCCGAGACCGAGGGCTTCTCCCCATGCGAAATATGTCCCGATGGCGAGCAGGCAGATTATCATGCCTGAAACTCCCCAGTAAATCAGCTGTTTTCTGCCGACCTTGTCGATTATGAATACTGCGAGTATTGTGGTCAGCATATTCACCACGCCCACAAGTACGGTCGAGAACATAGGATTGTCAAAGCCTGCTTCGGAGAAAATCTTCGGACCGTAGTAAAGCACTGCGTTCACTCCCATGAACTGACCGAGTATGGCTATTGCGCTGCCTGCTAATACTGCTATGAAAATGCCGGGTTTCAGCAGGTCTGACCATTTGCCCTTGTCGTCACCCCGGAGAGACGACTGTGTGACGGCAATTTCCGAGCTGACCTCTTCAGGTGTATTGTAGATTTTGCCGAGAACTGCACTTGCTTTTTCCATTTTGCCTTTGACTATCAGCCATTTAGGGCTTTCCGGGATAAAGAGTATTACAAAGAAGAAGAGCAGGGCAGGGATGGTTTCCGCTCCGAGCATCCCTCTCCAGGCCTCTGTGTTCATCATTCTCTGCCAAAGAGTGACGTCTCCGCTCAAAGACGGGTCGATTCCGGCATCAATAAGCCAGTTGGCCAGATACGCTGCAAGGAAACCGACAGTCACCGCAAGCTGGTAGAGCGATACGAGCGTGCCCCTGATTTTTGCGGGCGATACCTCTGAAATATATATAGGTGACACAATGGAGACTATACCTATGCCGACACCTCCTATGATTCTGTATGCTACAAGTCCTTCAAAACTGCCGCAGACGGCACAGCCTATGGCGGAAATGCTGAAGAGCGCCGCCGAAATCAGCATGGTCAGCTTTCTTCCCAAATAGTCGCTCAGGGAACCGGCGGCAAGTACGCCGCAGATGGAGCCTATGAGTGCGCAGCCCACATACCAGCCTTCCTTTATGTCAGAGAGCGCAAACTGTTTTTTCACTATTTCAGTCGTGCCTGAGATGACTGCAGTGTCATAGCCGAAGAGTATGCCTCCTATGGCTGCGACCGTGGCCATGAATATAATATAGCCCAATGTGTTTTTCTTTGCCATGATCAGTCAATGTTGAAGTATTCCTTATATCTGTTGTAGAGATTCCCCGCCGCTCCGTAAACAGACTGCGGACTCATGAAATGGGAAAATTCGAAGGTGATGGCCTTGTCGTAGCCGCAGCGTTTTGCAGCCTCCAGTTTGAGCCTGAGTTTGTCGAATTTTATCGGCAGGAAGTTGATTGGCATATCCCTGTCGAAGGTCTCCGCATTGGTCCAGCACTGCATTCCGTAGCGGTCGGCGAGTTTTTTGTTCACGCTGAAAAACGCGTCCAGTTCATCATAGTCGATATGTCCGTCCTGGAAAGCCACTGCATCGACCACATCATGTATTCCCGCGAAAATCTGGTTCCATTCCCTTTCGTGTGCTTCCACCGTAACGGCGTTTTTGTTTACTTTCTGGTTTGTTCCCATAATGGCCTTTTTACCGTCTATCCAAGGGGAAATGAATACGGGCAGCCCGTCTGAAACATCTTTGCACTGCTTGCCCATGGCATGGAAGGCATCCACGGCCCCAATGGTGTCGCGGCTGATTTCCGTACTGATGTACCAGCCTCCGAAGCTCTCGTATTTCTCGCCGTACATCTTCCACACTTCGTCGATTACGAATTTGTTGTCCTCGATCTCACGGCTCATGTCCTTTGTGTCCCAGTATACTCCGGAATCATACAGGCCGAGATAGAATTTCATTCCGTATTTCTGTGCAAGTCGGCAGAACATGTCGATCAGGTCCACAGACGGCATATAGCAGCCTTTTTTCAGAAGATAAGGCGAAGGGTAGGTTATGAATTTGCGGTAGCCGCATCTGATGTCGATGACAGTGTCGATTCCTATGGCTTTCATGTAGGCAAAATCCCGGTCCCATTCTTTCTCGCCCCAGTTCTGATGGGGAATGTCGTGGGAAATCTCATCGAGGAAAGTGCCTGTGATTCTCAGCCCGTTGTCTTTCGGTACTATCAGTGTTGATGCCACGCCTGAATCATTCGGACATTTGTTCTTTTTGTCCGTACATGCCGACAGCAGTGTGGGACTTGCAATGGCGGCAGCTCCGCCAAGTGCCATAGTTTTCAGAAATTCTCTACGGTTGCTCATAATTTTAAAGATTTTGGACAAATATAGCAAGTTTTTATTATTAAATTGTTAAAAATTAAAAATTTAATGAAAGATTTTAAAAAATTTTAGAAATTATTGCGATTAAATTAAAAATATGTTTATATTTGTGCCCGTATAATAAAGTTCAACAAATATATATGTCTAAAGTAAAGATTATTTTATTTTTCGCAGTTTCCGCGCTTTCGCTGGCTTCATGCAGGCACGTGTCTGAAAGTGCAGTGGAAAATCATAATTATATGTGGTTTGACTGCGAGGGTAACTATGCTACGCTTTCCCAGCCTGATTCTATTGCTTTCTATCTTGGCAAATGTAAGGAATTGGGTTTCGGAAATGTTGTTGTAGATGTGAAATCCATAATGGGAGAAGTACTGTATGACAGTGAAATAGCTCCTTATATGGGTGATTGGGACGGAATCGAGCGTGCGCGCGACTATGATATGTTCCGATATTTTCTGGACTACGGTCACGAAATGGGTCTCAAGGTGTTCGCTTCGCTCAATGTTTTTGCCGGCGGACATAATTATTTTGACCGCGGTATAATCTATGGTGATAAAGCTGATTGGCAGTCAATCTGCTATGAGAAAGGACGGCTTGTGCCGATTTCCTCGATAAAGACCAATTACAACGGTATGCTCAATCCTTCAAATCCGGAGGTGCAGGAGTATCAGATAGCTGTTCTTGAGGAGTTTGTCAGGAAATATCCCGATACTGACGGCCTGATTTTCGACCGCGTGCGCTATGACGGCATTACGGCGGATTTCAGTGAGCTGTCACGCAGGCAGTTTGAGGAATATGCCGGAGTCAAAGTGGAGAATTTCCCTGAGGACATACTCAGCTGGTATGACGGCAGCGGCGCACTCCGAGACAATTGGGTGCTCGGAAAATATGGCAAGCAGTGGATAGAGTGGCGTGCAGGCGTCATCCATGATTTCGTGGTGAAGACCCACAAGGCATTGAAGGCCATCAAGCCTGATCTTATTATAGGTGACTATACGGGTGCATGGTATCCGACTTATTGGCAGGTAGGAGTGAACTGGGCAAGCAAGGACTATGACCCGTCCCAGGTTCCGGACTATCAGGAATGGGCAAGTGAAAACTACAGGAATACCGGTTATGCCGAGCAGCTTGACGTCTACATGACGGGTCTGTATTACAGTCTCATCACTAAGGATGATGTAGACAGGGCTACGGGTGTGGTAGGGCAGCGCAGCGAGGCAGGAATGGACAACAGCCTGACATATTGCTACAGTGTTGAGGGCGGCGCTGAAATCGCCCGCGAGATAACCATGGGGGTTGTGCCTGTGGTCGGTTCCATCTATGTGGAACAGTATCTCGGTGATTTCACTCCTTTCGCTCCGGCTGTGGAGCAGTGTCTGAAAAGTACCGACGGCGTGATGATTTTCGATATCTGCCATCTGATCAAACACGGATTGTGGGATGAACTCGGGGTTGCCATGAAACATACGGAAAAACACTAACTAACTATACAAAAATGAAATCCACTTTCAGAAAAACAGTCCTTGCTGTATTTCTTCTGATATTGATAGGGGGGGGCATATTACACGCCCAACCTACTGTCAGGGGTAAGGTAAGTGACTCCAACGGACAGCCTCTTGCGGGAGTGATTGTCCTCGTCAAGGGTACAACTGACGGCGTTTCAACGGATAATGACGGACAATACTCCATTACTGTAAAGAAGGGGGACACTTTGGTGTTTTCCTGCCTTGGTATGGCAGAGCGTACGTTTGAATGTGACGGCAATCTTCATAATCTTAATGTAACAATGAGTGAAGATGCCACATGGCTTGAAGAGACGGTCATTGTAGGCTACGGCACCCAGAAAAAGTCATCAGTGACTTCGGCGGTCTCTGCAATGAAGGGAGATGAACTTCTCAAAGCTCCTTCCACTAACGTGTCCCAGCTTCTTGCCGGAAAACTTCCGGGTATATCTTCGGTACAGGAGTCCGGAGAACCGGGCCTCGACCAGGCTGCCCTGCGTATCCGCGGCTCGCGCTATTCAGCGGCATACGTTGTGGACGGTTTCCCCGTAAATGACATCAATGACCTTGACCCTGCCGACATCGAGAGCGTTTCAGTCCTCAAGGACGGTGCTTCCGCTGCGGTTTACGGATTGAAGGCTGCCGGCGGTGTTATTCTCGTTACGACCAAGAAAGGTGACAAAGGAAAGACCAAAATCACCTACAACGCTTCAATAGGTGCGTCTCTCAATGCAAATTTCCCTCAGTTCATGAACGGTCCCCAGTTCGCCTACTATTACAATGTGGCGGATATGATGGACAAGCTTGCCAGCGGGGCAATTGCTTCCTCAGCGGAATATACGCCTTATTTCACAAAAGAGCAGGTTGCACTCATGACTAACGGCGACCCTTCTGACGGTTGGGACAATGTGGATTATATCGACAAGGTCTTCGGTACCGGTCTTACCCAGAAACACAATGTGACAGTTCAGGGCGGTAATGAAAAATCCCGTTATTTCGTTTCTTTCGGCTATCTCGGACAGCAGGGTAATATCGACCGTTTCAACTATGACCGCTATAATCTCCGTGCAAATGTGGAGTCGGACATAGCGAAGCATTTCCATTTTACCGTGGGACTTTCCGGTGTGCTCGGCAACAGAAGTACTCCTGCCTACGAATCGGGCGGTTCTGACACCGGAGATATCGAAAGCGAGAAAAGCTGGCTTTCAATCGCCAACCAGACAATACAGATGCATCCTTATCTTCCTGTCAGATACAACGGACTCTATACTGCTGCTCTGAAGAAGAACACCTCGCTTCCCCAGTCTCCGCTTGCGGCAATCTACGAATCGGGTTACAAGAAGACAAGGGGTATGAGCGTGTCGGCAAATGCTTCATTGTCGTACGATGCTCCTTTCCTCAAGGGCCTGCAGTTCAAGGTCGCCGGTTCCTTCGACTATGGCGCCACAATGAACAAAAACCTCAATACTCCGTATAAGCTTATGGCGTATTCAGACGGTGCATGGTCAGAGCAGAATGACCCTCGCGGCGTTGCAAACGGCACCAATCTCGGAGAGGGCACTTCATACTATCAGTATCTGACAGGACAGGCGAGCATAGCATATAGGAATTCTTTCGGCAAGAACAATGTAGATGTCCTCGCTCTTTTTGAAATCCGCGACAACAAGAGCAACAATCATGCGGCATACGCCAAAAATCTGCCTTTTGCCTCGCTGCCCGAGCTTTCAAACGGAGTGGCTACTGACAAACCTATTGCCGGAGGAAGCAGTAAGTCACGTTCCATGGGCTATGTGTTCCGCGCCCGCTACGACTATGACGAAAGATACCTTGCAGAGTTCACCGGACGTTATGACGGCTCCTTCAAATTCGCCGGCATGAAAGGTACGAGATGGGGCTTCTTCCCTTCCGCTTCAATAGGCTGGAATATTGCCAAAGAATCGTTCGCTTCGGAGGCCACCATGCTCAATGACCTCAAAATCAGAGCTTCAGTGGGTCTGCTCGGTAGCGACAACATCAACAATTACATGTTCCTCAACTCTTATGAACCATGGGACAGCAAAGTCATCTATGGCAATGGCAGCTCTACAAGCGTCAATGATGCATATAAGTCATCAGGTATTGCAAATACGGATCTGACTTGGGAGAAGACCCTTTCGTGGAATGCAGGCTTTGATTTGAACATGTGGAACGGAATGCTCGGTGCAGAGGTGGATTTCTTCTACAACTACACCTATGACATGCTGACTTATATGGGTACCGGATATCCGCCTTCAATGGGTGGCTATTTCCCAACCTATAAAAATATCAACTCTTTGGATACCAAAGGTGTGGATATAATGATTTCACATCACAACACCGTAATGGCAGGTGGCAAGCCTCTCGTGTACGGCATCAGTGCGAGCCTTACCTACGCCTACAGCAGGTGGCTGGTCTATCAGGACAGTCCGAACGATCCTGAGGCATGGAAGCTCACCGGCAAGCCTATAGGCTCTTTCCTGGCATGGCAGGCTGACGGATTGTACAGAAGCGAAGAGGAAATCGACAATTCCGCATGGTACGGCACCAGACCTAACGTCGGCGACATCAAATATGTAGACCTCAACGGTGACGGCAAGATCGACTCTAATGACAAGAGCATGGTAGGACGTCCGAACCGCCCACAGCTCACCTACGGTCTCAATTTCGACCTTGCATGGAACGGAATAGACCTCAACCTCCAGTTCACCGGAGGTGCTTTGTTCGACGTTTCGTTGACAGGTACATACTACAACGGCTATGATGACAACACAATCTGGACCCAGACTTTCAAGGAGGGTGCCAATTCGCCTCTCTTCCTTGTTCAGAACGCCTACAGCATATACAATCCGAACGGTTCTTTTCCGCGACTTACTCTCGGTGCTACCGGACATGGCGGTGACAACGGGCTCGCTTCCACATTCTGGCTCAGGGACGGACGCTATCTGCGTCTGAAATCAGCCCAGCTCGGCTATACTTTCCCGAGAAAATGGATGTCAAAAATCCATGTCGAAGCTCTCAGGATTTTTGTCGAGGGCCAGAACCTCTTTACCATTGACGGACTGCCCCAGGGCATAGACCCTGAATCTCCGGGCGTAAACAACGGCTACTATCCTCAGCAGCGTCTGATTATGGGAGGTATCACATTAACATTCTAAAGGAGAAGTGTATGAAAAAGATATTTAAAACATTTGTATTTGCCGGACTGGCTCTCGGCCTTTCATCCTGCGATTTTCTTGACGTGACACCTCCTGACAGAGTGTCTGACAAGGTGATTTGGGAAAATACTCAGAATGCCGAATATTCTCTCAACTACATCTATAGCTATATTCTGGATGTGACCAACGGACAGTGCAAGGCCGGCTGGACGGAAGCGCTTACCGACCAGATGAAATACGGCTCTTATACCTTCAATTCCCTCTGTTTCATTCCGAGCGAGATTTCATACGGTGAGGCCGTCAATATGGTGGCAAGCTATGTCGACGCATATTTCGGATATTGGAACGACCGTTATTCCGGCATACGCAAAACCAATCAGAACATAATGGAACTCCACAAATACGGCAAGATGTCCGATACGGACAAATTGCGCCTTGAGGGTGAACTCCGCTTTATGCGTGCTTTCCTGTATTTCGACCTTGTGAAAAGATACAAAGAAGTAATCCTTTATGACGAGAACCTTGATGGAATGACAAAAGACCATGCTCTCGGCACGGAGAAGGAAGCGTGGGATATGATAGAAAAGGATCTCCGTTTTGCTGCAGGTGCTCTTCCTGTCAAGGCGGAGGCCCGCGGACGTCTCGACAAAGGTGCCGCATGGGCATTCCTTTCCAGGGCAATGCTTTATGCAGAGCGTTGGAATGTGGTGAAAGAGGCTGCGGAAGAAGTGGAGAAATTGGGATACGATCTTGAGAAGAATTATGCGGACTCTTATCAGAAGGCCATATATAAGGGCAACAAAGAAGGCATACTCCAGTATCTCTTCGACAGGACCAACAAGGTGACCCATGGTCTTGACTATTATTATACTCCCGGTGGAGACTACTCCATCAACAAGCAGGTCGGCGGCGGTTACGGCACTCCTACCCAGGAAATGGTCGAGTCATACGAACTTGCGACGGGAGGCTTCCCTGATTGGTCTGCATGGCATGGAACTACCACTGCCACACCTCCTTATGCTGAGCTTGAACCTCGCTTCCAGGCAAGCATACTCTACAATCAGGCTGAGTGGAAAGGCCGCAAAATCGAGTCATACGTCGGCGGAACGGACGGCTGGTGCCAGTGGAATGTGGAGCGCGAGCCGAGAGGACGCTCGACCACAGGCTACTACCTGAGGAAACTCGTGGACGAGACTCACGATGTCATCAAAGAGAACGGAAGCGTTCAGCCGATAACCGTCATAAGATACGGCGAGGTGTTGCTCAACAAGGCAGAAGCATGCTACAGACTTGAAGATGAGACAGGTGCGAATGCCGCGGTAAAGAAAATCCGTTCACGCGTTGGGCTTCCTTACTCTAATCAGAGCGGCAATGCGCTTTTCGCCGCAATCCGTCAGGAACGTAAAGTGGAACTGGCTTACGAGGGCTTGTGGTATTGGGACCTGCGTCGTTGGGGCATTGCCCATAAAGCTTATCCTGAGGGACTTACGGGTTATCAGCAACATGGTCTGAAAATCACTTTGGATGAGGGCGTCTTCACATACGAATATGTTTCGGTCGATGACAAAGACAGGAATTTCCCTGAAAAAATGTACAGATTCCCTATGCCGAACGGAGAACTGTCAAGCAACGGCAAGGTTGAACAATATCCGGAATGGAGATAATAAAAAGATGAGTTTATGAAGAAGTTATATTTGAATTTGATATTTGTCTGTGCGGCAATGTTTGCGGCGGTTTCCTGCCATAAGCCTGAATATGTCCTGCCGACAGCTGACAGACAGAGCATTACAAGTTTTGAAGCATATTTCACTTCCGGTACATACGACGGTGATCTTCTTGCAAGATTGGAGGTGAGTGCGGAAGAGTCTGAGAAAGGCACTGTTTTCGAGATTCCAATTCCGTGGTTCTACCCGGAGGAGTCCGATGAAGAGACGAGGCTCGCTTTTGCCGGCCAGCTCCGGGTCAAGGCTGAATTTGCCAACGACTGCCGCATTGATCCTCCTTTGACTCTGCTCTACCTCAATCAGGAAAATGAATTCACTTTTACTGATGACAAGGGCAATTCAAGAAAAATCATCATTACGGGCAAAAGGACAAAATCCGGCAGCGGCAGACTCATGTCTTTCAATCTTACCGAACCTTTCCCGCTTGAGGGCTTTGTCAGCAATGACAATCGCGAGGTCTACCTCTTCTCTGTGGACGACCTCAACGCTTATAAGGCGCAGGTAACTCCTCAGGCACATGCCAGTGTCAAGGGCGGTACTCTCGTGGAGGGAACGAAAAACACTTACGAGATCCCTGTAGCCGATTATAATTCAGATCAAAAGGTGGTTGTGCTTGGCCACGATGGCACTACTGAGACTGAGTATACCATTTCAAAGCGTGTACCTACCAAGATTGCCTATGGTTTCAACAGCGGGTCTTTCAAAAAACTCTTCACTTTTGACCCGGTTACGCGTTTGGGCGCTCCTGCCTACACGGAGAATGTGTATATGTCAATGGCATATCTTGAGAACAGTGCAGTCATTTGCTACGGCAACGGCAGCAAGCCTGTTTATCTCGACGGTCAGACCGGTGCAAAGAAGGGCGAAATCAATCTCGGCTCGGCTGTCGCAGACGGTATCACTTCTGATGAAGCCGGCAATATGCTCATCTCTTCAGCCTGCAACGGCGGTGAATCATTGCAGATATACAAGACAAATTCATTGACTGCAGCTCCCGAGCTGTTCTATACATACGAGAACAAGACAGATGTTCCTGCAGGACACAATATCAAGGTTGTAGGCGATGTTAACGGCGAAGCTGTAATCGCCCTCGCTCACGAAGGAATTGCCGGAGTCACCGTTACGGGTAAATACACTCTGCTCCAGGTTAGCGGCGGCGTTGTCACAAATGTCATTGAGAATGATGTGATCGGTCTCGGGCTGTCCTGGGCTGCCGCTCCGGTAAATACTCCTAAGATAGTGCCGGTTTCAACCAAAGCGGAGGATGGCGCCATCATCGCATTCTATTCTCTTAACAAGATGAATTATGTGAAAGACGGCAAGCTTGCGGCGCAGTCTCCGGAAATTGCAAACGGCAACTTCAACACCATCTGCATGGACGCAAAACGCTTCAATGGAGCCGTATACGCCGCTCATCTTGTGACCGGGCACTTCCCTCAATGGAGTTGTGGCCCGTCACTGAGAGTCTTTGACATCACCACTCCTGATTCTATCTCGGAAGGCAAGGCTGTCATTGATACGGGTGCCCTTGAAATCTACCAGTCGGGCGCTTCAGGCGTTGCGACAGGCGATGTCCAGATGGGCTGCTCTCCTGACGGCTTCAAACTATTCATCTACTGTTACGACCACAATTCGCAGACCCTCAACGGATACTCTGCCGATTGTGTGAAACTGAACTGATAAATTGATGTGAATATGAAATATCTTAGATTATTTTTTGCTTCAATATTTTTTGCACTCTTTGCTTCCTGCGCTCCGGACAGCTCTGTTCCGGAGTGGCCGGACGAGTGGCAGAAACCGGAAAAACCGGATGAACCTGACAATCCTGACAACCCTGACAATCCTGATGACCCGGATAAGCCTTTCATAGGCAAAGCCCGTTATGTATGGATTGATGCCGGGGCCAACTTCAATGATTATGCAAATGATGCGGCCAAGATAAAAAGCGACGTCAAAAGGCTTAAAGAGACAGGGTTCACAGACCTTATTGTGGACGTGCGTCCTACCAACGGAGGAGTGCTTTTCAAATCCGACAATGTCCCTGCTCTCACACGTGTGGACGCGTGGGTTACTGGCGGATATGTCTGGCTGCAGCGCACGGCGACTTTCGATTATCTGCAGGCGTTCATCGATGCCGCTCATGAAGAGGGGCTCAGGGTCAACGCTTCCGTCAATACCATGGTCGGCGGCTGTCTATGTCCATACGGACTCGGAAGTGACGGAATGCTTTTCGAAGACAGTTCGAAAAAAGCCTGGGCGACTGTTGTCAATACTGCCGACGGACTTGTGAACACCATGGACCAGCTCGATGACAGCAAGGATTACGGGGCCAAATTCCTTAATCCTGCCAATGATGAGGTACAGGCATATCTGCTTGATATGCTCGCTGACCTTGCCGAATATGATCTGGACGGCATCATCCTCGACCGCTGCCGCTATTCCGACGACGGGCTTATGAGTGATTTTTCCGACATATCAAGGACCAAATTCGAGGAGTACATAGGCACAGGCGTAGCCAATTGGCCTGCCGATGTTATGGCTCCCGGACAAGACGGATTTTCCGGCTACAAGGCAACGGCTCTGCAGAAGCAGTGGCTTGAGTTCCGGGCAAAGACCATCCATGATTTCGTGGAGAAGGCATCAGCTAAAGTGCATGGAGTCAATCCTGATATACGTTTCGGATGTTATGTCGGAGGCTGGTATTCAAGCTATTATACTTCGGGAGTGAACTGGGCGAGCCCTGAGTACAGTCCGAGCGGATTCTGGGTAGGAAACCGTTACAAGGAATTCGGTTATGCCGACCACTGCGACTTCATGTTCATCGGCGCATATGCGGCTTCGGACAAAATCTACGGCAGCACTGAGTGGACCATGCAGGGATTCTGCAGGCAGGCGGCAACCAAACTCAAAGGCGTGCCGTTCAGCGGAGGACCGGATATAGGCAATTCAAGCGGCTTCACTGACGGAAACGCCGGTCATCTGATGCCCGACATCGTTGACGCCTGCATCAACAGCAGCACTGACGGAATGTTTTTCTTTGATTTGTGCCATATCAAGAAGTTCAACTACTGGGATGACATCAAAAATGCAATTGATAAATATTTATTGACAGTCGAATAGTATGGAAAATATAGATTTTAAGGCTCTTGCCCGGCAATATAAAAATGAGTTGCTTGACAACTGTCTGCCTTTTTGGCTTGAAAAGTCGCAGGACAAGGAATACGGCGGATATTTCTCCTGCCTGAACAGGGACGGAAGTGTCTTTGATACGGACAAATTCGTATGGCTTCAGGGTAGGGAGGTGTGGATGTTCGCCATGCTGTACAACAAAGTGGAGAAACGTCAGGAATGGTTGGATGCAGCGGTTCAGGGAGCTGAGTTTTTGAAGAAGTACGGCCACGACGGCAATTATGACTTCTATTTCTCCCTCACCCGCGAAGGGAAACCGCTGGTTCAGCCTTACAACATTTTCTCCAACACTTTCGCCTGCATGGCATTCGCCCAGCTTGCCGAGGCCACGGGAAATGCGGAGTACGCTGATATAGCGGCAAAGACATTCAGACGTATACTTGACCGCAGGGGCAATCCTAAAGGCAAATGGCTTAAGGCATATCCGGGTACAAGGCCGATGAAAGACTTCGCCTTGCCGATGATTATATGTAATATGGCTTTGGAGACCGAGAAAATAATCGGAGATCCTGCTTTGATAGAGAAGACCATAGACGAGAGTGTCCATGAGATTGTGAATGTGTTCTACAGACCGGAATTGGGCGTAATACTCGAAAATCTGTCTCCTGAAGGAGAAATGCTTGACTGTTTCGAGGGCCGGAAGGTCAATCCGGGCCACGACCTTGAGGCAATGTGGTTCCTGATGAACATAGGAGTGCGCAGGGGTGACAAGGCTCTGATTGAGAAAGCCGTGGAGATATCCCTTAGCGTCATCGACTACGGTTGGGACAAGGAATATGGAGGAATCTTCTATTTCATGGATCGTAAGGGCTATCCTACCCAGGAGCTCGAATGGGACCAGAAACTCTGGTGGGTACACATCGAATCTGCAATTGCAATGCTCAAGGGCTACCAGCTCACCGGCAATGAACAGTGTCTGGAATGGTTCAGGAAACTCCACGAGTATCTGTGGACGCATTTCAAGGATACGGAATATCCTGAGTGGTTCGGCTATCTCAACCGCCGCGGCGAGGTTCTGCTTCCGCTCAAGGGCGGCAAATGGAAAGGTTGCTTCCATGTACCGAGAGGACTTTACCAGATTTGGACTATACTTGAAACATTATAAATTTAATAACACTTTAAATATTTTTTATTATGAAAAAAATCGCTTTATTGCTTGCTCTTGCAGTTGCTGCAATAGCTTGCGACAACACTCCGGAAATCGTGCCGGAAATCAAGTGTGATGTGACTGAAATCCAGATTCCTGTCACTATTGATGAAAATACTGAAGACGTAACGGTCTCTTTTACCACCAATTTTGCATGGACCGCTACTGTAAATGGAGCGGAAGGCTGGCTGGTCATCACTCCGACCAAAGGTGATGCAGGTGATGCAAAGATTACTTTTGTCGCCGAATCCAATACGGGTTTTGACCCTCGTACTGCAACTCTTGTGATTGATGCTTCTTCCGCACACCTCGAAATCCCGGTTGTCCAGGGGCAGGTCGATGCCTTTGAACTGATTGAAAATTCTGCCAAGGTCGGTCCTGAGGGCGGAAATGTCGAAATCAAGGCCAATACAAATATGGACTGGACAGTGGAGATTCCAGCAGATGTCACTTGGCTCAGACTGGCAGACACCAAGGCGTATGGTGAGAAGACCATCGCTTTGACAGTCGAGCCTTTTGATGAGCTTGACGGGGAAAGGACTGCTGAACTCACTGTTAAGGCTGCCGGTGCTCCTGTAGCTTTCACTCTTACCCAGAATGGCCCTTCAAGCACTTTGTGGTATAGGAATGTTACTTCATATACAGAATATACAAGTGGGACAAAGTTGAAACTTGCCAAATACGGTGACAAACTTGCAATGCTTGACGGGAACAAAGTGCTTGTGCTTAATCCTGCCACAGGCGAGTATGTGACAAAAATTGATCTTCCGCAGGCAATGCAGAGCCTATGCATTGACGATGCCGGCAATATTCTTCTCGCCAATGATGCCGGTACAGGTGAGGTTGTGACAGTCTACAAGGCAGACCTTACTACCATGAAACCTGAAAAATTCATAGAATATAATACAGGTAATTACTATTGTGTAGAAACTGGTAATTTGCGTGTCAATGGTGATATTACGAAGAATGCGGTCATCACTGCCACTGTCTCAACAGGAAGTACTGGAGCAGTTATTTATTGGGAGGTTAAAGATGGAAAAGTTTCCACTTGGTATTGGGCAAATACTCCGTCCGGAAAATCTGCATGGGGAGTGGACCGTGAAGTAGTAGTGCCGTCCGGTGCAACTATATCCGACGGTCTTTTTCATATTGCGTATTCCGCAACTGGAGGTGGATCTGATCTTAGTTATCTTGAAAATCCTACTCCGAATAACGGTGATAATAAATGGGTGACCTCATATCTTACCGCTGATTCGGATGCCAATTTTAATTCAATGTCTACTGTATCTTATAAAGGCCGTATGTATCTTGCTTATCTTGTAGGTTGCCATGTTGATTTTACTTGGAGGGATACTAAGGTCGTATTATTGGATGTCACTAATCCTGCTACCGCAACAAAGGTTTATGAAGCAAGTGCTACGATGTATGTGCACAGAGCGGATGACTGGAAGAATCTTGATTGGACAAATGCCGGTGTATTTTCCGATGTCCTTCTTACGATTGAGGGCGATTCATTGCTCATCTATTATGTCGATGCCAATTTCAATACCATCGCCTGCCAGAGAGTCCCTATGAAGTAATTGAAATAGTGATATGAGGAAAATCATATTTACTGTCACTTTATTGGCTATATCCCTTATATCCTTGAACGCCAAGGATATAAGGGGTTCTGTCAAAACAGATGACGGCAAGGCTCTGTCTGGAGTTGTTGTCTCTGACGGGCTCAATACCGTTGTGACAGACAAAAAGGGAAAATTTGTGCTTGACGCAGACGATGACAGCAGATTCGTGTTCATCAGTACGCCTGCGGGCTATAAAAGCGCGACACTGCCCGGGAATTGTCCGGAAAGGCTTTTCTATCGTGAAATCGGGGACGGTGCGAACTATGATTTCATTGTGGAGCGCAAGAAAAAGGACGATACGAAACACAATCTGATAGTTATTGCCGACCCTCAGCTCAGCGGCAGGGACGAACTTCCCGAGCTGGCTGAGAATGCGAAAACCATCACTTCATACATCGAAAGCCTGAATGGTGACGACACTTTCGGTCTTGTGCTCGGTGACATTGTGGGCTGGGACCACAGCATTTATCCTGAATATAACGAACTTATGTCGAAGACCGGCATTGACTACAGGTATGTGATGGGCAACCATGATATGACCAATTACGTCAGCTGCCACGAGGAGTCTCTGCAGAAATATCAGGATACCTACGGCCCGGCATGGTATTCTTTCAACGCCGGGAAAGTGCACTACATGGTCATTGATGACAATTTCTTCATCGGACGCGACTGGTATTACATAGGTTATGTCGATGCACGTCAGCTCGAATGGATGAAGAATGACCTTGCCCATGTGGAGGAGGGGGCCACTGTAATACTTTCTATGCATATCCCGACCACGCTTTCTGAGGATGACCGTAAGGCATTCAGTTACAATATGATTTCCGAGCTGGTCAGCAATAAGAAGGCTCTGTATGCGCTGCTTGAACCTTACAATGCCCTGATTCTTTCCGGACACATGCACTACAACAACAATCAGGTCATTAATGACCGTCTGATGGAGCTGAATGTGTCGAGTCTCGGAGGGGCATGGTATAGCGGTCCTGTCTGCATAGACGGTTCTCCTGCGGGTTTCAAGGCTGTGGAAATCGACGGCACCGATATCAGCTGGACTTATATAGGCTGCGGTTATCCTGCAGATTATCAGATGAAGGTCTATGACGCTCCGGAAGGATATGAAGGCTACGTTATAGCAAATATCTGGGACTATGACCCTGCATGGAAGGTGGAGTATTTCGAGGATGGAAAAAAGGTTTGTGAAATGGAACGTTTTAAAGGCTACGATCCTCTTGCACGCAAGCTGTACAACGGATCTGCCGATCTGAAACAAAAATGGGTGTACGCGAGCGAGACTCAGAATCTGTTCAAAGCGAAGAAGTCCCCTGGAGCCAAATCATGGCAAGTGAAGGTCACCGACCGTTTTGGCAGAGTTTACTTTTCTACCGTCGACTAAAATATTAATTACTCTCATGCAAAATTTTGTGTGGGAGTATTTTTTTTATACCTTTGCGGCTTCATTTCAAAATCTTATCATTTATGTCTTTCAAACTAAAAAAAACATTTGTTTTTATGATGATTGCCGCAGTTGCGGTGATGTTCTGCAATTCTTGTAATGATCCGCTCCAACCTGGCGGAAATCAGAAACCTGAAGATGTGGATTGGGGCTTGACATCCATCGTGGATGTACTCAAGGGTTCTGCCGGAGATTCATTCGATTTGAAGGCCGCAGTTGTCGGTGCGAATGAACAGGGCGTAATCCTTTCTCAGAATGACGGTGCCTACATCTATGCTTTCAAGGGCGAGGCACACGGTCTTGATATCGGTGACCTTGTGAATGTCAGCGGTACTCTTGTT
>JBJEBQ010000043.1:0-44698 GCA_051870215.1 Candidatus Cryptobacteroides sp. | reverse complement strand
AGGGAAGTGCGTTTTCTTCTGCTCGGACTGTATCTCGACCTGTACAAGACAAACAACCAGATCAGCGTGCTCGAAAAGAATATAGAACTGACTGACAGGGTTTTGGAAAACATGAAGGCAAGACTCAAATCCGGCACGGCAATACAGAACGATCTGATACGCTACGAACTGCAGAAAGAGACCCTCAAACTTCAGCTTTGCCGTGTCACTGATCTTAAAACCATACTCAACCACCGGCTTGTCACCATGCTGCACCTCCCTGAAGGCAGCATAATAATTCCACAGAATGACGTGTTTGACAGCAGCTTGGAGAGCAACAGCATCGGCCAGTGGCAGACTATCGGACGCCAGAACAATACGGGACTGCAACAGGCAGAGCTCGCCATCAGGATGTCAGAAAGCAAAAGAAAACTCGAAATGTCGGAGATGATACCGAAAATAGCATTCAGCGCAGGCTACCATCTTGACGGTCCGGTGACCATAGAAATCCCGGCTCTCAACAAAAATTTCCAGTACTGGTACATAGGGGTGGGCATAAAATACAATTTCGCATCCCTGTACAAGCACAACAGAAAATACAAAAGCGCAAAAATCAACGTTCTGAAAGCGCAAGAGCAGCTTGTCCTCGCAGAAGAGAACCTGAGCACGGGCATACAGACGGCATACACCGACTACATGACCGCATACACCGAGCTGACAACCCAGGAGAAAAGCGTCGAGCTTGCGGATGAGAACTACAGGGTGATTGAAAACCGCTACAACCATGAGCTCGCCCTGATTACGGACATGATAGACGCCGGCAACATGAAACTGAGTGCAGACCTTTCCTTAGTCAATGCACGTATCAATCTGATTTACAACTATTACAAGATAAAATACACGGCAGGCACCCTATAGTATCAGGAGTACTTCCACCGCAAAAGACAATAATTTTCAAAAAAAGAAAACATTATGAAACCGAACATGAAAATCTTTGATATATATTCGCTGAGAGCGATATCAAATGGTTTTCATCGTGAGAGTGAGCGATAGCGAACGGCTATCAGACTCTCAAAAAATTTTATAAATGTAAAATTTTTAATAGTATGAAACACAACATCAAAAAATTGATTTACAATATAATAGTCATCATCATTCTGCTCTGTGCGGCATCATATATCTGCTCTAAATTCATACATCTCGGAAATGTCGCATATACCGATAATGCACAGGTCAGAAGACACATCACCCACGTCAACTGCAGGATACAGGGTTTTGTCAAGGAAGTGAGGTTTACCGATTATCAGCAAGTACGCAAAGGCGATACCCTCGTCCTTATCGAGGATGCGGAATACAGCTTGCGACTGGCTCAGGCAATGGCGGACTACGCCAATGCACAGGCTGCCCTCAACGCCGCCGGAGCCGGTATTTCCACGACTGAAAACAATCTGAGCGTAAATGACGCCAGCATCGAGGAGGCGCGTGCCCAGCTGGATAACGCACAAAAGGACTTCACCCGTTTTGAAAGCCTTTACGAAGAAGGGGCTGTCACAAAACAGGAATACGACAGGGCCAAAACGACATACGACTCAGCAAAGGCACGTTACGACTACGTAATGCGTGCAAAACGCTCCACTTCCCTCACCAAGACCGAGCAGACCCTGCGTCTCGAACAGAACCGCGCGGCAATCGCGCTGACCAAAGCCGCTCTGAACCTTGCGAAACTCAATCTGTCATATACTGTCATCACCGCCCCTTGCGACGGCACCACAGGCAGGAAAGCCATACACGAAGGGGAACTCATGCAGCCCGGACAGACTGTAGTGGACCTCGTGGACGACGGAGACATCTACATAACCGCCAACTACCGCGAGACCCAGCTTCCGAAAATCAGTGTCGGAGCAGAAGTTGACGTCAAGGCGGACGCAGTGCCCGGAGTCAAATTCAAAGGCCGGGTAGAATCCATAGCGGAAGCCACAGGAGCCGCTTTCTCAATGATACCCCAGGACAACGCAACAGGCAATTTCGTCAAAATCGAACAAAGGGTTCCCGTACGCATTGTCCTCGATGAAAACCAGGATCTGACTTCGCTCAGGGCCGGACTCAATGTTGAATGTGAAATAAAATACTAAAACATGGATCCGCATTTGATTTTTTCCATGCCGATGTTCAAGGACTTTGTTCCCGAAAAGTTGCGGCCGTGGATATACGTCTTCATAGTCTGCTGTTTCCAGATGTCCGGAGGGCTTTACTTGGGCTCTCTGAACCAGCTGATCGGCGGCAGGAGTTTCATGCGGGAAGACATACTGATGTGCCTTTATGCCAACCTCGCCGGCATGGCAATATGGTTTCCGATGCTGTTCAGGATGAAATTCCGTTTCACGAACAAGACCCTTCTCACCGCATCGGCATCCGTACTGATCATCTGCAACCTTCTCACTCCGATTGTGTCGTTCCTCCCATTGCTGTGGTTTATATGCTTCATCTCCGGTATATGCAAGATTCAGGGGACTTTCGAATGTATATCCAACATCCAGCTATGGTTTGCGCCGCAGCGTAACTTCAAGCTGTTTTTCCCTATACTTATGCTTATAATCATGGGGAACATGCACATGTCAGACATAGTGACGACATCTATCACCTACCATTACGGCTGGAAATATATGCACCTGCTGATTGTGCTTCTTCTGATTGCCGTACTGCTGATTCAGACTACACTGGTACGTCATGTGCGCATCGCCCCGAAAGCAAAGCTCTACGGCATAGACACGCTCGGACTGATACTCTGGGCACTGCTGCTCCTGCAGGTCAGTTTCATCCTCTGCTTCGGAGACTGGTACGACTGGACCGACAGCCCCGTCATTCTGACACTTGCACTTACAGCCCTTGTCACGCTTTACGCCTGCATACATAGGATGTTCCGCGTACACCACCCGTTCCTGACCCCGAAATTGTGGGAATCCAAGAACTTCCGCCACATACTGTTCATTACCATTATCGGTGAATTTCTGCTGGCGACAGAACACGTACTTGAAGAAATATTCTACGAAGAAGTCATGCACTACGGGGAAACGGTTACGGTACGCCTGGAGTGGATCGTACTTACAGGAGTGGTCTGCGCCGTGCTTTTCGCCCTTTGGTGGATGTACCGGATGAACTACACCTACATACGCCTACTGATTGTAAGTTTCGCTTTCATGGCAGTCTATATGATAGGATTCTACTTCAACATAGCTTCCGACATAAATATTGAAAAACTGTATTTCCCTGTATTCTGCAGAGGTTTCGCCTCCACAATACTGAGTATTGTCCTGCTGACCACACTCCAGCAGTCCCTGTCGTTCGAATATTTCTTCCAGGGTCTCGGAGTATTCAACGCACTGCACATGATAGTCGGCGGCGTCTGCGGAGCGGCAGTCTATGCAAAATTCTTCTCGTACTATGTAATGGACAACATCACGCGCTACGGCTCTGCCGTTACAGCAGTCGAATATTCGGCTTCGCCCTTTGATTTCGGACATTTCTTCGAAGGATTTCTCGAACAGATGATGGAAATAAGCATAAAACAGATTTACGGCTGGGTCATATATGCCTGCATCATCCTGTTCCTCTGCCTGCTGCTCTATGACTTTCCAATCAGGCGCGAGTTCAAGAATCTGCCTCCGTGGAAGTCTGTCCGTCCTTTCGGCCGTCGCAACAGCTCCTCCGTCGACAGCATCATCAATTCCCATAGCCCGGCCGACTAAAAAGCCGCCGAAACTTTCGTCACGGCGGCCAAGCAAGGAATAAAGTAGACTTTACCACCCTTCGGCAATATTCCGGGCTATCATTGCGGCAAGCCTGTCACGTGCCTCTTTGCTTGCCCAGGCGATGTGAGGAGTCAGCAACAGCCTGTCCTTTTTCTGCACTTTCATCAGAGGATTATCCGCCGGCAGAGGCTCGGATGTAAACACGTCGGAAGCGGCACCTGCAATCAGGCCGCCGTCTATCGCCTCGGCCAAAGCAGTCTCGTCAACGATGCCCCCGCGGCCGAGATTCAGCAGATATGCGCCCGGCTTCATCATCCCAAGTTCCACCTCCCTTATCAGACCGGCTGTCCTCTCATTATAAGGCGCATGAACCGATACCACATCGCTGGTCTGCAGCAGTTCCTCAAGGCCGAGTGACGGATAGTCCGTACAATGCGAAGTTCCGGACGTGGAATAATAAACCACTTCCATGCCGAAAGCTTCTGCCACTGCCGCCACTTTCCTGCCGATATTGCCCATACCTATAATGCCGAGCCTCTTGCCTGCCAGCTCCATGAACACGGTGCTCACATTGGTGAACATACCGCAGCGGCTGTATTCCCCGCTTTTTACAAAATTGTCAAAATACGCAGCCTTGCCTACCAGCGCGAGCATAAGCATAAAAGTCGTCTGCACGACAGAATCCGTAGAATACCCCGCGACATTTCTCACAGGAATACCCCTTCGCTCTGCCTCTGCCACATCAATATTGTTCACACCCGTCGCCGCCTCGCAAATCAGCTTCAACGAAGGCGCCGCATCCATCAGTTCGGCATTCACACGGATTTTATTGATAATCAGCACCTCAGCCTCAGCCACTCTTTCAAGGGCCTCCTCACGGCTCGAACTTTCGTACAAGACCAAATCACCTAACGCTCTGACAGGGCTGAAATCCACATCCCCCATCGTCGCAGCATCCAAAAAAACTATTTTCATTCTATCAAAAATTTATACGCTCACTCTTTAAAACCATCCACCCGCCAAGCCAACAAAACCGCCATTCCGACCAGGCGAAGCGCATGGAACGATCGCATACTCAAAAAAATATGGCCATGCAGACAAAGCAAAAAAGGTCCGAACCACTAAGATTCGAACCTTTCCAGCTCCTGAAGCAGGACTTGAACCTGCGACCCTCTGATTAACAGTCAGATGCTCTAACCAACTGAGCTATTCAGGAATTTCATTTATGAAATCGCGGTGCGGACGGGACTCGAACCCGCGACCCTCGGCGTGACAGGCCGATATTCTAACCAGCTGAACTACCGCACCAATTTTAAAGAACTGCCCTCGTTTCCGAAAGGGATTGCAAAGATACGCATTTTTTATTTCCCTGCAAATTTTTTTTCAATTTTTTGAAAAATTTTGTGCGCATGAAAGGACTCGAACCTTCACACCTTGCGGCACTACCTCCTGAAAGTAGCGTGTCTACCATTTCACCACATGCGCGAGGATTGCAAAGGTACAAAAAATCTCTGAAATCCTACAAAAAAAATGAAATTTCTTTTAAATTTCCACTTCAAATACATATTCTTCAGTCCATCCCGACACCGTGACAACTATCCTGCTTCTCGCATAATCTATCTCTATCGCAATATCCTTCAACTCTTTAGAGCTCCAATCATAGCCACTTAGGACGACATATTCACCAAGAGCGAAAGTTTTCACAATTTCAGTGACATCCTCGATATCCAACAGCAAAGATGCGTCCAGCTGCCGTGGGACGACCACTTCAGCCGAACCCGAGCCATCAGGCTGCAGTTCATAGACAAAGTCTCCACGGCCGGGTCTGCCGTCGATTCCGTAACCATTGATATTGCCCCGAACCAAAAACTTGAAAGGAGATGCCGACACATCCTTGATCGTGATTGTTATCACACAGTGGTTTTTGCACAAATCCACCTTTTCAGTCAGCATCTCGCAATCAGCATCCACTTGATTTGAATGCATAAAAACCCGGGGAGCCGAAGCCCCACGCCCGATTTTCAGACCGCCGTGCACCATATCCGCATCCTCACACTCCCCACCATACACATTGACCCAAAGTTTCCGACGTGGCACCTTCACATCAAACTCCCTGTCGAACACAGAAGAATCGACAACACCCGAGAATACCACCCCATCGGACGAAGACACCACCACCTTCGCCTCGGCGAATTTCGCAGGATCAACGTCCCTGAAATCCAGTCTGAGCAGACAAGGGCAGGCGCTTCTGTTCTCCTTGACACAAGCCGTGCAGAGAGCCAACGCAGCAATAATCACAGATATTATTCTTTTCATCATCAGATAGTTTCATTAATATCGTCAAGTATATCCCAAGGATTGATATCCACCTCGAAGCCTTCGTTAATTCTGAAATCATTATCATCCGGATTGGTCGTACCCGGCTGGGTCACAGTAAGATTGACAGAATATACGGTATTCTTTCTGATTTCCGTGAAAGTCTTCGGATAATAATACGTCACGCCGCCCAAAGTCGCCTCCACAACAAGCCTTGTAAACCTCGGAGACCATGTCTCACTCCTTGAATCGGTCGCCGTTGTATTCTGATAGCAGTAGAAACTATGGGCTGTAGAATATGTCTCACCATTGTTCAAGGTCCTGTTGATACCTTTATCCGCAAGAAACGCAGGACAGTCGGCTTCCAGCCTGGCTTTGTTGTACCATAGGCCCGTACTTGCCAAATCCGCCATATAGGCGCACTCCCCGGACACATTCTGGACATAAATGTTATTCACGACAAAAGGCAAAGTTTTGTGTTGCGCCAGGCTGAAATCGGTTTTGATGGATTTCAGTACAATTTTAGCCGCCAGCCTCGTCACAGCTACTGTTACTGTCGTACTTGTTGACAATGTTTCGTCCTTGCAGCCTGCCATCACCAATTTGCCCTTCGCATTTTGCTCAAGCTGACTTTTGGCATTCTGCAGTTCATCCAAAGTGCTCACCTGCAGAGGCGCAGCATTCACAAGAGCGGCAATCTTCTTATCGCCCGTAGTACAGGTAAGAGTCACGTGGTTTCCTTCATCAGTACCGTATTTTTCAATGTTTCCTGAAATATTGAACACATACACCTGCAGGTTCTGTACAGCATCCTCATCTGAGATATCGGTAAGCTTTGTCTGAACTTCCGGAATGGAAACGGTCAGATCTACAGTCTCCGAAGCAGCTTCCGGCCTTTTCCCGGATTCAAAATAAGATTTCTGGCAAGATGCCAACGCCAAAACGGCCAAGATAGGAACAATAAATTTTTTCATGATAAAAATGATTTAAAAGTTGATAAAATTAAGTAATAAAAAGTTATATGGTTGAATATAAACTCAATACACATTCTGGTCCATTCTCACAAGCTCAAACATTTCAGGATCGAGATTGGCTCTATGCTGCATTGAAGGATCAAGCCCCACGCTTTTGTGATAATAGCCCGCAGCCTCATCACGGCGTCCCAAACGGCAGAGCACCATGGCCTTGAGATAGCACACCCGCGCGTTCTCATCTCTCTGACGCTCTAAGATATCCAGGGCAGTATTGTTGTAATCAGCTGTCATACAAGCAAGTGCGGCATTGTAATCATCATACGGCCTTAGCAGGGTCACGGCCTTTTTGTAGTCGAGTTCGAGCAACGCGGCCACACCGTCCATATAGACTCTGTCAAGTTCGGTGGTATGCACGGTATCCTTCACCATACCCTTGCGTTGCAGATAAAACTCAAACTGAACAGTCCTCAACTTCGGATAAAGCTTCTCACGAAGGTGGATATATGCAGGATGCCGCGACATTCTTCCTTCGACCTCATCCGCCGTACTTCCACTCAACTGGACGCCTTCGGGAACAAGTCCGAGCAGTTCTTCCCTCGACTTTTCTCCAAGTTGCACATCATTGGCTATCAATCGTCTGAGTCTCAGCCAGTTCTCCGGAAGAATATCAGTCCGGATTTTAGCTTTCCAGTCAGCAGGCACAAAATCGGAGATATATGCTCTGATTGATTCAGAGCGGGCCTTTGAAAGTCCGGCATTAAAATTATAGCTGCCCTCAGGGGAACAGGACGCAGTAATCACCAGCGAATCCAAAAGAAATTCCTCCCGCCCCACAATGTCATCCACACAGTCCACCAGGCGTCTGAGTTCCATGGAATTCTCCCCCAAAGCCGTATCCACCACAGCGCTGCCCTGCATAAAATCCACGTAAGCATTAGTATTGTCGTAAGCCCGCCTTTCCAGAACCACGGTCCTGTAATGCTCACTCAAATCCGCTAAAGTGCACAAAGAACTGACATAATACGTAAGTCCATCACCCATAGGGAGTTCCGCCACACACTGTCCCCATTCATACATCGAAGCCGACAAATTCACCTCCACCTTCTTCAACTTCGGCCTGCTGCGGAAAGTATGCACATAGCGGTAAACGAAATCCCCGTCAGCATTGGCCAGCACCGTATCAAGTCTGATTCCTTCGCTCTCAAAAGGATCCTTCACATACTTGCGGTACATCTCATCCTTGCGGGCCTTGCGCCGCTCATTCGCCCGAACCTTCCACATCATGGTGTAGTGCCGCACAGCCTCCCTCTGACTCACCCCGAAAATATTCTCCGCCTCCTCATCGGTCACAAGCGTGCTATCCGTCTTTGCTGCATAAGTCTCCGGAAAATTCCTCTTCAGAAAAATCTCCAGCTGGCCGAGCCTGACGAAATCAAGCGAATCCGTCAGAATCGAAGCCAAAAACTTCTTATATCGCCGGTAACCACGCATCTGGGCATCACGATAGGCCGAGCCGGTAATATAAACGGCATCCAGTTCCTCAACCTCATCCATTATCGTCATCTTCGGCCGGATCTCCAGTTTCCACTTTGACACAGTCATCTCGCGCGGCACTCTGACGTCAAAGCCTATGGACACACGTCCAGCCCTTTCTGCCACATTGCGGAAAGTCGCCGTCACGGTCGAAGCCTTGATGACATCAGTCACCACCATCTCACCGCTCCCGTCATCCCTCACCGCATTCATAATGAAGGGCCCACCTGCCTCCATACCGCCAACTGTATCCACCCTAATCTGTGACGCATCCACCTTCGGCAGCTCCCGGGCATCGGCTACAGCCAGTTCTATGGCATATTCCCCTGACGAAATCTTCTCCAGACGCCGTCCCTGAGAACACGCCGCCAGGATACAGAGCCCGGCAGCCACAAAAAGATATTTTAAATCAGAACACATAAGCAAAAGAAATCATTACATCATCCGGAAGCAGGAACCACTTACGTCCCTGAACCAAAGTAAAACCGCAACGCTGGCAGGAATATTTCCTGTACCATGCCATACCCGTCCATAGACCGGCACCGAATTCCACATTCCAATGCCGAGAAAGCATAAGAGTATATCCTCCATACAGACCCCCGCCCACCCGGTCTCCCTCCTCGGTACGCGGCGAAGTGAAGCCCCCGAAATTGTACTGCTGATACCTTGCTTTTGCCGCGAACCACCAACCCGACCATGTATGCCAGGGCCACACTCTGACACCGAGGCTGTAGGACTGCTGTCTGTGCTGAAACTGCTTCGCGTCTTTCCCGTAGGAGAAAGGATTGTACCTCGCTCCCACGGTCAGACTCCATCTCCTCGACACGGCAAATGACACATCGGCATTCAAGGTGCAGAAATTGGCATACTCCAGAACATTCGTCGAGACGCTGAATTTCTGGGCTCTCATAGACGGCACGAACAAAACCAACAAAATAAATACTAATATGTTTTTTCTACTTTCCATAACGGCTGAATGACTGCTCTACAATTATTTTCTTTGACGGATAATTGGTGATCAGATTGGATTTCAAAGCACTGCAGTCTATCGCCGAAGGAGTCATGGAGGAGAAAATTTCACTTCTCTTCACTCCACGAAGATCAAGATCCCTCAAAATCTGAGGATAGAACCAATAGGAAGTTCCGTAGGCGTTCATAGCTCCTCCATACCTCTCCTTCATCATTTTACTCTGCATATAATAAGCCCACATCTCTCCCACTTCACACTGCCCGGCACCGTCGCCAGAGCCGTCGCCATACAGTCTGCCGCCTGCGCTTTCGATGTAATACCGCACTATGTAGAAGATATATTTGTTCCAATACGACTTGCCGACAGCGGCGAAATGCGAAGTATGCGAAAGCTCATGCACAACAGTGCCATAGAGTTCGCCGTAGGAATGCTTGTCCTTGGTACCTATGGTAACGTCAGGAAGAAAATATCTGAGCACAGTCACACATTTACCCATAATTGACGTCTTGTCCTTCGCTTCAAGCACCGTACCGTGATGGAGCATACATGCGCTGCTTGCGCCGGTAGAAGAAAGCAGCCATATACGCAGGTCACTCGGAGGAGTGGAAATGTTCATATCCCCGATGCCGCAACGGGTATAATAATCGTAAGCGGCATTATTGACAACACATCTGTTGAAAAGCTTGGTCTCGGAATCCTTGGTGATTGTGTAATTGATACCGGTCGGCTCAGCTTTGCCCAAAGTGGAAAGGGACGCGGACACGACTATGAAATTGAAACCTATGGAGAAGCCCAATGTATTCTTGAACATCAGACGGTAACGCGGCCTGGCGGAAAAAGATTTCTTCATCGTATAATAGCCATCCCTGTCAGTGTAGGTTTTAGCGATTTTCACGAAACAATTGCATGCGACACAGACTCCGGCCACCCCGAAAGGTTTGCCTCCGTTCCACTCATCATCCACAATGGTAATTCGTCCGGAAGGATAGGCCTTGCCCTTGGCTTTGGTCAGGGCGGCATCATCTATCATCGCCCCGTTGCCCGTAAGTTCAAAAGACTCGCGTTCCACGGCCTCCCAGTCCACATCCTCAGCCAGTTTAGTTGCTGAATCTGCGATAAAGCACTCATCTATAATCTCATACTCGATGTCGGCAGGAAAGACAAAATTATGAGGCACAACCGCATACTGCCAGGTCATCTCGTCCTCGGCGATCTCCGGATCATGATAGTAGTCCCCGTCCACCTTGATTTCATAGTCAAGAGGATGGTCGATCAGTTCAACTCCCTGAATTTCAAGGATACTGCATTCCCTGTCATCCTTAGGAAGGAAACGGACATAAAGATTTGTAGACTCCAGCACGGCAGCCTTTGTCGGATACAGCTTCTTCAGAGCCTTCGCGACATTCCCGGTCTTGTACGGATTCTCCAAACGCTCCCCAAGTACAATCATCTCGTGCTGCAAGTCCTTTCCGTAGTCGAAATTGATTTTCTCGGAGTTGAAATGCCCTTGTTTCTCGCACCCGACGAGCAGAAGGGCCAAAATCAAAAATTCAAATTTTCCTTTCATATTTACGCGTCATTAATTGGTTTTTCTTACGTCACAAAGGTGAGAAAACTTATCCGCGTAAAAAAAAAGTAATCACTTAAGTTTCAAAATCGGCATCGGGCGTATGCGAGAGCAGGAATCAAACAAATAGTTGAAGGGGAAAAAACCGTTTTTTTCAAAAATGGCATATAGTGAGATTGACCAAAATGATTGATTCTATAACGAAAAACGCTCTGTGTCAAAATAAGACACAGAGCGTTTTATGTAATTTTGTCATTTTTTGCTAAAAGTAGCAGACGGTTTTCTGCTCGACAGCCGACATAATCGAATTGGCTACGCGGCTGACACCGAGACGGAAATATGTGTTGTTGAGCCACTGCTTGCCTAAAACAGTCGAAACAATGGAATAATAGCATACGGCGTCGCTTGCAGTCGAAATGCCGCCGGCAGGCTTGAAGCCGACCATGCGGCCGGTAGCCTTGTGATATGCATCAATACACTGACACATGACGTATGCAGCTGCAGGAGTGGCATTCACATCCACCTTTCCTGTCGAAGTCTTAATGAAATCGGCGCCGGCCTCCATAGCGAGGAAGGATGCCTGGGCGATATTCTCCATAGAACCGAGCAGACCGGTCTCGAGAATGACCTTCAGATGCACACCGCGTCCCTGGCCTGCAGCCACGGCATCAATCGCTTTGCGCACAGCCTTGATTTCCCCGGAAGCCGTCTCGTAGTCGCCGGCAAGGAAAGCTGAAAGCGAAAGCACAATATCCACTTCCGTAGCACCTTGCTCCACAGCAAGTTCACACTCTTTCAACTTCACCTCAAGGAAGCTCTGGGATGAAGGGAAGCAGGCAGCCACAACGGTAATTCCCACATCGCATTTGAGGGCATCCTTTACCACAGAAGCAAAATTAGGATACACGCAAATCGAAGCAGGAAGAGGATATTCGCCCCACTCCTCGTGCAGGGCATTTACCTTGTTCACCAGCTTCCCGACTGAAGCCTTGGTGTCATTGGTCTTCAATGTAGTCAAGTCCATACACGAAAAGCATTCCTTCAACACTGCAGGAGAACTGATGCCCTCAATATTTGCGGCAATAAGTTCAAGAGCCCTGCTTATGGCTTCCTGATTCGGGGTATAGCCATATTTTTTCAAATAATCTATCATAAAGTTACAATTAAATTTATCCGCTTATCTTTACATTAAAGCCTTCCTTAACCAAAGGCTCTACAAATATACGCATTTCTTCCAAAGAATACTTGCCTAAATTCTTCATCGGGGTCTCCCTGTCTATGGTATAGACCATGATTTCGCGAGGGCGGACCTCTCTGACAATTGAATACCAGTCATTTAGAAATCCCTCAGTCAAATATCCGGCTTCGAAGTTTTTGAAAAAAATCGTCTGCAGAATGAAATTTCCGTCAAACTTCTTCAGGTTTTCCACAAGCTCAGCCACCTCGTAGGCCCCCTTAGGCCTGTTGATTGAGCGCACAGCCCCGGTGTAAGGGGCGTCAAGTTTCAGAATAGGATTGTCAACCGTCATCAAAGCATTGCAGACTGCCTCCTTAGCAAGCATAGTCGCATTTGACAGCACAGATACCTTGGCAGACGGCAGAAATTCGTCACGAAGCTTCAGGGTCAGATCCACAACCTCCGGAAAATCAGGATGAAGCGTAGGCTCCCCGTTGCCGGAAAAAGTAATGGAATCCACATGACCGGCGACGGGGAATTTCGCCCTCATGGCCGCCTCAATCTCATCCAAAGCCGGCAGACGCCTGTCATTGGCTCCATCTCTGTTCCAGCCGCACTCACAATACACACAGTCAAAATTGCAGAACTTGCCATGGGCCGGAAGCAGATTCACTCCTAACGACGCTCCAAGCCTCCTGCTGTGAATAGGGCCGAAAACTATATCTTCAAAACGTAACATTGTCACTCAACGATTTTAGCCATATCATTCTCATCAGGCTTCTGCTCAAGCAAATCCGAATTCACGGCAGCCTTCTTCCTTTCACTTTTCAAACTCTCACGCCTGTGATTCTTCTTCAAAGCCATTCTCACAAGGCTGTCCTTACGCACCTTGGCAAGAGAATCCGCCATTGCAAGGCTGTCGGCCCTCGCGAGACTGTCAGCCGTCACTTTTGCCAGGGAATCCACCCGGGCAAGGCTGTCCAGACGTGCAAGCTCCAGGCTGTCAGGCAGAGCCTTTTCCCTGACAATGAAGCCGGGGCCTCTGAAAATCGTATCGTTCAGTATCTCCTGCACCAGTTCGTAAGCCATAGTCAGAGTGTCGATTTCAACCCTGAGAGTATCGAAATAGTCCGGCATCCCCTTTATGTAAGGGAAAGCGTTTTCGCTATGGAAATCAAAGGCATAAGTTTCCTTATTGTACTTGATTCTATCCAGTCTGTCCTTCTCGGCCTGCAGTTTGACGAGACGTTTGTCCAGCCGCTCGGCCGTAGTTCGCAGAATACGTGAAAACCGCTCGGAATCATTCATATACAACTCCACACTATACATATAATCCTCCACCGTGTAGCCATACTTCCTCAAAATCGGCGCATAGACCAATGATGTATCCGCCAATTTCCTGTAGGAATAATTGTTGTTGATCCACTGGTCTGTCACAAGGATTTCAGCATAGATATCCGCCATTTTCGACTTTGGTATCTTCTTCGCCCCACGGGAGCAGGCAGCCAAAGCCGAAATGACGAGCAAAACAAGAGCTATATGTCCGACTCTCAATTTCATACTATCTCAAAGCGGCACCGTATTCGTTCTGGAAGGTAGACAGGAGCTTGCCCATGATGCGCTCAACATCACTGTCGGTCAGAGTTTTCTCCGGATCCTGGAGCACAAAGCCGAGGGCATACTGCTTCTTGCCCGCCGCAATCTTGTCGCCACGGTAGACATCAAACAAAGTCACCTGCTTCAGCAGCTTCCTGCCGACCCTGAAAGCAGACTTTCTGAGATCCGCGAAACTTACATTCTCATCGAGGAGAAGCGCGAGGTCGCGGCGCACTTCCGGATATTTTGGAAGCTCCTGATATTTGATCCTGTCGCGTTTCGCAAGTTCAAACAATGCAGGATAATTGATTTCAGCCGCGAACACAGGCTGTTTGATGCCGAACTGTCTGCAAATCGAAGGAGCGACAGTACCCATTACTGCAAGCGGAGTCTTAGAACCCGGAATACTGTAAGCCAGGCCCTCTGAGAACAAATCCGCAGGGGCGGCCTCATATTCCATTGCATAAAGGTCTGCGCCAAAGCGTCTGAGCAGAAGTTCCAGATAGCCTTTGAGCTGGAAATAATTGCCCTTGCAGGCCTCTGTTCTCCAAGATTTATCAGACGAGCCGGTAATGAACATTGCATAGCAGGTATGCTCCTCATAGCTCGCCAAAGTCTTGCCGTCAGCACCAGGTACGAAAGAATATACGGAGCCGTACTCAAAAGTCCTGAGCGAAGTCAGCTGGCGGTTGATATTGTAGGCAATCACCTCCAAACCGTTGAGCAGCAGGGTCTGACGCATCACATTAAGGTCTGAGCTGAGCGGATTGATGATGCGCACGCATTTATCCTCAGGGAAAGTCTTGAGTTTGCTGTAATATTCGCCCTTAGTCAGCGAGTTGTTCATTGTCTCCACAAAGCCGTTGGCGGCAAGAAAATCAGAAACAGCCTTTCTGACTGCCTCAGGTTCA
The DNA here is from genome assembly GCA_051870215.1 of Candidatus Cryptobacteroides sp. Taxonomy (GTDB): domain Bacteria; phylum Bacteroidota; class Bacteroidia; order Bacteroidales; family UBA932; genus Cryptobacteroides. The sequence goes on along the minus strand of JBJEBQ010000043.1, from coordinate 29,926 downwards.
GGTTTCTGCGGGGCATTCACAGACATACGCATCCGGCCCGGCAGCTCGATATTGTTGTAGCCGTAGATACGCAGAATCTCCTCCACCACGTCACACTCCCTGTAGACATCAATCATATATGAAGGCACCTTCACTATTGCACCCTTGTCATTTTTGCTTGCAAATTCATAATTCAAGCCTTTGAGTATGCCTTCAATAGTGTCGTGGCCGATTTTCTTTCCGATGAAATTCTCAATGCGGTCGTAGTCAAGCGCGACGGTCTTCTTCTCTATGGCAGAGGACTCCACAATCTGCATCCTGCCCACAATCTCCCCGCCTGCAAGTTCCTGTATCAGAAGCGCAGCACGTTTAGCGGCATATTCACATATCAGCGGATCGGCTCCCCTCTCGTAACGGAACGAAGCGTCAGTCTTCAGGCCATGACGTTTCGCACTCTTGCGGACAGTTACAGGATTGAAATATGCGCTCTCAAGGAATACGTCCGTGGTAGCCTCGGTCACGCCGGACTTCTCACCGCCGAACACACCGGCAAGACACATCGGTTCCTCAGCATTCGCAATCATCAGATCGGCAGAAGACAAAGTGCGCTCAACACCGTCAAGGGTAACGAACTTCTCACCCTCTGCAGCCCTGCGCACAATCACCTTTCCGCCTTTAATCTGCGAAAGATCAAAAGCATGAAGCGGCTGGCCGATTTCCATAAGCACGAAATTGGTGACGTCCACCACATTGTTTATTGGACGCAAGCCTATAGAAAGCAGCTTTTTCTGCAGCCATTCAGGTGAAGGGCCGACCTTCACGCCCTTGATGGTGGTACCGGTATAGCGCGGAGCACCGTCGCATGCAAGCACCTCCACCGGAGTTGCCTCGCCTTCACCCTCGCGGAAAGCATCCACAGAAGGTATATTCAGTCTGCATGGAATATTGTTGTGCTGCAGATAAGCATAAAGGTCACGGGCCACGCCGATATGTGAAGCGGCATCCACGCGGTTTGCAGTAAGGCCGATTTCAATCAGGGATTCTGTCTCGAGGTGGAGATATTCCTTGGCCGGAGTACCCGGCACTGCAGCAGGGTCAAGCACCATAATGCCGTCGTGCGAAGTACCGATGCCGAGCTCGTCCTCGGCGCAAATCATACCGAAAGACTCCACGCCGCGGATTTTTGATTTCTTGATTTTGAAATCACCGCCAAGCACTGTGCCTATGGTAGCAAGCAGAACTTTCTGGCCTGCAGCCACATTCGGGGCACCGCAGACAACCTGCAGTAGTTCCGGAGCACCTGTATTCAGTTTTGTAATATGCAAATGATCCGAATCAGGATGAGCCACGCACTCAACGACCTCAGCCACAATCACGCCTGCGAGGCCGCCGGGAATTTCCTCAACCTGCTCGAGAGAATCCACCTCGAGTCCTATGGAAGTCAGGGCCTCGGCCATTCCTTCCGGAGTAAGATCACATTCAAGATAATCTTTGATCCAATTGTAAGAAACCTTCATTTTATATTTATTTTACTTATTATCAATATCTTCCTTCGAGAAAAGCGAAGCGGCGAACTCCTTCCTGTCGAAGACCTTGAGATCGTCAATGCCCTCGCCTATGCCTATGAATTTGATCGGCAGCTTGAACTGGTCCACAATTCCGACCACCACACCGCCCTTTGCGCTTCCGTCCAGTTTGGTCACAGCCAGCGAAGTAATGTCAGTCGCACGCGCAAACTCCTTGGCCTGCACAAAGGCATTCTGGCCGGTCGAGCCGTCAAGCACCAAGAGAACCTCGTGGGGAGCATCCGGAATCACCTTGCGCATCACATTGCGGATTTTGGTCAGTTCATTCATCAGGTCCGTACGGTTGTGCAGACGGCCTGCCGTGTCCACAAGGACCACATCAGCATTTCTTGCAACTGCAGCACTGACTGAATCATACGCAACGGAGGCCGGATCCGCGCCCATGCCCTGCTTTACAATGTCCACGCCGGCACGCTCAGCCCAGATTCCCAGCTGGTCCACAGCCGCAGCACGGAAAGTGTCCGCAGCTCCGAGCACCACTTTCTTGCCCTGAGCCCTCATCTTGGCCGCCAACTTTCCTATTGTCGTAGTCTTGCCCACGCCATTAACGCCGACCACCATGATTACCAACGGTTTATGAGAAAAATCAAAAGGCAGGACACCGTCCGTCACTTCCTGTGAAGACACATCCAGCAAGTCCGAAATTTCCTCCCGGAGGAACTCCGCAAGCTCACTCATAGACAGATATTTGTCGCGGCTCACCCTCTCCTGGAGATTGTCCACAATCTTCATCGTGGTATCCACTCCCATATCCGTAGCCACAAGAGCCTCCTCAATGGCATCCAGCACATCGTCATCCACCTCCGAACGTCCGACTATCGCATGCGAAAGCCTGTCGAAGAAACTTCTGTTGGTCTTTTTGACCCCTTTATCAAATATTCCCATAAAACCGTCAATTAAACCCACAAATATAGCAAAACTTTTTCAATTGTCATTCCGACTAAGGTACAAGTTCCCTCGTCCGTTCGCCCATTCGACTTCGCTTCGCTACGCTCAGGGTGACATTACTCCCTTCGGTCGCTCAGGATGACAGAATGGATGTTTGGCCAGAATGACAAAAGCGAGTGAATGCTCAGAATAACAGGGGGCAAAAAAATAGGGCAACCCGAAGGTCACCCTACAAATTATTGAAAAACAAAATTATTTCTTTGCGAAATATTCTTTTACTTTTTCAGCCTCGACAAGTTCCTCTTTGAAGCAATATGCTCCGGTCTTTGCCGACTTATCCATGCGGATACACTTTACCATACTCTTAGCACCTGATTTGGCACTGAAGGTTGCGACTGCTTTCTTAGCCATTGTTCAATCCTCCTAAAATTATTTGATTTCACGATGAAGAGTAACCTTGTGAAGGAACGGATTGTATTTCTTACGCTCCAAACGGTCAGGTGTATTCTTTTTGTTCTTGGTAGTGATGTATCTTGAGATACCCGGTACACCGCTTTCTCTCTGCTCAGTGCACTCAAGGATGACCTGCACCCTGTTACCTTTAGCTTTCTTTGCCATAATTCAAAAAATTAAACAAGGTTAATAAATCCTTTGGCCTGTGCATCTTTAAGAGTAGCCTCAAGACCATTCTTTTCAATGTTTCTCATACCCTTGCAAGATACTTTGAGGGTGATGAATCTCTGCTCCTCCTCTGACCAGAATTTTTTGGTCTTAAGGTTGAGGGCGAAAATACGCTTTGTGCGTCTCTTGGAATGGGAAACGTTGTTTCCGACCATTCTCTTTCTTCCTGTAACTTGACAAACCTTTGCCATTGTATATAACTTTTTAATTAATTCATAACTATTTGAAGCTGTTCACTGACAACTTCACGTGCGGGCTGCAAATATCGCATAAAAAATTTGGATTTCCAAAAAATTATACAAATTTGAAGAATCTCCGCCACCTGATGTTTTTAGGGAATTTTTTATTACTGTCTGTTGAGAGCCAAATCATCCGTGGTTTCCCAACCACATGATCTTCAGGAACAAAGCCCCAATATCTTGAGTCCAGGGAATTGTGCCTGTTGTCTCCCATCATAAAGTAATAATCCTGTGCAAATGTGTAAGTCTGAGCCGCTTCACCGTTGATGTAGATCACGCTGCCCCTGACTTCGAGTTCATTGCCTTCGTATGCAGCGATGATACGTCTGTAGAGAGGCAGATTGCCGAGCGTAAGCTCTACGGTCGCACCTTTCTCAGGTATCCACAGCGGGCCGAAATTGTCTCTTGTCCATTTGTAGTCCGGCGAGAACGGGAAGATGGTATTGTACGAATCCGGATAATCCGGAGGGTAGACATCGATGTTCTCTTCGACCGAAACCACGTTCGGAAGGGCTTTGACCTGCTCCACCATTTCAGCGGTAAGAGGGAGGTCCGGATAGCCCGGCAATTCCTGGCAGAACCAGATTTCCGTAGGGTTGATGCCGAGTTTGTCAAGTGTCAAAGCATTGATTCTCTGGCCGTTGGTCGTCACTTTCCAGGTAGACTGGATGCCCGGCCAAACTTCCTGCGGAACAGAGTCAATATGTACACGTCCGTTGACTATCGCCAAGGTGTCGCCTGCAATGGCAACGCAGCGTTTGACATAGTGGTCAGTCTTGTCGGCAGGACGGACCTTGACGGGGCCGTACTGGTCAATCGCATATTTGCGTCCGACAGTCCTTTCGACCATGTAGTAGTCATCCGCCGGAGCCTTCACAAGCACCGTGTCACCGTGAGGGAAGTTGAAGACAACGATATCCCCCGCTTTGACTTTGGAAAATCCAGCAATCCTTCTGTACTTGAACTGCCATGCAGTCGAGTAGGACTCTCTGTTCCCGATCACGTTGTGGGTAAAAGGAATGGTGAGAGGAGTCTGCGGAAGTCTCGGACCATAGGCGAGCTTGCCCACAAATACGTGGTCGCCCGTGTACAGCGTGCTCTCCATTGATGAAGAAGGAATTTTGAACGCCTGAAAAAAGAAAATATTAATGAATGTGACAACGACCACAGCGAAAATAATTGCATCAAGCCATTCCAATGCGACGTTGTGCTTCTCCCCTTCCTTGTAGTTTTTCTTCCAGAACAGCCATTTCACCTTCTTGGTGACACAGCCGTCAAAAATCGGAACAAGTCCGAAGAGCCACCAGTAATTTCCCACCCAGATCACCCACAAAAGGTAGATCACAGCCCAAAAACCGAACTTGACCCACTTGTTGTGATATATTTCCTTCCAGCTCATCAGAAATCACACAATTACTTGACAGAATTGATGATAGCCTCAAATGCCTGAGGATTGTTCATAGCAAGGTCTGCAAGAACTTTGCGGTTGAGACCCACGTTCTGTTTTGCGAGTCTGCCCATAAACTGGGAGTAGTTCATTCCATACTGACGTGCAGCGGCGTTGATACGCTGAATCCAAAGTGCACGGAATGCACGTTTTTTGTTCTTGCGGTCACGATAGGCATAAGTAAGACCTTTCTCGTAGGTGTTCTTTGCTACCGTCCAAACATTCTTTCTTGAAAGAAAATTACCGCGGGTTCTTTTAAGAATTTTTTTGCGGCGTGCTCTTGAAGCAACTGAATTTACCGATCTTGGCATAAATTTAACTGTTTTATGGAGGCAGTGGCCGATTCGTCCGACACTTTTCTACTGCTTTCCAAGTTTAACTTAAAATAATGGATTGTAATGAAAATTACATTGCCAACAAAGCTTTGACTCTTCTCTCGTCAACACTGGAAACGATAGCAACATGAGTCAAATTTCTTTTCTGCTTTTTGGTCTTCTTTGTGAGAATGTGGCTTTTGTAAGCATGTTTTCTCTTAACTTTTCCCGTTCCGGTAAGCGTGAAACGCTTTTTGGCACCGGAGTTGGTTTTCATCTTTGGCATAGTTAAATTTGTTTGACTTTAGTTAATAATTTATTGTTACTCGCATCGGTCCGGGCTCACGCACGGACTTCCGCTTATTTTTTCTTTATAGGGGCAATCATCATTATCATGCGCTTGCCCTCGAGCTTTGGCATCTGCTCGGCACGTCCATAATCCTCAAGTTCGACCGCAAAACGCAGAAGCAGCTTTTCACCCTGCTCGGCGTAGAGTATCGAACGCCCCTTGAAGAATACTGAAGACTTCACTTTGGAACCCTCGGAAAGGAATTCCTGAGCATGCTTCAACTTGAACTGGAAATCGTGTTCGTCGGTGTTCGGTCCGAACCTGATTTCCTTGATGACTACCTTGGAAGCGTTGGCTTTCATCTCCTTGGCTTTCTTTTTCTGCTGGTAGAGATATTTCTGGTAGTCAATTATCTTGCATACAGGAGGATCGGCCTTAGCGCTTATCTCGACCAGATCAAGCTCCTGTTCATCAGCCATTTTCATGGCTTCGGATATAGAATACACACCCTGCTCGGGTATATTCTCGCCCACAAGCCGGACCCGTGGCGCGCTAATCTCTTCATTGATTCTCAATCCGTCTTCGTCCTTTTTTATTGCCGGTCTCTGCGGACCGTTGTTAGGACGTCCTGCTCCTCCCGGCTTCGGGCCGTTAAAACGAGGACCAGATGGTCTAAATGGTGCTGCGATAAGTTTATCTCCTATATTATATTGTTAATATTCGTCCTACGCCAACTGCTGTGCAACCTCATCGGCAACTGTTGCTATGAACTGCCCAACAGGCATAGAACCCAAATCAACCCTGCCCTGTCTTCTGACAGAAACAGAATTTTCGTTCATTTCTTTTTCTCCGACAATCACAATAAAAGGAATCCTCTTGAGTTCACTCTCACGGATTCTTTTTCCTATCGTTTCGTTACGATCGTCAATTGAAGCGCGAATATCGGAATTATTCATCAAATCACAAACTTTTTTTGCATAATCTGTGAATTTTTCGCTTACAGGAAGGACAATCACCTGGTCAGGTGCAAGCCAGAGAGGCAATTTTCCGCCTGTGTGCTCAAGAAGAACAGCCACGAATCTTTCGAGTGAACCGAAAGGTGCGCGGTGTATCATGACAGGACGGGCCTTGCTTCCATCCTTGTCAGTGTACTCAAGTTCGAAGCGTTCAGGGAGGTTGTAGTCCACCTGGATGGTACCGAGCTGCCACTGTCTTCCGATGGCGTCCTTAACCATGAAGTCGAGTTTAGGACCGTAGAAGGCAGCCTCGCCATATTCAACCACAGTATTGAGACCTTTCTCCTTTGCTGCTTCTATGATGGCGCTTTCGGCTTTGTTCCAGTTCTCGTCCGAGCCGATGTACTTCGAAGGGTTGTCAGGGTCGCGAAGCGAGATCTGAGCCGTGTACTCCTTGAAGTCCAGGGTCTTGAACACATAGAGGATGATGTCTATCACTTTGCAGAACTCTTCCTTGATCTGGTCCTGACGGCAGAACAGGTGGGCGTCATCCTGAGTAAAGCTGCGCACACGGGTAAGTCCGTGAAGCTCGCCGCTCTGCTCATAACGGTAGACAGTACCGAACTCCGCATAACGGAGAGGCAGTTCCTTGTATGAGTGAGGTTTTGAGCGGTAGATTTCGCAGTGGTGAGGACAGTTCATAGGTTTGAGCAGATATTCCTCGCCTTCCTGCGGAGTATGTATAGGCTGGAAAGAATCCTTGCCGTATTTTGCATAGTGCCCTGAAGTCACATAGAGGTCTTTGTTGCCGATGTGCGGAGTGACCACCTGGAGGTAGCCGTAGGATTTCTGCACTTTGCGGAGGAACTGCTCGAGCCTGTCCCTAAGCGCGGCACCCTTAGGAAGCCACAAAGGAAGTCCCTGGCCTACGCGCTGCGAGAAGGTGAAAAGTTCCATCTCCTTACCGATTTTCCTGTGGTCACGCTTCTTGGCCTCTTCGAGGAGCACGAGGTATTCGTCAAGGAGGGATTTCTTAGGGAAGGTGATACCGTAGATACGGGTAAGCATCTGGCGTTTCTCGTCGCCTCTCCAGTACGCACCGGCGATTGATGTAAGTTTGACGGCCTTGATGACCGAAGTATCCATCAGATGAGGTCCGCGGCAGAGGTCGGTAAAGTCACCGTTGGTGTAGAAGGTGATGGTGCCGTCCTCAAGTTCGCTGATGAGTTCGCATTTGTACTCATCGCCTTTCTCCTTGAAAGTCTTCATTGCCTCCTCTTTTGAAACATCCACGCGGGTAAACACTTCCTTGCGGCGTGCGAGTTCGATCATTTTGTCTTCAATGGCTTTGAGGTCAGCCTCGACTATCTGTCTGCCGCCGAAATCGACATCATAATAGAATCCGTTCTCAATGGCAGGACCGATTCCGAATTTCACCCCAGGATAGAGGGCTTCGAGAGCCTCGGCCATAAGGTGTGAAGACGAATGCCAGAACACTTTCTTAGCCTCAGGGTCCTCCCATTTGTGAAGTTTCAGCGAACAGTCAGCAGTGATAGGACGCATCAAATCATATATTGTTCCTTTTCCTGTCGTGTCATCAGGAGCAACCACAGTTGCAGCAAGCACTTCAGCAGCCAGTTTCGGGCTGATTCCTTTGGCAATTTCGTATGCCGTAACCCCACTTTCGTAAACTTTGACGCTACCGTCAGGAAATGTAATCTTAATGTCCATACTTACAATGTATTTTTATCATTTAAAACCAGTAATTTTAAAGTAATTACCTGAGCCTGCAAAGATAGTGAAAATTTTATTATCTTTGTACGCAAATTCAGAATAAGTAAGCCTTAAAAAATAAATTGGGGTAAATTTCTGAATTATTTTTGAGGACAGATTGGTTTTGGAAGAGGTCGTGAAGCGAATAGCAAACAGTCCTGTGGACTTTTGCAGCGAGCAGCCGACGGAAGTCGGACCATAGCTGGCTAAATGACCGGTGAGAACAACAATATGGACCAAAAAGAAACATAAAGTGGCACAAGTTATTTTTTAAGGATTACTATTATAATGGAAAGGAAAATTTTGTGGAACAAGGCTGCCATAGCCGGTCTTTATTTCGGGGCCATCAGCTCCGCCTATCTCTTTGCGAATTATGGAATAGCGCATATTCCCGGATGTCCGGCCTTTGTCGGCGGGCTGCTGAACGCAGTGCTCTGGATTGCAAAATTCGGAGGATGTATATACCTGATGATGTATCTGATGAAAAAACTGGTCGCCGCGGACAAGGACGCCACAAATTCAGACACTTTCAAATTCGGGGCAATCACGTCCATGCTGTCAGCCGTCATTTATTCTGCAGTTTACTTTGCCTATACTGCATACATCGCCAACGATGAGATTGTCGATACTTTCAACCAGATCATCAACAGTCCCGGCATAGCCATTGACAGCAATACCCTCAGCGGAATGAGCAGCATGATGGAAAACCTGCCTCAGATAGGGTTCTGGGGCAATCTCGTGTACTGCTTCCTGTTCGGCATCATCCTTTCGGCCATACTTTCTTCAAGGATTCCGGCCAGAAACCCTTTCGGACGGGACAAAGCAGAAGAACTGTAGAAAACCGGAGACAATGAAAGATTTATCGATAATAGTCTGCCTGTACAACGAGGTCGAATCCCTGCCCGAACTGACGGCATGGATTGACAGGGTGATGACAGACAACAAATTCGACTACGAACTCATCATGGTCGACGACGGCAGCGACGACGGTTCGTGGGAGCTGATCAGGCGGCTGAAGGAGACGAACTCCAATATCAAGGGCATTTCTTTCCGCCGCAATTACGGCAAATCCGCGGCTCTTTACTGCGGTTTCAAAGAGGCTTCCGGCCGCGTTGTGGTCACCATGGACGCTGACCTGCAGGACTCCCCCGAGGAAATTCCGGAGATGTACCGAATGGTGGTCGAAGACGGCTGGGACATAGTCTCAGGCTGGAAACAGAAACGCAAGGACAACACCCTGACCAAAAACATCCCGTCAAAAATCTATAACGCTGCCGCCCGAAAAATCACCGGCATCAGGCTGCACGACATGAACTGCGGACTCAAGGCCTACCGCAACGAGGTTGTCAAAAGCATAGAAGTCTACAGCGAGATGCACCGCTACATTCCGTATCTGGCAAAAAATGAAGGTTTCACCCGTATTACCGAAAAGCCCGTACACCACCAGAAACGCAAATACGGCAAGAGCAAATTCGGACTCAACCGCTTCGTGAACGGCTTTCTCGACCTGCTGTCACTCTGGTTTCTCAGCACTTTCGGCAAGAAACCGATGCATTTCTTCGGCTTCACCGGACTCGTGACATTCTTCATCGGCTTCATCATCGCGATATGGCTGATAGCCGCGAAGCTTGTGGCACAGAGCAACGGAGACACTTTCCGCCCGGTCACTGACCAGCCGCTGTTCTACCTTGCCCTCGTGGCACTCGTAATCGGAGTGATGCTCTTTCTCGCCGGCTTCATCTGCGAGATGATTTCACGCACGAACGGCGAACGCAACAGGTACAACATCAAGGAAGAAATCAAATAATTATTTGGGCCCTTGGAGGATTAAACATCTTGAATTCAGCTTGCCTTTATGTGCCGTCGACCCATCGCCCGGCCGTCGACAGTGCTGGTTTCACTTCCTCGCATAATCCCACAAAAAGTTTTTATAGCAGATTTACAAAAATGAGGAAAAATATCCCCGGAAATCAGAAGCGGTAGCCGAGAGCGATGGAGACGGTATTTTTCAGGGTCGGACTTGCGAAGAGATAGGTGGCGTCGATGGTGAAGCCCTTGATATTGAAGCCCAGACCAACTGTGGCATAGGACGGCAGGACCGCTGTGCCCACACCGCTTATTGAAGCGAAATAGCCCCTGGCAGATTCGGTACCGGCTTCCGAAAGGGACCCGGTACCGGAGCCGGTTGAAAACTCAGCGGCGGTAGTGCCGTAGTGGTAGCCGGCACGCAGGGTAGCTATGTCCAGAATAGTGTACTGGGCACCGGCCGTGAGCATCCACGAATTGTTATTGAGCATATAATCACCCTCCACACTTATCTGCAGGCCTTTCACCGGACGGACATTCACGCCGGCCTTGATCAGCATAGGCAGGAATGCGAGAGGTCTGGTTTTGTAATCCCCATAATCCTTGGAATATTTTGCAGGTGCACCGATATTGGTCGCAGCCAACACAACCCCCACATATTTGTGATTGTATGCCAGATAGAGGTCACCCACAGGGACCTCGGCCTTGTAGGCCGGATGTATTTTCGAATAAACCGACCTCAGTGTTGCCCCGAGAGCCGCGCCACAGTCAAATGCATAAGCCACGCCTATCGAAGCCTTGATGTCAAAAGGGCGGAAAGTACCGTTTTCAACTCCACTGTCATCATAAAGCGTATATGCGGAACCGTTGATGTACGTCCCGACGCTGAGAGCGAAGCCCCAGTGTCCCCACCCATAGGCAAGGGCGATCGAAGGAATATGATTGGACCGGGACTCTATATTCCACAGACTGTAGGAAACGCCAAGCTCAGCCTGTGAATCCATATACGCCGCAGCTGTGATGTTGTTTTCGGCGGCGAATGCCGAATTGCCATAGGAAGATACAGTACCCATTGTCAGAGCCGTCGGATCGGAAGGGATGGCAACCGTAGGCACAGTCCCGTTGTCACCTGCCCTAAGTACAATAGAAAGGATGAGAGCGAAAAATGCCAGTATTATCTTTTTCATTACAATTTTACTATAGTCTGTTTCACTTGTGAACCGTCAGCCATGACTGCAACAGCCGTATATACACCGGCAGGACAGGATGCAGGGATTGTGACAGCCGCTGGAGAAGAAGGTCCGGCGGCAGGATATATGCGGTTCAGAAGAGTCTGGCCGCTTTGGGAGACAAGACGGACCTTGATATCCTGGGTCGCAGCAGGGCGCACATAGAACACAGAAGCGGTACTTGTCGGATATATTTCAGCTTTTGCACCGTTCGCAGTAACCACAAGTTTGAATGAGCCTTCAGCTGACTCATTGTATCTGTCCACTATTTTGAGAGTTACATCCGTCTCACCGGCCTTGCGTGAAGTGAAACGCACCACTCCGTTCTCCTCAATCCACGAAGCGATTTCATTTTCCGTCTCCACAAAAACAGTCACGGCAGCATCGGACTCGAAATAATCCGACAGCGTGAGATAGACACGGTTGCCTATGCCGCTGATCAAAATATCTTCAATAGGTTGCTTGAGTTTAGGTGCATAATGGTTAAGGACTGTATATTTTAAATCCACGGAAGTGCCGTTGCCAGACACATCAGAGACAGAAAGAGTCAGGCTATAAGTACCGACACCTGTCCCGGAAAAGATCTCGGCTCCGTCAAATGAGATTTCCACAGCATTATTGTCTATCTTCCGGCTGTCCAGGCCAGCTGTCCTGCCTCTAAGTTCGAAATCCCAATCGTCTCCTTCAGCGTCATTGACGGAGAATTTCAGCGTCTTGGTTTCGTTCCTGCCCAAAATGACAACAAGTCCGTCAACAGGAGTGATTACAGGTGCTTTGTTGGCCTCTGTAACAACAGTGACTGACGAAGAAAGTTTGGATTTGACTCCCTCATTGTTCACAGAGCGTATTGTGAACGTGTAGGAGGTTTCAAATTCCAATCCCTCAAAAGTGTACCGGAGCACCTCTCCTGTTTTGGCAGAAGGAGTGTCATAAGCCAAAGTCTCATTATCCTTCGTGATCTCAAAACTGCTGATTGTATGTCCCTCATCAGCTGACGGAACAGTCCATGAGAGCGTGACAGTGTTTTTTGAGACCTCGGCCTTCAGGTCTTCGACAGGAGAAGGACGTTTATAGTCGAACATGGCCCCAGCATCTACAAGCCCGATTCCGAGCTGTCCCCTGTAATTCGGATTATAGTCATAAATGACAGGATTTGCAGCCTCCTCCAGTTTGGAAATAAGGTCAGCCCTTGTGAAGCCCTGCCCTCCGAAAAATGAAACTGCAAGCGCAGCCACCCCCGTCACATGAGGACAGGCCATAGAAGTGCCCTGATAATAGTCATAAGAGGAATCATCGCCTGCGACCGGGCTGTAGACGCCGCCGTTATAATAGCCGTGAGCCACCTGGTCTCCACCCGGAGCCGTAATGTCCACCCACGTACCATAATTCGAGTAATATGCCCTCTTGAAATCAGGACCTATGGAAGCGACGGCATATGCCTCATCGTACATTGCCGGATACGCGCTGGTTGTATTTTCATTGCCGGCAGCAAAGAAAGCCACACCGCCCTTCATCAGGCTATTGGGAAGCTGGCTGCCGTTTTTGTCACACCCCGCATAGTCATTGAAATATTTTATGGCATTGCGGATGTAGGTGGAATTTCCGCCGCTCCAGCTGTTATTGGAGATGACGGCGCCGTTGTCAGCCGCGTAGACAAAAGCAGCTCCCGCATCAGAAGGATAGCCGTTGTCTTTGTCTATCTGCTGGATAATCTGACAGCTCATAATGCGAACTCCGCCATGATTTCCGTTACCTCCGGCGATGCCGCAGCCACCTTTGCCGTTATTGTTTTTGGCGGCAATCGTACCTGAAGTGTGGGTGCCGTGGTCGTCGAACTCGATTGTACCGTGCATTTTGGAGTAGGACTCCACATAGCAGAAATTATAGCCGTAGATGTCATCCACATAGCCGTTGCCGTCGTCGTCTTTGCCTGTGACGCCGTTGAGTTCAGCCTCATTCACCCACATATTGTCCTTGAGTTCCTCGTGGGTGTAGCGGACTCCCCCGTCGAGCACAGCCACAATCACCTCGGGACTGCCTGTCCCGTATTCCCAGGCCTCGTGCAGATTAATGTCACAGCCTGCCACATACTTGCTCTGCTGAGCGGTGTTGATATAGTGCCACTGACGGTTGAGCATTGGGTCATTGAAAGCCGTGCTGTGAAGTACAGGCATACCTTCCACAAGCTCCACACCGGGCAACAGCGAAAGATCAGAGGACGCCCTGGTCAGAGACTCTCCCCCGTCGTACTGAACAGCAAACCACCTGTTTAGCCCGGCTGCGCGGTGACGCTCTGTATAGCGGGGGTCATCAGGGAAAATCGGACGCACGGATTTCACATCAATCATCTGCGAAAGCAGCGAAGCCACGGCCTCAAGGCTCTCAGGTTCGTCTGACAACTGTACTGCGAGCACACCCGGATAGCAATCCGCTACATTATGCTCATTGACAGACGGGATTCCATTCTCTGTCCCGGACAATGCAATGCGGCTTTCATCAAAACTACAGGCTGAAAAAACCAGCGACAAGGAAGTGAATAATAGCAGTTTCCTGTTCATTTTCGTAATAATCAGAGAAAAAAGGGGCGACCGGTCAGCCGCCCCACAAAGATATCAAATTATATTAGAATGCGATAGCCTCAGCCGGTTTTGAATCATTGAGGACTTTCGCAAATGCTCTTTCAAGTCTCATGTCTGAAGCCTCGACATAGTTAGGTTTCATCTTGCGGTACTCCCTCTTGATTGCATCAACTGTTTTTGAAGCTGCTGCAACTTTTGCCGGAGAATAGCTTGCATCAGGCACGAACATCGGATCTTTCATTGCACCGAACCAACCATTTCCGGGGCTGAAAAGGAAGTGATTTGTGTAATTGCCCAATTTGGCCAATTCATCCTCATCTTTGCCTGCGTTAGGATTATCAAGATCAGCATAGTCCTCGGTGCTGATGAATGCAATTGTTCCCGTTTCATCAATGATGCCACCGGCGAGGACTCCGTAAAGGTTGGTATAAATACTGCTTGTACCGGCAAAACCGACCATAGCACGGAAACCAGGAACTGCGACACTGCCGTCTGCAACCTTGACAAGGTCTCCCAAATCAGAAGCTTCCTGAGAAATAAGGAAGCCATTACTCAAATCGAACTGAGAAATATCCTTGGTCAATTTGTAGTTGGAGTTGAAGAATGTACTCCACATTCCCTCTACATTAACCCAATCATAAGTACCATAATCATCCTGAGAAGATTCACCGTCAGAGAACATTACCATTCCCATGAATTCTCTCTGTCCCCATTCAGCAGTCAAATCATCAGTCGTTTTCGCAAGGAAGTAGTACCTTCCATACAGCTGTGACTTGCTCTGGATGGTATAGAACTGAGTATTTATGTCATAGTCACCGAAGATATTCTCAGACATAGTTGATGTATTGACAACATAGTACGCCTCATCATCACCATTGCTTGCCCAGAGTACCATGTAGTATTCAGTCGAAGGTGTGCAGTCCTTTTTTACCGTCAGATTCAGACCATTGCCGTTTACATAGCCCAACCATGTTGCATTAAATGACCTGGTACCGGCCTTGACATCGGCTTTCTCCTTTTCCACATCAACGGCAGCGAAATCAGCCGCGGTATAAACATTTGAATATTTGACAGCTGTGACTCCGGTTCCATGAAGTGAAAGGGCAACAGTATTGCAAAGTGTACTTGCCGCGTCAGAAGAAAATACAGTCGGAATAAGTGAAACTGAAAGGAATGCACCTTTCTGGCTGACAGCGACAGTTCCCTTGAGAGTCTCAGAACCGACAACAGACCATGCTACTGCACCCTCACGTGCCGGACCTTCATTTGCAAGCACCTTGATGTGGAGTTCACCGTTCTCGGCATAGGTCTCAATCCAGTCCTGCTCGCTGTTTGCTTCAAGCTCGGAGTTAGTGGTATAGCTATATACTACATCCACACCGTTTACTGAAGCGTTGATATCATCGAATGTGCCTTCGAGAGTTGCCTCAGCACCTTTCTGGCTGACAGTAAATGTGCCTTTTGCAGCACCGATAGTCCAGTCGACATCAGCTGCACGTGAAGTCAAAGTCTCGTTGGCTGTGACGGTGAGGACGAGTTCGGTCGCAGTCACCTCAGCCTTGAGCCAATCAACAGCCTTGTCAACAACGGCTGTGAGAGGAGCCTCGGCCGTGTAAGCGAAAGAATGACTGCCCTCTGCAGCCTCGAATTCGTAATCAGCCGGAGTGAAGTCAAAGACTACAGCAGCCTGGTTGATTCTTACTTTTACAGGAGCAGCGGTCCCTTCATTGGAAATGGTAACGGTTGCAGTACGGACCTCTGTACCTTCATATGCTGCTACTTTGGCCACAACAGTCTTGTCATCAACGACTGTAGCCTCCACCCAGTCTTCAGTACAAGTTGCAGTCAACTTGCTGTTTGAGTTGACTTCAATAGTGCAGTCTCCACCTTTGGCAGACACCGTGACAGTCTCATTGCTTACAAGCTCCAAGACACTCTTTGCTTCTTCCTTCTTACATGAAGTGAGGAACAAGCCGATCATAACGATCACAAAAGCTAAAACTTTTTTCATAGCTTATAAAAATTTAAAAGTGAATATATAAATGTTATTGTTGCGCAATTGTAAGTTCCTTAAAGCGGAAACCTCCGGAAGACAGACCTCCCTTGTAGCTGTTGAGCCAGTATTCAAAGCGGAAGACAGGTTCAGTGAACTGGGATTCGAAAGTTTTCATGTATAGCGAACCCTCCCATTTGCCTGTGTCCGGATTGACCAGCATAGCAAGTCCGGCCGAACCTGTTGCAGCCATATCAGCTGCAGCCCCGTTTTTCTCCCCGTCCCCAACCATAGGGAATATATGGTAGTTTCTGCCATCCGCAGTATAGCGTCCGATTGAAGTGCCAAGCGGAATATTCAGCTGATTCAGAGTGACTGTAGCCGGGAAAGACCACTCGATGCCGGTGCCTGTAAGGGCCATGGTGTAATTGGTTCCGCGTTTGGTGATGACACCGGTGAGTTCGAGTTTGCTGTCGTCCATGAGAGTACCTGTAAGTTTCCAGCTCCTCTTTGAAAGGATTTCAGCAGGGTCGAGTTGGGCAACGGTGACCTTGTAGGTCTGAGTGCCGAGTTTGCAGTTGAGTTCACCTGCACGGTAGGCCCCGGTAGCGTTCCTTCTGATGTGGACTTTCACAAGATTCTTTTCAGACTCCACTGTCGCCCATGAGACATTGGAAGTGACATCGGCCAACATATTGGATTTGTAGCTGAATTCCGCATCACCGCCATCATGGGTAAGAACAAGCGGCGCATCGTCAAATGCGAGGGTAAGCGGACCTTCCTGATGTACATTCATGGCCACTTTGCTATTCTTGTTGGTGAGAATCACCTGTGCATAACGGCTGTCGAGATGACCGTAGTTGGAAGTGGTCTTCACAGCCACAGAGTCGCCGAAAACTTCCACCTTGCACCACTCCTTTGTAGATGCAGCCTCAATATTGTCCTCAGACTTCACAATAACATAGCCCTCAGACTCATCGGGTGAGAAAATCAGGCTGCTTCTGAGTACCACGATGGAGTTTTTGCCGGTCACATCTGACGGAAGCTCCCCGTCAATCACGGTCCTGTCACAGGAAACGAGTACGAGACAAGCTGCAAAAAGTATGTAGATAAATCTTTTCATTTCCTTATTTTGTTTTAGTCATACTTGTGAGCGGGCGGAGCTGGGTAGGATTGTATTCTCCGGAATACTGTCCTCCGAATCCTTCGCTCGTATTGTAGTTCCATAGTATAAAACCCACCACATTGGCAAGTTCAGTCCCCGAGACAAACTGGAAAGTAGGATTTTCCTGGGATTTGCCGTCCCATATGCCATACATATTGTAGGAAGTGGTGAGGGAACCCTGGTCATTGATGCCTATCATGCACACGTAATAGTCTCCGTTAGGGCATAGTTCCTCTCCCACATGGATGAACTGGGAATCCCAAAGAAGCCTGCCCGTGTTCACATCATACTGGAGGAAGATCTGATAGTTGCCGAGCCCGAACATTTCAAATTCGCGGCTGAATTCGTCATAGACTTTAAGTTCCACATTGTAAGTGCTGCCGCCGGCCCTGAGGGAATACGTTCCTGGGATCTGCTCAAAGCGGATGTACTCGTCAGGAATGGCCTTGGCGGTAATGACTGCCTTATCGTTGTCTGTAGTGATGACACCGGGGACTGCATCCACATGGAAAGACCGGAAGGAATATCCGTTCACATCCAAAGGCTCGTAAAGCTTCACGCCGCTCTCGGTGTAGATGAAACTCTCTGAGAGTTCATCGCCAATCACTACGCCGTCCTGGTCGTAACGGCCGAAGATGACCATTCTTTCCATGAGGTCAAAACGGCCTGACCAGCTCTTGTCACCCTCAAAGTCACATTCGAAGCCGAGCACAAGCATATCCTTGATGACATTGGCTATACGAGTCGTGTAGTCAGCAACCGGCTCCGTCAGAGGATAGAGATGGGCCTCATAACCTGTACGCACGCCTTTGAGTATCACTTCGTCCTCCTCTGCGCTCAGAATGATGAACTCGAAGTCGCCTCCCTTTCCTTCGTATTCACTTGAAGAAGGTGTGGCGAAGAAATGGAGCATATCGCTGTTGGTGTCGAAAGACAATACAGGTCCGTCGGAAGTGGTGAGTTTGAAATAGGAAGTTTCAGTCTCGCCCGGATGCATCTCGTTTGACGCGGTCACTTTGCCGTCCTTGAACTGCAGGGCATAGTTGTAGCCGCCGTAATTGGTGAAATATTCCATTCTCCAACCGTATTCAGCACCGGTGAGTACTGTCCTCGTGTTCTCGAGAAACTCCTGCATACGCGCTGAAGCAGTTTTGTCGAAGATGTCCTGATGTTCTTTCAGGCAGGACTGCGAAAGCGCCATCACCGCAATCAAGGCTGCATATCCAAATATTTTCTTAAGTCTCATAATTATCGGATAGTTATGTCGTTCAAATCAATCTTACCGTTTACAACATCTTCCTGACGGCGGAGGATTGCTGACTGCAGTTCCTCAATGTCGATGTTGAAAGTCTCCTGCATATATGTGCGCACGATTTCAAGCTTCGCCTTGATGTACTGTGCTGCATCTCCGGCCTCTTCAAGCTGAGCATTCCACCATGTCTTGTCGTGGGTGATGTACTCTGAGAGCATCTCGGCGAAGTCTTCCGTGTCGGAGTGCTGTGAGTACATTGTGATAAAACCTCTCTGGAGGAAGCCTGCATTGTTGGGCTCATCGCTCCAGCTGTCAGCCACATAACCGGTCGCTGTAATCATCTTGAAGTCCGTAGGGTAATCCTTGGTCTGGTTCAGGATATGGGTGAACTCGTGATGGATGGTCTTGATGTAGTAATGGTTGAGGTCCTCAGCTGTACCCATGTACTGCGGAAGGTAGTTCAGTCCGGAAAGCATAATTTTCTTTCCACCCTCAGCTGTTCCGAGGATGAAAGTACCGTTGTTATTGTATTCCCACTCTCCCATGCAGAAAAACATCTTCGGGAAATACTTGCGGGTGAATGTCACGCCTGCAACCTCATTGTAGGTCTCGACGCAGAGATACTGCACCAGATGGGCCATGATGATGGCACAATCCATTTTGGCAGGAGTCGTAAAATAGTTCATGTCCGACTCGTTGATCTCGTAGCGGTATTTGAAATCAATGTTGTACGGGTTACGGAACGTGGCCTCAAGCCAATAGTCAAACTCGTTCTTCTCCGTTGCGGAAGTGACGATTACGCTCGTGCCGCTCAACACTTCCTTGCTGCATGAACCGAACGCCGCAGCAGCCATGAAAACGATTGCTGCTGCTTTAATTATATTTCTGATATTCTTCATGTTTTTCATAACTTTGATATCTGTCATATTCCAAAGGTTCTATCGCTTGAGTAGCTATTGACCCGTCATCCGTGCTCTTGTCGGTCCTGACGTTTGCAGGGAGACCTGCAGAAATCACCTTGAGCGGAAGCTGGAGAGCCCGGCGGTTGTCGTCTTTGGTGAGCACATCCGTGACTCTGAGGACAGTGCCGGCCTTGCTCATACGACGACGGGGAATCTCTATTCCGTATCTCTTTACATCAAACCATCTCATGCCCTGACCTATGGTCTCGATTCTCCTGAGGGAGAGAAGACACTGCAGCATAGCCTCTTTGGTGCCGCCTTCAGCTCCTATGTCGAATTTCGGATTGAGGTGCTTCTTCGGAGTCCAGGTCATGCTTGTGCCGGACCATGAACAATATTCGAGTCCGTTGTAGAAAGATGCCAGCTGACTTGCGCTGTAAGAGGAAGTCGAAGATGTCATATTGTTAATCCAGAGGGTGATATCCCTTGCTGCGGCATCATAATCCTCAAGCATTATATAAGCCTCTGCGCGATTGAGAAGGCACTCGTCTGACCAGAATGCAGGATAAACCGTGTGGGTGTATCCGATTCCGGCAACCGGGTCGGTGTATTCGAATTTGTAAGGAAGCTTCCACTGCATCTTGCGGTCGAGGGCTCCGATGTAGCTTGCAACCCTCAGGCTGTACTCTGCGTTCTCCCAAACCTGTGAAGACTCATAGGTTTCAGTTGATGAGACATAAGCTCCGTGGGAATAACGGTTCACTGAGCCGTAAGGTCCGAGGACAAAGCCCACTCCGGAGTAAGGTGCCATCATAAGCAGATTGGAGTTGGATTCTGTCTGGATGTATGCATTCCAGATGACATCCGGCTCATAGGAGAGTTCGGCCATAGCCTTCCAGTCCCTGAGCATGGACTTCGGTTCGTTGCCAAGACAACGTGTCGCATATTTTACCGCTTCATCCCATTTCTCGTAATAGAGGAAGAATCTTGCTGCGAATGCGTATGCGGCCTTTGTGTTGAAATGATATTTAGGAACCTTGTAGTTGGAATCCCCGACGGTCTGCAGCGCTTCGAGGATGTCAGCCTCAATATATGCGTAGTCGTCTGCGACCGTGCCTCTTGAATACTGCGGATTCAGAGTTTCCTCAGGCTCCAGTGAATATGGAATGCCCGGATCAGTTGTTGAAGTGACTCCGTTGTAGGCATGGCAGAAGATGTTGGTAAGGATGAAATGGTTGTATGCACGGCAGAGCAGTGCCTCAGCCTTTGCCTCACGCAACTTCTGATTTACGGCGCCTCCGAGGTCTTCGATGGCACGCAAAGCCTGGTTTGCAGCCGCAATACTTCCATAGGATGCATTCCAAAGCTGCTCCGGAGAGTCATTGTCGTCCTCGGTGATATCCTGCCAGCTGAAAACCTGGTCGTAGAACCTGTCTGAGTTGGTGAAACTGAGGACATAGTCGTCGGTGTTGTCTGATGACAGTTCCGTCATGACTATGAAAGTGTTCTGAGGATAAGCCGAAGTCAGCAGAGCCACCACTTTATCTTCAGTGTTGATTTCTGTACGGTTGTCAGGCATATGATCCAGAAACTTGTTGCAGCCGGACATAAGCCATACAGTAGATATCAAAAGTAATATATATAGTCTCTTGTTCATATAGTTCCGTATTAAATACCAATTCTGAGTGTAAGTGTGAACTGTTTAGGCATAGGTACTGCCACACCGCCGGTGTTGAAGAACTCAGGGTCCTGTCCGTTGAGTTTAGGGTCAGCATAGAGCAGGAAGAGGTTGGTAGCCTGCAGTTTGAGTCCGAGGGCATTCAGTTTGAGCTTCTGCACCACCGTTTTCGGGAAATCGTAATTCAGGGAAACTTCCTTCAGACGGATGAAGTCACCTTTTGCGATACGTGCAGTCGAGTAGTTGTAGGAGTTGTAGGCGATGGAAAGGTTGGTGTCATTGCGGTTCTGTATGCTTGATGCAATGACAGGAATATCGGTCTTTTTCTCATCACCTGGCACAACCCATCTGTTGCGGAACTCACGCGGCATTGAGTCGAGGTCGTTGTATTTTGCACGGAACACAGGATCAAGACGGATAACATTTCCAAAAGAATAAGTAATGAAAATATTGAGTTTCAGGCCTTTCCAAGAGAAGATATTTCCGAATGAACCGACATCCGTAGGGTCAGCGTTGCCACTGTATTCGAGGAATTTCAGTTTCTCAGGGTCACTGGTCTGGAAATATACGCCAGTTGTCGAGATGTTGCCGTCCTGATCGCGGAAGGTTGGAAGCCCCTCATTGTTCAGCCCCATGAACGGAACTGAAAATATACCTCTTACCGGATAACCCTCCTGGGCGAATCCATAACCGCTCACCAGGTCAATCACACGGCTGGCAGTCTTCAGATCCGTCACCACATTGCTTGAGTGCGAATAGATGAAGTTGGTTGTCCAGCTGAAATCTTTTGTCCTGATATTGGTGGTAGTAAGGCTGAGCTCGACACCGTCAGATTTCATGGATGCGATGTTACCGAATTTCATTACTTCACCTCCAACACCCTGGGTGGAAATGACGCCTATAAGGTCGAAATTGTTGCGGGTGTACCAGTCAAACGCGATGTTGATGCGATTGTCTATGAATCCGGCCTCGAGGCCGAGGTTCAGTTCATGCTTCTTCTCGTAGGTCAGTCCGGTGTTGGCCAAATTCGCGATTTCGAGCTGCGACTCCTTGATTGACGCGAAAGGACGGTACGGGTTCGTACTCCTGATGACGACAGTTGAGTTGGTCACATTTGTAGGGCCGCGGTCTGCTGTAAGTGAGTAGGAAGCCTTGAGCGAAAGGTGTGAGAACCATTTCCGTATAGGCTGGAAGAACGGCTCCTCGCTCGCATTCCAGCTTCCTGATATGTTCCATGTAGGCAGCCATCTTGAAGAACGCGCCTTTCCGAGTTTGTTGGTTCCTTCATAGCGGATGGTTCCGTTGATGATGTACCTTGCTGCGTATGAATAGGTTGCATTGGCAAAGAATGCTACACTGCGGTCGTAGGTATTCACCAGTCCGTAGTAGTCAGAGTTTTCCTCGGCGCTTTTCTTGAACACCTGGTAGGCATAGCTTGGGATTTCACCCATATTGTACTGCATACCCCATCCGCGGAAATTGGTGCTGCGGCGGTCTATGCTGTTGATTTCCATACCTCCGTAAAGATTGACTATATGTTTCTCTGCAAATGTATCATTATAAGTACCTGTCGCACGGAAGTCCCAACCGAAGAGGGAATTGTCGGCCCTGTCATATATACCTCCTTCAGGAAGTACCGTAATAGGGAGTGCCGTCAGGTTGTCCGGATCCGAATAGAGGAACGGGTTCCTGTCGCGGATGGTAGAGTTGTCCATTGCACGGTATGCCAGCGCCTGGTTGGAATTGTCAAGGATATAATGTTCCTGTGACGATGCACTGCTCTTGACTGAACCGAGGACGGAGAAATCCAGCGACTTTATAGGTTTGTACTTGATTTCAGTCTGAACCCTGAAGTCCCTCACGCTCAAGTCCATATAGTTGTTCTGCAACTCGTTGAAGATGTTGAACGGAGCATAGTTCCTTGTGTAGTATTCCTTAGGATCGAGAGCACGCGAGGTGTTCAGGGCGTAAGAATAAGGGTTGATGTCGAAGTCACGCTTCACCTCACCGCTCACTGCATCAATATCGGAGCTGATTGTTCCCGGAGCCCTCTGCTTTCTGTAGGAAGCGTTGCTGATGAGGTTTACTGACACCTTATCGAATATCTTGATGGTGGTATTCACATTGCCGGTGTAGCGCTGTACGGCACTCTGAAGAGTCCAGCCCGGATCCTGGAGAGTTGAGAGGGAAACATAGTAGTTGGCTTTCTCTGTACCGCCTGACACGCTGAGTGAGTGGTTGTGCTGCAGGTTGTAGGTGAACAGCTGGTCGAACCAGTCGGTGTTGCGGTACTCGGCAGCGCGCAGATATGCGGCTTTGGCCTCGTCTGTGTTCGGAAGTCCGAACTGTCCGGTGGTCTCGTCGTACTGGCTGATGAGCTGATACATTTTACCGTAAATACCGCTGTCTGCCGCATTTGCCGTACCGGCATAATTGAGGTATCCCTTCTGGTCGAGTTCCTGGTAGATGTCCATCTGGTCCTGGGAGTTCATGATGTTGAAGGTGCTGTAGAGCGGCTTGAGGCGCATTGTGTACTCACCGGTGTAATTGATGTGCGCCTGCCCTGCTTTACCTTTCTTTGTCGTAACGACAATCACACCGGCCATCGCACGCGCACCGTATATAGAGGTTGCGGAACCGTCCTTGAGGATGTCAAAGGTCTCGATGTCATCTGAGTTGAGTCCGGCTATCGCTGATGAAATAAGGGTTGTCGCATCTCCGGACGAAAGTTCGTCGGCACTGACATCGACCACGTCTGACATGATCACACCATCGACGACCCACAAAGGTTTTGATGAACCGTAGATTGATGTCGCACCGCGAACGCGGATTTTCGGAGCCGTTCCGAATGTTCCGGAAACGTTCTGCACAGACACTCCGGCAACTCTTCCTTCAAGTGAACGGCTGATGTCCGCCACACCATCGAGTTTTGCATCTTCGGCATTGACTTTCGCAGCCGAGCCGGTGAACAGACGGCGGTCCAGCTGCTGCATACCCGTCACGACGACTGCATCAAGCATTTCTGAATCCGGCTTCATCTCAACATTCACTGATGCCCTGCCTTTCACTGCAACTTCGATCTGATCGTAACCGATAGACGAGAAGACGAGCACCCCATCGGACGGTACTTCCATCGAATATACTCCGTCACCATCAGTGCTGCCTCCGGTTCTCGTGCCCTTGATCATTATTGAAGCATAGGGAATCGGCTCTTTTGTTGAGGCATCATAAACTGTACCTTTTACCGTAATATTCTGGGCCCACCCCAACAATGTTGAAGCAAACAACAGGAATACGGTCGTGAAAAAGATTTTTTTCATTGTAGCACTTAATAATTATACATAAATATTTGATATTATTCGGCTATTGCTTTTAAACTGGAAAGCGAACACAAAACAGGAGGCGGCACGATGTCCGTCATCCTGTTTTTATATATTTGGATAGTTTCCTGATTATTCTCCGAACAGGAATTTTTCCAAATCAGGACCTCCGGGAAGGGACAGATAATTTGCCCCCTGTACACCGAATCCTCCACCCAAAGCCGGGATATACAGGAACGGTGTGATTTCAATAACCTTCCTGTTTTCGTCTACAAAGCCTTCGGATGTACCGCTGGCAGGAGACCTCATGCAGTAGATGGTTGAACCATTGCCATCATAATCAATGGTCGTGCTGTAGTTGTTCCACAGAATACTGTCGCCGACAAGGCTGTACTCAATATATTCGCAGGCGTCACCACCGACTCCCCAAGCTCCGCTGTCTGGGAAGACATCGTCCCCCATGATTTCCGGGTCGGTAAGAAGTTCTTTGGGGTATGGATTGTATGCTCTATAGAGTTCAAAGCCTTCTGCTTTCCTGAATTCGACATCCACGACCAGTCCTACAAAATTCAAATCAATATATTGTCCCATTCCGATGGATTCCCATTTATAGGCTCTGGCAAGGACAACGGAATGAGTGTTGTAGCCGACATTTGCGCTTGAGACTTTTTCATCGAGTGCCAATTCTGCAGTGTATTTCTGTCCAACCACGATATCAGTGATGTCGAGTTTGATTGCCGTTTCAAATTCGCCGTCAGCAAATGTTACTGAGGTCTCCGGAATTTTGATCTCATCCGGAAGCTCGCTGGCTGTGACACTCACTGTCAGTTCACCCTTGTTGGTCTGTCTGCGCAAAGGGACCAGGTACTCAGTGGCCTGCATATCCACTTCTTCATCGACTGTCTTGGCAGTAGGGAATGACGCTATGGATTCTGCTCCGGTGTAGATTGCACCGACATTGTCAGTGTTGCAGGCTACAGCGGCAAATGCACAGACTGAAAGAAAGATATATTTCAATTTTTTCATAATCTTCGTGTTTAGCTCGTTAATTATTCGCCCTTGTTGAGTGCAGGGTCGTCACCTTCGGTAGAGGTTGCATAGCTTCCGACAGGATTCTGTACCATAAGTTCATTCGCGTCCATCTCAGCCTGAGGGATGGTCATCACCCAATCAAATGACTCAGGGTCATCAGTGTGCAATGAGTTGAGAAGACATCCAGGCTGATAGCCCATAGCTTCCGTGCGGACAAAGCCCTGACGCAGACGCTTGATGTCGAATATACGGCCGGCCTCTCCCCAAAGTTCAATTCTGCGCTGAAGGATGATCTCCTCAAGCAGTGAACCGGTCTCGTCAGTTGTCAGAGCGCCGAGTTCTGTACCCGTTTTGGATGAGCAGTCATATCCATCCATACGATTGGCCATAAATTCATTGAGTATTGTCTGGGCATCTCCGTCATCACCTCTGCGGCAGGCCGCCTCAGCTTTTACAAGATACATTTCCGGAAGTCTCATAAAGATATGGTCTGCACCGCTTGTCAGCACACTCGGGTCTTTGAATTTGAACTTATACTGCTGATACCCTGATGTGATATCCTGCTTGCTTCCCAAATCCTCACTTCTCCACCAGGCTTTTCTGACATCAGAAGGATTGATTCTTGAATAAAGCCAGACACTGCAGAGTTTACGCTGGTCTGCACCGTAAGATCCGGCGTCAGGATCCATCTGAGCCAAGAACTGAGGGTTGGTAGTACCCTGGTCGGTGATGATTTCAGCACCCCAGAGCACATCTTCGCCGTTGATTGCATCGTTATAGCCGTTCATCACATTCTTTGACATTGTCTTGCTTGTGGAAGTGATGGCATTGTCGGCTGCCTCGTATGCCGCATCGAAATCGTTCATTGTAATGGCGATTCTCGCCTTGATTCCATTAGCCACGGTATAGTCGATGTGAGAGCAGTGTTTCTGTTTCTTGCCTTCAAGGAGAGTGATCGCTTTGTCGAGGTCTTCGCGGGCCCGGGCATACACCTGCCTGTTTGTAGACCTTGCCTTGCCCTTGGTAGACGAAGTGGTTGGCTCGGTGTAGATAGGCACGCAGAGTCTGTCTTCATGCCCGGCATAGCTTCTTGCGAAGTTGATTGCAAGATTGTAGTATGCGTTGCCTCTGAGAGCGTAGGCATTACCCATAATATAATCAACATCGGCTTTGTTTCCACTCATTGTGCTTTCGGCGGCAAGAATATAGTTTGCCTGGCTGATGATGGTGTAATTGTAGTTCCATATGTCGTAAGGACGCATATCTCCTCTTGTGAACAGTTCCTTTTCACGATAAAGATAGTCATACCAGAACCAGCCGTTGCCCTGTGATGAGAACAGCATGTCGTCTCCCATAGCGTCGGCCATCAGAGCGTATCCCTGAGGTCCGAAAGATTCGTGGCTGGTAGCTGTCGTACTGACAGACCACTGCCAGAAGAAACGGAAGATACCGTTAAGGGCCTGATAGCCTCCGTCAGTAGTCTCGAGCATCGCTCCTCCGGATACTCCCGTTGTCGGCTCGGTGTCAAGCATTCTGCTGCAGCCTGTCAAAAGCACTGCTGCCGCCAAAAATATAGTCAAAGCTTTTATAATTGTTCTTTTCATATTCTATCCTCCTTTTCTAAAAGTTAAGGTCAACTCCGAGTGCGACAACCCTCATAGGAGTGTAGGTGTAGTCGGTTCCGCCTTTGAAGTCATACTGCACATTCATTCCATTCAAATGGTTGAAGACGGCAAGATTGTCCGCAGTTGCGTAAATCCTGAGGGACTGCATTTTGATTGCTTTAGCCCATTTTGCAGGGAAAGTGTAACCGAGCTGCATGGACTTGATGGCAAAATAAGACGCGTTGACAAGGAATCTGTCAGTGCTGAGGTTGGATGAACCTATTCTCACTGCAGGGACATCTGTGACGTCTCCCGGTTTCTGCCAGCGACGGAGTGCATTCCTGTGCCAGGTGTTTCCGGCATAAGTCACTTCCATTGCACCGGCATAGAGTGAGTCATATACCTTGCCTCCGATGGAGAACGTGGTGAGGAAAGAGAAGTCAACAGGACCGAGACGGAATTCAGAACCGAATGAACCCTGGAGTGCAGGTTCACGGCTTCCCAAATAGTAGCGGGCATTATTGGCTGTAGCCTTGTCCTTCGTAACGAAGTCGCTACCGGCAACTTTATCTCCATTTTCATCCTTTTTGTATGCCCAATAGAGCTGTTCACCGGTAGCAGGGTCAACTCCTGCAGATTTCGGCATATAATAGGTGTAGATAGGCATTCCCACCTTAATGACCCTGCTTCCTTTAGTAATTGTGTCAGAATTGGTAAGGGCTGTCACCTTGTTCCAGTTCTTGTAGAACATCAGAGTGGAACTTGCACTGAATTTCTCCTTATTGAGCCAGTTCACGCGGAACGACGCCTCAAAGCCCTGGTTGTTCATAGAGCCGACATTGGCATCATAACCTGAGAATCCTGTAGATATAGGCATAGGGTACTCAAGGAGCATATCCGAAGTTGTGGAATTGTAGTACTCCAAAGAGAAATTCAATATGTTGTGGAACATTGTAGCCTCGATTCCGGCATTCCACGTGCCTTTCTTCTCCCATGACACATCCACATTTTCAAGTGAACTTACAATTGCTCCAGGATTCTTCGCATTAGGCCAGGTCAGATCGTAGAAAGACTGCCAAGCGTAATATGTGTCCAAAGCATCATTTCCAAGCTGTCCATAAGAAAGACGGAGGGTCATATTGTCAATCCAGCCGACATTTTCCATCCATTTTTCCTCGGTGATTCTCCACGAAGCGCCCACTGACCAGAACTGTCCCCAGCGATGGTCTTTGTGGAATCTTGATGATCCGTCGGTCCTCCATGTGGCCTCAAGATAATATTTGTCAGCATGGTCGTATGCGAGACGGCCGAAATAGGATTCAATCTTATAATCTTCCTGATAGGAATTCGCATCGGTGAGGTCAACTGCAGGAGCAAGTTCGTCTATGCCGGGATAGACATTGTTCTTCTCTGCAGTCAGGTGATTGTATTGGTAGCGATAGAATTCATGACCGAACTGTGCAAGTATGTGGTCTTGGGTGTGGAAAGTCTTCTCATATTTGAGAATCTGGTTCCAAGTCCACGAGAAATCCCTGTTGGAAGTCTTCTTGACGCTTCCTGAGGTGCTCTTTCCATCTCCATGTTCAGGGTCAAAATAGGTTGACCATCTGGTGTTTACAATATCAGCACCGAAGTTTGTTGTAAAAAGGAGGCCTTTGAGTACGCCCATAGCCTCATCGTCTCCGCCCAAGTTGAAATAGGCTCTCACGCTCGCATTGTCGCGGATGTTGCCGTATTTGTTGAGGTAACGGTCTCCGAGGGAGTTGAAGTCTTTTGCGGCAGGACGTCCGTTCTCACCGTAGTCATATCCTCCGGCATTGTTGCCGTTCTCGTCTTTCAGATAAACAGGATAAATAGGAGCCATGAACTGGGCTGTATACCACACGTTGGAAGAGAATGAACCTTCCGACAGAGCCTGCGAGTTGCTGCTTGTGTAGGCATAGCTTGCATTTGCTCCTGCAGCCAACCAGCCGTTGACCTTATGGTCCACACCGGCTCTGAATGACGCCCTGTCAAAATTGGTGTTCACGAGGATACCGTCTTCGTTGAGATAGCCGAGTGACATTGTGTATTTGGTCTTTTCGTTACCTCCGTTTATGCTGAATGTATAATCCTGCCTGATGGCTTTATCATTGGTGATGGCGTCCAGCCAGCTTTCGTCATAGGCAGAAACCGCATCGCTACGGACGAGCCCCGTATCCGGATCGATGAGCGTTGCCCAAGTATAGTTTTTGAAAGGATTGTAATGGTCACCGCCGAGCGCATTTCCGAAGCGTTCTCTTGCAAGAGCACTTGCCGCCTCGAAAGTGTAGCCGTCAGCCATCATATAGCCGTTACGCGTGGCTTCATACGAAAGCTGCGCGAATTCTCTCTGGTTGACGACATCATACGGCTTGTAGGCTCTTGACTCGAAGCCGACTTCAGCCTTGAAGTTGATATTCGTGTGCCCCGCAGTACCTTTTTTGGTGGTAATCATCACAACGCCATTTGCTCCGCGTGAGCCGTAGAGGGCTGCTGCAGAAGCGTCTTTGAGCACTGTGAGTGACTCGATATCATTAGGGTTGATCGCAGAAATGCTGCCGTTATAAGGAATACCGTCAACAACATAAAGAGGTGTAGAACTTGCATTGATTGAGCCATATCCGCGGATTATGATACTTGCACCCTCACCCGGCTGTCCGGAACTTGTGGCTGCAGTGACACCGGCCACCATACCCTCAATGGCTTTGCTGACACTCGTCACACTTCTCTTTTTAAGATTATCGCTCTTGATTGCAGTTGCAGAACCCGTGAACGAATTTTTGGTCGAGGTGCCATAGGCCACAACAATGGTCTCGTCAAGAAACTCTGCGTCTGATTCCAAATGAACAGTCAATGTTGCGCTTTTGTTGACATACAGTTCTTTTGTCTTATATCCGACAGAAGAAACTGAAATTGTAGATTGAGCCGGAACATCAATAGTGAATAATCCGACCGGATCTGAACTGACTCCTTGGGAAGTACCTTTAAGGAGCACGGTCGCACCCGGCACAGGTTCGCCGGTCAACGCATCCTTGACCACCCCGGACACAGTGATGTTTTGCGCAAAAACGACACTACTTACCAGCACAGAAAGCAAAACGAAAAAAAGCTTGATTTTTTTCATAAGCCACTTAATTAATTAAACATAAATATTTGATACCTTTCGAGTGCTGCTTTTGGACGCTTTTTTCTG
>JBJEBQ010000042.1:0-45298 GCA_051870215.1 Candidatus Cryptobacteroides sp. | reverse complement strand
GACCCATCTGAAGCATAGGGAAACCTGCATCGATTACAGCGTCAGCATCCTTGCGTGAAGTCACGCCGCCCACATAGATGAACGGATAATCAGGCATCGCGGCCTTGAATTTAAGTGCGTCCTCCATGAAAAACAGCGGCTTGAAAGGAACTGTCGGTGCAACAATCTTTCCGCCGAGCAGCACACCCAATTTCAGCCACCACTGTTTCCAAGGGAAATAATGCACTATGGTCTTCACCGGGAACTGGCCGCGCATCACATACATAGGTGCACGGCTGACGAAACCGCCCGAAAGCACAATTGCCTCGACGCCGAGTTTGCGCAGCTCCTTGGCAACCTCAATCAGCTCGTCAGAGTGCTGGCCGCTCTTGAAACCGTCATCTGTATTCAGTTTCGCAATGACCGCGATTTTGCCTTTTGCCACTTTCATCACCTCGTTCACGCACATTCTCATGAAGCGCATACGGTTGTCCAGGCTTCCGCCGAACTCGTCCCTGCGATGGTTGGTGTAAGGCGAAAGAAACTGCGAAATCAGATATCCGTGACCTATATGAAGTTCTACGGCGTCGAATCCGGATTCAATCACCAGTCTGGTAGCTTCGCCATACGCCTTCACGACCTCGTCGATGTCTTTGCGGGTCATCTTGCGGTAGAAAGTAGGGGAGTAAAGGTTGAAGCCGTTGCTTGCTCCCATAGGCATACAGCCGCAGGTGTGTCTGTGGGTCATATTTCCGCAGTGTCCGAGCTGGATTGAAGCCTTGGCCCCTTCAGCGTGGATGGCATCAGTCAATTTCTTCAATTCCGGTACAATCTCAGGACGCATCCAAAGCTGGCTGTCAAAAGAAAGTCCGCTCCTGCACACGGATGCGTATGCAACAGTTGTCATACCGATACCTCCGCGGGCCACAGCTGTGTGATAGTCAAAAAGTTCCTGTGACGGTCTGTTGCCCGGGCACATAGCCTCGAAGGCGGCAGAACGGATGGTGCGGTTGCGCAGCTCCAAAGTACCCAATCTGTACGGTGTAAATAATTCACTCATAATTCTCTGTCATTTTATTACCATATAAATGGTATCAGATTCTTCTTGTTCAATTCCCTATATTCGTCTCCGAATTCCTCTTCATATTTTGCCGTGAGCGATTTTGCGCGTGGTGCAAGATTTGCGAAAGTCCAAACCGCGAAAAGCAGGCCTGCAGGCGACCATGTGAGTATGGCATAGCCAATCCACTCGGTCAGTTCTCCGAAATAATTTGCGGAAGTGACATATTTGTAAAAGCCTTTGCGTGGTATGTAATGCTTTGTGTCTCCTGGTTTGCGCAGGTGTCTGATGATGTGGTCGGACTGCAGATTGATCAGCATGCCGGTAAAAAATACCGCCGTGCCTATTATGAAACGCGGGTCGGTGAACCAGTCGCTGCCGTACATTCCTGCAGGTGCAACACCGAAGAGCCAGCCTCCGATCAGATAGGCGTTGATGGAGTTGAAGACCATCCCCATGGCCATAATCGCAATAGGCATTTTGCTTTTTCCCCTCATAAGCAGAGGGAAAATAAATGATCTCTGGAAATAATGAAGCAGGAAAAATCCGGCCATTACATAGAGCACCAGCCTGTCATTTCCCGTATCAACGTTACTTTTTGCAAAGTCCAGCGTGTAGATGAGCATAAAAATGAACGATGGTGCTTCCATGAGCACCCATGCGAGTCTGTTGCTGATTTTCGGACCCCAGTTCGAATTGGAGAGATAGCCGTAGCCTGCCTTTAGGTAAAACAGTGCGATAAAAACGATAACGGCAATCACAGCCATGGTCCACCATATAATAGTATAAGTCATAATTCAAATTTTTCAAAACAAGCTGCAAATTTAAGAAGATTTATTGAAAAAATAAGCGATTTTGCCTAAAAGCGACTTGTGTGCAGTCCGATATTTCGGTAAAAATGTTTAAAATATCCTCTCCATCTTATGATAGAGCCTGGAAATAATAATATATGCGAAGGAAAAATTTTCAGACTTCGGAAATTTGAACTATCTTTGCAGCCCATATTGGGACAGTCAGAAAGCTGTCGGAATGTTTAAGATAAAATATTTCAGATATGGGTACAAAATATGTTTTCGTTTCCGGAGGTGTAGCCTCATCATTGGGCAAGGGAATTGTTGCCGCTTCGTTGGCTAAATTGTTGCAGGCAAGGGGCTTGCGGGTTACAATACAGAAATTCGACCCTTATATCAACATCGATCCAGGTACTCTGAATCCATACGAACACGGAGAGTGTTATGTCACTGACGACGGCACTGAAACAGACCTGGATCTCGGACATTACGAGAGGTTTTTGGGCGTGCAGACTTCCAAACTCAATAATGTCACGACAGGAAAAATCTATAACACGGTCATCAACAAAGAACGCGAAGGCGCATATCTTGGCAAGACCGTGCAGATTGTGCCTCATATCACGGATGAAATCAAGCGCCGTATGCTGCTGCTTGGCAAGAGCGGAAAATATGACATTGTCATCACTGAAATCGGCGGTACGGTCGGAGATATGGAGAGCCAGCCTTTTGTGGAGGCCGTGAGACAGCTGCAGTGGGAACTCCCAGAGGAAGACTGTGTCATCATCCATCTTACGCTCATTCCTTATCTGAGTGCGGCGAAGGAATTGAAAACCAAACCCACACAGCATTCAGTGCAGACTTTACAGCAGGCCGGAGTGATGGCCGACATCATCGTATGCCGTACGGAGAAGGAACTCACTCCTGAACTCAAGCGTAAAATCGCGCTTTTCTGCAACGTAAAGCCGGGGCATGTAATCCAGAGCATCGATGCCGATACCATCTATCAGGTGCCGCTCAATCTATATAAGGAGAAACTCGACAAAATGGTGCTCGACCAGTTCGGCTACAAAGATGTTCAGGAGCCTGAGCTTACGGTATGGAATGAATTCCTTGCCAGGCTCCGCAATCCGAAACATCATGTGGACATTGCTTTGGTCGGCAAATATGTCGAACTTCAGGACGCCTACAAATCTATACTTGAGTCCTTTGTCCATGCCGGAACTGCCAACGAATGCGAGGTGAATGTACATTATATCCAGAGTGAGAGGGTATGTAACGAAAATGTTGCAGACAAACTCAAAGGAATGGACGGAATCCTGGTAGCTCCGGGCTTCGGTGAAAGGGGACTGGAAGGCAAAATCGCGGCAGTCAAATATGCGAGGGAGAACAATGTGCCTTTCTTCGGCATCTGTCTCGGTATGCAGATGTGTGTCGTGGAGTTTGCACGTGACGTGCTCGGCTGGAAAGATGCAGTGTCGACCGAGGTCAATCACGTGACCGAACATCCTGTAATCGCCCTGATGGAGGACCAGAAGAGCTCGACCATCAAAGGTGGTACGATGAGACTCGGTGCCTACGACTGCAAATTGGAAAAAGGCTCGCTTGCAAACATAATATACGGCAAGGAAATGATTTCAGAGCGTCACCGTCACAGATATGAATTCAACGGCGACTATCTTGTTGATTTTGAAAATGCCGGAATGAAGGCTACCGGTAAGAATCCGGACACGGGACTTATTGAAATAGTGGAAATTCCGACCCATCCTTTCTTTATCGGCGTGCAGTTCCACCCTGAATATAAGAGTACACCGGAGCATCCTCAGCCTGTTTTCGTGGCCTTTGTCAAGGCAGCTTTGGATTATAACGAAGGAAAAGGAAAGAAATCCGGCAAAAAGGCTGAGTAAAAATCACATAAGCTGAAAATGAAATTGTTTGTGTCAATAATTCTTGCTGCCGCTATGCTTGCCGGCTGCTCTTCAAAGCCGGAAGTGAAGGAATACGGGGTGAAAGTTGTCTCCAAGACGCCTCATGATGTGCATTCCTACACTCAGGGACTGTTTTTTTACAACGGCCGGATGTATGAAAGCACGGGGCAGTACGGTGAATCGACTTTCAGACAGGTGGACATTGAGAGCGGCAAGGCTGAGAAGAGGCTTGACTTCGATGCCAAGTATTTTGTGGAAGGCTCTGTCGAGCTGAACGGCAGAATCTACATTCTGACCTGGATGGAGAAGACGGCTTTTGTCTACAATGCGGAGACTTTGGAGTTCGAGCAGGCATGGAGCTATCCGCGTGAAGGATGGGGACTTACTACGGACGGAAGGCAGCTCATAGCTTCTGACGGTTCGAATGTGCTTTATTTTATGGATGAAAATTTTTCCGTGAACAGAAAAATATATGTAACTTTGCACGACAGACCTGTGAGGTGGCTCAACGAACTGGAGTGGATTGACGGTAGAATCTGGGCGAATGTCTACACAACGGACAGCATAGTGATCATCAATCCCAAGGACGGCAAAGTTGAAGCCACGGTGGATTGCAAAGGCCTGCTGGAAAGGAAGTACCGCACCCGCGATACCGATGTCCTGAACGGCATAGCCCATGACAAAAAGTCCGGCAGGACCTATCTTACAGGCAAGAATTGGCCGTTTCTCTTTGAAATAGAATTATTCGAAAAGAAATAGCCGACAGCGGGAATGTAGAGCAAGCGCTTGGTAGGGTGTATTTGGAGAGGTTCCGGCTTCGCCTCCATCCCTCCCACGCCTACGGCGCGGGCCACTCTCTCTAACGAGCCGAGGGTGGCTGGCCTCTCCAAACACACCCTACCAACCGACAGAGCTTTGCACTTTTGTAAGCTATTATAGTTAATTGAAATACATAGTATTCAGATTGCCCCAAAGCACGAAGAGGGACTAAGCGAAGCGCTTAGCGAAGTGCAACGGAGCGCTCCCTCTGACGCTTTGGGGCAATCTGACCACACGAAAAATAAATACAAAGCAGGGGTGGCATTGCTGAAAAGCAAGCCTGAGATTATACCCATAGAACCTGATACGGTTAGCACCGGCGAAGGGAATTGCATATCTCATTGGACGAGCGGGAGGGACCCGTGAGTCCGCCCCTTGCATAAAAACATTTAAATTATGCGAGGTATTTTTTTATCTATGGCGCTGATTGCGCTTCTGCCGCTGACTGCGGTGGCAAACCCCCTCAAAGAGGGAGACACAAATGAGCCGGAAGGCATGACAGACAAACTTGACAGCATCGTAGTATCTGCGTCAAGGGCCGGAGACAAAACCCCGGTAACCTATTCAATGGTAGGCAAACAGCAACTCAGAACGACAAATCCGATTAATTCCCTGCCGATGACCTTGAACCTCCAGCCTTCGGTAATCGCCGTAAATGAAGGCGGTACAGGTCTTGGTGCATCAAAAATGACCGTCCGCGGAACCAAAGGCTCACAAATCAACGTGACACTCAACGGCATCACACTCAACGACTCCGAGTCCCAGGAAGTGTTCTGGGTCAACATTCCTGCACTCGGCAACATGCTCAGTTCAGTCCAGCTCCAGCGCGGACTCGGAACCTCAGCCAACGGCGCAGGAGCCTTCGGTGCCAGCATCAACATGAGCACGGCTTCCGTCGGAGCTGACCCGTACGCAAATGCAAGCATAGGCTACGGTTCATACAACACTTTGACCACAACAGTTTCGGCCGGAACCGGACTCACGAAATACGGCCTCTATCTCGACGCCGCCTATTCGCACAACCGCACCGACGGCTACATCCGCAACGCATTTGCCAACGTGCAGTCAGCCTTCGTGGCCCTCGGCTGGATGAACGGCACCGAGTCGGTCAGACTTACCTACCTCATGGGCGACCAGCATACCGGCATCACCTGGAACGGCATCAGTCTCAAGCAGTACAAGCTTGACCGCAGATACAATGACACGGGGCTGTACTACGACGAACTCGGCAATGTCAAATACTACGACAATGACTCGGACAATTACACCCAGCATCATGTCCAGCTCAATTACACCCATGCCTTTCCCCACAATCTGACCTGGAGTACAACTGTGAACTTCACGAAAGGCGACGGATTTTATGAGAACTACAAGACAGGCAGAGCTTTCACCGAATACGGCTGGCCGGACGATTTCAGTTTCACCCGCAACGAAGTGACCTATCCTGCAGGTACGGAGAGTGATTTCGTTGTAAGAAAAAAAATGGACAACTGGTTCATTGTGCTCAATAGCGACCTGCGCTACAAGACCGACAAGCTCAATGTGACGGGTGGAATCAATGTTTCACGCTATCACGGAGGACATTTCGGCGAAGTCGTATGGAGCAAAATCCTTGGCGACGACTATGACTACAAGAGCTTCAACGATGCCGACAGCTGGTATCGCAACAAAGGCATCAAGCAGGAAATCAACGTATTTGCCCGTGCCGAATACACTCCGCTTGAATGGCTCACCGCCTACGCTGACCTTCAATACAGGGGTATAGGTCTTAAAATGGACGGACCTGACGATGACGGCGGCCCTCTGAAATACAGCACCCAGTGGCATTTCTTCAATCCGCGCGCAGGGCTTACCTTCCACACCGGCGGCCACAAGGCATACATAAGCGCAGCATTGGGACACCGCGAGCCGGGCAGAAGCGATATCAAGGAGATCATCAAAAGCCGCAATGACGGTGACGACAAAGCCGATCTGAAGCCGGAGAAAATGGTAGATGTCGAAATAGGCTACCAATGGACTTCACGTACTGTAACAGCTGCCGCGAATTTCTATTTTATGGAATATTGGGATATGCTCCTCGAGACCGGAAAACTCAGTGATGTCGGTTATGGCATCAAGGAGAATATGGGCCGCAGCTGGCGCCGGGGAATCGAACTTTCGGTAGCATGGCAGCCTGCAGTGTGGGTGCGCGTTGATGCTAATACAACTCTGAGCCTGAACAAAATCAAGAGCTTTACAGGATATTTTGACAATGTCAAATGGAACAATGAGGCAAACGACTGGGATTATCCGGGAGGAATGACTCCTGTCACATACAAGAACACCAACATGCTGATGTCTCCATCTGTCATAGGTTTTGCACAGCTTTCGTTCAAGCCATTTGCAGGTTTTGCAAAGAACAGTCTCAAAACGACCACGCTTGCAATCAATTTCAAGGCTGTGGGCAGACAATATGCCGACAATACCGGCAACCATGATTCGGTCATTCCTGCATATTTCGTGTCGAACCTTTCGCTCAACCACGATTTTACTTTCAGAAAAGGTGGCGTGCTCAGCCTCGGAGGCTATATCAACAACCTCTTCAATGCGAAATATTATGCTGACGGATCGGTTTACAATATCTATGATGTTGAAAACAAAAAGACCGTGGCCAATTTGTACGTCTACCCTCAGGCTCCTATCAATTATATGTTACGTGTGGCATATTCATTTTAGTAATTTGAAAAGAATAAACAGCATCGGTTTGGAATTACTTAGATGATTTTTTCAGACAAAGCCTCTTAAAAAATCCCGCATCACTGCGGGATTTTTTTGGCTAGTTAGTAGTGTAAGTCACGTCCCCAAAAGGGTGTGAAATTAATCAAGTGGTTAGAAACGTCATAGACATATACCGTTATATGTCTCTTGCAAATTTAAACATTTAATTAAACAAACAAAAGTTTTTTCAAGAAATTTTGAATATTTTTATAAATAAATGTTCGATTGCTCATATTTTTATTCAAAAAACCAAGTGAAAGCTCTTATTCTTCCAATAAATGGGGGCGGAGAAGGCGTGTTCTTTCAATTGCCTGCTCGTCCTGCCATGCCTGAATCAGCTTGGGATTGCCGCTCAGAAGAACGGAAGGGACCTCCCAGCCGTTGAAGTTCGCCGGTCTCGTATATATGGGTGCGGAAAGCAGACCGTCCTGGAAACAGTCGCTCAGAGCCGAGGTCTCATCCGAGATTGCGCCTGGAATAAGCCTGACGATGGCGTCGGCAAGTATGGCCGCAGGAATTTCACCGCCGCTGAGCACGTAGTCTCCGACTGAAATCTCACGGGTGATCAGATGTTCGCGTATGCGGTGGTCAATGCCTTTGTAGTGACCGCAGAGCAGGATAATGTTTTTTTTCAGAGAAAGCTCGTTGGCTATGCCCTGGTTCAGGATTTCCCCGTCCGGAGACATATATATTATTTCGTCGTAATCCCTTTCCGCCTTCAGGTCGTTTATCATATTGAAGACAGGCTCTATCATCAGCACCATGCCTGCATCTCCGCCGTAGCTGTAGTCGTCCACCTGCTGACGCGGCCCTTTGCCGTATGGACGCAGGTCGTGAATTTGGATTTCCACCAGTCCTTTTTCTTTTGCCCTTGCAACTATCGAGTGGCTGAGAGGGCTTTCGAGCAGTTCCGGTACCACCGTTATTATATCAATTCTCATATTTTATTGTTTTTCTGACCGCAAAATTAATTATTTGAGAGGAGTTTTACAAAAAAATGGTATCTTTGTAAGTTTTATAATATAAACCTAATTAAAATTATATGAGTGCAGACATTATCCCTGATGAAATCAAGACATCAGAAGTAGCAGAAAACGTTGAGAACGTAGGCGTTGAAGAAGAAAATACGTTCATCAATTATGCGGAAAAATCGCTCGCCGAGCTGATTGAGGCATTTGAGAAACTTGTGCAGAGCGAAAAGGCTATGGAGTTGGCAAAGGATGCTGAGGCAATCAAATCGGCTTTCTACAAGAGGCTGGCAAAGGACAAAGCTGCTTCCGGGCTCGATGCGGAGAATGTGCAGGAGCCTGCAGAAGATGAGAATGTGACTGAGACTGAGACAGTTGCTGCGGCTGTAGCTTCCGAGAGTGATCCTTTCGCTTCAATCGAACAGGGCTTCAAGGATTTGTATATCAGATACAAAAAAGAGCGTGCCGAATTCAACAGGAAGCTCGAGATGGACAGGGAGGAGAATCTCCTCAAGAAGCAGGCTGTCATTGATGACCTGAAGGCATTGCTCGAGAAGCAGGAGGATGTGAACGCCACTTTCCCTGAGTTCAGGGAGATCCAGAACCGCTGGAGGGCTATCGGACCTGTGCCACAGCAGAATTACCGCAATCTGAATGAGACCTATCAGCTCTATGTCGAGCAGTTCTATGATATGGTGAAAATAAACAGGGAACTCCGTGACCTGGATTTCAAGAAGAATCTCGAGGCAAAGGAGAAATTCTGTGAATATGCAGAGAAATTGGCTAAGAATCCTAATGTGGTGGAGGCTTTCAGGGAGCTTCAGAAACTCCACGAGCAGTGGAAAGAATTCGGTCCTGTTGCGAAGGAGTTCAGAGACAGCATTTGGGACAGGTTCAAGGCTGCCACCACTGTAATCAACAAGAAATATCAGGCTCATTTCGAGGGCCTGAAGGAGCAGCAGGCCGAGAATCTTGTGAAGAAGACGGCTCTCTGCGAGAAGGTGGAGGAAATTGCCGACAGGGAAGTTGCCAATTCCAATGATTGGAACACTTTCTCTAAGGAAATCGAGGAAATCCAGAAGGAATGGAAGACTATCGGCTTCGCTTCGAAGAAGGATAACCAGAAGATTTATGACCGTTTCCGTGCCGCCTGCGACAGGTTTTATGAGCGCAAACGTGTATTTTACACTGAGTACAAGGACGGAATGAACGAGAATCTGTCCAAGAAAGT
This sequence comes from Candidatus Cryptobacteroides sp., assembly GCA_051870215.1. Classification (GTDB taxonomy): domain Bacteria; phylum Bacteroidota; class Bacteroidia; order Bacteroidales; family UBA932; genus Cryptobacteroides. Next base: position 35,768 of record JBJEBQ010000042.1, on the reverse strand, counting down.
GGCTCTCTGTGAGGCTGTGGAGGCTTTGAAGAACAGCACCGAGTGGAAGAAGACCACCGAGCAGATTATCGGGCTCCAGAAGCAGTGGAAGGAAATCGGAGCCGTTCCGCGCAAGAAATCCGAGGCCGTATGGAAGAGATTCCGCGCTGCCTGCGACGAGTTCTTTGCAGAGAGGGACAAGAATGCCAAGCCTGAAAATGACTTCTACGGCAATCTGAGAGCCAAGAAGCACCTTATCGAAGAAATCAAGGCATACGTTCCGACAGGTGACGCTGCAGACAATGAGGCTTTGGAGACTTTCCGCAGCAGATGGCAGGAAATAGGCTTTGTGCCTTTCAAAGAGAAGGAAAACATCGCAGCAGCCTACAAGGAAGCGATTGCAGAGAAATTTCCTAACGCCAAACGTGCGGCCCGTCAGGGTGGTGCCAAACCACGTTCCGAGAAGGACAGGCTGATTGCCAAGTACAATGTCTTGGAGCAGGAAATCGTCACTTACGAGAACAATATAGGCTTCTTCTCGATGAGCAAGAACGCTGAGCCTCTGATCAAGCAGATGGAGGACAAGATCGCTGCTGCCAAGAAGGAACTGGCGAACCTTGCCGACAGAATCAGAAAAATCGAAGAGGCCGGAGAGTAGTAGGCTTCATTAATTGACAAGATAAATGAACAGTAAAACAAGTAATATTATAGGTATTGTCCTGATAGGACTGATAATGTTCGGCTTTACCTTCTATCAGTCCCGTCAGTACAAGAAACAGGCTGAGGCCAGATACAGGCTTGACAGCATCGCAAGAGTCGAGAGACTTGCGCAATTGGCTTTGGACTCGGCTTACAGGGCTGAGCATGGAGATTCAGTGGATGTGACAGTTGCGATGACTCCCGTCGCGAGGCCGGTAATGTACAAAGACAGTCTTCTGACTGAAGCACGCAAGGCTAACGGACATGTTTTCAAGCTTGAAAATGAATTGCTTGCAGTTGAAATCAATACAAAAGGCGCTCAGCCTCATTCAGTGAAGGTCAAAAACTACAAATCATACGACAGCACTGAGCTTTATCTGATTCCGGCGGGCCAGAGCAGCCTCGGCTATCAGGTGTATGCAGGCGAAAACATCAACACCAAGGATTTCGTATTCAATGTGACCGAGGCAACGGATTCTTCCATCACATTGCAGCTTCCTTTTGCACAGGGCGGAAAAATCCAGCAGAAATATACGCTGAAACACGGCAGCTACATGGTGGACAGCGAGGTCGCTTTCATCGGAATGGACGGAATTATCCCTCGAAACGTGACTGCAATGGACATTGACTGGACTGTGAACATTCCGCGCCTTGAAAAGGGCTACAAGAACGAAAAACAGTATTCCAAGCTCGACTATTATTTCTCCGGCGAGAAGAAGCCCGAGGAAATCGGCCGTGGCCGTGACGCATCAAAGAGCGTGAATGCCAGAATGAAGTGGTTCGCTTTCCAGCAGCAGTTCTTCTCCGCCATCATGACTTCGCAGAACGAGTTTGCTTCAGCGGATTTGGCTGTCAAATATTTTCCGGAGAATGACGCGAGTCACAATCTTATGAACTGCAGCGCAAGGCTCCGTCAGGAATTCCAGCCTGCGGAAAAGGCAGTTGTGATTCCTTTCAGTTTCTATTTCGGTCCTAACGACATTTACACCCTCAAGCAGTATGACCTCAAATATGACAAGATCGTGCCGCTCGGTGGATGGCTCGTCGGTTGGTTCAGCCGCTACGTAATCTTGCCTACTTTCAATTTCCTTGGCAAATTTATCAATAGCTTCGGAATTATCATTTTGATAATGACCATATTGCTGAAACTTGTAGTCTCTCCGCTCACCATCAAGTCCTATATGTCATCCGCAAAGATGCAGGTCCTCAAGCCTGAGATGGAGAAGCTCAACGAGAAATATCCTGACCAGAAGGATGCGATGAAAAAGCAGCAGGCGGTGATGGATCTCTACAGAAAGGCCGGCATCAACCCTATGGGAGGTTGTCTTCCTATGCTGTTGCAGTTCCCTATTCTTTGGGCGATGTTCCGTTTCTTCCCTGCCTGTATCGACCTGCGCCAGCAGTCATTCCTTTGGGCGAAGGACCTCAGCGCATACGACAGCATACTTGATTTCGGCTTCAATATTCCTCTTTATGGAGACCACATTTCGCTTTTCGCGCTTCTGATGGCAGTATCAATGTTCCTCTATTCGAAGATGACGATGAGCGGTCAGCCTAAAGACCCGAATATGGCTGCAATGAATTTCATGAGCGTATGGATGATGCCTATCATGATGCTTTTCATCTGTAACAACCTGTCGTCCGCACTTTCATATTACTATCTGCTTTCGAACCTCATCACCATGCTCCAGACCTGGGTGATCAAGAAATGGGTCGTGAAACCTGAAAAGATTCTTGCCCAGATCAAGGCGGCTCCTTCGAAATCTCAGAAGAAGAGCAAATGGCAGCTGCGTCTTGAAGAGGCTCAGCGCATGCAGGAGCAGATGGCAAAGCAAAAGAGAAAATAATTTCAAAAAATGCTGCCTGCAAAAAGGCGGCATTTTTTTATAAACCATATTATCATGCCAAAAATCTCACAGCGCGGTGTGGATATGCCTTCGTCACCGATCCGCAAACTGACCCCTCTTGCAACAGCAGCAAAGGAAAGGGGAGTGAAGGTCTACCATCTGAATATAGGCCAGCCTGATATACCGACTCCGGAACCTGCCCTCAAGGCGATGAAGAAGCTGGACAGGAGAACTCTTGAATACAGTCCGAGCCAGGGCCTGAAAAGTCTGAGGGATAAATTTGTCCTGTATTACAGACGCTACAACATTGAACTTTCTGCTGACGACATCATTGTCACGGCAGGAGGCTCTGAGGCTGTGCTCTTCGCCTTCATGTCCTGTCTCAATCCTGGAGATGAAATCATCATTCCGGAACCGGCCTACGCCAATTATATGGCTTTCGCCCAGTCGGCCGGCGCTGTAATCAGGACTGTGGCTTCGACCATTGAAACAGGCTTTGCACTGCCGCCGATTGAGGAATTCGAGAAGCTCATCAATCCGCGCACAAAGGCCGTGCTGATATGCAATCCGAACAATCCTACAGGTTATCTCTACACTGAGGATGAACTGAACAAAATCAGGGATATCGTGAAGAAGCATGACCTCTTCCTTTTCTCTGACGAGGTGTACAGGGAGTTCGTCTACACGGGTGAGCCTTATATTTCCGCTTTCCACCTTGAGGGCATTGAGCAGAATGTGATTCTGATAGACTCTGTGTCAAAGCGTTACTCTGAGTGCGGAACGCGTATCGGTGCTCTTGTGACCAAAAATGAGGCGGTGAAGGCTGCTGTGATGAAGTTCTGCCAGGCCCGTCTGAGTCCTCCGCTTTTGGGACAGCTTGTGGCTGAGGCATCCATCGAAGGCACCGATGACTATTCCCGCAGGGTGTACAACGAATATCTTGCCCGCAGGAATTTTCTGATTGATGGTCTGAACAAAATCCCGGGTGTATATTCCCCTATGCCTCAGGGGGCGTTCTATACTGTGGCTTCGCTGCCTGTGGATGACGCTGAGGAGTTCTGTGCATGGTGTCTGACCGATTTCGAGTACAAGGGTGCAACAGTTATGATGGCTCCAGCCGCCGGTTTCTATTCGGAGAAAGGCATGGGAAAGAATGAGGTCCGTCTCGCATACGTGCTGAAAGTCCCTGAACTGAAAAATGCCTTGGAGGTGCTCGCCAAAGCTCTTGAGACCTATGCGGCGTTGAAGAAATAGGCTGGCACCTACATTTTGGAAATGATGTTCAGAGTGGTTTGCATCAGTTGTGCGAGCCACTCTGTTGCGTTTAGGGCGATGCAGGCGCAGGCAGTGTCGGGGAAGATTGCGCAGAGAAGGATGCAGGCGATGGCTGCGGGGATGAGTATGCCTGTGAGGGGCAGGGCAAGGAGATTGGTTATAAGGAAGTATTTCGGGAAACTGTGGAAATAGTACCAGGCAAGGGGAGCGGTGGTGAGTTGGCAGGAGATGGAGAGGGTGCAGAGTGACCAGATTCTGTACAGCAGTCCTCCAGGCTTGTGCATCCCGGACGGGGACAGTCCGGCCGTTGATTGCTCTCCGGCACTCCGCCCTGAATCTGTTTCAGGGGCCCCGGAGTCGTCGGCCGTATCGGCGATATAGTCAGTCCAGAGCTTTGTCAGGGTTGGATGGATGAAGGCTATGCCGGCGAGGGCGGCGTAGGAGAGTTGGAAACTGACGCTTGTGATGGCGCGTGGCTCAAGGGCAAGCTGGATGAATAGTGTGCTGAAGAGTATCTGCTTGAGCTTGTGCTTGCGATGGCTGAGCAGAGCGATTTCGCTTAGCAGGATGAAGATGAAGGCACGGACGATGGAATGCCCGGCTCCTGTACAGAGGACGTAGAAGAGGCAGACGGAGATGTTGAGCATGCTGCGCATGCAACGGGCCGAACTTCCGCGTCCGAAAAGCGAGGTGATTTTGGCGACAATGCCGTAGATTATTCCTATGTGCAGTCCGGAAAGTGCGAGTATATGTGAGGCACCGCTTTCGCGGAAAGTCTCGGTGCAGTCGCGTGAAAGCCCGCTTCTGTCTCCTGTCAGCAGGGCTTTGAGCAGTGCGTTTGTGTCGGAGTGCTCAAAAGGCAGGCTGTCGATGAAGGCTCCGGCCGCCGAACCGCAGTGATGTGCAAACTCAGAAATGCCTGAACTGAAATCCAGGCTCAATGAGGAGGCGTTCATGCAGAGCATCCCTGCGAAGAAGGCGGTAAGCGCAATTCCGGCGAAAATTTCAGCGTCTCTGAGGGGCCGGAGCCGGTTTCTATACAAAAACAATATCGCAAGGGCAGGAAATACCATTGTAACTACGCTTCCGTAAAGGACGGAATGATGTATGGACATCGGGCTTAGACCGGCGGAAATGCCTATGCCGAGGGCGAACGGCAGAGCAATCCCCGCAATCTCTTTCTCTTCGTTCATTTCCCTCGTACTTTTCTTAAATTACTTTGTAAATGTAGGGACTTTTCTATATCTTTGCAAAGATAACACGAAAAATTATTTAATTTTATAAAGAAAATGATCATCTTAGTTTTAAATTGCGGTAGTTCTTCATTGAAGTATCAGGTACTTGATATGAAGAGTGACGAAGTTTACGATCTCCTTGCTAAAGGTCTCGTAGAGCGTATCGGAATGGAAGTCGGCTGTCTCAAACACACAGCTACAGGCAAAGAACAGTTTGTCAGCGAAATGCCTATCAAAGACCACACGGTGGCAATTGAGGCTGTCTTGGCTGCGCTCACCAACAAAGCGCACGGAGTGCTCAACACTCTTGAGGATCTTGAGGCAGTAGGCCACAGGGTCGTTCACGGTGGAGAGGAATTCGTCAGCAGCCAGCTTATTACCGATCAGGTGATTGCACAGATCAAAGCCTGCAGCGACCTCGCTCCGCTTCACAATCCTGCCAACCTTCTCGGTATCGAGGCTGTCAGGAAGGCTCTTCCTTCAGTGCCTCAGGTAGCGGTATTCGACACGGCTTTCCATCAGACCATGCCTCAGTATGCCTATATGTACGGCCTTCCATACGAGTATTATGACAAATACAAAGTACGCCGTTACGGTTTCCATGGCACCAGCCACAGATATGTCAGCGCCAAAGGTGCAAAATTCTGCGGACTTGAACTTGACAATTCGAAGATCATCACCTGCCATCTCGGCAACGGCTCTTCTATCGCTGCTGTAGCCAACGGCAAATCAATCGACACCACAATGGGCTTCACTCCTCTCGAGGGCCTTCTCATGGGTACGCGCTGCGGCGACGTAGACGCTGACGCTGTTACTTACATCCAGGAAAAAGAGGGACTCACTCCTGCAGAGACAAGCAAAATGCTCAACAAGAAGAGCGGTTTCCTCGGAGTTTCCCAGGTATCTTCCGATGCGCGTGACCTTGATGCAGCCGCAAACGACGGCAATCCTAAAGCCAAGCTTGCGCTCAAAAAGCTCACCTATCAGATCATCAAATACATCGGTGCATACGCAGCTGCCATGAATGGTGTTGACCTCATCATCTTCACGGGCGGTATCGGCGAGAACAACAACCGTCTGCGCCGCAGGGTCTGCGAGAACTTCTCTTACCTCGGACTCAAATTTGACTATGAGGCAAATGTGAACAACCGTCAGGACATCCTCATTTCACTTCCTGACAGTAAAGTCAAAGTTGCTGTCATCCAGACCAACGAGGAGCTTGTCATCGCTCAGGACACAATGCACATTGTAAGTGAAGATGATGAAAATATGTAAGAAAAAAAGTAAATTCTGAATATTTCTTTAAGGGGTTGCTGCTGCATCCCCTTTTTTATTTAAATAATTCAAAAACTACATTGCAAATTTTAAGAAAATTTCTAACTTTGTAAAACGTTGCTGAAATCTGAAAGCAAAAACCATAAAAGCAACGACTAAAACTAAAAGATGAAGAAAGAGTACGATGTCATCATAATAGGTGGCGGTATAACAGGAGCGGGTACAGCCCGTGACTGTTCAATGAGGGGATTGAGCACCTTGCTGGTCGAAAGATTCGACCTCACTGCCGGAGCAACAGGACGTAATCACGGATTGTTACACAGCGGTGCCCGCTATGCAGTTACCGATCAGGAAAGCGCAAACGAGTGTATCAGGGAGAATATGACCTTGCGCAAAATTGCGAGCCATTGTGTCGATGAGACCGATGGTCTTTTTATTACTTTGCCGGAAGACGATCTGTCTTTTCAATCCACTTTTATCGAAGCCTGCACCAAGGCAGGAATACGGGCTGAGGCCATTGACCCAAAAGAGGCCTTGAGGCTTGAGCCGTCCGCAAATCCCGAGCTCATCGGTGCGGTGAGAGTTCCCGACGGTTCGGTCGATCCGTTCAGGCTTACCATTGCCAATGTGGTCGACGCAAAGCTGCACGGGGCTGAAGTCCTGACTTTCCACAAGGTCATTGCTTTCATCAAAGACGGCAGACGCATAGCCGGCGTGGAAGTCGAGGACACCCGCAGCGGAGAAGTCAGCAAGTATTATGCAAAAATAGTTGTCAATGCCGGAGGTATCTGGGGACATGGCATCGCAGAGATGGCAGGAGCTACAGTCAGAATGTTTCCTGCAAAAGGCGCTCTGCTGATTTTCGGTCACAGGGTCAACAATATGGTCCTTAACCGCTGCCGCAAGCCTGCCGACGCCGACATTCTTGTGCCTGGCGATACCATCTGCCTCATCGGTACGACGTCAACGCGTGTCCCTTTCGAGGAGTGCGACAATATGAAAGTCACTCCTGAGGAAGTCGAGATTCTTTTCAGGGAGGGCAAAAAACTCGCTCCTTCACTTGCAGACACCCGTATTCTCAGGGCATACGCCGGAGTCCGTCCTCTCGTGGCTGCCGACAACGACCCTTCAGGCCGCAGCATCAGCCGCGGTATTGTCTGCCTCGACCACGAGACCAGGGATGACATTCCGGGCTTCATTACCATCACGGGCGGCAAGCTTATGACCTATCGTCTGATGGCCGAATGGGCTACCGATCTCGTATGCAAAAAATTGAATATAGACAAGAAATGCCAGACTGCAGAAATCTGTCTGCCTGGTTCAGAAGTGCCTGTAAATGAGGAAATCAAGCGTTTTCATACTGTAGGAGGAAGGGCTGCGGCAGGAAGACACGGCTCCAACAGCGCGAAGATTGTGCCTGCCAATGATGCGGAGAGGGCTTTGGTCTGTGAATGTGAAGAGGTTTCGGTTGCGGAGGTGAATTACGCGGTCAAGGAACTCGGCGCGAACAGTCTCATTTCCCTGCGCCGTCGTACAAGGGTGGGAATGGGTACTTGCCAGGGCGAGCTTTGTGCCTGTCGTGCTGCAGGTTTGATGGCCAAGGCCAACGGTTGTGCGGAGAAGGCCCAGCATAATCTTTCGGACTTCCTTAATGAAAGGTGGAAGGGCATCCGTCCTGTAGCCTGGGGTGACACTCTTGCGGAGGCTCAGTTCACTTCGTGGATATATGAAGGTGTTGGAGGCATAAATCGCTGTATTGAGGAGAAATCAATGTAAATATTTTGATAGAATGAAATTTGATACTATAATAATAGGTGGCGGTCTCTGCGGCCTTACTGCCGGTATCGCTCTCAGCAGGCAGGGCAGGAAATGTATGATAGTTTCCGCAGGACAGAGTGCGCTTCATTTTTTCTCAGGTTCGTTTGAACTCTACAACGGTGAGAAGCCTTTGGAGAAAATTGCGGGGCTTGATGAAACTCATCCTTATTCTAAAATAGGAAAAGAAAATGTGGCCCGTCTTGCAGGGGAAGTCAAGGATTTTTTTGCCGGGGCTGGAGTAAAGCTTAAAGGCGGGACGGAAAAGAATCATTCCCGTGTCACTCCGCTCGGTGCCGTCAAAGACGCATGGCTGACTCTGGATGAATATGTTACCCTTCCACGGGAAGCGAAAAAAATCGCTTTAGTCAACTTAGAGGGTTACCTGGATTTCCAGACATCATTTGTGGCAAGGCTGCTTGACAGTCTCGGTCTTGAATGCCAGCTCTCTACAATCAGTTTGTCGGAACTTGAATATCTGAGGAAAAACCCTACGGAAATGCGTGCTACTCACATTGCCAAGGCTCTCAGCGGCGAGGCCATGAATGTCCTTGCAGAGAAACTCAACACTATTTCCGACGAAGTGGAGGAAATCTGGATGCCTGCAGTGGTGGGACTTGACTCCGACAAGGATGTGGAACTGCTCCGCTCGAAAGTGAACAGGCCTCTGTATTTCATAGCGACTCTGCCTCCGTCTACACCAGGTATCAGGGTGCAGCAGCTCCTGAAAAAATATTACCGGTCTCTCGGCGGTACTTATCTGCTCGGCGACAGCGTGACGGGAGGGGAGTTCATAGATGGCAGGCTGCTTTCGGTCAGCACGGCAAATCACGGAGAAGCTGCATTTACGGCCGATTCATACGTGCTTGCAACAGGCTCTTTCTTCAGCCGCGGGCTTGAAGCCAATCAGGACAAGGTCATCGAGAAGACTTTCGGACTGGATGTAGATTATTTTGAAGACAGGGCAGGATGGTATGAGGAAAATGTGTTCTCAGCCCAGCCTTATATGAATTTCGGAGTGAGGACAGACAAGGAACTTCATCCGTACAAGGACGGCATCAGGGTAGAGAATGTCTGGGCTGCAGGCTCGGTGCTCAGCGGCTGCAATGCCGTCAAGGAGGGCTGTGGCGCTGGAGTGGCGGTTCTGTCAGCACTCAGGGTCAGCGAACTGATAGCGGCAAAGGAGGAATAGACTATGAAGACTATCAAAGAAATAAGCAGTTTTGAGCAGTGTATGAAATGCACTGTATGTACGGTATATTGTCCTGTATTGGCAGTCAATCCGGATTATCCCGGACCTAAGCAGGCAGGACCTGACGGAGAACGCTATCGTCTGAAGAATCCTCTGTTCTATGATGAGGCCTTGGATATGTGTCTCAACTGCAAGAGATGCGAGGTCAATTGTCCTCAGAACGTGAAAATCGGAGACATTATCCAAAGGGCGCGTCTGGAATACGGCAGCAAAAAGCCATCATTGCGTGATTTTGCCCTGTCACACACCGATCTGATGGGCAGCGTAGCGACGACTGTGGCACCTATAGCGAATGCTGCTTTGGGCTGGGGGATTACCAAATCCGCAATGGACGGCCTCTTCAAAATAGACAGACACAGGACTTTCCCTAAATATGCAAGAGAGAAATTCACCACCTGGTTCAGGAAGAATGCCGAGGCAAAGCAGGCTGGATACAACAAATTCGTGACCTTCTATCACGGCTGCTATGCCAATTACAATTATCCTCAGCTTGGAAAGGACTTCGTGACCGTGCTTAATGCAGCCGGCTACGGAATACATCTCATCAAAGACGAGAAATGCTGTGGCGTCGCATTGATTTCCAATGGCTTTGCCAAAGACGCGGCCAAAAATGCGGGCAGAAATATAGCGAACTTCAAAGCTGCAACAGCCAAGGGCGAACCCGTGCTCACAGTCAGTTCCACCTGTACTTTTACCATGAGGGACGAATACGGGCATATACTTGGCATCGATACCTCCGATGTACGCGACAACATCGTGCTTGTGGAGAAATTCCTCTACAAGCAGCTTGAGTCAGGAAAAATCAGACTGGTTTTCAAAAAGGATTACCACAAAAAAGTGGCCTACCACACTGCCTGCCACATGGAGAAACTCGGCTGGTCGATTTATTCCAAAGCCCTGCTGCGTATGATTCCCGGCGTGGAACTCGTGGAACTCGACTCACAGTGCTGCGGTATCGCCGGCACCTACGGCTTCAAGAAAGAGCATTACAGGGACTCCCAGGCCATAGGTTCATCTTTGTTCGACAAGATCAAAGCTTCAGGAGCCGAAGTCGTTGCTACGGAATGTGAGACCTGCAAATGGCAGATTGAGATGAGCGCCGGTGTTCCTGTAGACAATCCTATAAGCATTATCGCTTCTGCCCTTGATGTGGAGGCGACTGTAGCTGCAAACAAAGCCTGAATCGTTCCGTCAGATAACAAGGGCAGTATGCAGGTCATGACTGTATAAATAATGTAGTTTAAATATAAGTAAAAATGAGTAGATTTTTTGATCCGCCAAAAGCGGCACCGCTTCTTCCGAAAGAGCAGATTGACAAAAAGTACAAATCAATGAGACTCAAGGTATTCTTGGGCTCTTTCGTCGGATATGCCGCCTATTATCTGGTTCGTAAAAACCTGTCGCTCGCAGCTCCTGCAATGATTGAGCAGGGACTCGTCGACAAGGCCGGAGTCGGTATCGCAATGTCTGCGGTGTCGATTGCATACGCGTTCAGCAAATTCATTATGGGTACGGTATCTGACCGTTCGGATGCCCGTAAATTCCTTGTTGTCGGACTCATTCTCTCGGCAATCACCATGATGGCAGTAGGCTTCATGCCTTTCGCCGTAGGCAACATCGCTCTCAACGTCGCGATTATTTTCGCTCTTATGCTCATCGTGGGATGGCTCTCAGGTATGGGCTGGCCTCCTTGCGGACGTATAATGGCACATTGGTTCTCCCAGAATGAACGCAGTTTCAAAATGTCCCTCTGGAATACCTCCCACACACTCGGTGGCGGTACCCTCGGACTTCTTGTGACTGCCGGCGTGTCTCTTTTCATCATTATGGGCATACCTGCTGCCGAAAGCTGGCGTGCAGCCTTCATTTTCCCTTCCGCAGTGGCTCTGCTTCTTGCACTCTTCTGCTGGTGGGCGCTCAGGGACACTCCTCAGTCATGCGGACTTCCTCCTATTGAAGAATACCGCAACGACTATTCAGGCGTCAAGACCAAAGGCAATGTCGAGGAGAAGCTTCCTTTCAAAGAACTGCTCCGCCTGATTGTCACCAACAAATGGATATGGCTCATCGCCCTTACCAACGCTTTTGTATATATGGTAAGATACGGCATCGGTGACTGGGCTCCTACCTATCTCCAGGAGAAGGAAATCATGACCGCCAGCCAGAGCAACCTTGCATTTACCCTTCACAACTATGCAGGTATCGTCGGAACCATCTTCTGCGGCTGGATTTCAAGCAAATTCTTCAAGGGAAAATGTGCCCTGCCTAACATCATCTTCATGGGTGGTGTGCTCGTCGGCGTGCTCATGTATGCCTATGCACTTCCTATGTCAGGAGGAAATATGGCTGCTGCGAGAACCCTCTCATATATAGGACTCATTCTCGTGGGCTTCTTCATCTATGGACCTGTGGCCCTTGTCAGCGTTCAGGCTCTGAACCTTGTGCCTAAGAATGCAGCTGGCACTGCAGCGGGTTTCGTCGGACTGTTCGGCTATCTGCTCGGTGATGCAGTCCTTTCAAAATGGCTTGTCGGACCTATTGCACAGATGCAGAACGGCTGGAACACGGTATTTATCCTTTTCGCCGCCGCCAGCGTTCTTGCCATCCTTTTCTGCGCCATGACCATCAAGTCTGAAAATCCGGCACCGGTGAAAAAATAGCGCAACTTTTCAGCCTGTCATCTTGAGCGAACGAAGTGAGTAATGTCACGCAGTGCTGAGGTTGAATGGGCGAAAGATCTAAATCAAATTTTTATGCAAAAATTGAATCAAATATTTATTTTCATTCTTCTTGCAGTCGGCGTTATCGCTTCCGGCTGCGAGAAGAAAACGTCATCAGGGGGGGGCAACCTGGACGTACAGTTTGAAGTTCCTGCAAACATAAGTCTTGAAGCCGGAGCGACCGAACTGAGTTTTAGAATAATGTTCGGAAAGGCTCCGGAAACAACCGACAAGGTAGTATTTGCCATTGACGGCGGTGCAGAGTACACTTGCGGAATCACCAGAATAGAAAAGACAAGATTTTACATTGCACTTGCTGACGGTATCTGTTCCGGAGAGTACAAAGTATATATCAAACGTGCATCCTCGAAAAAACTGATGGGCGAGACAAATCTTGTTTTTTCGGAGGATATTGATTTGTCTCCTGAAAGCAATGTCTACGGGATTGTTTCATGCGGGGAGACGCGTCTGAAGGATGTGGTTGTATCTGATGGCGTGGAAGTCGTGAAGACGGATGAAAACGGTGTATACCAATTCAAATCAGAAAAAGAAAACAACTATGTGTTTATCTCTGTTCCGTCAGGATACAAGGTCGCATCAAATGGTGTCCTGCCTGTCATTTCCAAGAAGATTTCTGACCCGAAACGCGTAGAACGTGCTGATTTCTACCTTACTGAAGATCCCGGACAGGAAAACCACACCATGCTTGTTTTCGGTGATATGCACCTTGCGAACAGAAACAACGACCAGACTCAGTTCAATGCCTTTTTAGGTGATGTAAACTCTTATATTCCATCTCATTCCTCAGAAAAGGTTTATGGTCTTACGCTCGGAGATATGACCTGGGACATTTATTGGATTAACAACAAGATGGATTTGAACAACTACCTTGAGCGTATCAACACCATCAAGGGCATTCAGATTTTCCATACCATCGGCAATCACGACCATAGCTGCAGTATTGCCGGCGATTTCGGTTCCGCAGGTCCGTTCCGTCAGATTGTTGCTCCGACAAACTATTCTTTCAATATCGGTAAAGTCCATTACATCGTTCTTGATGATATCGTTGCCGACAATACGGGAAATCCGTCTGACCAGTCTGCGGGAAGAAACCATAAGTCAAGTCTTGCCGACGACAATCTTGCATGGATGAAAAAGGACCTTGCCTTTGTTCCTAAATCGACACCGCTCGTCATTGCCATGCATGCTCCATTGTACGGCGCAAGCGGCTATATTTCTTTAGGAAACGGCAACGGAGTTGTGGCTGCGGTCAAGGATTATTCCGAAGTGCATTTCATGACTGCCCATTCCCACAAGATATATAATGTTGACAAACTGAAAGCCGACAATATTTATGAGCATAATACCGGTGCAGTCTGCGCGACCTGGTGGTGGACTGGAAAGAATTACCCCGGTATCCATATCGGACAGGACGGAGCCGAAGGCGGTTACCGCATCATGAATGTCAGCGGCACTGATTTCAAATGGCAGTTCAAGCCTACAGGCAAATCCGAAAAAGTACAGTTCCGTACCTACGACGGAAATCAGATTGACCTTAGAGCAGAAACAGTTGTACCTGATGCGACAGAGACAGGCAAAGGCTTATATACACTTTATGCAGGTGAGTGGAAAGAGCTCAGCAGCGATAATTACGTGTATATAAATGTCTGGGACTATGATCCGGACTGGACTGTTTCGGTTACTGAAAACGGTACTCCGCTTACCGTGGAAAAAGTTTCCGTACATGACCCTCTGCATCTTCTGAGCTATACGGCTAAATCCATCAATGGAAATTCATCCAATCCGACTTTCCCGACTTCTTACAACAGTCACACATTCAAAGTGCAGGCTTCCGCTCCGAATACAACCCTTGAAATCAAGGTCACTGACCGTTTCGGACGGGAGTACACAGAGACCATGACCCGTCCAAAGGAGTTTTCAATCAATGCGTATAAGTAATCTTATATAACATTTACACTATTTATTTTTAACAAACTGGCTTTATGAAAGTTATTAGAACTTTTGCTGCAGTTTCGGTTTTGATGCTAATGGCTGTTTTCGGAGCCTATGCTCAGAACCGTACTGTGTCCGGAACAGTTCTGGACGCGCAGCAGCAGCCTGTTATCGGTGCGGCCGTAATGTACACCGCCGCCGCTAACAGTGGAACAATGACGGATCCGGAAGGCAGATTTGCTCTTTCAGTTCCGGCAAAGACAGTGGAACTTGAAGTCTCTTGTCTGGGTTATCTTACTCAGAAAGTGACGGTTCCGAGTACACAGGGACAGCTTACAATCGTTCTCGAAGAGGACAATATGATGATTGAAGAGACTGTCGTTGTGGGTTACGGTACCCAGAAGAAAGTCAACCTTACGGGTGCCATCTCAGTGGTTGATGACAAGGCCCTCAAGGACAGGTCGTCACACAACCTCGTGACCATGCTACAGGGTTCTGTGCCTGGTCTCAACATTACCACGACTACGGGTAACCCCGGAAGTACGGGCAAACTGAATATCCGAGGCTTTACATCACTCAATGAGGCTGAACCTATCGTTCTCATTGACGGTGCAATCGGAGACCTCGAGGATGTCAACCCTAATGACGTGGAAAGCATTTCCGTAATTAAGGACGCCTCTGCCGCAGCTGTTTACGGAGCCAGAGGTACTTATGGAGTGATACTCGTCACAACCAAAAAGGGTTCGTCTGAAGACGGCTATGCAAAAGTCCGTTATAGCGGACGTTTCGGCTGGGAAGAGCCTACCACCTCTACGGATTATGAAGACAGGGGCTATTGGTCTGTCTATACTCTGGATACATTCTGGAGGACTCAGGCTTCAGGTACTCCATACACAGGCTACACTCAGCATGACATGATGGAACTCCTTGCCCGTGTGAACGACAAGACCGAGCATCCAGACCGTCCATGGGTCGTAAAGGATATCCGCGGAGGCAAGGAACAGTGGATTTATTACGCTAATACTGACTGGTATCATGAAATATTCCGTGACCGCCACCCTGTGCAGCAGCACAATATCTCCGTCAGTGGAGGCGGCAAGAAAGTCAAGTATTTCATTTCTGCAGGCTACGACAGACAGACGGGTATATTGAAAATGACTCCGGATGTGTTCCAGAAAGTAAACCTCAGGGCTAAAATTGATGCCGATGTGAAAAAATGGCTCAAGATTTCCAATAATGCTTCTTTCTATAACTCTATTTATGAATATATCGGCGTCGGAGATGACCAGGATGTTTTCCGTAATTTCAGACACAATCCGGCTTCTTTCCCGCTTTTCAATCCGGACGGAACCGGTCTGTACAACAATCCGCTGATTATAGGTGGAAACTATAATGTAGCAAACGGACGTCAGATTGTATACCAGATGGGCAAACACAAAAACGCCGAGAAGAAATTCAACTTCAGCAATACCACTACATTGGTTATCAGACCGATAAAGGAATTCAACGTTACCGCTGACTTTACCTACAGAAGGGTTAACAGGAACGAGATGCACCGCTGGGTAAACATCCCTTACGGCGTCAGTCCTGGAGTGACCGATGCCTATACTATAGGCGCCGGAGACAACAGACTGCAGGAAAGAAGCAGGTATTACAACTATATGTCAGGGAACGTGTTTGCAACTTATGAGGACAGTTTCAAGGGCGGGCACAACCTGAAGATAATGGCAGGTTTCAATGCGGAAACGTATCATTACAAGAATGTTACTGCAAATGCGTACAACCTGAGCGATGATGATCTGAATGACTTCAACCTCAAAGCGCCTGACGAAAGCGGTGCAACCATTGATGATGTTGTTGGAGGCCAGAGTGAATATGCTCTGATGGGCTTCTTTGCACGTGCAAACTACGACTACAAAGGAAGGTATCTTGTAGAACTTTCCGGCAGATACGACGGCTCATCGAAATTCGCCGAAGGTCACAGATGGGTGTTCTGTCCTTCCGGTTCATTGGGATGGAGAATTTCTGAAGAACCTTTCTTCGCTCCGGCAAAGCCATACGTCAGCAACCTTAAGCTTCGTGCCTCTGTGGGTGCTCTCGGAAACCAGAATGTTTCGGATTATGCCTATATGAGGACTGTTTCCATAAAGACATTCGACCATTTTACCTTCGGTGAAGGTACCAACAGAGCACAATACGCCGATATTTCCGCACCTAACTCAAGCGCACTGACCTGGGAGACAGCCTATCAGTATAATATAGGTCTCGACCTTGGAATGTTTGATGACAGACTCAACTTCTCTGCTGAGGCATATATACGCGACACCAAGAATATGCTGGTGGAAGGTTCTACTCTTCCGTCAGTTTATGGTGCAAAGGCTCCTCAGGAGAATTCGGCTGATTTGAGGACGAGAGGCTACGAGCTTTCAATAGGATGGAGAGACCAGTTCCAACTTGCCGGACATCCTTTCGGCTATAATATCAGCGCATCTCTGAGCAATTACGATTCCCATATAACAAGATATGCCAATAACGACAAAAAGCTCCTCACTGACTATTATGAAGGAATGAGAATAGGAGAAATCTGGGGTTTTGAAGTGGACGGACTGTTCGCAACAGACGAGGATGCCAAAGACTATCAGGCAAATGTCTGTGATGCCTTGACTTATATCGGAACTAACCGTATGGTGGGAGGCTTTCTTGCCGGTGACCTCCGTTATGTCGATCTGGACAACAAACAGGAAGGTCCGAACGGAATCAACGTCATTACTTTGGGCAAGAACACTGTGGATGATCCGGGTGACCGTAGGATTATAGGAAATTCACTCCCAAGTCTGCAGTACGGCTTTAATATAGGTTTTGACTGGATGGGTATTGATGTCAGTGCGTTCTTCCAGGGCGTCGGCAACCATTATTACTATCCGCCGGGAATGAGTATCGCATTCTGGGGTTCTTACTCTTACGCGTACGTTACGGCCTTTATGCCGAGGGATTTCATCAAGACTGTATGGTCTGAAGATAATCCTGACACGTATTTTCCGAGGGCAAGGGCCTATTCTTCTACCGGAGGCGAGCTTGCGCCGGTCAATACAAGATATTTGCAGAATATACGCTACCTCAGGTTCAAAAACCTGACAGTTGGCTACACTCTGCCTCAGAAATGGACCCGTGCAATCGGTATTGACAAAATTCGTTTCTATTTCTCAGGAGAAAACCTTGCATACTGGTCTCCTTTAAAGAAATATACGAAGTATCTTGATCCTGAGTCAGCATACCGCAGAGATAAAGAGAAGACATCAACCGGAATGTACAAGAACTCCAATGCGACTGATGCTGTTGCCTATCCTTGGCAGAAGACCATGATGTTCGGTATTGACATTACATTCTAAAGATGGAGATTATGAATATGAAAAAATATATTTTACCTATATTGGTTGTCGTTCTTGGCCTGTCTTCCTGTGATATGCTTGACATGACACCCAAGGACAAAAAGGCTCCTGAAAATTCTTTCCGCAACGAAAACGACTTGAAACTGTTTTCAAATTCGTTTTACGACAATTTGTTTGACAAGGAACCTTTCGATCACCAGTCCGACATCTTTTTCCAGAAAGCTAATCTTTCCGATGAGCTTTTGGGAAGTGTGACCAGAAAGATTCCACAGAATGCAGGTACAGGCGGCTGGTCATGGGGACAGTTGCGCAAAATCAACACCATGCTCGGCAATATGGACAAATGTGATGATCCAAAGGTTGTTGAGCAGTATACCGGTCTTGCAAGATTCTTCCGCGCACGCTTCTACTACGAAAAGGTAAAGCGCTTCGGCGATGTGCCTTGGTATGACAGGGAGCTTGGATCAAAAGATCCGGATCTTTACAAGGCACGTGATTCAAGGGAATTCGTGATGTCCAAAATGCTTGAAGACATAGACTTTGCCATTGGTGCCCTTCCTGCCGATGTAAGCACTTATAGGGTAAACAGATGGGCTGCACTTATGCTGAAAGCCCAGTTCTGCCTTTATGAAGGGACTTTCAGAAAGTATCATGAACTGTCTTTTGAAGACGGCCTGACTGCAGACGACTATCTGGAGCTTGCCTACAAAGCTGCTGAGGAAATTATGGATAAAGGACCTTACAAACTTGCTCCTGATTACGGCAAGTTGTTCCGTGAGGTGAATGCCGATGTCAATGAATATATCCTTGCAATCAAAATGGATCAGTCTATATCCTGCATACATAACGGTACAGGTATGGCAACAATGGCGACAGGCGGCTGCTGGGGATTTTCAAAGAAATTTATAGATTCTTTCCTTATGAAGGACGGCAGCAGATTCTCTGCCAGGGAAGGCTGGGAGACAATGCAGTTCGTGGATGAAGTGGCAGGCAGAGACCCACGTCTCGCCGCGATCATCAGAATGCCGGACCATGTTAGGACAAACTCGAAATTTACAGTCAAAGGTCCGGATATGAGCCTTACTTCGACCGGCTTCCATTTTGACAAATTCGTGATGGAGCCGCAGTACGAGACTGCAGAAAGAGCCGATATGTCTTTCAACGACATCCCTGTTTACCGTCTTGGTGAAGCCTATCTCATATACGCCGAGGCAAAGGCGGAACTGAATAAGCTTACCCAGGATGATGTAGACAAATCCATCAACAAACTTCGTGACAGGGTCGGCATGAAGCGCATGACACTCCAAGGACTTACTATAGACCCGTTCCTTACTTCCGAAAAGTACGGCTATACTCATCTTGCAGCCCTTAATCCTTCAAATCTTGCACAGCTTCTTGAAATCCGCCGTGAAAGAACAATAGAACTTTGCCTCGAAAGCAGCGGAAGATGGGATGACATTGTGAGGTGGAAAGAGGGCAAATGCTATGAGCAGCCGTTGTTCGGCATGTATTTTCCTGGTCCCGGTCAATATGACATTACCGGAGACGGGGTTGCGGACATCTGTCTTTATGCTACGGCAAATGCTCCTACAGATCTGCCAGATGGTGTTGCAGCCTTCCAGATTCAGGAAATCGAGATAGACGGCAAGAATGTGCCGGTATCAGACGGTATAGTGCTGAGTGAAAAGACTTCCGGATATATCGAAATGCATAGGCTGAGGAACAGACAATTCGATGAGGAAAGGGACTATCTCTATCCTATTCCTATTGAAGACCGTCTTCTCAACGAAAATCTTGAGCAGAACCCGGGCTGGAATGACGGTATTAACAATTAATATCACAGATTATGAAACTTAATAATATATTCAAAGCAATTGCCGGCATTGCTGTTTCTGCTTTCATGCTTGTTTCCTGCGAACAGGAAAAGCTCGTAAAGCCCAATGCTCTTTTGTCGGAATCATCCCTTGAATTCGAAGCAATCGGCGCTGAACCGCAACTGTTGACCATCGCCTCTGATGAGGAATGGATGGTTGACGCCCCTGAATGGATTACTGTCGATCCTCTCCAAGGTTCGAATACAATGAAGGTTACGGTAAGCGTCACTGACAATGTTGATAAAAACGGCATAAAAGCCGCCCCCCGCGATGGAATCATTACCATTGCCCTGACAAGGAACAATTATTCGATTGAAGTACTTGTACGGCAGAAAGGAGACAAATATCTCAATGCAGCTGACTATACGGTCTCTGAGGCTGCCGCTCTCACTGATGAAGTTGCGGTGAAGATACCTGAGGCTGGTGTCATGGCTGCTACTGCTTCGGCATTCGTCATTTCGGACGGTTCTGCAAACATGTATGTCAAAGGAGCCAATACCGTGAAAGCAGGTGACAAAATCGCGCTTAACGGCAGCATTTCAACGAAGGAGGGCGTTCCCGCACTCATTGTCGATGAAGTGGAAGTCAAAGGCAATGAAGAGCTCAGCTATCCGGAACCTGAAGATATCAACGGCAAACTTGGCGACTACAAACCAGCTGCGGTCAATTATGTGACGGTGGATGGGACGGTTTTAGGTGCATCCCTGATTTCAGGCACAGCAAGCGCAACTCTTGTGGAAAGTGAAGTGCTCGAAGAGGTCAATACGCACAAAGCCACGCTCTGCGCATACTATGTCGGCAATGCGACATATTTAGTGGTTTCCGCAAAGGATAACGGAGCTGACGAGAATGTCGGAACCCCACTGCCTTTCGTAGAGGATTTCTCATGGCTCGAGCCATACGTGGCTGCATACAATGCTACGAATCCGTCAGGAGGCCCTGTTTCCGACTGCGTCGCTGGTTCAATCGCCTCTGCTGACGGTGCGGTGAATGTCTATTCAAATGCTGTCATGACCGCTGCAAACCCTGTGACCGGACTTTCATTTATGGATGATTTCCATGCCCGGGGCTATACTGATATCAATGGGGAGAAGACAAGTATGTATCTTCAGGATATGTATCTTAAATTTGGAAAGACCGGTGCCGGCAATAGGCAGGCTTTGGGACTTCCGAGATTCAGGATTGACGGTACGGACAATGTCGTAGTATCGTGGGACTATTGCGCACAGCTTCAGGGAGACGGTACACCGGACAAAGTCATGCTGGTTCTTGAAATCACAGGTCCAGGCAAGGTGACGAATCCTGCAAGTAAAGAAGAAGTTGACAATAAAGAGAAACGCAGTGACATTATTGCAGTCAATCAGGAAAAGAGCGAATGCCACTGGCAGAGAGCTTCCGTTACAGTAGAGGGAGTAACGACAGCCACAACATTTTCAATTGTCCCTTCTAATTGGAAGGAAACCAATGCCCATCGTTTCTACATCGACAATATAAGCGTAATGCTTGAGTCACAGGCTGTTCCTGCAACCATCACTATTACTGGACTTAATAATAATTCTGTACTCTTCAAAGGCGTGCCTGAAGGTCCGGTTTCATTTGATGTCGTTTCGGATAAATTCTATACAATCACTACCTCTGACAATTGGGTTCATGTTTCGGAAACCGGCGGTGAGGCAGGCGAGAAGAAAACTGTCGAGATTACTTGTGATGCAAGCTCTTTGAGCGAACCGCGCGAAGCGAAGATTGTAGTCACTTCTGGTATTACTACAGAAGAAATCGTTGTGTACCAATCTGCTGCAGGTCAGCAGCTGATGACATCCGTGGCGTTGGACAAGAGCCGCGTGACTGTGCTTGGTGAAGGTGAAAGTTTTGAAATTAACACTCAGTATACTGATCCTTACGAGGTGAATATTGAGGCAGATTGGATTTCTGAACTTACGACCAGGAACCTGGCTGAATTCGGACACCATACTTTTATTGCAAAACCTAATACAACTGGCGCTGCAAGAACCGGTTCGGTCATTTTCAGCATACCGGGAACTACTGCCGAGGCTATACTCCTCGTAACTCAGGAAAACTTCGAGCCGAGGATTGATGTGGTGTATGACAAACAGATTGTTGGCTTTATCCCGGTCGAAGGTAAAACAATCCCTGTTCAAATAGTTTCTAATATTGACTTCACCGTTACTTCGGATGATGTCGTGCTGCCTGTTTCAGAAGCTGTTGCCGGCACATACGATCTTGATGTGGAAATCAAAGCAAATACGGGCTTGTCACGAGATGTGAAAGCTACTTTCCGAAATGAAAAGTACGATTATACTTATGTATTCTCAATTAATCAGCTTGGAAGTGAAGTGATTTTCGCTGAAGATTTCAATTGGCTTGATCCTTGGTCTGTCGCAGGAGACGGAAAAGGACAAACAGCAGGACGCACCGTGGAAACAGGTGATTTAGGTGCATATGCACCGCAGCTCCCGACACCTAAAGTCGACGGAGTTTCTGCTTTGCAGGCTTTGGAGAGTAAAGGCTATGAATTCACACGCTGGAACAAGGGTACACTTACAACAAGTGAGTGTATATATTTGCAACAGAACTATTTGAAGGTAGGCAAGACGGGCTACCATGCAGCAATCAAACTTCCTTCAATGGCCGCTTCTACTCAGACTGCTGCTCTCACATTCGATTGGTGTCCTATGAAACAGGGATCCGGTAAAGTTGATCCTGTCAACCTGTTGGTTGTCGTTGAGAACGGCTCTGAATCCACTACATTTACTGTTCCGACTCATGGTTGGGAAAACAACCATGCTCTTGAGTGGATTCCTGCAACAATTAATCTGTCGGGTGTGGTAATTACCGAAACTACCAGAATTACAATTCGCCAGACAGACGAAGAAAATAATGCCGGTACGGCAAACCGCTGGTTCATTGACAATATCAAAGTCATGGTGCTTTGATAATTAATAACAAAACACTCTTCTAATCACTGGGCTGCGCCAATCGACGCAGCCCTTATATGTACAAGACCCATTCGACTACGCATTGCAGCGCAATGCTACGCTCAGGGTGACAACGAAGCGAGACCGTCATGTTAAAGTTTGATTTTGACTGTTTTATCAACATCAAGTTCTGCATTGCAGACAGATTCTATTTCTTCAATTATTTCCATGCAGCGTTTTCGGCTTATGCGGATGCCTGTGCCGGCAGAAATAATGTCTTCAAGGCTTGGATTGCCAGAATATCTGACAGATGTCGAATGTTCGCCTCTGGTACCTTCAGGGGAGTAAGTGATGTCGTATGCAGGGGCAAGTGACCATTTGCCGTTTTCGCAGAGAAAACTGAAGTTCTTGGCGTGATCGTCTTTGTTGACACATACGATATTGAATACCATCCTGCGGAACATCTGCTCCACCTGTGCCGGATCTTGTGTCAGGTAACCAGTCAGAGCAAGGAGATTAATATAATCTATGCTCTGGGTGCGGAAATCGGACTGCAGAAGGGCTGCTGCCGTGAGAGTATGGAGGCGCTTTCCGTTCTTTATATCGAACCTTTTAATCGAGAAGTAGCGGTCATTGATGAGTCGGATTTCCGGAATCTCAATTCCACATTTCTGTGCGGTCCTCATGTATTGATATTCAATCTTTCCAATATCCGAAGGATCGTATATGTGTCTGAATTTTACTATCCAGTCCGAACCGTCAGAAGCCTTATATACCGCCTTTGGCCTTGCTCCGCCTGAATTACGGCTATTGTAGTACAAGAAAGATGCATCCGCATCGCTTTTCTCGGAGAGTACATCAAGAGCTTTACGCTGAAGTTCGTCAAAGTCTTTGTCTGTGATGGAATCAGTATGCTTATCGGAGGCTTCAGGCTTATAGCAAAGTGCCCCCATTCCGGAACTGCCAACCAGGGACAGTCTCTGAAGAGGGGATAGTTCGCCCAAAGAACTGCCTTCACGACGAAGCATTCTGTCAAGCAGAAAAAGCCCGTACCCATCCGGCATACTGTCCTCAAATGCAGCAAATCCGCCGCCAAAGCTATTTTCTTTTGAGTATATGAGTCCTGTCTGGAGGGGGAGTTCCCAAGGCGATATCGGGAAACCGCTTGCAATCCAATCCTTGTCGTATTCGAACACGCATCGGTCTCTTTCTGGTGTCATCTGCAAAGTGCCGACAATATGTCCATCTAATGAAACTGTTATTTTCAGAATATCTTTCATCGTCCTTTCTGCCTTCTCCGGTTTTTATTAATTGTTTCAAGTTCCTCTCCGGTGGTGAACTTGCTTTTGCTCATAATGGTACTCATTTCGTCAAACCAGCCAAATTCAACAACCAATTTCAGGAATGCCTCGAGAGAAATCTTGCCTTTGGTTTCAAAACGCTCGAGTGTCGGTTCCGGGATACCGGTTATTCCAGAGAGGCTACGCCTGCTCAGACCTTTGTCAAGCCTGCGTCTGCGACAGTTTTCTGCTAAAATTGTTGCCAGGCGCTCAGGACTCTTGTTGAAAATATCAAAACTATATTCCATATTAAATTATGCCAAAATAGTCTTATACGTATTTATTCCTTAAAATAATATGCCAAATATAGTGATTTTTGAGCTTGTCGGCAAATAATTTTGTATAATTCTACTTATCAATGCTATAATATGTACAAGACCCATTCGACTACGCATTGCAGTGCAATGCTACGCTCAGGGTGACATAACTCCTTTCATCCGCCCAGAATGACATACGCTCAGGTGACAACCCCAATTGCTAATTACTAATTACTAATTACTAATTATAAAAGCGATTTCCTTGAAGCCGAAGCTGAGAGCTGTAGTGCTGTCGACTGGGAGGATAACAAGGCGGCCGATGGGGTCTATGCCGGTGATGGTGCCGGTGAAAGTCTCACCGCTGGGGAGGAGCCGGTACTGATGGGCAGTGCCGCGGCGGTACATCAGACCGAGATATTGCTCTCTGAGCTGAGCCGGAGTCAGAGTCATTGCAGCCCTGAAACAATCCATGAACTCACTTAGCAGAGACTCGACAGAGAGGGGAGTGCAGCCTTCCCAGACCATCGAAGTGGGATTGGGCAGTTCGGCCGGAAATTCTCTTTGATTGACATTTATTCCTATTCCTATGATGCTGCGTGAAAGATGTCTGCCCGACACCGAATTTTCGATAAGTATGCCGCAGATTTTCCTGTCACCGACATATATGTCATTCGACCATTTGATTTTTGCCTCTACACCGTGCGCTGCCAGGAAATTCACCACTGCAAGGGTTGTAATTTCATTTATTATAAATTGATTTACCGCCTCTATAAATTTTATTTCGCCACAGGCATTTTCCGGTGAGTCCGCAAATTTCAGAACTATGCTGAAAGTGAGATTTTCTCCAGGAACGCTCGACCATCTGTTGCCCTTCTGTCCGCGCCCCGCAGTCTGACAATATGCCGAAATTACTGACATATTGTCAAGTCCGTCCATTCTTCTGAGTGCCTCATTATTGGTCGAATCGACGTTTTGTAGCCATATAATTGAATTATTCATTGTATTGGTAAGGATTTTGTTTCAAATAAATTTGGTATTGCTCTCGGCTTTTTGCTATATTTGTAAGTTATTACGGAATTTTTCCGATTTGAGTACAAAAATAATATTTAATACTGATAAATGGATAATAAGGAGATTAAAATTATCGCGGATGCGATGTTGGAGAAGAAGGGACGGAATGTGGTTGCTCTGGATTTGAGGCCGATAGGCACGGCTATAGCCGATTATTTTGTGGTCTGCAATGCGGACAGCGCGCCTAATGTCGTGGCTATTGCAGACAATGTGGAGGATGAGATGTGGCTGAAGGGAAAACGCAAAGTGGCGCGTACTCAGGGCAAGGAAAACGCATTCTGGGTGATTCTTGACTATGGGGATATTGTGGTGCACGTGTTTCAGACGCCGTATAGGGAGTTCTATCGCTTGGAGGATCTGTGGGCTGACGCTGAAAGGGTGGAATTTGCCGAATAGGCTTTTGGAAAAGATTTGAATGTATTTATAATGGCAGATAATAATAAAAAGAAGCCGATTAAGAAGGTAACTATCGGCATATCATGGCTTTATGTCCTGCTGATGATAGCCATCGGCTGGATGTTCTTCAATCAGAGCGGAGGAAACCCGCAGAAGGAGGAATGGACGGATGTCAGGCAGCAGTGGCTTGCCGGAGATATCAAGGAGATTACTTTTGTCAGAAACGAGTTTGAAGGCCATGTGACTATCAAGGCTGACCGTCTCGACAAGTATGCTTCAGTGTTCGGCGGCAAGGTTCCGCGCAAATCCCCACATTTCATATTCTTAGTGTCAGGCAGTTTCAATGCCGAGGAGGCTTTTGCGGAGATGAATGAGCAGGTGTCTCCTGAGAATCAGGTGAAGGTGATTGTGGAAAATCATGAAAGCATCTGGAATATGATTGAGTGGCTGGTATTCCCTGTCCTGCTGATATTGATGTGGGTTTTTATGTTCCGCGGTATGAGCAAGAATATGGGCGGTGGCGCTCCTGGAGGCGGCATTTTCAATGTGGGCAAGTCTACAGGCAAGCTTGCAGAGAAAGACAGCATCAAGGTGACTTTCAAGGATGTCGCCGGACTATACGGAGCCAAGGAAGAGGTCATGGAAATCGTGGATTTTCTGAAAAATCCGAAGAAATATACGGCTCTCGGCGGCAAGATTCCGAAGGGCGCGCTGCTTGTAGGCCCTCCGGGTACGGGCAAGACCCTGCTTGCAAAGGCAGTGGCAGGTGAGGCGAATGTGCCTTTCTTCTCCATTTCCGGTTCGGATTTCGTGGAGATGTTTGTCGGGGTGGGCGCTTCGCGTGTAAGGGATCTATTCCGTCAGGCAAAGGAAAAAGCGCCTTGCATTGTGTTCATCGATGAGATTGACGCAGTGGGCAGGGCCCGTAGCAAGAATGTCGGCTTTTCTTCCAATGATGAAAGGGAAAACACTCTGAACCAGCTGCTTACTGAAATGG
This sequence comes from Candidatus Cryptobacteroides sp., assembly GCA_051870215.1. GTDB lineage: Bacteria > Bacteroidota > Bacteroidia > Bacteroidales > UBA932 > Cryptobacteroides. The sequence goes on along the minus strand of JBJEBQ010000042.1, from coordinate 9,458 downwards.
ACGGCTTTGGTACAAACTCAGGTGTCATCTGTCTTGCGGCTACCAACCGCGCTGATATTCTCGACAAGGCTCTTATGAGGGCAGGCCGTTTTGACAGGCAGATTCATGTCGAGCTTCCTGATGTAAAGGAACGCGAGGAGATTTTCCAGGTGCACCTCAGAGGACTCAAGTTGGACAATGACTTCGATTTGGATTTCCTTGCAAAACATACTCCGGGCTTCTCCGGAGCCGATATAGCCAATGTCTGCAACGAGGCGGCTCTTACTGCTGCACGCCACGACAAGCCGGCCATCGGCAAACAGGATTTTCTTGATGCAGTTGACAGGATAGTGGGAGGTCTGGAAAGAAAGAACAAGATACTGACTCCTGCAGAGAAAAAGTCAATCGCCCATCATGAAGCCGGCCATGCAACGGTAAGTTGGCTGCTGCCATACGCCAATCCGCTTTTCAAGGTGACAATCGTGCCAAGAGGCCAGGCATTGGGTGCCGCATGGTATCTGCCTGAGGAACGCCAGCTTATGACTAAGGAGCAGATGATTGACGAGATGTGTTCGCTCATCGGTGGTCGAGTGGCTGAGGAAATCGTAAACGGACAGCCTTCTACCGGCGCTTTGAACGACCTTGAAAGACTGACCAAGATGGCCTACGGCATGGTCCAGTATTACGGTATGAGCGAGAAAGTCGGAGAAATCTCTTTCTATGATTCGACAGGCGAGCGGGGCTATGAGATGACCAAGCCATACAGTGAGAAGACTGCGGAGCTTATCGACCAGGAGGTGAAGGAACTGATTCGGATGATTCACGACCGCGCCTATAATATACTGATGGAACACAAGGAGGGTTTCCTCGAGCTGGCTGCACTGCTGATGGACAAGGAGGTGATCTTCGCTGATGATATGACACGAATTTTCGGCAAACGCATTTCGCCTGATGCCGGGGAGGAGACTCCGGAAGAACCAAGTGCCGGGGAACCTGCTCCTGGTACAGCTGAAACTGCCGGACTCCAGGCCACTGTGAACCCTCAGGAGACTGCGGATGGATCTGATAAATAAATACAGACTACAATGAGCAACTTACTTAAAAGAACTATTTCCGGCGCCATTTTCATGGGAATCATGCTTGCGGCGATGTTGGTGAACAAATACCTGTTCGGAGCGGTAATGCTTGTGATTCTATGCATGATGATGTTTGAATTCCTGCGCATGACCATGGGCAAGAAATACCCTATGTCGCAGGTACTTTCAATCATAGCCGGTGCGATGCTGTTCATCCTCTCGTTCTGTCACACGGGACTGGGAGTGTCCGGTTTGCTTTACATTCTCGTATTCATACCGATATTTGTGATGATGGCGAATGCGGTTTACGTGAAGGACAGGCAGAATTTCGGCAAATACGCTTTTCTATACACTGCACTGCTGTATATTGCCGTCCCTTGGGCGCTGATGAACTATGCTGTGTTCTATCATGCGGCCGACGGAAGCATATATTTCAACGGTCACATTCTTCTCGGCTTTTTCTGCATAATCTGGGGCTCTGATGTAGGTGCCTATATTTTCGGCTGTACCCTCGGACAGAAATTCGGAGGCAAGCTCTGCCCGGATGTTTCTCCGAAAAAGAGCTGGGTAGGCTTCTGGGGCGGTCTTCTGACTGCGATACTCGTGTCAATACTGATGTGGGGCATCAAAATCTTCGACTTCAGCATTGTACACTGCATTGCTCTTGCCGTCGTGATGAATATTGCCGGAGTGTACGGAGACCTTATCGAGTCGCAGTGGAAGCGCTATTGTGAGACCAAGGACAGCGGCATTGCAATTCCCGGCCACGGAGGTATGCTCGACCGCTTTGACAGCGCACTCATGGCCATTCCCGTGGGTGCCATTTATCTGCTTATCTTTAATTTAATGGAAATTCAGCTATGACGGTACATAAAGAATGCTATAAAATTATAATTATCACCTGGCTCTTGGGTTTTGTCCTGCTTTGGGCTCTGTTCCGCTTCGTTCCAGTGAGGGCGGTGACTTACATTCTTTCGGCGATGATAATATTCTTCATGGGCTTCATCGTTTTTTTCTCGCGTGTACCGAGACGCAAGACCATAGGAGGGGAAAATGAGGTGACTTCGGTTGCAGACGGAGAGGTTGTGGTATTGGAAAAGGTATATGAATCCGAATATCTCAAATGCGAATGCATACAGGTGTCAGTCTACATGACTTTCTTCAATGTCCACGTGAATTTCTGGCCTGTCAGCGGAGAAGTGACATATTACAAGTACCATCCGGGCCAATATATGCTTGCTTTCCTTCCGAAGGCATCTGAGTTGAACGAACATGCTTCCATGGCTGTACGCAGCAAGCACGGTGAAGTGCTTTTCAAGCAGTTGGCAGGAACATTCGCCCGCAGGATAGTCACATACGCCGAACCTGGAAAATCAGTCCTCAAAGGCCGTCAGTGCGGAATAATCAAATTCGGTTCACGTATTGACATGTATCTGCCGCTTGATGCCGACATCAAGGTGAAACTCGGTGACACGGTTTTCGCCTGCGAATCGGTCATTGCAGAACTTAAGTAATAGAATACTTAATACTTTATGAAAGAAGAACTTATATACATTTGCATGATTGCGTCACTCGCAATCTCTGCATTGTGCTCTGTACTTGAAGCCACATTGCTTTCCACGCCGCTGTCCTATATCACAGGGCTGGAAGAAAAAGGCGGAAAGGGGGCTAAACGCTTGAAAAAACTCAAGCAGAACGCACAGAGGCCTATTTCTGCCATTCTGTGCATCAACACAATCGCAAATACCGTCGGAGCGGCCATAGTCGGTGCATTGGTGACTGATGTCTACGGCAACGCCTTGGTAGGAGCGTTCTCGGCAATCTTCACGATACTGATTTTAGTCTTCTCTGAAATCCTGCCGAAAACCATCGGAACCTATTATTGGAGAAAACTTGCAGTGCCGGCTTCGGCGATTATCAATTTTATGATAATCATCACTTTTCCATTGGTTTGGCTTTTTGAGAAACTCACGAATCTCGTTGCCAAGAATGCGGACCAGGTGAGTGTCAGCAAAGAGGACATCTCCGCGATGGTCAGCGTGGCAACCGAGGAAGATGTCATAGAAAAGGACGAGAAGAAACTGATTCAGAATGTCCTGAAGCTTGACAACATCACAGCACACCAGATTATGACTCCGTCAGTGGTGGTGGAGACAGCCGAATGCCAGATGACCATCAAGGAATTCTATGACAACGAGGACTTCGACAAATACTCGCGCATACCTGTCTGTGACGAGGAAAACGATGAATATGTAATAGGATATGTACTCCGCCAGACCATACTTGAAAACATGGCCGAGGACAATTTCAACCATCCTATCAAAGATTATATCCGTCCGATTCTTACTTTCCAGGAAAACACCCCGGTGGATGAAATCTGGGATCAGCTGCTTGAAAAGAACGAACACATCTCGGCCATCATTGACGAATACGGCTCTTTCCGTGGCATAGTCACTATGGAAGACGTCATCGAGACCATGATAGGCCATGAGATTATCGATGAAAAGGATGAAGTCGAGGATATGCAGGCATACGCCAAAGAGCAGTGGGCGAAAGCCCAGGAAGAAATGCCCAAGTAACTCTTGGAGAATTACCCGGGCATTGCAAAGCTAATTTTTATCGGTTTCTATCAATTCAAGAAGGCAGTCAATCGCTTCAGTTTCAGGAACATGCCTCAGGACTGGCGTGTTCTTTTTGTATATGGAGACCTTGTGGTTGCCCTCACCGACATAACCCCAGTCGGCATCCGCCATTTCGCCGGGACCGTTGACTATGCAGCCCATAACGGCTATGACCATGCCTTTCAGATGGGCCGTGCGGCGCTTCACCTCCTCGAAAGTGCTTTCCAAATTGTACATAGTACGTCCGCAGCCAGGGCAGGCGATATATTCCGGACGGTAGAATTTCCTGCGTGCAGCCTGAAGCAGTTCGTCCTGCAGATATGCGGCTTCGTCCGAGCTGTCAAGAGTCACAGTGCTGCCGTCCTCTGCGACATAGCTTCCGCAGAGTATCACGTCATCCAATTCCTTGTCGAGCAGCCTCTTTCCGAAATCGCAGGCGAAGTCAACAAGCAGAGTCTCGCGTGAAGGGGCAGCGTAGGTGGCCGTCGCAGTCCTGCCGCTCAGATTCAGACTGACGAGCGAAGAATGTCTTGTGTGGTTGTAGCGTGAGGCGATCAAGTCGGCAACAGGAAGCTCATTTTCAGGATCCTCAGTCAGAGAAACCCTGATGGTGTCGCCAATCCCTGCGCTCAGCAGGGCGGAAATTCCAACTGCGGATTTGATTCGTCCGGCGTCGGCGTTGCCCGCTTCCGTCACACCAAGGTGAAGAGGAAAAATCCTGTCCATTTTCACCATTTCTTCGTAGAGAAGTCGGTATGCCTCCACCATAACATAAGTGTTACTTGCTTTGAGTGACAGCACGATATTATAGAAATCATTGTCGATGCACAACTGCAGCCATTCCATAGCAGCTTCTTTCATGGCGAGGGGAGTGTTGCCGTAGAGTGTTGTGATTCTTTCACCCAAAGAGCCGTGATTGATGCCTATTCTGATAGCCGTGTCGTGCTCCTTGCATACTTCAACAAGTTTCGAGAACTGCAACTTTGCCTGCTCGTGGTCCTTGTGGAAATTACCGGGATTGATACGTACTTTCTCAACCACTGCCGCACAGGCGATGGCAATCTGGGACGAGAAATGCACATCCGCAACGAGCGGCACTTCTATGCCCTCACTGCGCAGAGTCTCCTTGATCTGACGCAGATTCTCCACCTGTTCCAAAGTCGGCACGGTCAGCCTGATCAGCTGCGAGCCTGCCTTGTAGAGTCTTCTGCACTGCATTAGCGAAGCCTCCACATCGCTTGTATGAGTGTTGCACATAGTCTGAATCACAATGGGAGCGTCTCCTCCGATGCTCACCTTACCTATTTTCGCCTGATAAATCATAATCGTTGCTATATACTTTTTCTTTTGCCATTTTCTTCAGTTCGGCCTTGGTCTTGCCCGTGCGTCTCGAGAGCTGCACCAAGACACCGCCTGAAATCACTATATTGAAAGGGTAGCCGAAGCGGTAATAATACTCGCTATATTTGTCCGGCTTGAAAAGGGAATTCAAAGACTGCTTGTAGGTGGCGGCAAACTGGATTTCAATCGGGTCGAAAACCAGACCGAAACCGACTCCGCCTTTGAGTCCGTAATCGAAACGGAAATCCGATTTTATGAACTTTTTGCGTATGGCTTCATCCACAGAACCGTTTTTGCCGGGAAAACGCTCTATGGCAAGCCTGTAGCCGACGTAAGGACCGAGGTTTACGAAGATTTTCATTTTCCAGAAATCATAATGGCAGTGCATGAGGAAATTGAAGTCGGCAACGTCAATCACCGCCTGCTCGGCACCTTCGATTGTGTGGGTATAGTCCGAATCCTTGTTGTATTTGAATTTGTAACCTTCTCTGCCGTATGCAATTCCGAATTGATATCCGAAATATGGGAGATAACCGAACATTTTGCAATACTTGGTGTATGTAAGCGAAATGTTTATAGGCTGGAAAAGCAACTCCTGTTTGAATGAAGGATTCCATAGCACCTGAGACAGGCTGACTCCGTAATGGATGCCTATCATGGAGTAGTCATTGACCATGCTCTGCTTCTTCACCGTCACGGTGTCGAGATATTCGTTGCTGTATTCCTCCTGGGCGAGAGCAAAGGAGGAAGGCAGCAATAACAGGAAAAATATGTATATCAGTTTTCTCATTTGAACATTTCTCCCATGTCTATATTCTGTTCCAGCTCTGTGGATTCCATAATGTCAATAAGCGTCTTGTCATCAGCCAATTTATAGAAGAGCACTTTTTCAGGCTGCTTGTGTTCGAGCAGTATACCGGTGTCGACTATATTGTTACGGTTGATGTCTTCAGTAATCCTGATGGAATATTTTCCAGCCTTGAGGTAGGGGAAGTTGAGCGTTGCATCCTTGTCTATGATATAGCTGCGCAGCACCTTGTCGCGCTTCTCATTGAGCAGATCCACAATGTATTTGTTGTGGACATTGCTGAGATTCAATATCAGGCTGCTGAGCTTGTCATCCTTTGGCAGGGAAACCTTCACCTCTGAACTGTCGTTGTAGAAGCCGTTGATATCCTTGAATTTGCGATATGGCACTTTAAGGATGTATTCATATCCAGGCAGTATCTTCGACTCAGGCGTAAGTATGTATTTCCTGAGGTTCAGGCTGTCCTGGACGACTGAATATTTGTCAGTGAATTCCTTCTGGCGTGGGTTTATGTAGCGGAAAGAAAGCGAGTCAAAGGCCTGCTCCACAAGAGGATATTTGAATTCTATGACAAAACCGTATTGCTCGATATTTTCCGGCTTCGCATCGATAGTGAACACTGCAGTAGTATCCTCCTTCTTTATGTCCTTTTTGGGAGTTTTTCCTTTGCCGCGTAACGCCTTGGGTTTGAGAAGTTTGATCTCTTCGAGGGTGCTTACCAGCTGGTTGAGCGTATCTGTCTTCATGTACTGCACATTGAGGAAAAGCGTATCAGGCTGCCTTTTAGGATCGTTTACCCAGATTTCCAGACTGTCCTGCTGGAGGTTGAACTGGGTAATCAGTTTGTCGGACGGCACGCCCCTGAACCAGATGCTGTCAATCTGAGCATACGGAGCCATGAAAGTGATGTATGCGGTACGTTCTCCGACACGCTCCTTGTTGACTATCATCTGTTTGGTAGGCTTCTCGCGGAAGAGCTTCAGCTCATATTCGCTTTTGCGGGCCATGCAGGCCGCTGTGTCTTTCATGTCATATTTTTTCAATTCCGGAAGGGAATCGTTGACGCGCATCACCGGACGTACCAGACTGTCAGCAAAGGCTATTTTTTCCGTTTCGGGGTCGTATCTGTTATTGTTGTTCTCATCCATTACCGCATACAGCCTGTAGAGCGTGTCCTGAATGTTGCGCAGGCAGAAATAGCCCCAGTCGTCGGTCTTGATGGCGGCATCAGGCCTTTTGAGGAAAACAGCCGAATCCGCATGGTCCTTGTAGAGCATCACAGTCGCGCCTTTCACAGGATTTAGGGTGTTGCAGTCCAGCACACTTCCCGTAAGTACCATTGAATCAATCTGGTCTCCTGTAGAGAACACTAAGGTGTAACCAGGGAAAGGGTTGCCCTCATTGTTGTCAACGATTGCACCCGTCACATCAAGGGTATATGTCTTGTTGCTGTCAAGATCCCCTTCAAAATATACGACGACACTTTTGCCGACGATCTTGAATTTAGGAGACTTTTCGAGCGGAGGCGAAAGGAAAAGTCCCTTCGGATCCTTGACCACGACATATTCATTGAATTTCATTTCAAGTTTGGTCTTGTGCCGGGGCACATTCGTTGACGCCTGCAGCGGCTTGGTCAGTTTCATGACCGGAGGAATGGTATCTTTTGCCCCTCCTGTAGGCGGAGTGGTGGTATTGGCGCAGGAATGTGAGAAAATCATTATGCTGACGAGACTCACAATCACTGCCGGGAATATGTAATTTATTCTTTTCATCCTTAATCTCTCTACAAATCGGTGCGTATGACGCTTTGTATTCCTTCTATTTTCTCCAATTTCCTTATCAGTTTGTCCATTTCGTTCTTTTCGTGCACATAGAGGTCGATGTAGCCCTCAAATACGCCCTCTTCGGTGCTGAGACAGAATTTTCTTATGTTGACTCCGAGCACGTACGAAATATAACGGGTAATCTCATGTATGATGCCTATGCGGTCGTAGCCCTTGAGACTCAGGCGCACAAGAAAGGCCATATCCTTGACGATGGTACGCTCCCACTGTGGCATGACAATCTTGTCTCCGTATTTTGATGCGAGCTTGTTGGCTTCAGGACAACTTTTCTTGTGGACGGTAATGGCTCCGTCATCGCCCACAAATCCGAGCACACTGTCGCCCGGGATAGGCCGGCAGCACGGCGCTATAAGATATTTGTGTTTGTCAGTTGCGGAAATAATATATTCCTCCTCAGCTTCTTTGACGGGTTCTTTCGGTGCAGAACCTATTTTAAACCAGTCGAGCAGGCCTTTTTTCTTACGCTCTGCCGAATTCTTCAGATATTCGTCGACATTGTCGAGTTTGACAATGCCCACGCCCACAGCAAAATACAGTTCGTCGAGCTTCTTCTCGGCAATCTCGTATTTCTTCATCAGGAAATTCAGGTCCTTGTCAGTGATTTTGTAGCCATACTGCTCGGCAAGGTTTGTCAGCATAAGTTTTCCTGCCTTTACAGTTTCAGACCTTTGCGACTTGAAATAGTCCATAATCAGCTTTTTGGCTTTCATTGTCCTGGCAAAATCAAGCCACTCGGTCTTCGGATGTTCATCCTCGGCCGTAATGATTTCAATCTGGTCTCCTGTTCTGAGGGTGTATGAAAGCGGAACAAGCTTCATGTTCACTTTAGCTGCAATAGCCTTATTGCCTATGGCAGTGTGGATTAAGTAAGCAAAGTCGAGAGCGGTGGCACCTTTTTCTATCCTGCGCTGATCTCCTTTCGGAGTGAATACGAAAATGTCCGATTTGATGAGGTCGTTGTGCACGAGGTCGAGCAGTTCGAGAGAGCTGACGTCCGGATTTACAAGGATTTCCTTGACTTTCATAATCCACTTGTCCATCTCCGAATCATTTTCAGAGGTGAATCCGTCCTGTTTGTATGCCCAATGCGCCGCAATACCTTTTTCTGCAATGTCATTCATCCTGATTGACCGTATCTGAACCTCAATCCAAATGCCCATGTGCGACATCAGAGTACAATGCAGGGCTTCGTATCCGTTGTTCTTCGGATATTTTACCCAGTCCCTGATACGGTCGGCCTTGTAGCGGTAGATGCCGGTGATGATTGAAAAAATATGATAGCACTGCTCCCTTTCTGTTTCATTCTGGATTTTTTCCTGATCAAAAATGATGCGGACTGCATACAGGTCATAGACCTCTTCAAAACTGATGCCTTTGGTCTGCATCTTATGCCAGATGGAATAAGGGGTTTTGACACGTTTTTTAATCTCAAAACTGAAACCTGCAGCCTCCAGAGCCTTATTTATCGGAGCAATGAACTCGTCTATTTCCTTTTCTTTATCAATAAGATTGCGGTTGATTTTTGCGGAAATGTCATTATATGCATCCGGTTCCTTGTATCTCAGCCAAATGTTTTCCATCTCGGATTTCACCTCGTAAAGACCGAGGCGGTGGGCGAGGGGAATAAAGATGAACATGGTCTCGCTGAGGATTTTGTCCCTTTTGTGTTCAGGCATGAATTCTATGGTCCTGCAGTTGTGCAGACGGTCGGCCAGTTTTATCAGAACGACCCTGACATCGTCATTGAGCGTGAGGAGTATGCGTTTGAAATTCTCGGCCTGCATGCTCT